>RDZH01000031.1 GCA_004293935.1 Alphaproteobacteria bacterium | reverse complement strand
TGTGGGAATTAGCTCGCCTCTAATGGCACTATAAACCACGACTCCGCACATCTATACGCAGAAAAATGTAATTATCGCCGTTGATAGAGCTGCCCTGTATAAGGTTGCATTTGAAATTTTTGTATGTAGAGTTTCATGATAAAGCACAATAGGAAGTGCTTCAACGTATTGATTAAATACATGATGAGGAAGTGTTATGCTCCATTTATTATCTTTAAAATTGGCACTTCCAGAGAGACTTGGTTGTGGATATAGTGTATCCAATATAAATAATAGTATCGATGGACTGGAGGAAACATAAAATTTTATTTTGTCATTATTATTCACATCTTCACAAAACTTTTTATCAACATTGCATATGGCATGATATGAGTCCTCAATAGTTTTTCTATGATGGTTATAAATTTTTTTAGGTTCTTGTATAAACAAGAAATTATATTGCAATATGCCTAAAAACAAAACAACAATAGGAATTGTTATAAGTACGAGAACCATTAGACTTACTGATTTATAGCATATTTTGAAATGCTTCATCTCCGAGTTTTTTGAAATACTGCAGTGCATATTCACTATCTTTGCCTTGAATCTTACTGAAGCCATCTGTGAGTATTCCGAGAATGATATTAGCATCTACATCACGTAATCCTGCTTTAACAACCAGTCCACCAAGAAGGATTTTTTGACGTGTGTCTGTTTTACGTTCTTGCATTTTTAGACGGGCGTATTTGTGGATGAGTTTGTTGAGTTCGATGCGGTTTCTGAGATATTCGTTATAGGTTGCTCGTTTGTTTTTTTTTGCATACGAGTCGCGCAATCTTTGAGTTCTTTACGCAGATCATCTTCTGTTATCGGTAGATCAAGCAATCCTGATTCTATCACCAGTTCTGCAATTTCATGAGAAAGTTTTTTCTTCAGTTCTTGGTCTCTTTTCTTTTTTGCGTCCAAATCTGCTTTGTTTTTTTCGATTTGTTGTTTGATAAGAGTGATGCTCATAATGTGATACTCAGTGATAGAATGTGGCGATAGAGTTTGTTGCTTGATTGAGATAGTAGCAAAACGCACTGGCGAAGTCCATTACTAAATGAAGCGTCAGCGTAATTTTAATGGCGCACTTATCCGTTATTTTATAACGGTGTGAAAATTGTTGTTTTTTATTGTTTTTATGTGCTATGGTACTCGGTATGGCGAATTATCATCTTCATGCAAAAACGATAAGCCGAGGGCAGGGACGTAGTGCCGTTGCAGCCTCTGCCTATCGTCGCGCCACGGTCATGAAAGATGAGCGCACCTCAATGATTCATTATTATGAAAATAAACAAGGCGTGGTACATAGTGGATTGATGTTTCCAGAAGATGCACCTGCATGGACACAAGCATTTCGTGATGGTACGCATCAGATGAGTTGTGAATTATGGAATATGGTGGAACGCTTAGAGAAGCGGGATAATGCCCAGCTTGCTCGAGAGATTGAGTTTTCCTTGCCTGTGGAATTGACGAGGGAACAAAACATCAAGCTCGCGCATGATTATATTCGGGATAGTATGGTTGCGCGTGGGATGATTGCAGATTGGTCGGTTCATATGGATGATGAGAATAATCCGCATGTGCATGTCATGTTGACGATGCGCCCTTTGACAGAAGATGGCTTTGGAAAAAAGAAGAAGGCGGTGATTGATGTCGAAACAGGAGAAGTAAAGCGCGGATTTGATGGCGAGATTATTTATGAATATGGCGATGTGTGGGGTTCTAAGGAATTGCTTGTATCATTGCGTCAGGAATGGGCAGCCAAGCAAAATGAGTATTTGCAAGCCTTTGGGCATGAAGTGATAGTTGATCATCGTTCCTATGCGGATCGTGGGATTGCTTTAGAGCCAACATGCAAGTTAGGGCAGGGCGGTCATGCGATGATGATGCGTGGAGAATCATCGCGTATTGTGGATCAAGTGCATGAGGTGCGTGAGAGAAATCGGGCGCGGATAATGGCGAATCCATCGTTGATTATTGATGTTTTGAGTGAGCAGAAAGCGGTATTTTCTGATGCGGATATTGATGCAGCATTGCGCCGTTTTATTGCTGATGAAGCTGATCGTTGTGCCGCAGTGCGTGAGGTTATGCAATCGGATCGTGTGGTAGTGTTAGCGAATAATGGAAGTGAGATTGCAATGACTACTCCTGAGATGATTCGCATGGAACAGGATGTCATTGCGAAAGCGGTCGCATTATCGAAGCGTCGTGATTTTGCGGTATCGCAAAAGCATGTGGAGCGTGCGATTGAGAAGTTAGATCATCGTTTGCACAGTGAAACGAAAGGGGTTGCTGCTTTGAGTGATGAACAGAAAGCCTCTATTCATTATGTGACACAGGCGGAGCAAATGAGCATAGTGCTTGGTATGGCTGGTGCAGGTAAAACGACGATTATGGAAGCAGCGCGGGATGCATGGGAGGCGCAAGGTTATCGGGTACGCGGTACAGCATTATCAGGCATTGCAGCTTCTAATTTATCGGAAGCGGGGATTGCATCATCAACGCTTGCAAGTTTTCTGATGCATAGTGAGAATGCGCATCGAATGATGGATTCTTTGCAGAATGTGCCACTATCGGAAAAGCAAAAGCAGTATCTATCAGAACATATGATTGGGTCTAGGGATGTGATTGTGCTGGATGAGGCAGCGATGGTTGGAGCAGCGCAGATGCATCAATTATTGGATGTGGTGCATCGCTCAGGTGCGAAGATCGTGTTGGTGGGAGATCATGAGCAGTTGCAATCCATTCAGGCGGGTGCAGCGTTTAGAACGATTGTAGAGCGATTAGGAAAAAGTGAGCTGAGTGACATTAGACGGCAGCAGGTGGAATGGATGCGTGCGGCATCGAAGGATTTTGCGCAAGAGCGCACAATAGATGCACTCTCAACTTATGAGGAACGAGGGCATGTGGTGCATCTATCGTCATATTCAGTGCAGCCAAAGCCCCCCACAGAAGTGAATGAGGAGCTTCTTATTAAGGCAGGAATGGCTAAGGATGATGTGCAACGCTTTATGCGCGTAGCAGAATATCTAAGCCATGATAAGGCGGCCAGAGCGATTGCTCGCGTTGCGCAAGAGGAGGGGACTGCGCTCAAAGATCATGCGCAGTACGATGTGTATCAGTTCTATGTGGATAGTCGTAATGAGTTAGCAGCACAATTCATGCGTGATGCGCATGACTATTATCGCATGGTGCGCTATCACAATGTTGATATGTCTCGCTTGGCGGTACATGCGCAGCAGCATGATGGCGTGTGGCATGAACACGCAAAAGCTCATGCTGATCGCATGGTGGCTGAAAGATTCAATCGTGAACACATTCTTGCATCTAAGCATATGCTGAGTGATAAGATAGTGGCGGGCATCAAGAAGGGGCTTGCTGTGCCTGCATTATCATTGAATGCGGAGGCAATATCGTATCTTGAACGCAAAGCGTTGGAGGCTGGATTATCGGCACAAGAACAAGGCTATTACATGCATGTTGCAGAATATCATGAGATGCGGGTGAGGGCAGCGGAGCTTGTTGTTGAGGCGCAGCGTGATGGTGTTGAATTAAAGCAGCATGAGGTATGGGATGAGTTCAGGCAAGTGAAGGCACGGCGTGATGCATTGGTAGAGGCAATTCATGCTGATTATGCTGGTCATGCATCCTACGTGAAGCATTATGCACTCACATCGGAAGAAGTAGCAGCAGATTATCTGGTGGCGCAAGGCATCTCACGTGAAAAGGCACGTGCGGATGCATCTTCTCATGCAGCATTGTTTTTACGGTCTGATAATGGCGTGTTGAGTGCCAGTGTAGCACAATCATTGCCTAACAGCTCGCTATCTTTGGCAATGGCGCAGCAGCAGTTGGTTGATGATTATATGGCATCCTATACTCAGGATAACAGTGTTTCACGGATGGTGCTTGCCTTCACACGCAAAGATGTGGAAGCCTTGAACGCATCGATTCGTCAACGTCTCATGGTTTTGGGGCATATTGCGCTTGCGCAAAACACCATCCGTATCACGATGCAAGATAATGAAGGTGAATATCAGCAACCTGTTGCCTTTGCAGTTGGTGATCGGGTGATGTTTAGAGAGAACAACAAAGAGCTTGGGGTAATGAATGGGACGCTTGGGCGCATTAAGCATATGGATGGAAGCTCGTTTCATGTGACATTGGATAATGGAGAAGACATTGCATTTGATGCAAAAGAATATACGAAGTTCCAGCATGGTTATGCCGCAACGGTGCATAAGGCACAAGGGGTCACGGTCGATGAAACTTATGTGTTGGCGAGCAAGCATTTTGATCGCCATGCTACCTATGTTGCGATGACGCGCCACAGGAAGCATGTGCAGCTCTATGCTGCATCGAACCAATTCCGCACCATTGCGCAGATGAAGCAATCACTCAGTCGCTCAGGTGCTAACCGTTCCACATTAGATTACACCACGCAAGCGTTCAATTATAGGCAGGAGCAACAACAGCGCGTGCAGTCCTTATGGGATCGACTCAACATCGCTTATCAACGCTTACGTGAACGCGCAGAACTACACGCCAAACAACTCCAAGAAAAGGTGCATAATCATAGGAAATTCATACAATCATCTGATGCGGAGTATGTTGCATCCATTTTGGTGAAAAAAGTCAATCAAGTCTTTGAAGCAGATCAAGCTACTCATTCTATGACAGAACATGATCGTTCTATGATAGCTTCTAGTTTGGCGATGGATCGCGCCGAAAATGCTCAATTATCTCCTAAACAGCGTATTGCGGGGTTGCGTGCATCGATGCAGCTTTTAGCAGATGGTGTTGATGCGACGCAGGGTCATTCAACGGATATTCAGCAACAAGTAGAAGATATTGCCAACAGAATGAACGGATTAAGTGATGACAAAAACACTCCTGATGGTTTGCGCTTAGAGATTGCACGCTTCAGGGAAGGAGTACAGCATGTTGCAGAGCATTTATCCCATAAAGTGCAAAATAAGGAACGAGGAGCAGAGTTAGAAGTGGATTTGGATTAGGGTATAAATATATTGATTAAAATAGTCAAAACGCCTATAATGAACATATGCATAGAGAAGAGAATAGTATGGAACCACATATGATTACAGCTACAGATTTCAAAACACATGTTGGCAAATATATCGATGCTTCAGCAAAAGCTCCTGTCTATATCACCAAGCATAACCGCCCTGTGCGCGTGTTGCTTGATATTGAAGAGTTTGAACGTCTTAAGGGAAAAGATAAACCAGCTATGCCAGAGGCACGCAGGCAAGCTATTGCATGCCTAGCAATAGAAAATATGCATGTGACAGATGAAGATATTGCTTTGTTAGAGAGAGTAGATCGTATGGGATTATCTCCTGATGAAGAAGTTGCCTATATTATGGAATATACACTGAATTCTTTTAAGGAAAAATAGTATGGTTGATCCCTATGTATATCCAGGCACTACGGTACTTATCAACAAGGCTGATATACGTGATCGTGAACAACTTAAGCAAATGGAGAGGATTGTTACGCAAAAACGCAGAGAGCAACTACGTGCAGACACAAACGCTTCAATAGCCAAAGATACTGCTTCTTACTTGAAAATACATCAGTATCTTTTTCAAGATGTCTATGAATGGGCGGGTAAGATCAGGGTGACAGAATTGTCAAAAGGCAATAGCTTTTTTGCTGTGCAGAGTTTTGTAGAATCGTCATTGGATAAAGAGCTTCGCACACTACAAAAGTGGGATTTCAAGAATATTTCTGTTGATCAGTTTGTTGAGCGTTCTGCGCATCATATCAGCGAACTTAATGCCATTCACCCATTTAGAGAGGGTAATGGGCGCACCATGCGGGTACATCTTGAGAGATTAGCACGTGCTGCTCATTTGGAGTTTGATCTTACAAAATTTCCCCCACATATGTGGAATGAAGCGTCTATTGCATCTTTTCAAGGGAACATGAATTTGATGCAGGAGGTAATGGCAATGGGTGTTGGAGTTAATGAGCGTGTGGTTATGCAGAAGAACGCATCAGAACCAATCATCACGGAGCAATATTATCGAGATAATATGTCGCAAAAATCAGTATACATATATAAAGAGCAGTTTGTGGGTCGCCTTTTTGGCATCATGGAGCAAAAACCAGAGCTTGCAGCCTTAAGTTCTGCGGAACGATTATCATTGGCTGCTACGGTTGCATTGGCTGAAGCCAAAGAAAATAGTGATGTAGTGGCAGCAAAAAAACAGCTTTATACAGGAATATTATTGGTTATTGATGCGCAAGATAAGGTGCAATCGGAAACAGAACAGAGGAATGTCGCTAGTGATATAGAGCGTGTGCGAGATGCTGTTAAGGAGCTTTCTTTATTGAACCAGAGCAATGATATACGATATATTGCAGCACGTTATGTTCCGAGCTTAGATTCAATGGTTGAGGAATCAATGCAAAGGAAGAAAACCATAGATGCGTATAAAGAACTCGAACGATAGATTGCAAACATGGAATGTCACATTGAATCATCGTGTTCAAGAAAAGGATCATTTTTTAGTTGATCACGAAGTGTATCTGTGTTTTTTGCACGTGCTTCTTTCTCAGTAGATTGTGTGTTGGATTTGGTTTTTTTTATCTCTAACGCACGTAGCACCGCAGATAGTGTAGTGGGAGGCGTAATGCTTATTTCAGGCACGGGAGCAGGGTCACAGATTCTGCTGTTAAAAACTTTATCTTCATAATAGCGTATTTTGTTGGCAAGGATAGGGCGATGATTTTCTTTGAAAATGATAGACTTTTTATTGGAAAGCGTGCGTATTTCTTGGGGTAGCATGAATTCGCGCTTGGTAACGGAATGTGCATGTGAACCGAGTTCGGTAAGTTTGAGATTACGGTTTTGATTGCGTGTGAGCGTTTTAATGGTGGTAGTACCAAGTTTTTCAGAAATTGTTTTAGTGGTGGTTTCATCATTGGTGGCATAGAACAGTTGCAGTGCAGAATTTTGCATGATGAAATCACGCCCTTCTTTTTTGTAGAGTTGATCAAGTTGCGAAAGACCTTGAATGATCATCATCATGCGCAGTTTGTATTCACGCACGACAGCAATGGATTTTACCAGACTTTCCATGCGTCCAAGAGCAGGGAACTCATCGATTAGCATCAAAACTTCATGTGGTTCATCATCTTTGGGGATGTGTCGTACCAAGATTTTGACGGCTAATTGGCAAAACAGATTGAGCAATGGAGCAAGTGCATCGAGATCGCTTAAAGCAAACCCAATATAGAGAGAGGTTTTGTTTTTCCTGAAATCTTCAATACGAAAATCGCTGGCAGATGTTGCTGCATCAATGTTGGGTTCTTTCCATAGATTGAGTCGGCTGGACAGTTGAGAGCGAACCCCTGATCGTTCTTTATCTGCTTTTTGGATGAAATTATTGAAGGAATTGCGACTTGCAGGATCTATCACTTCATGTTCCAGAATATAGCGCATCAGCTCAGCAATATCTATATCAGCGGTAAGCATACGATAGATAGTTCCAATCGTAGCATCGGTTTGTTCGCTATCAATGACGTAGATGGCAAGTGCCACGAAGAGATCGCGTGCTTCATTATCCCACATAGTATCATGACCATGTGGATTGCTTGGAATAAGAATAGCAGCAACATCGGCAATATCGGCAATTTTATGTAGCGGATCGCGGCGCACTGTATCCAACGGATTAAAGCGATGCGTATGTGCGTCACGCGGCGAAAAGCGACATACACGTCCATAGTTAGCACGAAATCCTGACGTGAGACGGAAATTTTCAAGTTTCACATCCATGATAATGGCTGAACCCTTCCATGCGAGGAGGTTGGGGATGACAACTCCTACCCCTTTTCCTGATCCTGTCGGTGCTGTCACCAACACATGACCATGTTCGCCATTAATGAGATAGTCACCACTATATTTACCAAGGATAACACCATATTTGTCGAATAATTTGGCTTTTTTGATTTCAGGTTTTCGCGCCCAGCGGGCATCACCATAAATAGGGCGAGGGCGATGTAGTAGCCAGTATATGAAAGAAATAATCGCAATCACAGGCAATGACAAAGCTACGAACATTTTATCATTGAAGCCTGCATACATCATGTGCATCCAGATTGATAGTGGTGTAGCTTCGGTTATATCAAACCCATGCATGGCATAATTAATGATCGATGAAACATACGAACATAGAATCAAAACGGTAATGATACCGAGGGCATAAAAGGTTTTACGATAACGATGAATCATAGGATGGATACCAGATGTCAGAAACAAGGCGTTTGCCATTGATTCGTTTTAGTTGAATGACGATGTCTACGATAGAACGGATATAGGTCATAATATCGTGATGCGATACACCGAGATTGGCTTGCATGACCATCAATCCAATTTGTTCAAGGGCTCGTGCAGGCGTATCAGCGTGAACAGTAGTAATCGATCCAGGATGCCCTGTGTTGACTGCTCTCAAGAAAATATATGCTTCCGAGCCACGTAATTCTCCCAGCAAGATGCGATCAGGGCGCATACGTAGTGATGCTTCTAATAACGATGCAACGGTTGCTTTAGAGATTCCTTGGCTTCCTTTACTGGCAATGAGTGACACCCAATTCGCATGAGGTGGTGATAATTCGGCAGCATCTTCGATTGTGATAATGCGCTCATGTGCAGGAATCTCTTTCAGTACGGCGTTTAAGAAGGTAGTTTTTCCTGTAGAAGTGCCTCCAGAAATTACCAAATTCTTCTTAGTAAGCACGGCATGTTTGATGAAACCGTGAACATCACCGCTGCTCATCATGTTTTTAAGAATAGTATCATCGCTGTGGGCATGAGCTGATTCAATGAATCTGGTGGCAGCAAAAGCACCAACTGCCGCATATTCATGTAATGAAATATTATGCAATACTTGCTTTCGTATAGAACATGCTATGCCAAAGCGTGCTGTGGGTGATAGGATGATTTGTATGCGCTCACCACTCGGAAGTACGGATGAAAGCAAAGGCTTTTCCTCGTTGATTTCTTGCCCTGATTCCCCAGCGATAAGGCGTGCTAGTTTGCGCAAGTGAGATTCGGTAATGCTATCAACGTGATGTTGCTGCATTTCTACTTCGCCTGCTCGCTCGCACCAAATCACACCAGGGCGATTGATGGATATTTCACTAACCTTTGCATCCTGTAAATAGGGCAATAACGGCTGCAATAATTGAGTTAGATGGACGTTTTCACTCATGCCATGCAATATTTTCAACGGTAGAGAAATCTAAATCGTGACCAACGATTATTTTAATGCGCTCACCTTGATCAATATGGATTGTTGGAGGAATATTGATAGAGTTTTCAAGGGCAATTTCTGACGATCGAGATAGTCCATTGCCCGTGTTAAGAGCAATATTGGTATTGGAGTCATTGGCAGATTGCACCGCCACTTGCGCACCCGCATCAATGACGGATAATAGCACCGATGCACCGAACCTATCCCAGAAATGTGTATCTACAACGCCTTCTGTGCCACTGCGTCCTAAATTATCAACACCAGAAGATGCGATGTTGATGCTTACGCCATCGGGTCTAATTAAGCGATCCCATACGATAAAGACACGATTTTGTCCTTGCGTTACTGCTGAACGATATTGCCCCACCAATGATGAACCAGTGGGAATCAATAAATTGGCTTTATCAAAGCTATAGACATCTTCGCTTACGATCGCACGTGTCATTCCAGGTAGCCCACTACTGATAGCGGTTTCCATGAGGCCACTGATAATCGTGCCTTGGGTAATTAATCCGTGCAATTCCGTCATTTGAACCGCTGGAACTTTGACGGGTGCTTGGATGTTCGCCTGAGGTAAGGCATCCTTAGTCTCTTTGTTTGCACCGAGTAAGGGGTTGTTCCCCATGGTTGTTGCACCCATGTTGAGTGAAGTAATATTCTGTGGGTCTGATGGAGAAGCCGGGGTATCATAGATGAGTTGATGTGATGCGATGCGTGCCTGTGCTTCTTTTTGTTTTTCCTGCATCAAGCGAAATGCTTCTTGTTGCATCATCAATTCCATTTGGTTTTGCTGATTTTGATGAGGAGATTGAGCAGTTATTGCTTGAATAGGTGCAGTAGGGTTGGTTGGTTGTGTCGCGGTAGCATCAGATGCAATATACGGTTTGGTATTCCACCAATAGCCGCAAAATTGATGGTTCGTTTGGCTCGTCCGTTGGCAAAGTATGGATTTATTTTGACAGAGCGGGGTATTTGTTTGATTTTCGGGGCAATCAAAGCATTTCTTTTTGGGATTACCTTGAGAAATATCGGGGGATCACTGATCCATTTAATGCCCTACTGGATTATGCTGGATTATCCATACCTGCTCCGACTCAGAGCAAAGATTATGACCCTAAAACACCAATCGAATTAGTAGCAGATATACACCCCTATGTGCTACGTGCTTTTCATGAATTGGCGATGCAGGATATGGGATCAACTGACATAGGGTGTGAGGTGCGGGCATATCTTGCAGGCAGAGGCTATGATGATGATGATGATGATGATATGGATATAAGGCGCATGAAACTAGGTAGCATACCCGAAATTGCCACACTCAAAGACCGCCTGAAGGAGAAACTCCCGAAGCTAGAGGAGAAATATATCAATTTCTTCTGCAAACGCATGGAATATTACACCGAGCATCCGCTGGTAATTCCATGTTACGGGGTATATGGCGCATTGGAAGGATTTGTATTTCGGCAGGTGCAATGTGAGCGGTTCACCATCAATGATGAATTGCCAAAATATAAAAACCTCAAAAACCTCAATCGTGAGGCTGGTATCATCAATATTCCCCGTGATGCAACTGAAATCATCATCATGGAAGGCGTGCTTGATGCGTTGCTTGCTAAAGCACGGGGTATGCGCCACGCCGTATCACTGAATGGTTGCGGCTTGAACGAAGCACAATGCGATATGCTTGCTGAGAATGGTATCAAGAGGGTGATTTTGCTGTTAGATAACGACGATGCGGGGCAAGATGCAACTTTGCGCATCACCCAGCGATTGCTTGCCCATGCGCACCCGTTTGAAGTCTATATCGCTAAAGTGCCACAAGGTTTCAAAGACCCAGAGGAGTTCCTCCTGAAGCATGATGTGCAAGCCCTGTTGGAGGAAATCCACTACGCTATTGGTATGGGAGAGTATCTTGCAACCCAGCTTACCCGTCAATATCCCAAGCGTGACGCATCCCGCCCCCTCCCCGCCATGCAGCGCACAAGGTTGTTAGATGCCGCAGAGCCTTTCAAAGCGCAATTAGCATCGTTCCCTTATGAGTTGGGAGATTTTGAAAGAATTGTGAAAATGGCGGTTGAGCGGTGATTCGCTAAAAGTCGGATAATTCTCAAATTGGCTACAATCTAACAACTTTTTTATTATTTTCTTGCGAGTAATTGTTTTTTGCACTATATTTTTGTAGTTATGCACAAAATCCTAGCTTGTCTTTTCATTATTCTTTCGCTGCTTGTTGCGCCTATCGCACATGCATCAGGTGTGAATTGTGAAGGTGATGACTGCCAGATGATTGAACAGTCTAAGGATTATCATCAAAATGAAAAGCAAGATGATGGCAAACTGGCAAATGCGGGACATCATTGCTGTTGCCCTCATATTTCTTCTATTCATAACTTGACTGTATCTGAACCAGTGTTCGTTTCCAGCCGAACAGTTTTCGTTCTTCAGCAAGATACCACGACATCCGTAGTGGTCGGACCACCACTTAAGCCACCCTCCCACGTTTAACTCCATAAAACAGGCTTGTGCTTGAAAGAGTGTCAATTTAGATGCTCCGATGCCGCATGTCCTATTCCCTCCACCTTGAGCGGTTGCGTGAAGCGCAGAGCGAAAGGGGAAAAGTTTTTCAAGGAATTAAGCGGTGAGAATCCATGTATCAGAAAAAATTGCTGTGGCTGCTGTGCGCCACTATAGTGACCTGCCAGCCCGTGTTTGCGCAAAATGCAGCGAACATAAAACTTGACGGTAAGCCCCTTACGGCGGTTGCTGTGGCTTCTGCGAAACCTAAAGGCTTCACATTAGATGATGCGATTGCAAAAGCACTTGCGCAGTCGCCACGTCTAAAAGCATTCAATAGTGGTGTTGCCGCAGCTAAAGGCGAGCAACGACAAGCAGGCGCATGGCAGAATCCAGAAATTAGTTACACTAATGAAAATTTTGGTGGAGGTGCTGCATATAAAGCAATTAGTCCGCAACAAAATAGTTTTGGCGTAACGCAGCTTATTGAAGTGGGTGGGAAGATTTCGGCACGGGAGAATATCGCTGGTAAAGGCGTTGAAATTGCTTCACTTGATGAGCAAGCTGCCAAGCTGGATATTATCCGTGAAGTGACTACCGCTTATGCTGATGCGGTTGCAGCAGAAGAAAATGTGCGCTTAGCTAGCGAACAAAAAGACTTGGCTGAGGATGTATTAAAGTCGGTGAGCATTCGTGTAGCAGCAGCAGCCGCACCGCTGATACAGAAAAGCCGTGCGGAAGTAGAACGCTCGACTGCTACCATCGCGCTGGATACAGCGATGCGTGAACGTGAGATCACCCAAAAGAACCTTGCCACGTTGCTAGGTGAGGAAAGGGTGATGTTTACGCTTGATAGCCGCGCATTCTATGTAGTCACCAAGCCAGACATTGCTGGCATTGAAGAAAAACTGAAAGTCAATCCTAACCTTGTAAAACTTGGTGCTTTGACAGAGCAATCCAAAGCAAGGCTGGATTTAGAAAAAGCCAACGCCATTCCCGATCCACGATTTACTGTAGGAATGATTGATATACCAAGCGCAAGAGATCGGGCGTTCATGGTTGGCGTGTCGTTACCCATCCCCGTATTCAATGCAAATCGTGGTAACATTGAAAAAGCCCGCAATGAAGTGAGTCGTACTGAGTTTGAAAACCACAACGCGGTACTTACTATCAATGCTGACCTGACCCGTGCGCAGCAGCAGATGGAAAATGCCTATCTGCGTGCGGAAACGCTAAAACATGAAGTGCTTCCATCGGCTGAAAAAGCATTTACGTTGGCACGTCATGGGTATGAATTAGGACGATTTCCTTATCTTGAAGTGCTTGATGCACAACGCAGTTTGTTTACAGTAAAGCAACAACAAATCACTGCACTGAAAGAATACCACGCGGCACGCGCCATGCTTGAACGCCTGAGTGCTATTCATGCGGCACGAATAGACATTAAAGGAGAATCTAAATGAAAAACAAAAAACTTATCCTTATTACTTTGGCAGTGATTCTTGGTGGTAGCGGCTATCTACTTTATCCATCCCGTGATACACATGTGGAATCTGATCATGGTGAACATGGCCACGGTGAAAAAGCCGAAGAAGAATTTGAGCGCGGACCTAATAATGGACGGTTACTGAAAAAAGATGATTTTGCTGTTGAAATCACCATTTTTGAAGATGGTGTGCCGCCGCAATTCCGTGTGTTTGCGTATGAAAATAATAAACCAATAGACCCTTCCAAAGTGCAGCTAACTATGGAATTGAAGCGGCTTGATGGTGAAGTGAATAGCTTTAACTTCGTGCCGAAAGATGCCGCGCTGATGGGTGATGCTACTGTTACAGAACCGCATTCCTTTGATGTGAAAGTAAAGGCAGTGTATGATGGTAAGCCCTATGAATGGGCATTTGCTTCTTATGAAGGACGCACGCTTATCTCTAAGGAATCAGCAGAATTATCAGGCGTAAAAACGCAGCTAGCTGGTCCTGCTACTATACGTGAAACCATAACACTCACAGGCAGGCTTGCGTTAAACCCCAATGCCACTGCGCATGTTAAAGCACGATTTGCAGGAGTGATTCGTTCGGTGAAAAAATCATTGGGTGATACAGTAAAAGCGGGCGAGGTGCTTGCAACAGTGGAAAGCAATGAAAGTTTGCAGGTATATGCTGTTCCCTCCCCCATTAATGGCGTGGTCTTGGCTCGCCATGCAAATACTGGTGAAGCAATTGCTGCTGATGAATTATTTGCCATCTCTGATCTCTCTAAAGTGTGGGCAGAGTTTCATGTGTTTCAACGGGATATTGAAAAAGTCAAGATTGGTCAAAAAGTTCTGGTGCGTGGCGTAGAAGGAAAGATGCAATCAATCGGCGTGATTGATTCGTTATTGCCAATTGCTGAAACATCTAGCCAAACAGTAGTTGCACGAGTAATCATTGATAATCCACAAGGAAATTGGCGTTCTGGTATGACGGTGCTGGGTGACGTAGTGATTAATGAACGAACTGTACCTCTGGCGGTTACATCCAGCGCATTGCAGCGTTTCCGCGACTTTACAGTGGTCTTCGCACAGGTTGGTGAAACCTACGAAGTGCGAATGTTAGAACTTGGAACCAATGATGGTGAATGGGTTGAAGTGCTGGGTGGGATTAAGCCTGGAACGCCGTATGTCAGTGAGAATAGCTTCCTGATCCGTGCCGACATTGAAAAATCTGGCGCAAGCCACGACCACTAAGAGGGAACGCTATGTTATTAGAACGTATAATCCATTTCTCAATCCGCCAACGCTTACTGGTGATGATTACTGTCGTCGCACTCTGTGCGATTGGTATTTATAATTTCGGCAAGCTACCGATTGATGCCGTGCCAGATATTACTAACGTGCAAGTGCAGATCAACACACAAGCACAAGGCTTCTCGCCGCTTGAATCCGAGCAGCGTATTACCTATCCAGTGGAAACAGCAATTGCGGGACTGCCAGGGCTGGATTACACGCGCTCCCTGTCACGCTACGGCCTTAGCCAAGTGACGGTGGTGTTCAAGGATGGCACAGATATTTACTTTGCGCGTCAATTGATCGCTGAACGGCTGCAAGAAGTAAAAAGCCAGTTGCCTGCTGGGTTAGAGCCAACAATGGGACCAATTGCTACGGGTCTTGGGGAAATCTTTATGTTCATTATTGAGCCAAAAGAAGGCGCAAAAAAGCCTGATGGTAGCACGTGGACGCCAACCGATTTGCGCGAATTGCAGGATTGGGTGGTAAAGCCGCAGCTGCGTAATCTCAAAGGGGTCACGGAAGTCAACACTATCGGCGGATTTGAGAAGCAATTCCATGTCACGCCTTATCCTGAAAAACTGATGGCTTATGGCTTGACGATGGATGACGTGATGACTTCGCTGGCTCGCAATAATGGAAACGTGGGCGCGGGATATGTTGAGAAAAACGGTGAGCAATATCTTATCCGTGTTCCTGGGCAGGTGAAGACCATCGAAGACATCAGCCGCATTATTGTGGCGAAGCAAGGTGGAGTTACCATCCGTATGCGCGACGTGGGCGATGTGTTGATGGGCAAAGAATTGCGGACAGGTGCAGCGACGCAAAATGGCGAGGAAGTCGTGCTTGGCACGGTATTCATGCTGCTTGGTGAGAATAGCCGCGACGTATCGCAGCGCGTGGCAGAACGATTTAAGGAAGTCAACCGCAGCTTGCCTGCTGGCGTGATTGCCAAAACCGTCTATGATCGCACTACGCTGGTGGATCGCACCATTGCGACAGTAGAAAAGAACCTGCTCGAAGGCGCATTGCTGGTGGTGGTGATTTTATTCCTGCTGCTTGGTAACATCCGTGCCGCATTGATTACAGCTGCTGTGATTCCGATTACCATGCTGATGACGATCAGTGGCATGGTCGGCAATAAAGTGTCTGGCAATCTCATGAGCTTAGGTGCGCTCGATTTCGGCCTGATTGTCGATGGCGCGGTGATTATCATCGAGAACTGTTTGCGGCGATTTGGCATGGAACAGCACCGACTTGGCCGCTTGCTCTCGAAGGATGAGCGGTTCGCGCTGGCATCCTCCGCCACGGCAGAAGTGGTGAAGCCAAGCCTGTTCGGGGTTATTATTATCACCGTGGTGTATCTGCCAATTTTTGCGCTGACAGGTGTGGAAGGCAAAATGTTTCACCCTATGGCCTTCACGGTGGTAACGGCGTTGTTGGCGGCATTAGTGTTGTCGTTTACCTTCGTTCCAGCCGCAGTAGCATTGTTTGTCACTGGTAAAGTGGAAGAAAAGGAAAACTTCATCCTCCGTAAATCTCGGGAATGGTACGAGCCTAAACTGCGCTGGTCACTGCAAAATTGCAAAAAGCTGGCTATCGGCGCGGTGCTTCTGGTGCTGGTCAGTGGTTTGGGTGCATCGCGCATGGGGGCGGAGTTTATTCCAAGCCTTGATGAAGGTGATATTGCGCTTCACGCACTTCGCATCCCTGGCACATCGTTCAGTCAAGCCGTAAAAATGCAAACAGCATTAGAAGCACGGATCAAGCAATTCCCTGAAGTAGATTTGGTATTTGCCAAGCTCGGCACAGCAGAAGTCGCCACTGATCCTATGCCGCCAAGTGTCGCGGATGCGTTTGTGATGCTGAAAAACCGTAAACAATGGCCTGATCCAGATAAGCCTAAAGCTGTGTTGGTGAAGGAAATTGAAAAAGCCGTGGGTGAGATTCCGGGGAACAACTATGAATTCACTCAGCCGATTCAGATGCGCTTTAACGAGCTGATTTCTGGCGTGCGTAGCGATGTCGCCGTGAAAGTGTACGGCGATGATCTGGGTGTGCTTTTAGAAACAGGAGAAAAAATTGAAGCCGTTATCAATACGATTTCAGGTGCAGCGGATGGCAAGACTGAGCAGATCACTGGCTTGCCTGTGTTGAGTATTATTCCCGACCGTGACGCGCTTGACCGCTACGGCATGAATGTCAGCGATGTGCAGGATGTGGTGGAAGTTGCGATGGGCGGCAAGGCTGTTGGTCAAATCTTTGAAGGCGACCGCCGATTTGATCTGGTGGTTCGTTTGCCTGAAGCACTTCGCACCGATATGGAAGCCTTGAAGCGTCTTCCCATTCCCTTGCCAGTGACAGCATCCAATGATCCACACCCGTTCGGGTATGTACCACTTTCGGAAGTGGTCAGCATTGAGATTGCACCAGGTCCGAACCAGATCAGCCGTGAGAATGGCAAACGCCGCGTGGTCGTTACGGCTAATGTGCGCGGTCGTGATCTTGGCTCTTTCGTCACTGAATTGCAGCAATCCGTGCGTGAAAAAGTGGAAATGCCTGCGGGGTATTGGGTGGAGTATGGCGGCACGTTCGAGCAGTTGATTTCGGCCAGTAAGCGACTGCAAATTGTCGTGCCGATGGCATTGCTGCTTATTTTTGGCCTGTTGTTTACCCTGTTTGGCTCTACCCGCGATGCGCTGATTGTGTTCTCTGGCGTACCGCTGGCATTGACAGGCGGGGTGATGGCTTTGTACTTACGCGATATTCCGCTTTCGATCTCGGCGGGCGTCGGCTTTATCGCTCTCTCTGGCGTAGCGGTGCTGAATGGCGTGGTGATGGTATCATTTATCCGCAAACTGATCGATGAAGGCTTGCCCATTGAACAAGCCATCATTGAAGGTGCATTAACCCGTCTCCGCCCTGTCTTGATGACGGCACTGGTTGCATCGCTCGGCTTTGTGCCAATGGCACTTAATGTCGGCGCAGGCTCGGAAGTGCAACGACCTTTGGCCACTGTGGTTATCGGCGGCATTATTTCCTCGACCTTGCTTACCCTGCTGGTGCTTCCAGCACTCTACCGATTATTCCATCGGTATGAGTAAAAAGTCAGGGAAAGGTAGTATTATGTCAATTGGATGTGAAAATCATGCCTGCGAGCATTTAATCAACAAACATTATCACAAAGTGCTTTGGACATGCCGTCATCCTCGGCTGGTTAGCGGTGACAGGTGCATGGCGTATTATTCAATCAGCAAAAAAGGAACTAAAACATGAAGCATAAATTATTCACGAGCATGTCTGCTCTTATATTCGCACTCGCAACACCTGCGTATAGCGAACCCAGTATCCATGCGGGACACGATATGGCTGGTATGTCGCATAATGCACATGAAGAAGCCAAAACGCAAAATAGCGTGAAACTAGAATTAAATCCAGCCTCAACACTCACGGCAGGGAAAACGACGCAGGTAACGCTGAAAATGACAAATATGGCGAATGGCAAACCGCTAACGCTCGATGACTTAAAAGAGGCGCATACAAAGAAACTGCATCTGCTGATCGTTGACCCGTCGCTTACAGATTATCATCACATCCACCCCGTTGCGGGTAGAAGTGCGGGTGAATTCGTATTCGATTTCACGCCGAAGAAGAACGACAGCTACCGCGTGTGGGCGGATGTGATTCCCGTTGCTACTGGCAGCCAAGAATATGTAATGGCGGATATGGGAAATGCGGTCACGGATAAGGCTGCGATCATTAAAACCATCATCATGACCAGCATGGTAGATGGCTATACATTCACCCTTGCGCTGGATAGTGAACCAAAAGCGGGTAGCGCGGTGATGGGCAACATCACCGTCACCAAAGACGGAAAACCATTCACGCAGCTAGAGCCAGTTATGGGAGCATTCGCGCATGTCGTAGGATTCACCGAGGATTATAATTCCGTGATGCACATCCACCCGATGGGTAAAGAACCCACGGGTGGAACGGAGCGCGATGGTCCAAAACTGGAGTTCCACATCGAGCCGAAAAAGGCTGGCTTCGTTAAAATGTTTGCGCAGGTGAAAATTGGCGGCAAAGATATTTTTGCTCCATTCGCTATAATGGTTAAATAATATGGGAGGCGTATGGGATATTTTTTACTTAAAACCTTCACTACAGCACTGATTGTTGCAGGAATCTCTGAGCTATCGCGGCGATTCAGCTTGATGGCGGCATTACTTGCCAGCCTTCCCCTCACCACGCTGCTGGCGTTCATCTGGATTTACCTCGACACTGGCGATACGAAAAAAATAGCGGGCATGTCCCATGATGTATTCTGGCTGGTAATACCCTCGCTCAGTTTCTTTCTCATTCTGCCGTGGCTGCTGGGTCAGAACATGCCGTTTTGGAGTGCGTTACTGCTTTCTTGCACCGTGACTGTTGCTGTGTATGGGTTAGGCTTTCTGCTTTACGGTCAGTTTATAAAATAATACTTGACATTGGAGTATACTCCAAGGTGTAGGTTTAATGTCATGAAGCAAATCTTGACTTAGTTGCATTGACCAAAGAATATAATGCGAACATTAATAGTTGCTAACTGTTATCTATCATACCAGGCTATAATAGGGTTTAATCCTACAAAGGTACGAGATGCGACATGTTCTTATGATTCCTGAGGTCTGCATTGTTGGATAACTTCAGGCGGAAAATGGCGATAGAAAGTTGTTCTTCCTATACTGAGTGTTTTGATAATATCGGAGATGAATGGATAATTTTCAGTATCTTTAAGCATGGCTTTTGCCGTACGCAGTTTTTCATCGGTCATAATCGCTGGTCTGCCTCCAATACGACCACCTTTACGTGCTGATTTTAATCCTGCTTTTGTATTTTCTACGATAA
Source organism: Alphaproteobacteria bacterium (assembly GCA_004293935.1). Classification (GTDB taxonomy): domain Bacteria; phylum Pseudomonadota; class Alphaproteobacteria; order Rickettsiales; family UBA998; genus RDZH01. The sequence continues at coordinate 439 of RDZH01000031.1, read as the reverse complement.
TTTCCCGCTGGAACTGGTCAAAGGCTGCATTCATATGAAAGAACAGCCTGCCTTCCGGTGTTGATGTGTCGATATTTTGGGTTATAACTTTCAGGCTGATTTTTCGCTCCTCCATATCTTTGACCGTGTTAATCATTTGCGTCAAGGATCGTGCAAGTCGTGATAATTTCCAAACCACGAGGGTGTCGCCTTCACGCATATAATCAAGAGCTTCTTGTAACTGTTGTCGCTTCTGACTTGCTCCAGATATTTTCTCGGTAAATATCTTTTTGCAACCGGTTTCATTGAGGGCATCAATCTGATGTTGTGGATTTTGATCCAATGTTGAGACACGGGCATAATGTCCATCCCCGTCAGGTTGGGTGAGTTCATAGCTTCTGCGATTGCTTCTGCTGGTGTTTTATACCCTATTGCCTTCTGTGGAAGCAAGTGATTATAG
>RDZH01000017.1 GCA_004293935.1 Alphaproteobacteria bacterium | reverse complement strand
TTTTGGCGTAGTCTTGGCGTTACCATGCAATATACTTCCCATAAATTGGTCTCCTTTAGATCAGTATAGCTTATGCCATAAGAAAAAGGAACTAAACAAGTAATCTATCTCATTTTTTTTTGCTTTTGTCATAAAACTGAAACATTACAAGAGTATAGATAAGATCAAGTACGCTACTAACGATAAGGAAAAAGCATTATGGAATGGTTCAATCAATTCTTGCAATGGATGATGCAGATGTTCAGCCAAATGATGGGAGGGCAACAACCAACAGCACAACCAACAACACAACCCCCCGCTTCAACACCACAAACTGCTCCCATTGATCCAAAATTAGAAACAATAGCGGAAGAAATGAAAAAAAAGATTATCCTTCATGCAAAAAATGCAGGGATTAATCTTTCACAAGCGTCACTAGACCATGCTAAATCAACCCTAGATGTTTCAACAGAAAGTTTGAATGCAACCATATCCTCTGAATTAGCAGCGGCACGTGCCACCAATTCACCAGAAAAAATACTTGAAGTAGAAAGAAAGATACCAGCACTAAAACGTGCGTGGCAAGAAAAAATCATTGAATTATTCCCCCAACATAAAGAGGCATTAACTGCCTATGTGAATGAAAAATATCCGCCTAATGCCCCCGCGCAAACTCAAGCTGCACCAAATCAACCTACACAAACTCAGGCTGCACAACCTCAAACAACGCAAACCACAACTCCGGCTACTCCTGCAAAACCGCAAGGCGTAACCCCAGATGTAGCGCGCCAAGCATCACAAGCTGCGCAAACCATTAAAGTGATCGCAGGGGCAAACCCCGCTGATCGTATTAATTTAGTGGGAACAAGTGAAAAAGATGTACAGCTTTCTTTTGATGATGGCATCATGGGGGAAGGAACAAAAGGCGAGGAAGCCACCAAAGACTTATTGGATTTCTTGAAAAAACACAATGCCAAAGCTACCTTCTTTATCACTACCGATACCATCGATAACCCCACTAAGCGTGAATTGATCAAACGTATGGTACGTGAAGGGCATGAAGTGGGATTACACAGCACCAATCACGATTATACGCTTGCTGATAAACCTGATAGCATCATCCGTAAAGATGTACAAGACTCCAAGAAATTTTTAACCGACCTTGTGCGCGAAGAATTTCCGAATTATAATGTCGCCCTATTCCGTCCACCGGGAGGAATTGTCAATGAGCGTTATCAGCGCATACTTTCCGAAGAAGGGCTTGCGATTGCCATGTGGGATTTGGATACCGAGGATTATAAAACCAAAAGCGGTGCAGCACTTGGGGCAGATGCTTTGGCTGGTATCCGTGCAGGGCGCAGCAACGTCTTGATGCATAATGCCGACTTACCCGCCAATGATCCGCGTTTCCCTCACAAAAATGATGCGTTCCGTGGTGATGGCAATGAACTCACCGTGGTGCAGAAACTTGAAGCATTCGTGCCGCAATTACGCCAAGAAGGCTATCAATTTGAAACACTCAGTGAAGCATTGCGTGAAACAGGGCATGGCAAAATCCAAGGTGGTACACTCATTGGTTCTGACAATGCCGACCAAATGCTGACTGATAATACCAACTATGATCATAATAAAGGCTTTTATAAAGCTGGAAAAGGGCGTTAGTCCTTGCACCCTGTCACTTCAAGGAGTTGAGTCCTTGAAGTGACAGCTTATTATAGTCGTCATTCTTAGCGTAAGGCGGGAATCCAGTTAAAGCCGTTGTACTGGATGCCTGCCTTATGCCAAGCATGACAAGAATCAACCATTCGGTGCGACAAGTGGTTCAAAGAGTATGCTAATATCCTCCGTAGTGAGGTGTGCTGCACTTTTATTCGATGGATCAAATAATCCATCCATTAATAACCGCTTATGCTCCTGCATATGAAGTATTTTTTCTTCTACAGTATTGGCAGTAATGAGTTTATACACAAACACAGGTTTATCTTGCCCAATACGATAAGCGCGATCTGTTGCTTGCATTTCCGCTGCAGGATTCCACCACGGATCATAATGAATGACCGTATCTGCTGCGGTAAGATTTAACCCAACGCCACCTGCTTTTAAGCTAATCAGAAAGAGTGGCACATCACCCTCTTGAAATTGTTTGATGGGAGTTTCACGATCTTTTGTCTTGCCCGTAATCGTCACATAGGGAATGGCATGTGCTTTTAAGTCTTTTATGATTATATCCAACATACTGGTAAATTGCGAAAAGAGTAAGATTTTTCGCCCTTCTTCCACCATCGGAATCAGCATTTCCAATAAGGCGGTGCGCTTTGCGGATTCTTTGACTTTTTTTGCTGCCTCCACGCTAGAAAGAAGGCTAGGATCACAGCATGTTTGACGCAATTTTAATAGGGCATCCAAGACAATAATATGGCTTTTATTCAAGCCTTTCGTTGCTATTTCTGCCTGCACTTTTTCATGCATCGCGGTACGGATCGTTTCATAGAGATCGCGTTGATCTCCTTCCAACTCAATAATGCGAAGTGTTTCCGTTTTGGGTGGTAATTCTGTGGCAACATCCTGCTTGGTACGCCGTAAGATAAATGGTTGTACTTTGCGTGAAAGTGACAGTGATTTCTCTCTATCCTTTTCTTTTTCAATAGGATTCCTAAAGAGCGAGGTGAAGGTACGCGTATCCCCTAAATAACCGGGGAGAAGAAAATTAAACAAAGACCAAAGTTCCCCTAAATGATTCTCAAGCGGTGTTCCTGTCAAGCAAAGACGATGCTGTGATTTCAACTGTAAGGCAATCTGGGTAATTTTGGCACGCGCATTTTTGATGGTTTGCGCTTCATCCAACACAATCGTATGAAAATGATGCTGGAGCAATGTGTCTTTATCGCGTGGGAGCAATGGATAGGTTGTCAGCACAATATCATGCTCGGCTATGCGATCAAATTGTTCTTTGCGCTCCGATCCGTGTGATACCAGCACCGAAAGAGAGGGCGCAAATTTCTGTGCTTCTCTACGCCAATTCCCCATAAGGCTGGTGGGAGCAAGAATCAGAAAAGGATGGGTTAGGCGACCTTCAGCTTTTTCCGTGGCGATATGTGCAAGAAGTTGTACGGTTTTTCCAAGCCCCATATCATCAGCAAGAATACCTGCTAAATCATAGGATCGTAGAAATTGCATCCAGCTTAATCCCTCTTGTTGATAGGGGCGCAACGTACCATGAAATGTTGCGGGTGGCTGAACGGGGGTAATTTCTTTGAAATTGCGTAAGCGTTCCCCAATCATGCGTAATTTTTCACCACCAATCCAACGCACGGATAGGGATTCCATAGCAGCTTGCATTTCTGCCAATAAGGCGGCATCGGTGTGTTGTAGGGTGAGTTGCCCGTTTTTGTTGAGACGCTCACCATGAAAAAGATTGTGCAGCGTCTGCAATACCATCTGCGCTCGCGGTGCAGGCAAAGCGAGTCTTCTGCCATCAGCTAGAGGGATGATCAGAGGTTCACCCTGCGGAAGTGCGGCAATCACATCAAATATATTTGTTTGATGTTCAAGTAACTTCAGCAAAATAGGCACGAGGTTCATTTTTTCGCCATCGACATGAATCCCCAACTCCAAGCCAAACCAATCGATCCCGCTGCCTTTGTGGGGCTGTGCCGATTCGTCAATTTCTGCATACCACGTATCGTCCGCCTCAATAATATTATAGGGGAAATCCTTCTCGATGCGAATCTTCCAGCCTTGTTCTTTGAGTTGCGGGATGATGTTCTGCATCACATGTCGCCATTGCGCATCTACCTCTTTGTTTGCGTGCGCCACCCCGTACTTGTTGGTAATAATACGTTTATAGGCATGGGCTGAATGGGTCTGATAATGATGCGCCACATCATGCAACGCTGTCTGAATACCTTCAGCGAATAGTTGCTTCTCAAAACGTTGTTCTTCTTGTGCATTTCTGCCTATGACATGCGCGACACCTTGGTGCATACGTGTAAATTCTGTGATACTATCCTGCCACGCAAAGCGTTTTCCCTCATAGGTGAAGGATAATTCTGCTGTTGCCAATGCACATGGCGCACCGTTCGGTTTCGTCTGTCCCCAACTATTTTGTTTGATTGGTTGCGCTTTCACCGCACCAAGGGTGAGTGTAGGTATAGGCGTTCCCATGATGCGCTGCACATCTACCGCCTGAGGCAATAGATGTTCCTCTGCATTGGGAATAATTTTGCTCATTTTTTGACGCACATGCTCAATCTGTTCTGCGGGAACGGCAGGGGCATGATATAACGCTAGAAATTGTTTCGGATGCAACTCTGTTTCTAATATGCCGATGGTACGGGTAGCGGGGCATAAATAATGCAACGGCTCTAAGCCTAATGGCTGCAACGAGGCAGTATTATTGCGTGACGTAAGCTGTGTTTTTTGCGAACCATCTGCTTGAATGTTCCATGCAATCCTTCCCTGCAACGGTTCGCCATAATGCAAGCTATGCGCAGGATTATCAAGCGCACCAGCATAGCAACGCTCTGTGTTCATTGCCATTTCCAAGATAAGATTGGCTTTTTTTCCGCACGGAATAGAAAATTGCGTTTGCGCATAACGTGCATCAGTAAAGGCATCGATCATGCGTAGTAGCGTGATGTCTTCTTCAGTGAGAAACGACACTACTTTATAATGATTCAGTTTTTCTGCATTATAATAGCTCGTACTTTTGCTGAATGCGCCTGATTTTAATATCGTGACACTAAGAGGAGAGATACGAAATGCTTCATTTCTGATGGGTGGCTCAATGTGATATATGATCTGCTTCGTTGCACTAGGCTGCACGATAACGTCAGACGATGGCGTCTCTAAGGAATGAAGCCATTGTTCAACGGGGTTATAGGGCTTTGGCGTAGGTGCTATGCGAGGTAGTGTCTTTGCCATCACATCAAGGAGCGGTGATTCAGCCATAACGCGTTGGATCACTTCTTGTCCCAATGCTTGCACTGCCTCAAATGCAGTCGCTGCACCATGTTTACATTGATGCCCCACAGGGCAACTACATTCGCTATTAATATAAGAGCGTCCATCACGTTCTATGACTATGAGTTCCACATCATACGGGCGCGCCGACGTGCCTTGCACCTCTGCCGTGATTGCATTGTCGCTTGTCCAGCGCATATTTTCCACCAATCCACCATAGGCATAGTCACGCCCCTTGCTGATGGTGCTTTTAGAAAAGGATACTTGGATGTCGTGCATCGTGAATAAATGTCTTTGTGTCATAGTATCATGAGGGTATAAGATAATTTCAACCTCTATAACACAGCCACAACGCTCTATCAACGCTCATTGATCAGATCAAACACAAAATGTGCATCCGTGCGTGAACGCACTTCTGCTTTTAATACCTCAGGAGCGATCTCGATCATATAGAGTTTTTTATCATCACGGAATTCAAACACCCCTAGTTCGGTGATGATCATATGCACCACGGCTTTTCCTGTGAGTGGTAAACTACATTCGCGCACCAGCTTCGCTTCGCCATCCTTCGCATTATGCTCCATAATGACGATAACTTTGCGCACACCTGCCACCAAATCCATCGCACCGCCCATGCCTTTGATCATTTTCCCTGGTACCATCCAGTTGGCAAGATCGCCCTCTTCTGATACTTGCAACGCACCGAGTACGGCAAGATCAATATGCCCCCCACGAATCATCCCAAACGATACCGCGCTATCAAAATACACACTATACGGCAATTCTGAAATGGTTTGCTTGCCTGCATTGATAAGATCGGCATCCACTTCATGCACTAAGGGATAAGGACCCATGCCCAGCATACCATTTTCACTTTGCAGTGTAATATGCACATCCTTAGGCACATGATTCGCCACCAACGTGGGAATTCCAATCCCCAGATTCACATAAAATCCATCGCGTAATTCTTCAGCAGCGCGTGCCGCCATTTGGTCGCGTGTCCATGCCATAATTTACGCCTCCTCGCGTGTTGTACGAAACTCAATACGTTTTTCAAACGCAGTCCCGACAAAGATTTTATCCACAAAAATTCCCGGTGTATGAATCTGATCCGCATCCATCTGTTCAGGTTCAACAAGATGTTCCACTTCCACCACAGTATAACGCGCTGCGGTTGCCATAGGGGCATTGAAATTGCGTGAAGTTTTGCGATAAATCACATTACCATATTTATCACCCTTCCATGCCTTAATAATGGCAAGATCCGCTATCAATCCCGTCTCCATAAGATAGGTTTGACCGTTAAAATTTCGCGTTTCTTTCCCTTGCGCTACAATAGTGCCAACGCCCGTTTTGGTGTAAAAAGCAGGAATACCTGCACCGCCTGCACGAATACGTTCAGCAAGCGTCCCCTGCGGATTAAACTCCACAAATAATTCACCATTCAAGAATTGGCGTTCAAATTCCTTGTTTTCACCCACATAAGAAGAAACCATTTTGCTTATTTGACGCGTTTTGAGCAGCACGCCTAAGCCAAACTCATCGACACCACAATTATTAGAAATGACAGTCAAGCCCCGCACGCCAGAGGCTTTAATCTCTGCAATCGCATGTTCAGGGATACCACATAAGCCAAAGCCACCCGACATAATCACCATGCCATCGCTTAGCTTCCCTTCTAACGCTTCATGTGCATTGGAACAGCGTTTATCCATTTATAGTCCCTCCTTATCAATAATGCTCTGTAAGGGTAGGATAAAACCACACATACGTAAAGCAGAACTCCGTCAAATAGAACTTTTTACCACACGATCTTCATCAATGCGTTGCAATCAGAACAAGAGCAGGGTAGATAAGAGGGTATGACCGATGATTTATTTGCAAACGCCCCCCTCTCCACCTCCACCTCATCTTCTCAGTCCTATACTGCGCAGGATATTGAAGTATTAGAAGGCTTAGAACCTGTACGCCGTCGCCCTGGTATGTATATTGGTGGTACGGATGAACACGCCCTGCACCATTTACTCTCTGAAGTATTTGATAATGCGATGGATGAAGCCGTGGCAGGACATGCCAACCGTATAGAAGTGACGTTGCATGATGATAATCGTGTGACAGTGCGCGATAATGGTCGTGGCATCCCCATTGATCCGCATCCGAAATATCCCGATAAATCAGCACTTGAAGTCATTCTCACGACGCTACATTCGGGAGGGAAATTCTCAGGCAAAGCCTATGAAACCTCAGGCGGATTACACGGAGTGGGTATTTCTGTGGTCAATGCCTTATCCTCAGATTTAGTGGTAGAAGTGGCGCGTGAAAAAACGCTGTATCGACAGCTTTATGCGCGAGGCAATCCCCTCTCCCCCATTGAAACAGTGGGAGGCGCGCCAAACCGACGCGGAACAACCATCAGCTTTGTGCCAGATACGGAAATCTTTGGGGCGCATCGTTTTCGCCCTGCAAAAATGTATCAATTTGTGCGTTCTAAAGCCTTTCTTTATAAAGGCGTTGAAATACGCTGGAATTGCCCATCACATCTTGTGGAAGGCACAGATATTCCCGCTGAAGCTATATTGCATTATCCTAGTGGGCTAAAGGATTTCTTGGAATTTGAACTGCAAGAACGCCCCATTGTTGGCAACATTTCCTCAGGCACAACCGATCTTCCCGAAGGCAATGGGCGGGTTGAGTGGGCAATCGCATGGCCACGCGATGAAGAAGCGACCATGCATAGCTATTGCAACACCATCGTCACACCCCAAGGAGGCACGCACGAAGCGGGCTTACGCGCTGCCATCACCAAAGCCTTCAAATCTTATGGCGATATGTCGGGGCAGAAAAAAGCAAACAATATCACGGCGGAAGATATTTTTGGTGCTGCCCATGCGATTATCTCTGTTTTTATCCGTGAACCACAATTTCAAGGACAAACCAAAGAGAAATTAGTAAGCTCCGAAGTGACGCGCCTTGTGGAACAAGCCATGCGTGACCCGTTTGATCATTGGCTCAGTGCGGATGTGACTCATGCATCTTTATTGCTTGAACATCTCATCCGCCGTGCCGATGAACGCTTAGCGCGCAAAAAACAGAAGGATATTAACCGCAAGAGCATCACGCAAAAATTGCGCTTACCCGGGAAATTGACCGACTGCTCGCGTGATTCCTATCATGGTACGGAACTCTATCTGGTGGAAGGGGATTCCGCAGGAGGGTCTGCCAAGCAAGCGCGTGATCGGGAAACACAAGCCATTCTTCCCTTGCGCGGTAAGATTTTGAATGTTGCCAGTGCCACACGTGATAAAGTCCATGCCAACCAAGAGATAAGCGATATTATTCAAGCTCTTGGTTGCGGAAGTGGCAAGCATTTTGATCTTAGCGCATTGCGCTATGAACGCATCATCATCATGACGGATGCGGATGTGGATGGGGCGCATATCGCTTCATTATTAATGACCTTTTTCTATCAAGAACTCCCTGAAGTGATCCGTCACGGGCGTTTATTCATTGCGCAACCACCTTTATACCGCGTCACGCACAATAAACAACATTATTACCCCGCCAATGATGCTGAGAAAGAAACATTACTTGCACGCCTCAGCAAAGAACGTGGCAACATCGAAGTTGGGCGGTTCAAGGGTTTAGGGGAAATGACCCCTGCTCAGCTCAAAGAAACCACCATGACCAACGGCAAACGCACTTTGCTGAAAGTCCTGATTGCCGATGAAGATCGCAGCAGCACGGCAACACAAGTCCACGCCTTAATGGGGAAAAAGCCTGAACTACGCTTTCAATTTATTCAAGAGCAAACCGAATTGCGCGGTATGGCGTTGATGGATGCGTTAGATATTTAATACTTCTGCAATAACTCTCACTTCTTGTCATACAAGCGAAGGCTGGCATCCATATTCCTACCTTTCACTTATTTTATTCGCATTATTGTCATAATATTGTCATCAATCTATGATAGGGTGAAACCATAGTACACAATATGGTTATTGGTTCAACATGAACAACACTGCACCATTAGAGAATAAAAAAGAAGAATCCTCCGAAGAAGGATTGTCGGGTTTCACCAAAAACGCGAGTGTGTTATTGCGCGTTCCCGAAGCCGTAATCCCTGCCATGCAGCTTGGTGGCGCGAATTTTATAAGCGCGGCGGCAGGAGCAATACCCGTCATTGGTGATGGTGCAAAAACTGTTGCAAGTGCTACCAATTCAGGTGTGCTGCAAGGTGCTGTTGAGGGCATGACGCAAATATCAGGCGTTGATCGCATCCTTGCAGGGGTCACGGCGGGTTCGCATTTGCTCAGTGCAGCGGACGAACTGAAAGAAGGCGATCATGTTGGGGCTACTGGGAAAGTGGCACGCGCAGCGGTTGAAGCTGGCGGGGTGCTACTCAGCGTCACAGGACCGATCGGCATTGCTGCAGAGCTAGCCACGAAAGTAACAACAGGTAAATTCATCACCACGCATCTCGGGGATTTTGCGGAAGGCACGACCACCACATTATTAGGTGGCACAAAAGAAGAGCGTGAAACACAGCAACAACAACCACAAGTAACGGCAAGCACCCCTGCCACAAGTGCCGTAGTACCCACGGGCATTGCTGCATCTGGTTTGACTTCCACTAACGTCACCATGGTGGATGGGCAAAAATTATCAGTCGGCACTTTACCGGGAAACCGCACACCCGATGGCAAAGAAGTCGGAGCAATCGCACTGGATAGCCCCCCCGTCATCCCCAAACAAGTGATGGATGCCACCTATGCTCCCGCCCGCGAGATCGTCACGGAACAACCACAGATGATCACAGAACCAGCACCACCAACCGCAATCCCTGCCCAAGGCAGAGATGAGAATTTCTGGCGCGATAAAATCGCTGCAGAAAAAGCTGGGCGCGTTGCAGAACAACAACAAGGACAAAATAACATCACCCCAACCAATAACCCCCTCTTTGCTGATGCGGTGACACGTGCCGAACAAATGATGGCAAATCGTGCGCAATCACAACAAGGGGACTTGACTCATACACGATAATATGTTACTAAGCAGTATTATATAAAGGACTTTAGATGCCATGACCCAAGAAACGCTCTCGGAACTGGAACTTAAATATCACAAAATTGCAGAACTTTATGATCTCGCAGAGGCTATGGTCGCCACTGTTGAGGGTGCAGATGTGATTGACCCAAAAGCGCAACTTGAGGTGGTAGAGCCACTCGTTGAGCAAATTGGTGAATCTGCCGATGTGTTGTGTGAGGAGTTCATTGAAGTCGCAGGGAAAAAACAAAATGGTGCGACACGACGCATGAAAATTGAAGGCGCGCTCCGCCGTATTTATATTGCCATGGATGCCTATGCCGATCGTGCTAAAGCCATGTCTTCAAACTATGGTGAAGGTGTGCGCAATGTTGCGGATGCGATTGTTGAAAAAATCAAACTACAAGTAGAAATCATTATTAGTGTGCTGGTCGATTATGTTGATTTGGCTCTTGAACGCATCATGAACAAAAAACATATGCAGGAATTAAAAGAACGCCAAGAAAAAATCTCACTCATGCTTTATGCTGCTGAGCGTCGTTCTGCATTTGAGCGTGGCGCGTAACCGCACCCTATGACAGAATCTGAAACCACTCGCGGGATAAGGCTAAATAAATATTTATCCGATGCTGGCGTTGCCTCGAGGCGTGCATCAGACGCTATCATTCAATCTGGGCGTGTTGAAGTCAACAACATCATCGAACTACATCCAGCACGACGCATTATGGATGGCGATCGGGTATGTGTTGATGGCATTCCTGTTGGTGTGGATGATCCACCTAAATTATGGATCTATTACAAACCTATAGGGGAGATCTGCACCTATCATGATCCCGAAGGTCGCCCAACTGTTTTTGATGCCCTCCCACCTTCCCTAGGTAAAGTCATTTCCGTTGGACGACTCGATATATCAAGCGAAGGCGTTTTATTACTCACCAACCGTGGCGATATTGCCCGCTATCTTGAACATCCCGATCAAGCATTTACGCGCACCTATCGCGTGCGGATTCACGGGGTTATGAGTGATCGCACGCTGCACAGCATCCGCGCTGGAGTCAGCATTGACGGTATGCATTATCGCCCTGCCGATATTGAACATGAACAATCACGCGCAGGCGGGAGCAATAGTTGGGTACGCATTACCTTGCACGAGGGCAAAAATCGTGAGATTCGTCGTATCTGTGAATATTTTGGGCATAGCGTCAGCCGTTTGATCCGTGTTTCCTATGCCAACATCGATCTTGCCGATATGCATCCCGGTGAAATTCGTGATGTAAGTGATACGCTACCACACCTTCTTGCGAAGAAGTCGTGATTTAGGCATTTTTTTCACACTATATGCTTGCATTATTAATGGTCTTTGGCTAAAAATCGTCTTAAACTCTGATATGAGTATGCACGCTTATGACTGAATTACATCACGATGAATTAAAAGACCCGAAAAAACGCGATATGCTCGTCTTGGCTTCTCAAGCTATGGGTGCGCTTGGTGCTGGTGCGTTGCTATGGCCGTTTGTGGATAGCATGAACCCTGCAGCGGACGTATTAGCACTTGCCTCGACGGAAGTGAACCTAGAATCAGTGAAACCGGGGCAAGAAATCCGTGTCATGTGGCGCGGAAAACCTGTCTTTATTCGTCACCGCACGGAAGAAGAAATCAAGGAAGCACGCGCCGTTACGGTGGATGCCCTCCCCGATCCACAAGAGGATAAAGAGCGCGTTAAAGAGGGCAAAGAACAATGGATTGTGATGTTGGGTGTATGTACGCACCTTGGATGCGTGCCTTTGGGTAATAATGCAGGTGAATTTAATGGCTGGTTCTGCCCGTGCCATGGTTCACATTACGATACATCGGGGCGCATTCGCAAAGGTCCTGCTCCCGCAAATCTCGCTATTCCTGATTATAGCTTTACAGACGATACGCACATAAAAATTGGATAAGGTACGTTATGGGTTCAACCAATCAACCAGAACAAAAAGGCATTATCGGATGGGTGGATTACCGCCTGCCCATTTTTTCAACCCTACAACATACGTTGGTTGATTATCCGACTCCTCGTAACCTGAATTATTTTTGGAATTTTGGCTCGATTGCGGGGATTGTTCTTGTATCACAAATTTTAACGGGGATTTTCCTTGCCATGCATTATACGCCGCATGTGCAATTCGCTTTTTCAAGTGTTGAGCATATTATGCGCGATGTGAATTATGGGTGGTTGGTGCGCTACATGCACGCCAATGGCGCATCCATGTTCTTCCTTGTGGTATTTATTCATATTTTTCGGGGGCTTTATTACGGTTCTTATAAAGCACCACGCGAACTTTTATGGTGGCTAGGAATCGTGATTTTGATCCTAATGATGGCATCCGCCTTTATGGGCTATGTGTTGCCATGGGGGCAAATGAGCTTCTGGGGTGCGACGGTGATCACCAATCTTTTCTCCGCCTTCCCTATTGTTGGTGAAAGCATCGTGACATGGTTGTGGGGCGGATTCTCGGTGGATAACCCAACGCTGAATCGCTTTTTTGCACTGCATTATCTCATGCCACTTATCTTGGTTGCCGTAGTGGTGTTGCACCTTCTTGCCTTGCATCAACATGGATCAAACAATCCTTTGGGTATTGATGTGAAAGGTAAGCAAGATACTGTGCCGTTCCATCCATATTATACGGCAAAAGATTTCTTTGGTTTTGGTGTATTCTTCTTGGTGTTTGGTTATTTCACCTTCTTTGCGCCCAATTATCTTGGGCATCCCGATAATTACATTGAAGCCAATCCGATGGTCACGCCTGCGCACATTGTGCCTGAATGGTACTTCTTGCCATTCTATGCGATTTTGCGTGCTATCACCTTCAATACACCGCTTATCATACCGGGCATTGTTATTTCTGCGTTCGGTTTGATGTTATCACGCAAAGCAGCAAAAGCGAATAAATTGTCCTTATTCAACCCGATGAATGCTTTTCATCCTGCGATGATGATACCGATGGGGGTGCTTGGGCTTGGTGGTTTATTGGTATTTACTGGGATCGTTGGCTTCACAGGATCGGCATGTACGACAGATGCACAAGGGAAGATTCTGTGCTTTGAGGGCATCATTGAATCCAAATTGGGCGGTGTACTTGCGATGTTTGGATCGCTGATCGTGCTATTCTTCTTACCGTGGTTGGATTCTTCCAAAGTTCGTAGTGGCAATTTCCGTCCTATGTTTCGTCCGTTCTTCTGGTTGTTTGTATTCAACGGATTATTCCTTGGCTGGATGGGGGCTGCACCTGCGGATGGATGTTTAGGGCAAGATGCACATGCATGTAGCTTTGCAACCATCACGCACGCCGATGGATCAACCACCAAAGAAATTGCTACTTTTTGGACGAATCCACTCATCTCACAATTAGCAACGGCATATTACTTTGCTTATTTCCTTGTGATTTTACCTATTTTGGGTCGCATAGAAAAACCTTTGCCTTTGCCACGTAGTATTGGTGAAGCCATAACAAAAAAACATGCCAAAGCATAAGGTCTCGGAGTTTGTGACGATGAAATTATATACCGCACTTTTTTGTGGAATCTTTGCAGCAAGCAGCGCGCTTGCAGGGGGAGATGCAAAACATCCTATCCAACAAACATGGTCGTTTGATGGTATGCTCGGGGTTGTTGATAAACCTTCAGCGCAACGTGGGTTTCAAGTCTATAAAGAAGTGTGCGCCTCATGCCATAGCCTGAGTCGCATTTCCTTCCGTAACCTTCATGACCTTGGTTTTAGTGAAGCTGAAGTCAAAGCACTCGCTAGTTCTTATGAAGTACAAGACGGGCCAAATGATGATGGGGAAATGTTCATGCGCCCCGGTCGTCCTTCCGATAAATTGCCCTCACCCTATGCGAATGAAAAACAAGGTCGCTCCTTGAATAATGGCGCATACCCGCCTGATTTAAGTTTGATGGTAAAAGCACGCCCTGATGGTGCGAATTATCTCTATTCTCTGCTCACAGGATATGAAGATGCTCCTGCGGATGTGGCATTGCTAGAAGGGCAACATTATAATCCTTATTATGCAGGACAAAAAATTGCCATGCCTAAACCTTTATCTGACGGGCAAGTGCAGTATATGGATAATACCGAAGCGAGCGTTGATCAGATGTCGAAAGATGTTGTCTATTTTCTCCAATGGGCAGCAGAACCAGAAATGGAAGCACGCAAACGTCTTGGTCTTAAAATGTTGAGCTTTGTTGGGATTATGACCATCATATTTTATCTGACCAAACGCAAGATTTGGAGCGATCTCCATTAATTCTTGGTGAACGCTATGCTTTGAGAAAATAAGGATACGAGTTCGTTCGTCATCGTTTCCCCTAATTTGGTAACATCCTTGATGCATAGGGAACGATTATAATAGCGCGTGACATCGTGACCAATGCCTATGGCAACCAACTCAATCGCGCCTTCATCTTGGATGTTCTTAATCACAGAACGTATATGTTTGTCTAAATAAGCAGGGTGATTGGCAGAAAGGGTTGCATCATCAACAGGCGCACCATCGGAAATGACCATCAAGATTTTGCGCTCCTCATGCCGTGCGCGCAATCGTTGATACGCCCAAACCAAGGCTTCACCATCGATATTTTCTTTTAATATCCCCTCTTTGAGCATCAATCCTAAATGGCTACGCGCCCGTCGCCATGGCATATCGGCGGATTTATAAATTATATGACGGAGATCATTGAGTCGTCCGGGATGGGGAGGTTTTCCCGCTGCAACCCATGCCTTATAATGCGCTCCCCCTTTCCATTCTTTGGTTGTGAACCCTAAGATTTCGACTTTTATGCCCGCACGCTCCAAAACGCGCACCAAAATATCGGAGGATAGTGCTGCAATCGTAATTGGGCGACCACGCATCGATCCAGAATTATCCAGCAACAAAGTAACAATAGTATCCTTCGACGCATCATCATGTTCACGCTTATAAATATGGCGATGCAACGGATTGCAGATTAATTGTGCGAGGCGCGAACTATCAATCAAGCCATCATCTTCATCAAACGTCCAATGGCGTATCTGCCGTGCCATCAACACCCGTTGCAGGCGCGCTGCCAAACGCGCAAATGTGCCTTGCACCTGCGCAAGTTTTTTATCCAATTCAGCACGCAAGCGCATCAATTCTTCTGGTGATGCCAAATGCTCGGCGCGAATAATCTCATCATGTTGGGTAGAAAAAATGGCATATTCCTGCTGTGCCGTCCATGAGGTTGGCACGATGGGGGAAGGTGCATAGGGCTGTTCACCTGCCACATCACTGGGCATTTCTGCTTCTGCTCCCCCATCCGCACCAGCGTCAGACTCCGTACATGATGCACGCCCGAATAAGGATTCCTCCCCCTCATCTTCTGGCGATGCTTCTGTTGCCTCCTCTGGCGGAGCTTCAGAAATTTGCGAAGATGCTGATTCATCATACGCAGCTTCCTGTTGCGCGTTCTGAACAGTTGCATCATAGTCCTCTTGCGCTCCCCCCTCTCCTGCACCATCGAGAGTACTCAACCGCTGCACCAATCGAGCGGCTTCTTGCGCAAAAATCTTAGGATTCTCTATGTTATCACGCAATGGTGTAAAATAGGGCTGCATCACCCGCATTAATGGTTCACGCCATTTTTTAAGCCATGGTTGTAACGATGCATCTATAGGGATTTCAGAATATATATGTTCAAGCCACAAAGCACGTACCATTTCTGCCACAGGGATTTGCCCTTGCTGCATGAGTGGTTGCTGGGGGGATGCCTCAAGATAATGCGGTACATAAGACGCGCAATGATGCAGCCATTGTTGTTGCATATTACGCATCGCACCTAAAAGATAACGCCCCCCAAGATATTCTACACGGACAATTTCCAAAGCATCATATACCGCACGTGCGATGGAATCCGCAGGAGCATAGGCATGATGTGTGAGGGGGTGATGATATTTTCCTGCAACCGCAATGCGATCACATAAACCACGTACCATCTCATGATTCGATCCAAGCAAGGCGTGTGCCTGATGGCTTAATAAGGATGGCGGGACGCTTCCTTGCAACGAAAAATCGCGCTTCGCATCCACACCAATCATCGATCGTGCGGTGGCACTTAAGGTTTTTTCAAACGAAGCCTGAGCTTCTTTTGGGTTCATGAAGCATCACTATTTTTATCAGAACGGCGCAAAAATGCAGGGATTTCATAACGGCTATCTTCTTCTTGATCACGATATTCTTCGCGTTCATAGCCCTGATGACGTGCATCATGATTACGCCCCGTTGTTACTTTTGCCTGACTTTCTTGCGAACGCCCACCAAAGGAACGACCAACATCTGCAATACGATTCAACAAGTTAAGTGAAGAAGAACCTGCATGTTGGCTGGGGGCATGTTCCGCATAATGCTCATTGCTATGATGCTGTGATGCTGCTTGTCTGGGTTGCTGAAATTGACGCTGCACTGGTGGTTGCTGTGGTGCGGCTGGGCTTACAAACGCTGGTGGCGCATCGTAAATCTCATCTGCAAACGCGTCAAGATCATGATGATGATGTCCGTGATCTTGTGACGCTTCAAATGATTGAGGCACGGGCTGCGCCGAAGTTGGCAGAACATTTTGTTCCGTCGGACGCATCGATGCAGATGATGAAGTTGAAGGAGCAGAAAACGCCGATGGTGCAGGACGAGCCTGACGCATCATAGGTGGATTCATATCATCCGCATGGTCATCACGACGTGTTATCGCGGGAGTTGTTGAGGCATTATGCATCATCGCTTGGGGTTTACGCCCCACATAATATGCTGAAGTGGGCTTATAGGTTGCTTTAGATCCTGCTGGAGCTTGCGAAGAAGGTTTGCCACGGTTCGCATGGGCTTCCATTTCCTGACGCACAGCTTCGCCATCAATACCCGTTGCAACCACAGAAACACGCATCGTACCTTGCATCGATTCATCAAAGGTCGAACCAAAGATAATATTGGCATCGGGGTCAACCTCATCACGAATACGGTTGGCAGCTTCATCCACTTCATAGAGCGTCATATCGCTACCGCCTGTGATGTTAATGAGTGCTGCACGCGCCCCTTTCAATGATACATCATCCAATAATGGATTGGAGATTGCCGCTTCTGCGGCTTGCAATGCACGTTTATCGCCTGTTGCTTCGCCTGTTCCCATCATCGCTTTGCCCATTTCTTGCATCACGGTACGAATATCTGCAAAGTCAAGATTGACAAGCCCCGGCTTCACCATCAAATCGGTCACGCCACGCACGCCAGAATGCAGCACTTCATCTGCCATACGGAACGCATCCGCAAAGGTGGTTTTTTCATTAGCAAGACGGAATAGATTTTGATTCGGGATGATAATCAGCGTATCGACATATTTTTGTAGTTCAGCAATACCTTGTTCAGCGATGCTCATACGGCGCGCACCTTCAAATTGGAACGGCTTCGTCACTACGCCCACAGTCAACATGCCTTGTTGGCGAGCCATACGCGCCACAACAGGTGCTGCACCTGTTCCCGTACCGCCCCCCATACCAGCGGTCACGAACACCATATGACTTCCTGCGATCGAATTAAAAATATCTTCTGCTGCTTCTTCAGCGGCTTGCTCACCAATTTGCGGCGTTGCACCTGCACCAAGCCCTTGCGTGAGGGCGCGCCCTAATTGAATGGTACGATCCGAAAGCGCGCTATCTAATGCTTGCGCATCGGTATTGGCAACTACGAATTTCACACCTTCAAGATTCGCGGAAATCATGTTATTCACGGCGTTGCCACCTGCGCCACCTACACCAACAACCGTAATGATCGGGCGCATGGTTAGCTCTTGAATGGGCAGTTGCAAACTCAGGGTCATAATGTTCTCCACAGGGTGATTATCTTAATCTCATCAGCATTACTATGTACACAATTTCACACGATGATGCAAGCCTAGATGTACATATTTTTTCGTTAATTATCATAAATAATTACGATGGCTACGTCAATCATAAAAAACACTTATGATTAAAAATCACGCCGTAGATTCACCGTCGAGCGATGCCCAATATCATCATAATGTTCTGCAAGCCATTCCCGCGCCGTTTCACGCCCTAAATCCCGCAAATGCTGTAAGAAATGCCAGTTGGGCGCAAATTTACTAGCGACACTATACGATGACATGATTTCACAGGCACGAATAGAATGCATATAAAATTGCTGATGGCTGATTTTATGACGATGCTCTTCCTTAATCCAATCCTCTTGCAGCATTTTCTCAATAAACGCGATGGCACGGAACTCACGCAGCAGGGATGAATTAAAACTGATCTCATTGACACGATTCAAAATATCATGAGGAGAAGTTGGCAATTCATCGCGTTCTATGGGGTTGATATGCACCACCACCATATCATCGGTGTTGGTATGATAAAAGAGCGGAAACAGCGCGGGATTGCCCATATAGCCCCCATCCCAATAAAACTCACCGTCAATTTCCACCGCCTGAAATAACATGGGCAGGCAGGCAGATGCCATCACCGCATCTGCCGTCACGTCTTTATTCTGAAAAATTTTGATGCGGTTGGTCTTAACATTGGTTGCACTGATAAATAATTCCGAATGCGTGCAATGATGCAGATTACTAAAATCCACATGACGCAACAACAAATCTTTGAGCGGATTGATATTAAATGGATTGAACTGATAGGGAGAAAAAACGCGTGTGAAACTTTCAAACAGATAAAAACCTATGGGCGTTTCAATCGGCTGGAACTGCCCTAAAAAAGCATCAATCGGCGTTTCGGGAATACCAAACATCGACTGACTTGAACCAGAAAGATCATGCCAAAAATCATGCAGCTTCTTGCGCGCCAATTCTTTACCTCCGCATTGCATCCCGTAGGCATAGACGCAGGCATTCATCGCCCCTGCACTGGTAGCAGAAAGCCCATCAATGTCAAGCCGTCCATCTTCTAGGATATAATCCAATACGCCCCATGTGAATGCACCATGTGCGCCACCTCCTTGCAGCGCAAGGTTGATGCGCTTCGCGGGTAATTTTTTACTCATCGTTTTTCACTTCCTCATCTGTTACTATGGGTGCATCCGCGACTTCTTCTTGATAGGCAAGGGATTTGGGTTCTTCCCTATGCGTTGAAAGCACCAAACGCTCCTCAGCATAGATTTGGGCAAGATCATCATATTCCATCACATCAAAATTATGCATTGGCTTAGGGGGAATCTCAACCATCATATGCCCTCCCTTAGAATGAATTTTCGGCTCAATCTCCACACGCACCTCGTGCGCTGTGAGTTGTGTGCGTACAGGTGGTATGACATCCTCCGTCAGATAACGTAAATGAAAGATACGTTTAATCGGTGTAGCACTGTGTTCTTGTTGGATCATCTGATAGGCTTCACGGGCATGGTCTGCCTGCACATCACGATGCGTGCCATCTTCAAATTGTACACGGTAGGTTGTATGCGCTGATTCTGGCAAAATACGTTTTTTCACATCCACCGCACCAAAGGGATGCACGGGGCGTGGCTTTAATACTTCATCAGGGTTTATAGGTAATATTTCCATCGCATTCCTCCTAAAATAAATGCCACATCTTCGGGCTTATGCTCTGTTGCCATTGGCAGTAAAATCGAACGATGACACACGCGCAACCCGCTCGCATTAACAAACTCACCTTCTTGATATTGGATTGCCTTAGAGCTAATCACCTCATCCATACGATGCAACATCGTGGCACTTGCAGGATATGCCAAGCGTTCACACACATCACGGGCGTGCATATCATCCCCATAGGCTTCAACTAATTGCGTTCCCATATAAAGATAGCTTGGCGCACTCCCCTCATCAACACGAATCAAAAAACATGCATCCCACACATCTTCTAGGTGCGCTGTATCAATATCAGATTCAAAGGGCATGGTGCGATCACCACGGGTCGATTCCCAATAATGCTGCAAGCGTTCCCCAATGCGCTTCGCATATCCCTCATGTGCCATAGTGTATCCTTCTCCTATGTGATAGGTTCTCATGCTTTTAGGCTCTATTGATTTTTTGCTAAAGAACCTAGGTTCTGTTGATTTTTCGCTGATGCGCTAGCGAAAATGGCAGGTTTGCGAGAACCGCAACGGAGTGTACATAGAAGTACATGAGTAGCGGAAGCGCAGCAAAACGTCATTTGCAGCCAGCAGCAGTAGAAAAATCAATAGAACCTAGAACATACCCCGCTAAATATAATGACCCATAGATAAGTATAGGTGAATTTTGCGACTCTGTCATCTTTGATGCATCCATTGCCTCCTTTAGATGCGCGCATGAACGAACACTGTTATGATAATGTCGCGCATACTCTGCCAAGGCATCTGCATCATACGCCTTTGGGTCATCGGGAATGGTAAGGGTGGCAATATGGGCGCAGTGCGGCGCGAGAATTTCTAACACCTGCGTAACATCCTTATCACGATGCATTCCAATAATCAGATAGGGGCGTATGCCTTGCTGGGTAATCCACTTAGCAATCTGCATTGCAGAATCAGGGTTATGCCCACCATCCAAAAAGACAGGCACATCCACACCATAAAGGCTATGCATCGCGGTCGCATCCAACCGTTGCAAGCGTGCAGCCCATGAGGCAGAACTAATGCCCGCATCCCATGCAGCATAATCACACCATGCAGGGTGCGTTGTCGTACTTAACACATCCATCACGGCAAGCGCAAGGGATGCATTATGCATCTGATGCGCCCCAAGCAAGGCAGGGGGAGGAAATGCGCGAGAAAGAGTGGCAGATTCATAATAAATACCGCCTGAAGATGTTGCGTGATATTCCCACTCATGCCCTAAGCGGTGCAATCGAACACCTTCACAGCGTCGCGCTTGCTCCTCAATACGTTGCGCTGCATCTGCATGTTGCGCTCCCACAATGCACGGGGTATGCGGTTTCATGATGGCAGCTTTTTCTCCCGCAATTTCATAAAGCGTTGTGCCTAAAAACTCTTGATGATCATAAGAGACGGGGGTAATCACCGTGCATAATGGCTTCTCAATGACGTTCGTTGCATCAAGCCTACCGCCCATACCTACTTCCAGCAAGGTTACATCCGCTGCATACTGTGCAAAAAGATGAAAGGCAAGTGCTGTGGTACTCTCAAAATAGGTCAAAGGGCAATCACGCAATGCGGCATCCATCTGCTCTAAACCTTGCACCAACTGCATATCAGTCGATTGTTCCCCTGCAAGTACAATGCGTTCATTAAAACGCACCAAATGTGGCGAGGTATAACGATGCACCTTCAAGCCCAATGCCCCAAGCATCGCATAAAGAAAGGCCGTGGTTGATCCCTTGCCGTTTGTTCCAGCAATATGGATTGCAGGTGGAATGGCACGATGTGGCGCACCCATAACATCCAAAAAATGCACCATTCGTTCTAATTTCAGATCAATATTGGGCAAAGGATGCTGCTCTAAGCGTCTCAGCCAAAAGGATAAATAACTAAGCATGATGCGTTCGCGCTATATCACAAAGTTGAAATATATCTACCAATGCCTCAACCAATTCATCCATCATCGCTTCCGTATGCATCGGAGTTGGCGTAAAGCGTAAACGCTCCGTACCACGAGGCACAGTCGGATAATTAATCGGTTGCACATAAATACCATGCTCATCACGCAACAGATCAGAAGCACGTTTGCACTTCACAGGGTCATGCACCATCACAGGCACAATATGGGTCGGTGTGTTCAGATAGGGAATGCCTGCATCAGCAAAACGTTGCTTCAATGCGTGCGCTGCTTGTTGATGCGCCGTGCGTAATTCAGGGTGCTGCATCAGATAACGTACACTTGCTTCTGCTCCTGCTGCCATGGCGGGGGTCATGGTGGTGGTAAAGATAAAGCCCGATGCATAGCTACGGATCATATCCACACAAGCATGAGATGCAGCAATATAGCCCCCCATCACGCCATAGGCTTTACCCAATGTTCCTTGGATAATATCGACACGATGCATCTGCCCATCACGCTGTGCAACCCCTGCCCCATGCGCACCATACAGCCCCACCGCATGTACTTCATCAAGATAAGTGAGTGCGCCAAATTCTTGCGCAAGATCAACAATTTCTTTAATGTAGCCAATATCCCCATCCATCGAATATACCGATTCAAACGCGATGATTTTAGGAACATCTTTCGGTGATTCTTGCAACAAACTCCGCAAATGCGCCAGATCATTATGACGAAATACTTTCTTAGTCGCTTTGCTATGTTTAATCCCCTGAATCATCGAAGCATGATTGCAGGCATCCGAGAAAATAATACACTCTTTCAGCACATTACCAAGCGTTGACAATGTCGCTTCATTGGCAACATAGCCCGATGAAAACACCAAAGCAGCCTCTTTTTGATGCAACTGCGCCAAGGTGTCTTCCAGTTGCATAATCGCATGGTGTGTGCCTGAGATATTGCGCGTTCCCCCTGCCCCTGCTCCCATCGTATCAATGGCTTTGTGCATGGCATTGCGCACGATTGGATGCTGCCCCATACCAAGATAATCATTGCTGCACCAAATAGTAATCTGTTTGCGCGTACTATGGCTATAGGCATTGGGGAAGTCTCCCACCTGACGTTGCAAATGATGAAACTCACGATACCTTCCTTCACGCTTGAGGGTAGCAATCGCCTCCGCAAACATGGCATCATAGTGAAGATGCGTATCATCCAGAGATTCTATAGGTCGAGAAGCGGTTTTAATATTCATAATGGATATACTACACAAAATGAGGCTTAGCAGTGAGGTTATTGTGGTTAGAATGCGGTATATTCATCTGCACAGGCTGATAGATGTGCCTTAACTGTACCGCAAGCAGAATACATGCCATAATTTGATGCACACTTGCAAGCGCAATATGCACCACACTCAACAAAGTTGCAATACCAAGCATCACTTGCACCAGCAGCACTGCCAACACAATGCGCGCCGATCGGCTATGGGGATCGCGCAACCATTGATAGAACACCCCCGCAAGCACCACAAATGCCCACCAGCGATGCAGAAATTGCACCATAGGAATATGCTCAAAAAAATTACGATACCATGGTTGTAGCATCATCATATGCGGAGGCATCCACTGCCCATCCATCAGAGGAAAGCTATTATAAGTATAACCTGCATCCAGCCCTGCCACCAATGCTCCAAGCACTAATTGCCCCCACATCATGGCAAACACCCCCCATCCTTTATGCGCACTATGTGAGGCAAGCAAGGTACGAATCACCACACACCAGAGCAACGCTGCCATAGAAAGATGCAACGCCAAACGGTACGGACTCACCCATGGCACATCCACCAAGCCACTACGCACCATATACCATCCAATCGCGCCTTGCATACATACCAACGCACTCATCAGCACCATGCGTTTCTTAATCAACGGCGTGGCATGAGTGCGCAACACCACATATAATGTCGGCAATACAAACCATAAACCAACGATGCGCCCCAGCAAACGATGCAGATATTCCAACCAGAAAATTTGCTTAAACTCCTCAAGATTCATGGAAAAATTCTTTTTCATGAACTCAGGCGTGGCTTGATAATCGTGGAATTCTTGCATCCATGCCGCATGAGAAAGCGGGGGCAATGTTCCCGTGACCAGCTTCCATTGCACAATGGATAGCCCCGATTCACTCAAGCGCGTTAGTCCGCCAATGCAGACCATCATCAACACCAACACAGCAGCACCATAAAGCCAACGCCGCATCCATTTTGGTAATGTATCCGTATCCATCATCAGAACTTTATACGATGTTCTTGCGCAAATGTACAGCAAATTGCTTGCATTCTATGCGGTTGTGCGTTAGCTAAATCCCATGACCACATCTTTGACACGTTTCCAACTTCCTTGGCTCTTTGTTGGGCTTGCAGCACTCGCGCTTTCGGGCATTTTTTCCATTATTGTAGCGGTGGCATGGCACCCGTCGGTGAAATCGATTGAACTTTTTGCGACTTTATTTCGTCGCAGCCTCATTGCG
The DNA here is from genome assembly GCA_004293935.1 of Alphaproteobacteria bacterium. Lineage (GTDB taxonomy): Bacteria > Pseudomonadota > Alphaproteobacteria > Rickettsiales > UBA998 > RDZH01. The sequence goes on along the minus strand of RDZH01000017.1, from coordinate 56,565 downwards.
CATGTCAATTTATCGATCAGCGTATGGTTTTTGTGCATTATGTTTATGTTTTCCTCACATGATACGCACCCACACAAGCAGCGCGTACCATGGTGGGATGGCGGATCACGGCTATTAATGATCCTCTCTATGATAGGCATGACGCTTGCAAGCCTTGATAGCACTGCCCTGCCCCATTTGAATAATTACATCCCCACCCTAGAACATCCGCTATTTTTCATCGCACTTGGTGCGATGCTTGCTTTGTGCTTGTTGCAATCGAGCTATTATTTCTTTACCACGCTTGGGCAACCTGCTTTATGCCCTATCGTGCGCACGGTGAATCGTAGCAGTCACGCCCTTTTGATGGCGGCATGTGCGTGCTTTAGTGCAAGCGCATTCGCCTTGCATGATGCGGGCATGACGGGTGAACTCTATTATGAGATGGTTTTTTGGGGCGGTGGGCATGTGCTGCAATTTCTTTGGGTGCAAGCGATGATGTTATGCTGGCTAATTCTAGCAAAGGCAAGCGTTGACGGCTTTTCTTTTACCCCGTACCAGCGTTATTTTTGGGTAGCCCTCATCGCCCTTGCCCTCACGCCATTGCCTTACGCGCTCTATGACGTGAGTAGTGGGGAGTTTCGCACCGCATTCACACGGATGATGGGGTGGATATGCGGTATTCCTCCCATTTTGTGCGTCGCGCAATTTATCTATGATGCAGCACGTGGCAAACATCGTTTTGTGCCATCGCTACGTTCCCCTTATGGTGTAACATTATGGTGTTCCCTGCTCCTATTTGGGCTAGGCGGCATCTTTGCCGTGATGATTCGTGGCATTACCGTACAAATCCCCGCACATTATCATGGATCACTGGTTGGAGTGACGGTTGCGATGATGGGGGCAAGCTATTATGTGCTTGCATCACACGGGGCAGCCATTCATCGCCTGCATCGTTCCATTACGTGGCAAATGGGATTATTGCTTGTTGGGCAAATCATGCATATTATGGGGTTATTTTTATCAGGTGGTTATGGCGTGCAGCGTAAATCACCGCACGCCATTAGTGAAGCCATGAACCAAGCCGAATTATTCCTACGCATCCAAAGCACTGGTGGTGGGCTTGCCATTCTTGGTGGCTTATGGTTTATGATCATTTGCGCCCGTGCATGGCGGACGCGCAAAAAATGAGGCTAAGCCAACATAGACCGCACCATCCACAATGCCTTTTCCTGCTCGCGCAACCGCCCAATCATCATATCTGCCGTCACTTCATCATGTGCTTCTTGCGCCAATGCCAAGCATGAACGCACGCCATCATTCAGATGTTCCAGATTTTGCGCATAACGCTCGAGCATATCATTGGCAGATTTAGGAAGTTGTTCATCTTCCCGAATGGTTGCTAGGCGTGCAAATTCTTGTACGCTCGCAAAACATGGCTGTCCAAGAGCGCGTACACGTTCTGCAATTTCGTCTTCCACTTCTTGCAATGCTTCATATTGTTCACCAAAAAAATCATGCAGCGGAATAAAGCGTGCGCCTACCACGTTCCAATGATAGGATCGTGCTTGCAGTGCCACCACGTGGGTTGAAGCAAGTACTGTGCGCAATGATTCTGCAATCGCATTTTTCTGTTCAGGTGATGGATAGAGTGCCCCCACGGCGGAAGATTCATGCGACACCTCCGCATCTTGTTTGATGGATAATGTTTTTGCGTGTTTTTTAGACATAGTGGACTCCTTGTGACGTATAATTTCAGGGGAGTGTAGCACAAAAAAAATCATGTTCCTAGTGTTATAGTCGTCCCTTGACATAAAAAATGAGGCATTTTCTTCATCACGAGACGACTATATATTGTTATTCTACAATGATCTGATGTTAGTTTTTGTAATATTACCTGTTGCCATGGGCGGAGCTATATTGGTAACATCAGGTTGCAATGGTAGAGTTGGTGTCTGAAAAAGTTGCGGTAATAGTTCAGCTAATTCTTCTTTTGAGAGTACTTCAGCTTCCCTTTTCTTGCTAGTGTCCGTGATAAAAGTTTCCATCGGGTCGTTTTTACCAATTATTTTTTCCATAACCATGTCAATTCTCCTTTTGAGTAAGTAAGTAAGTAAGTAAGTAAGTAATAATCTAATAATCAGATAATAATCTAATAATTAAATAATAATCGAATAATTGTATAATTCTAAGATAAATTCAACAAAAAAATGGTCTATTTATTGAAATGTCATAAAAAGTTCACAAACTTAGAATCTGCATTCAATAAATTGGTTGGTTTTATGGATACGGCAATAACTCTGAAACGCTTTCCATGACGGAAGGGATAAAAAAGCAACTCTTAAAAGCACGAATTTAATGCGCATCACCCCAATGCAATCCTGTTCCCACATCCACCACCAACGGCACATCCAGTTGCACCACTTGTTCCATCACCCGCTTAATTTCAGGGATAAGCGATGTTTCCGTATCTGCCAGTTCAATCACCAATTCATCATGCACTTGCAACAGCAAACGGCTTTGCGCGTTCTTAGAACATAATAACCCATCCACCGCAATCATCGCTTTTTTGATAATGTCTGCACCACCGCCTTGCAACGGGGCATTGATCGCGGCACGTTCACCAAAAGCACGCCGCATCCCGTTACTATCATTAATCAGTGGCGTATAACAATGCCTGCCCCATAAGGTTGTGACGTAGCCATGACGGCGCGCTTGTTCTTTGGTGCGCTCCATATAATGCTGAATACCGGGATATTGCGCAAAATACATCGTAATATAATCAGCAGCATGGGCGCGGGAAATGCCAAGGCGTGTTGCCAAGCCATGCGCACTAATGCCATAGATAATCCCAAAATTGATTGTTTTGGCTTTACGGCGCATCTCAATATCCACCTGATCTTCATCTATACCAAACATTTGCATGGCAGTGATGGTATGAATATCTTTGCCCCTGCGAAATGCCTCAATCAACGCTTCACTTCCTGAGCAATGGGCAAGTAAACGTAATTCAATCTGTGAATAGTCCGCACAAAGGAGTTGATAGCCCGCTTCTGCAATAAACGCCGTGCGAATCTCGCGCCCTTCTTGCGTGCGGATGGGAATGTTTTGCAGGTTGGGATCACTCGAGCTTAAGCGTCCTGTGGAGGTCGATGCTAAGGCATAGCGCGTATGAACACGCCCTGTGATAGGGTCAATCTGTTTTTGTAGCGCATCCGTGTAGGTGCTTTTTAACTTCGCACATTGCCGCCATTGCAGCACGCGCTGCGGTAAAAGATGCCCTTGCGCTGCAAGTTCTTCTAGCGTTTCGGCATCGGTGACATATTCCTTGCTTTTGCTGGATTTTTTCCCCTTAGCAAGCTGTAATTCATCAAACAGAATGATACCTAATTGCTTCGGTGAGCCAATGTTAAACTCATGCCCCGCAAGCTGATAGATTTCCGCTTCATATTCATTCAGACGTTGCGCATAAAGCTCTGAGAGCTGCGCGAGCTTCTTCTTATCCACCTTAATGCCTGTCGCTTGCATCTGTGCAATAATCGGAATAAGGGGGCGTTCCATCAGTTCATACACACTGATACGTTGTTCCTTAATAACACCCGCATGAAACATATTCGCTAAGCGTAGAATCATATCCACCTTTTGGCACATGACTTCCGTTAGTGTTTCACGTGAAACATCCTGTAATGGCACAAGGTTTTTCCCCGTACCCCGCCATGATTTTTCGCTTGGCAATGCGCACCCTAGATGCTCAAGGCTAAGCGCATCAAGCGTATGGGTGGCATCCCCTGCACGCAAACAATAGGAAAGCAACATCGCATCTTTCCATGGTCGCCCACATAATCCATGCACCAAAAGTTGCGTGAGTGTCTGCGTCACATCAAACCCTATTTTGAGGATGGCATCATCCTGCAAAAGTTCCAACAACATAGGAAACACTTCAGCAAAGCACATACCCTTTTGTTCCGAAGCAATAGGTGCAGGGGCAAAAAGATCACGTGTGATCGGGGCTGCATCATGCAGAAACGGCACATAATAGGCTTCACCTTCCTTAAGTGCAAGCGCGATACCAAGCCAAGGTTGCTTAAGTGCGCTGGTTGATTCCATCACCAAATGCACCGCGACAGAACCTTTATGTTTAATACGTGCTATCAACGCATCCAAAGCAGCGCGTTCCTCAATAGACTGATAACATAATGATGCGGGAGGTTGCACCATAGGCACGGGCGTTGACACAGCCGCAGGAGTACCACCGATCCGTTGCAGCAACGCCGCAAAACCTTGCTCAGCGCAAAATGCCGCAAACATGGGCTTATCCAGTGGACGCACTATCAGATCGTCAATCGCGGGCAAATCGCTACACTCACGGCACAAGGTCACTAATTGTTTTGAGAGCAACGCCATAGGCGCACCATCCTCCAGCAATGCTCGACGTTTCGCTTGAGGTATTTCATGCGTGTGCGCTAAAAGATTCTCCAGCGTGCCGTAATGCAAAATCAGCTCTGCGGCGGTTTTTACCCCAATACCCTTGATCCCCGGTATATTATCCGTTGCATCCCCCATAAGGGCTTGCACCTCGATCACTTGATGAGGGGGTACACCAAATTTTGCAATCACATCCTCCTCACGCACCAAGGCGTGCTTCATCGGATCATAGATCATCACCCCTTCCGCGATTAATTGCATCATATCCTTATCCGAAGTCACGATGCATATATCCATATCGCGTGCTTTCGCAAGCTGCGCATAGCTTGCTAAAATATCATCCGCTTCATAGCCCGTTTGCTCCACCACCGCAAGATTAAGCGCACGGACAGCATCACGTATGATCGGGAATTGCGGGATTAAATCTTCAGGCAATGGCGGGCGGTGCGCTTTATATTCTTCATATAGATCATGACGGAAATTCTTGCCCCCTGCATCAAACACCACGGCGCAATGGGTCGCCTGCAATTCTTCACGGAGTTTGAGTAGCATCGTTGTACATCCATAGACCGCACCAATGGGCGTACCGTCTTTGCGCGATAATGGTGGCAAGCGATGATACGCACGAAAGATGAAGCCTGAGCCATCAATCACGACAAGTTTGCTGCGGTGAGCATTTTTTTGATTATTGTTCATGCGTTGTACTAAAACATAATTGCAATCAAACTACAAGTTGCGTATGGTGTTATGGCATTTTTTTATTGAAGGAAGCATTGCTATGTATGAAATTTTATCGATGGATGGTCCCGAAGTTGCACCGCTTTCAGGTGGCACACCGAAACAATTAGTAGTTTTTTTGCATGGCGTGGGTGCAGATGGCACGGATCTGATTGGGCTTGCAGAAGAATTTTCTGAAATACTACCCGATGCGCATTTTCTTTCGCCACACGCACCTTTTTATTGCGATATGGCACCGATGGGGCGGCAATGGTTTAGTTTGGCTGATCGGGATATGGCACATATGGTCACGGGCATTAATGCGTGCAAGCCTTTGTTAAATAACTATATTGACGGTGCATTAGCCCGCTTTCGTTTAACCATGAGTGATCTCATCATTATTGGATTCTCTCAAGGAACAATGATGGCACTACATACATTCCTCACACGTGCGCAACCGTGCGCGGGAATTATTGGCTATTCAGGCGCGATTATTTCAAGTGCTGAGTTTGTGAAGGAAATTACCGCGCACCCTCCTGTATGTTTGGTGCATGGTGAACAAGATGATGTTGTGCCATTTGCTGCTATGGTGGATGCTGAAGCTACTTTGCTTAAAGCGGATATTGATGTGGAAGCCCATCCGCAACGGGGCATGGGGCATACTATCAATGCACAAGGCATCGATGCTGCATGTATGTTTTTGCAAAAGGTGCTGTTGTTGCAGGGTGCGTGAGCAGAACTTTATCACACTATAAGGCTTCTGTTCTTGTCATTCCTGCGAAGGCAGGAATCCAGTGCCACCAATTTTTATGGATACCTTTCTTAAGCGGGCATGACAAGATAGATAGACTTATGCGGAACTCTCTAAATAACACTATGTGACTTTTTAATGAGAAGTCGAACCTAGGGGTAATTCATGTCTAATCAAAACATTACCATGCTGCATTTGCGTGATTATCAAGCACTCACTCATGTGATTGATCGAACCGAACTCACTTTTGAGTTGCTTGCAGAAAACGAAGTGATTGTGACATCCCTCTTGCATATGCGCCCTCATGGTGACGGAGCAGCGCAACCTTTGCACCTTTCTGGCGCGCCCGAAATTGCTCCAAACGGTTCGGATATACCCACCATGGAATTGCTGGAAATACGCCTTGATGATGCCCCCTACCCGCTAGCAGAGGTACAGCGCGTTGGGGAAAGACTTACTTTATCCGCATTGCCCCATCGCCCATTTACCCTAGGTTTTACCACAAAAATCAATCCACAAGCCAATAGATCGCTCAATGGTCTGTATACTTCTGGTGGTAAATTCACCACACAATGCGAAGCGCATGGCTTTCGTAATATCACTTTTTATCATGATCGCCCTGATTGTTTAAGCATCTTCACTACAACCATCATCGCGCCACATGGCGCGTATGCGCAGTTGCTCTCGAACGGCAACCCAACAGAGCGCACCCTACGCGCCGATGGCAGAGATGAAATCACATGGCATGATCCGTACCCAAAGCCGTGCTATTTATTTGCGCTTGTGGCAGGCAATCTTGATGCGCTACGTGACACATTCACTACCCGATCGGGGCGCAACGTCGATTTAGTCATCTATACCGATGCAGGGGATACGCCGCGTGCGGTTCATGCGATGGAATCCCTTAAGGCATCAATGAAGTGGGATGAGGAACGCTTTGGGCGCGAATATGATCTTGATTTATTCCAGATCGTTGCCGTGCATGATTTCAACTTCGGTGCGATGGAAAATAAAGGCTTAAACATCTTCAACGCCCAAGCGATTCTTGCTGACCCTGATACCGCAACGGATACGCGCTATGAATTTATACAAGCAGTTGTGGCACATGAATATTTCCATAATTGGTCAGGCAACCGCGTCACCTGCCGTGATTGGTTTCAGCTTTCCCTCAAAGAGGGCTTTACGGTATTCCGTGATGCGGAATTCACCGCTGATATGAATGATCGCGCTGTGAAACGTATCGATGATGTGCAGGATATGCGCACCGTGCAGTTTGCAGAAGATGCAAGCAGCATGGCGCACCCAATCCGCCCGCAATCAGTGGGAGCAATCGAGAATTTCTATACTGCCACCGTCTATGAAAAAGGTTCAGAAGTCATCCGTATGATGCATACCATGCTTGGTGAAGCCACCTTCCGAGCGGGATGTGATCTCTATTTTGATCGTCATGATGGGCAAGCAGCGACTACGGAAGATTTTGTACGTGCCATGCAGGATGCAAGCAACGCCTCCGCACACCCGATTGATCTTTCACAATTTGAAGCATCATGGTACAATCAAGCAGGCACACCCACACTTGATGTGCGTGATAGCTACGATGCTAGCTCCAAGCGTTACACCCTCCATATTCGCCAAATATTGCCCACTTTGTGGAATCAACCAAAGCTACAGCCATTTCATATTCCTGTACGCCTAGGATTGCTGAGTGCAGATGGGAACGCTATCCCATTGCATTGTGAAACGCCCTGCATCACCAATGAGGATGTGCTGCATGTACGCGCCCTTGACGAATCGTTCGTCTTTTTTGATGTTCCAGAACGCCCAACCTTGTCTATCTTGCGTGCATGGTCTGCTCCCGTGCTGATCCGCTATGATCGCACTGTGGCGGAATATGCCTTCCTGATGAAGCATGATACGGACGGGTTTAATCGTTATGAAGCAGGGCAACAACTTATGCTTCATGCTATCACGCACATGATGCGCGATGGATCGCTTAGTGAACATGTGCAGGATATTCTTATCTCCAGCATCGAGGGCGTACTCGCAGATAATAGCCTCTCCCCTGCCCTAATGGCACGTAGCCTCACCTTGCCTGATATGGGCTATATCGCTGAATTGCAGGATGAAGGCACGGTCAACCCAGAACATATCCACCATGGACGCACCAGCCTCAAGCGTATTATTGCACACACATTATGCGAAAAGTGGCACGCGCTTTATATGCGCAACCGCAGCACGGAGGCACGCCCCTATCTTTGGAATGTGCAGGATGCGGGCGAACGTGCCTTGAAAAATCTCGCTCTATCCTACCTTGTGAGTGCAGATGCGAACACCTACCTGCCTTACGCGATTGCACAATGCCGTGCATTTCATAATATGACGGATGTGCGCGTAGGATTGCGTTTAACGCTTGATGCAGGGGACAGCGCGCAACGTGCTGAGGTGCTGGATGTCTATGCATCACGCTACGCAAACAATAATTTAGCGATGACACAATGGTTTGCTGATCAAGCCTCCGCTGATCGCAGTGATGTGTTGAGCGATGTGCAAAGTTTGCTTGAGCATCCTGCCTATGATGGCAAAAATCCGAATAATATCCGCGCCCTTATCGGATCATTTGCAGGCAATATGCGCTGGATGCATCACACAGACGGTTCAGGCTATCGCTTTTTGGCTGATCACATACTCAGCATTGAGCAATTTAATCCTATGGTCGCCGCAGGCTTAAGCAAACGTCTTGCGACTGCACCACGCTTTGAGCCAGCACGCCGTGCCTTGATGTTAAGTAGCCTACAGCATATTGAACAACATGCATTTTCCCCGAATGTACGGGAAATTGTGCAGAAAACTCTTGCATCTATGCAAGCACCGAAGCACGCCGCATGAGGTGGTTTCTTGGTGCAAATATTATCGTCATTCTTGGCGTAAGGCGGGAATCCAGCAACCGTCTTGTATTCTGGATGTCTGCCTTCGCAGGCATAACAATCATGAAGGTTAATATATGATCTATGACGCAATCATCCTCGGAGCAGGAGCAGCAGGCTTAATGTGTGCTGCAACGGCGGGAGCGCGAGGGCGGCGTGTGTTGGTGCTAGATCACGCTACTCATGCGGGGGAGAAAATCCGCATTTCAGGCGGGGGGCGTTGCAATTTTACTAATATCCACTGTACACCGAAAAATTTTCTCTCCGAAAATCCGCGTTTTTGTATCTCCGCCTTATCGCGTTATACGCCACAGGATTTTATCGCATTGGTGCAGCGTTATAACATTACGTATCATGAAAAAACATTAGGGCAGCTTTTTTGCGATCATTCCTCACGGCAGATTGTGCAGATGCTGCTCGATGAATGTGCGCATCATGGCGTAACTATCCAAATGCAGCAATCGATCACGGATGTGCAGCACCGCGACGGGAAATTTATCATTCAGTGCGCCTCATCTCACGAAGTGCAAAGTGACAACCTCATACTCGCTACAGGTGGGCTTTCTATTCCAAAGATGGGTGCGACTGGCTTTGCCTATGATGTTGCCAAAAAGTTCGGGCTGCGGATTGTTCCCACCCGTGCGGGACTCGTGCCGTTTGTGAGTGATGATGCGACGTTAAGCCAAATGAAACCCCTAGCGGGCATTGCCTTTGCAAGCATTGCTACACATGGCAAGGTACATTTTGAGGAGGCATCGCTGATTACGCATAAAGGACTCAGTGGCCCTGCGATTTTGCAAATATCCTCCTACTGGCGTGAGGGTGATGCTATCGCCCTGAATCTTGCTCCGCATCATAATGTGGCAACCATGCTCAAAGATGCACGCACTACCTCGCCCAAACAAGAAGTGCTAAGCGTGCTTTCTACCCTTCTTCCCAAACGATTGGCGCAATTTTTACTTGAACAGATTGGCATGAGCGGGACATGTGCAGAACTTTCTAATACGCACTGTGATAAAATTGCGCAGCAGGTGCATCATTGGCTGTATCATCCCGCCACGACAGAAGGCTACCGCACGGCAGAAGTCACGCTTGGGGGCATTGATACACGCGATCTTTCCTCACAAACGATGGAAGCAACCAATGTGCGCGGGCTTTATTGCATCGGTGAAGCAGTGGATGTGACAGGGCATCTTGGGGGGTTTAATTTCCAATGGGCATGGGCATCGGGCTATGCTGCGGGGATGGCGTTATAGCTCCCTAATAAAACCCTTTCCCAAATGGGAGAGAGTTTTATTAGAGCTAGTGAAACCTACCAGTGCATGGTACGAAACCATACAAAGGATTCTTCACGAAGCATGAGAAAGATTCTTCCAAGAATATTCTTGGATTCTTTTTCTGCCTTAAAAAGGCTTACACCTCTACGACAAACGGACTCCGCTTCTCGTACAAAGTGCAGCAATTCATGCCTCATGGCTACCTTCCGAGGAATAAGCCCCCAGAAGTTTCCGGCGCCGTTTTTTAGCTGCAATGCAAACCTCAATTTAAGCGGGTTAGATGTCCCTTTGGGAACGGAAACCAGCCTAAGATAACCTGCTGCACCACCAGCATTTGAACCAACGAAATCAGTACAAGAAAGTACAAAGAAAAATTGCTCTTTGATATGTTCTTGCTGAGCAAGACCAGATTTTCGCAAAAATTCTACACTACTTGCGTAACTCAATACTTCTTCTTGGAGCTTACTCGCTTCACTCGGAGTGAGTTCGTATGCCCCTTCAGACACTGGACCGAATAGTCCAAATTTCATGTGCTTTTACCTCTTGGGTACAATCAAATGTTTGGAAGAAAATTTTGTCTTTCTGCATACACGTTGCTAGAAAGATTTTCTACACCAACGGATTTAGCGTAGTGTATAAGGTTTTTCTGCTCTAACGCAGTCAACCTTCTGAAATTTTCTCCGTATTTCTGTTCGAGCGCGTTGTAAATTTCTAAAAACTCTGAAATTTCCATGATCAAAAAACAAAAAAGGTAAGATTTTATTCTACTACATTAGAAAAAAATTACAAGAGAATTTTCTATTCCTTAAATATATTAGCGCATTATACGAGGCACTTTCAGATATATATAACATTATTTTTATGTTAAATTGGCAAATTAAAGTACATTTGAAAAAAGTACAATGTGCATTTTATGCTTGCCACGCACAGAAAAAGACGCTATAACCTTTATTCTACATAAAATCATAAATTTACAGTCGTTCTTTGACGTAAAAAACTGAATCATTTTTTAGTCAAACGACTATAATCAAAATGGGTAACAAACCATGAGCATAGCACCAAGCCAACCAACCACAAAACCACGCAACCCTTGCTTTTCCTCTGGTCCGTGCGCTAAACGCCCTGATTGGTCATTGGATGCGTTGCGCGATGCTGCCATTGGTCGTTCGCACCGCTCCTCTTTGGGAAAGAAAAAACTGCATGAGGTCATTACTTTGAGCCGTGAGATTCTGCGCATCCCTGATGATTATGTCATCGGTATTGTCCCCGCCTCTGATACAGGCGCATATGAAATGGCAATGTGGACAATGCTCGGCGCACGTGGCGTAGAGATGTTTGCTTGGGAAAGTTTCGGTGAAGGATGGATAAGTGATGCCGTGAAACAACTCAAACTCAAAGACTGCACAACCACTATTGCCCCATATGGCACATTACCAGACTTATCTACCATCAACTGGGATCATGATGTTTGCTTCACATGGAACGGAACAACATCAGGCGTATGCGTACCGAATGGCGATTGGATTGCTGATCATCGCGCAGGGCTTACCTTCTGTGATGCCACTTCCGCCGTCTTTGCGATGGATGTGCCATTTGAGAAATTAGATGTCACCACATGGTCATGGCAAAAAGTGCTTGGCGGTGAAGGCGCGCATGGCATGATTGTGCTTTCTCCGCGTGCAGTGGCGCGCTTAGAATCCTATACACCCGCATGGCCACTCCCTAAAATCTTCCGCTTAACCAAAGGTGGCAAGCTGATTGATGGTATTTTCAAAGGTGAGACGATCAACACCCCATCAATGCTCTGCGTTGAAGATGCGTTGGATGGCTTGCGTTGGGCAAAAGATATTGGCGGACTAGATGCATTAATTGCCCGCTCGCATACCAACCTTGCCACCATCAACGCATGGGTAGAGCGCACATCGTGGGTCGATTTTCTTGCGCATAATCCTGAGCATCGCTCCAACACCTCGATTTGTTTATCGATTGTTGATAGCTGGTTTACCGCCTTGCCGCAAAACGCACAATATGATGTCACTAAACAGATCGCCAGTACATTAGAAAAAGCAGGCGTTGCCTATGATATTAATGGCTACCGCGATGCCCCTGCAGGACTGCGCATTTGGGGCGGAGCTACGGTGGAAACCTCCGATATTGAGGCACTCTTGCCGTGGCTGGATTTCGCATTCGCAAACGTGAAACATGAAGCACAAAACAAAGCAGCATAAACAAAAAATTGTCATACCCTTGATAAGCGGGTATCCATAGCGTAGATTGATATTAGATTCCTGCCTAGTGCTAAGAATGACCATATCACGAACCCATCACAACATAAGGTACTCATCATGACCATCAAAGTTCTCGTTTCTGATAAATTAAGCCCACTCGCTGCAGAAATCTTCACCAAGCGCGGCATTCATGTGGATACTAAAATCGGCTTATCCCCTGAAGAATTAGAAGCAATTATTGGGGAATATCACGGCTTGGCCATTCGATCTTCCACGACCGTTACCAAAGAGATTTTGGCAAAAGCTACCAACCTAAAAGTTGTTGGGCGTGCTGGTATTGGCGTGGATAATGTCGATGTTCCTGCCGCATCTGCGCATGGTGTGGTGGTGATGAATACGCCATTTGGTAATTCAGTAACCACAGCAGAACATACTATCGCGATGATGATGTCATTAGCACGCTCCATCCCACAAGCAAGCAGCTCGACGCACCAAGGAAAATGGGAAAAAAACCGCTTCATGGGTACGGAACTGTACGGCAAAACATTAGGGCTTATTGGCTGTGGCAATATTGGATCGATTGTTGCTGACCGTGCGCATGGCTTGAAGATGAAAGTCGTCGCATTTGACCCGTATCTTTCCCCTGATCGCGCGCGTGATATTCATGTGGAAAAGGTAGAATTGGATGAATTATTTGCACGGGCGGATTTTATCACATTGCATACACCGCTCAATGAAGGCACACGCAATATCATCGGCAAAACCAATCTTGCGAAGATGAAAAAAGGTGTGTACATCATCAACTGCGCACGCGGTGGTTTGATTCATGAAGGTGAATTAAAAGAAGCCCTCGAAGCAGGGCATGTGGCAGGTGCAGCACTTGATGTGTTTGAAATTGAACCTGCAAAAGAAAACATCTTATTCGGCTTAGATAACGTTATTTGCACACCGCATCTTGGTGCATCAACGGGTGAGGCGCAAGTGAATGTCGCGCTGCAAGTGGCGGAACAAATGGCAGATTATTTGCTGGATGGTTCGGTCACCAATGCCGTGAATATGCCTTCCGTCTCTGCAGAAGATGCCGCGAAACTACGCCCCTACATCACACTTGCAGAACAGTTGGGTAGCTTTGCAGGGCAGATCATCGAAACGGGCATTAAAGAGATTCATGTCGAATATCTTGGTAGTGTATCCAAACTCAACACTAAACCACTCACAGCCGTTGCACTCAAAGGCTTGCTCAGCGCATTGATGGATGGGGTGAATATGGTGAATGCTCCCGTGATTGCTAAAGATCGCAACATCCGCGTGAGTGAAACGACTAGCCCTGATGTGGCGGATTATCAAAGCCTTATCCGTATCAACGTCACCACAGAACGTCGCACGCGTGATGTATCGGGTACATTATTTGCAGGTAGCCCACGCATTGTTGAATTGCATGGTACAAAGCTCGAGGCTAGTACGTCGGCACGTATGCTGTATGTGAACAATGAAGATAAGCCAGGTCTGATTGGTGCGCTGGGTAAATTGCTTGGGGATGCACAGATCAATATTGCCAACTTCCATTTGGGGCGCAATGCGGAGGGGAGCGATGCCGTAGCATTGGTGGAAGTGGATCAAGATATATCGCCTGAATTGAAAAAAGCGATTGCTGAACTGCCAAGTGTGAAGCAAGTGCAGGTAATTGCATTATAGTTGTTTGATAACGACTATAGTTAACCTGATTTTCTGGAAATATTTAACTTATCTATTTGTTATCTGTTAGGACTCGTCACTCCTGCGTAGGCAGGAGTCTAGTCAAAAGGTTGCTCTGGATGCCTGCCTGCGCAGGCATGACGCAGTATTTTATCTATAGCGCGTCACGATAGGTTAGTTAAAGAGCCTATCGACACGTGCTATAGATAAAGAAAAAGCCCTCCTCTTATATGAGGGGGGCTTTTTCTTGTTCAACCTATCCTTGCGGATTCTTATCACGTAAGATTGTACGAGCGCGTTGGCATAAATCTAAACCAATATCTATGCCTTCAAAAGCATAGATGTTGTCGGCTTGTTTTCGATTTTCCAACAATCGTGCTTCTTCTGCCTCAATGGCTTCTAAACCACCATCAACTAATCGTTGAACATACGCGTCATGACGATTTGCTTTTGCAACAGGCGGGCTTGAGGGAATCGGGCTATCGATCCCGGTAACGTGTCCATTAGAACTGGTGAGTTGAGAACGATGATAAATCATGGTGTTACCTAAGAATTTTGCAATGTACAAAGGTAATCAGTCATACCCCACTTAAGGTAGGAAAGGCGTTATTTGTCTTGAAAGACAAAAATTAAATGGTTAGCTACATTGGTACATGGCTAAAAATAAGTGGTATAGTATGATAGTATCAGTTTGCAGTAACCATAGCAAGAGAAAATGATCTTTGTTTAATGATGTAAGAGCTATGCATAATTCACAAAGCCAACAAAGTGTAGTTTATGGATACCCGCCTTCGCGGGTATGAGAAGAAGCGAGAGTTATACAGAGGTCTCGGTGTATCTGTTAACTATCCCCGTTCCATCCCTCTATTATTCGCGTGCATGGTAGGAACATTGGGAGCGGCTTGAATTGTAGTATTCAATACGTCGCTTGACATCACCACGCCCTTCTCTTTTAATTGCGCAAAAATCTGTCCCACTTCTTGTTCAAGTTTGCTTAACTGTTCATTATTCATCGTATTGGCTAACACCATTTCGCCGTCCTCTCCAATACTCGCACCACGCATTCTTAATTGCGTTAATACCTGCGCTCTTTGGGGCAACTGATCCTTGGCTATACTTGCAAACCCATGACAATTAATATTATTTCCCATATTATTGGTACTGTACCCTATACCATCATTCAGTAAATCCTGCCCCAAATCTTTAAGAGCAGTTAATACATCTTGCCGTGTGGTATTAGGGATCGTATAGCTATCTGAAATCCACGCCCCTCGCCCCGTTTCACGCGTCTCATAGGAAAATTTTGCAGGTGCATTCAACCCAACACCTTGCCAACCGACATCACCTTGAGGAGCCCAACCATAACAATCATTACCTACACATACTTGGGTATGCTGAATAATAGGACCAGAATACATGAAGGAAACATGCTCTACCTTGACAGGACCAGGTCGCCCTGCGTTATTATTGCGTCTATTGGCTTGCAATTCGTTATCTTCCATAGATGTACGCCTTTAGGTAATAATGACCAAGTAAAAATCAAAAGAACTATATGATACGATAGTCTTTATTATACCATATATTTACAAAGCAATCAATAATAAAAATTAAAATTCATTTCGTCTATTACTCTAGCTGCGCTGCCCAATCCAATATAAGCCAAGATAGATTTTCGGATCAATCGATAGCCCACGCTCCTGAGCAGATGCAAGATAATCATGGATTGTCACAAGCGGTGCATGATGCACGATGATATTTTCTGTTGCATCCCCACCGCCTTCATGCCGCTTCACCAGCCCTTCGGCATAACAAAAATACATCAATTCACTACTTAACCCTGAAGATGCCGGCCCATAATGCATAAGATGCATCCTTGTCGCTTCATAGCCCGTTTCTTCAAGCAATTCACGCTGCGCCCCTTCAAGGATGGTTTCTTCTCGCGTGACCACTTCATCCCCAACCAACCCTGCGGGAAGCTCTAATGCAGAGCAATCCATCGAATGTCGGTATTGCTCCACCAGCACCACATGCCGATCTTCCGTCATGGCGATGATAATCGCGGCTGCTCGCCCGCGCACTCGCCGTACATATTCAAACGTACCACGACGACAAAAACGCAACCAATCACCTTCATATAGTATCTGTTCTTCTGTCATCTTTATCATTATCTCTATTGCATCTTATAGTATATGACTATATCAATAGAGTGTTTTATAATATGAAAAACCATCCAATTAGGCTGTTCATTATGCATTTTTCTTCTCATTTATTGTGGTTATGTACCCTTATGTTGACAATCATCCCGTGGGGATTATCAGCACAGCCTCCTATCTTGTTAGAATTATTCACCTCACAAAGCTGTGAAGATTGCCCCAAAGCGGATGCATTGGTAGAACATATTACACAAAAAAATCCTCATATCATCACCTTATCATGCCCTGTAGATTATTGGAATTATTCTGGGTGGAAGGATACCTTGTCTCGAGGTTTTTGTACCAAACGACAAGTTTCCTACAGCACGACTATTGCGCCACAACGTACACTTAACACTCCAGAATTCATCATTAATGGTCGTGAGACCTTAAAAGGCAATGATGTCTTCAAATTATCCAATCTCTTGGCACGCACTAAAACACCTATAGCCCCTATTTCTTTAGACTATCTTGATGAAGATCGATTACATATACGCATCCCCGCAATGAAATTAGGCGCGCACAAAGCCAAAATCACACTGCTGCTCTATGGTCCATCACAAACGGTAGCCATTCGTGGCGGTGTATTGCGTGGTAAAAAAGTAACCTATACTCATCCTGTGCAAACGATTGATATTTTACACCCCGCATGGGAAGGGGATGCAGTGGATACGACGATTAATCTAGGCAAAGAACGTATGGAACGTGCGCGTGGTGCTGTTGTACTCGTCCATAAAGGGCAACGCAGCACTGGAAAAATTCTTGCCTTAGGGCATATACAATAGGACTGAACAATGTTTGATGCACCACACACTTATCTTAAGCAACCGCCTCTTTGTTTTGAACGTCGTGATCCCGTACCCGTACCAAATCCGCATATGGTGGTATGGAACGAACCACTCGCCGTTGCCTTAGGCATTGATTATGATACCTTATCCCCCGCATCATGGGCGGAAGTGCTTGCCGGCACCTATCGTTTACCGCACAGCGAACCATTTGCGCAAGCCTATGCAGGGCATCAATATGGCAATTTTGTGCCGCAATTAGGAGATGGGCGCGCTATTATGCTGGGAGAAGTACGCGATCCGCACGGACGCTTGTGGGATGTGCAACTCAAAGGTTCAGGCACAACGCGTTTTTCACGCAATGGTGATGGACGTTGCCCACTGATGCCCGCACTGCGCGAATATATCATTAGTGAAGCAATGGCAGGGTTGGGCATTCCAACCACACGCACCTTAGGCGTGATCGCATCCTCCATGATCATCAAACGCCCACATACATTGCACCCTATACAGCCTGCTGGCGTGATGATGCGCATTGCTGCAAGTCATATACGGGTCGGAACATGCGAATATTTTGCAGCACATCAAGAATATGAAGCATTAAAAGCGGTTGCAGATTATGCCCTACAACGCCATTATCCGCATCTTATGGAAGAAGCGCGCCCGTATGAAGCCTTACTACGCGCTGTCATTCATGCACAAGCGGAGTTAATCGCCGCATGGATGCTGGTTGGGTTTATCCATGGCGTGATGAATACAGATAATATGACACTCAGTGGAGAAACGATTGATTTTGGTCCATGCGCCTTCATGAATCATTATGATCCCGCTACCGTATTTTCTTCTATTGATCGCTATGGACGCTATGCTTATGGGAATCAACCAAGCATTGCCGTATGGAATCTTTGGGTATTGAGTGAGTCATTGCGCCCAGTTTTAGAGCAGCCTATGCAGGCGGATCAGGTGCGTGAGTTATTTTATGCTGCCTTTGAGCGTAGCTATGCACACGGAATGCAAAAGAAGTTAGGCATTGCACATCATGCCGAACAGACATTATGGGCGGTTCTCACGCCGTTACTCACCATGATGCACGCATGTGAGGCAGATTATACGCTGACATTCCGTACTCTTGCCGAATTAGTAAACCATGATGCGGAAAACTACGCGCAACAGACAATGCACACCCATCCTTTGTGGCATGGATGGGTGCAGCAATGGCGCGCCATGCAGCCCGATACTGCCCTCATGCAGCGCAATAATCCCGCTGTAATTGCCCGCAACCACCTTGTGGAAGAAGCATTAGAAGCAGCCGTCACACCCAATGATGTAGGGGATATGCGCCCATTACACGCATTAGTTGAAACACTGCGCACTCCCTACGCCGAACCGCAAGAAAAATATCGTACACAACCACCACCTAAGGGATCATGTGCCTATGAAACCTTTTGCGGGACTTGACTTATAGCAGAATAGCTCTATACATAAGCATAGAGTGACCTGTCTTACAATTAATTTATGAGTGCGCAATGCTACGTATCGAATGTAAAGGATTATCAAAACGATTTGGATCGGTACATGCCGTGCGCAATCTTTCTTTATCCGTTGCGAACGGGGAGGTGTTGGGCTTTCTTGGACCAAATGGCGCAGGAAAAACAACAACCATGCGGATGATTACGGGCTACCTCACGCCTGATGCAGGAAGCATCACGATTGATGGCATCGATGTGATGCGACACCCTGTAGAAGCGCAACAACGCATTGGTTATGTGCCTGAAGGTGTGCCGCTTTATCCTGAAATGACCCCCTATCAGCTTTTATGTTTTATGGCAAAAATGCGGGGATTATCCCGCGCCCGCACGCGTGAACGGCTTGAGTTGGTGATTGGCTGGTTGCAGCTTGAATCTGTTCTCGAGCAACCGATTGACACGCTCTCTAAGGGCTATAAACGTCGCGTAGGGATGGCGCAAGCCATTATCCATGACCCCGAGGTGCTGATATTGGATGAACCAACTGACGGACTTGATCCCTTGCAAAAACGTGAAGTTCGCGCCCTTATTCGTTCCATGGCGCAGCACAAAGCGATGATTATTTCCACCCATATTTTAGAAGAAGTGGATGCCGTATGCAGCCGTGCTGTGATTATATCCAACGGTACATTAATCGCAGATGGCACGCCCGCCCAATTACGCGCAACCTATAAAAATGACAATTTAGACGAGGTATTTTGTATGCTGGCACAGCAGGGGAATAAACAATGAGCGGCATCTTCACCATAGCACAAAGAGAATTTCGTAGCTATTTTCAAACACCCGTAGCCTATGTGTTTTTAGTGGTATTTTTGCTGGTATCGGGTGCATTTACCTTTTATCTTGGCAATTATTTCACACGTGGCATTGCCGATTTAGAGCCGTTTTTTCGTTGGCATCCGTGGCTTTATGTGTTTCTTGTCCCCGCCGTGACTATGCGCCTTTGGGCAGAAGAACGCCATAGCGGTACGGGAGAATTGCTTATGACGCTTCCTGTACCTATTTCGCAGATCATTATTGGGAAGTTTTTAGCCGCATGGTGGTTTGTGCTGGTAGCCCTTGCCTGCACCTTGCCTCTATGGATTACCGTGAATTATTTAGGCAATCCTGATCATGGGGTGATTTTCGTATCTTATCTTGGTAGTGGACTTATGGCGGGGGCGTATATTGCCCTAGGAAGTGCGATGTCAGCAACGACGCGTAGCCAAATCGTCGCTTTTATTATCACCGCAGCGGTGACATTGGTGTGTGTCTTATTAGGCTTTCCCGTGGTGACGAATTTTTTAGAAGGATGGTTGCCGCAATCCGTGCTGAATCTGTGCTTAGCAATGAGTTTCCTCAGCAATTTTGATGATATGATGCATGGCGTGCTGGAATTACCAAGTATATTTTATTTTGTTAGTTCCATCATCTTTTGGCTCTACATGACCTTACTGATCGTGGAATATAAAAAAGGATAAACATTATGCGTACTATCGCTTCACCCCGATTAATATTCAACAGCATCATGGCACTCATACTCTTATTCGCGAGCAATATGCTTGTGCGCAACCTAGCCTATGATATACGCGTGGATGCAACCGAGCAGAAACTCTATAGTCTTTCTGATGCCACCACCACCTTAC
Organism: Alphaproteobacteria bacterium; assembly: GCA_004293935.1. Lineage (GTDB taxonomy): Bacteria > Pseudomonadota > Alphaproteobacteria > Rickettsiales > UBA998 > RDZH01. The sequence continues at coordinate 36,441 of RDZH01000017.1, read as the reverse complement.
TGCACAATCTCAAAGAACCCATTACCATTCGCGTATTTTTTAGTGAACGTGCCGCAAAGGATTTGCCTATTTTTCAAGCCTATGTGGTGCGCGTGCGTAACCTTTTAGCGCAATCTGTTGAGCGCACAAGGGGCATGTTGAAGGTGGAATTTTTGAATCCTGAACCCTTTACGGAATCAGAAGATTTAGCCATGACGCATGGACTTGAAGGTATTCCCATGGATACCGCAGGCACTAAATTTTATTTCGGCATGAGCGTAGAAAACAGCACCGATCAACGTGGGGTGATGCCGTTTCTTGACCCTGCCCGCGAACAATTTTTGGAATATGACGTGATGCGCCTCATCACGGAAATGGCAAAACCTCGTCGTAAAAAAATTGCCATTATCAGTGGGCTACCGATGCGTGGCGGGCTAAGTGGTGAGCGTGGCATAACAGTAACGCAGCAAGCCTTTACTCCGCCTTGGGCGATTTATGAACAAGTGGATGAAACTTTTGATGTGCAGGTCATCGACAAAAATGCTACAAGTTTTGATGCTGATGTTGATGCGGTTTGGGTGGTGCATCCTGTAGGATTTACCAAAGAACTTACCTATGCGTTGGAACAATATCTCTTGGCGGGTGGCAAGGCACTCATCATGCTGGATAGCAAAGCTAAAATCCCGACACTCGAACAAAAACACAGCTCCCTTGAACCCTTATTATCCCATTGGGGGATACGATTCTCTGAGGGCTTTGTTGCAGCAGATAGCCATGCCGCAATTCAGGTGGAGGCAATGGATGCATCCTCTAAATTACTCACCTATCCCAACGTCACATGGCTTGATCTAAAAGGCAGTGATTTTTCTGATGATTCTGTTATTACTGCGTCCTTAGAACATGTCCGTATGATTGAATCAGGATTTTTCACCCGCGATGACAACGCTTCTGTGGTGCTAGAGCCACTCATTCACACCTCTGTCAATGCCATGCAGGCTTCGGTTGCCGATGCAGAAAAAGAAAGCGAGACCTTATCCATCTATCGCAGCTATAAATCACAAAACAAACCTCTTGTGCTTGCTGCGCAACTTAATGGTATTGTCGATAGTGCCTTTGCTCGTGAAAGCCTTAGCGAAGATCAGCAAAAAAAGCATCTAGCGCGTTCTGAACATCCCATTCATCTGATTGTGGTGGGCGATGTCGATATGCTACAGAATGATTATTGGGCAAAAACACAAGAATTTTCAGGGAAAAACCTTATTATGCCTACAGCCGATAATGGTGCGTTCATCCTTAATAGTTTAGAATATCTCACAGGCGAAGGGGCTTTAATCAATTTACGCACACGTCACAGCAAAAATCGTACCTTTGCAGTGTTGGATACGATGAAGCGTGAAGCCGAGCAACGCTACCGTGCCAAAGAGCATGAGCTAAAAGAGCAATTAATTGACATGGAAACACGGATTCATGAATTGCAAGGCATTGAAAAACAACAAAATGACTCAAAAACCTTATTCACAGAAGAACAACAAAAAGAAATTAGCCGTTTTAGAGAGATATTTCTTGCGACACGTACACAATTACGCGCCGTCCAACATCAATTAGAGCAAGAAATTGAAGCATTAGGAACACGCCTTGCATGGATTAATATCCTTAGCGTTCCCTGCCTATTATTCATCGCATCATTTATCGTTCCTGCACGTTTAAGAAAAATTCGCAATAGAAAAGGAGTCGCACGATGAAAAAATTTATATCGCGCCGTGAGGGCATGGTTGCCTTATTCACCATACTCATGGTCATCGCTGCTATGGTGATACGCCCTAATCAGATACACAGAACACATAATGATGATGTGGTCACGCATCCTCGCCTGTTCCCTGATTTGAGCGCATCTTTAGAGAGCATTGATCAGATCCGCCTAGAGCATACGGACAGCAAGGTCACGATGGCACGTACTGAGCATGGCATATGGGCGATTGAACAAATGCACGGCTTCCCCGCTTCTGAGCCAATGATCCGTGCCTTAATGCTACTTTTGACGCAAAGCGAGATTCGCGCCCCGAAAACCTCCGATCCACAACGTTATGCGGATTTAGGGCTTGATGAAGAACACGCGGTACGCCTCCAGCTTATGCACGGCACTACCATAGTGCATGATATATGGATTGGTAATCTCAACCGTGATCGCTCTGCAACCTATGTGCGCCATGAAGGGCAAGCGGAGGCTTTGTTGGTGAGTGGTCGCCTTGAAACCAAACCCAATGTAGCTGATTGGGCAGATCGTTCCATGTTTTCTATTAATGCAGCACGCATTGCGGCGATTCGCTATCAGTTTTCAGAAGGACAAAACTATCAATTTAGCCGTCTGCGTAGTACGGAACGTTTGGCATTGCTGCCTCAACCTGACGATGGACGCAAAGAGCGCGAACATCGCCCCCTTGATCCTGCCGTATTTTTTGAACGTATCTTATTCACAGATGTGCTGCCTGCAAGCAAAGTATTCGGCACAACGCCTGATGTGCTGTACGTCACCACCTTTGATGGCCTGCTACTCACCATCTATTTTCACACCATCAATGATGCCGTATGGGCGCGATTCCATGCCGATGCTGACCCTGACATACGCGATGAATCACAACCCAACATCAAACCAATTCTTGAAGTAGCGGAAGAAGCCCAAGCCATCAATGAACGTACCCGTGATTGGCTCTATGCCCTTGGCAATTTCCAACTGGAACAATTTCGCCGTCCCTATGATGCCTATGTGGAGTAATCATTATGCCCTATAGCACTGATTCATTAGTTGCCGTTGTTGATATTGGTTCAAATAGTGTGCGCTTAGTGTTTTATGAATATCGTGGTAGTCACGCACAACCTATGTTCAACGAAAAACATAGCTGCTTACTCGGTGAAGGCGTATCCGAAGGTGGAACACTCAAAAAAGAAGCAAAAGAGCATGTGCTGCGCACCATTCGCCGTTTTGCGCAACTGATTCATGCCCGCAAGCCCAATGAAGTGATCGTACTTGCCACGGCTGCCATCCGCAATGCCCGTGATGGATCATCTTTTGCTGCGGAACTCACCAAAATCTTAGGCTATCCCATCACTATTCTCACGGGCAAGGAAGAAGCACTTTATGCAGCACGCGGAGTCTTATGCACCACCTATCAACCTTCAGGGCTTGTGGTGGATATGGGGGGAGGAAGTACGGAATGTGCGCATATTATGTCGCATGGGGAAGTCGATGCGCTGTGTTCTTTGCCGATGGGAGTCTTAGGATTCACCAAATATTATCAAGAACATAAGGATGAAGGGCTAGCACGTCATCTTACTGACATGCTTAAAATCATTGAATTACCAGAAATATCAACCCTTTATGCGGTAGGTGGAAGTTTCCGTGCGATTGCCAAACATCATATGCGCCGTCACAATTACCCGTTGCATGTCATCCATGATTATGTTTTGACGCGTGATGAAATTGAACAATTATTGCAGCAGATGCGCCATGATGTGAGCAAAGGGATTCGCCTAGAAGCCGTACCACGGCGGCGTTATGATGGGATTATCCCCGCATTAATCGTGCTGCATACCCTCATGATCCAATCCACTGCATCACGCATATTATTTTCTTCCGGGGGGATTCGTGAAGGAGCGTTGATGACAGTGCATCCGCCCAAACTTCCATATGACCCATTGCTTGCTATGATGCAAGCCATGGCAGCACCAAACTCTAATCCACATTATCGTTGCGCCCTCGCTGATTGGATTCTTACCGTTTTGCCGTGTGATATGCATGATGAACGCTTAGTACGCGCCTTTTGCTGGGTAAGTGATGTCGCCATGACCGTACATCCTGATTATCGTGCAGAATATGCCTTTGAACGCATGATTTCTACATTAGGCTATGGCTTGATGCACAATCAACAAGTGATGCTTGCCCTAGCCTTATATCATCGCCATCGCGCCAAGCTCAAATTCAAACATCCCGCTATTGATTTGCTGCACGAACATCAACGTTGTTTTGCGTTCATCCTTGGACAATTAGCGGACATGGCTTATGGCATCACCGCAGGATGCGCGCACATCTTAAATGATTATACGCCAAAGCGTGATCCGCACACGGATGATATATTCATCCAATCGCACCTCGGCAATGACGCTTTGCTCGACCCTATTTTGGATAATCGTCGTGAAGGGCTACGCGATGCCATGCGACTATGGCTCAAACATGGGAAAAAATGAGTCGCTAAGAATTTCTTATCGCGTGCGCCCTTTATTTTGCTCATTCTGAATGCGCTTACCCTCAAGAACATTCGGTGTTGCACTCCAGCACGCGTCCGTATCGCCATAGCGTTCCCCTACCTCCACACGTGGCGGCGGAAGTGGTTGCCCCCCAATACGAAAGAAATAAAATCTCTGCTCAGTATCTGCACGTTCATTTCTATTTTGTTCAAACACTTGCGTTGGCACAACATAGCGCGTCTGTTGGACGGTACTCTGAGTGACTGACACATGATTACCTCCCACTTCAACCAATGCACCGCATCGCGTTTGTTGCCATTCTCCTTGTTGTCGCACGCCAATCTCAAAAGCAAAGTGCGACTGAATTTCTTCCTGCAATGCTTGTGGCACTGCTGCGGGCTGAATATCTGCAAGTGAAACCTCACCAAGATCCGCTGCTGTTCCCATTGGTGTGGATTGCGCGGATTCTAAGCGTTTGATGTTGTCAGAAAGACGGCTATATTGTTGCTCAAGAGCAGGAATATCAGGGTTCGTCTGATGTGATGGGGGGATGGAATTGTTCATAGATAGATGATACTCGTTTTATGTGACAAAATGATGACAGTCAGGTCTTTTTCTTCCATGCACGCACCATAAATCGCATGGGATCAAGTGCTTGCATCACCAAAGGATGCGCACTCATCGCAACATTATGCATCTGCGCCGCAATGATTGCGCCCGCAAGCGGAGCAGAAACAAGCCCACGCGCCCCATGTGCAAGGCTTACATAGAGGTGGGGCATCTTTTTTATCGCCTTACGCCGTGCTGGATGATAGGAATGCTGCATAGCATGATGTACATCATCGGGATTATCCACCATCCCCACCATCGGCAAGCGATCCCCACTCACTGTACGAAATGCAGAACGCCCCTGCATAAAATCAGGATCAGGAACAGATGGCAGCATATGATGAAAACGTTGATGCAATGATGTAAGATTCACACGGTGGCGCGCACTGGTGACAGATGCCTCCCCCTCCTCAGGGTCAAAAGTTGCCCCAATATAATGCACTCCCTCAATAGCAGGAGTCATATATCCATGATGACACACGACATGCGCTGGCGCGTTTTGAACATAATGTTGCGGAAGATAGGTAATTTGCCCATGAATTCGCCGCATTGGCAAGGCATGATCCGCAAGCAATGCCTGTGCGGCATAGGCATTCGCAAGCACCACAGCGTCCGCATGATACACGCCCCCTTGCGTATCGTGAACATGCCACATCTGCCCATCATAATGCATCTTCTCAGCACGCACCCCGCACGCTAGTTGCGCACGGGAGGCATCCAGCAAATGGCGCACAAAATGCGGTACGGCAATCCATCCCGCTGTGGGCAACATCGATCCGTGTTGCGTTGGATATGCCATGGATGCATCAATTTCTAACGCATAACAAAGATTTTGCACCCGTATGCGCTCCGCCTCACTATCATCTTTAGGATAATAATGCGCTCCACATACATCATACCATGTGCCACTCTCTGCGAATGATGCCAACACATGCTGAAGATGGCTCAATCCATGCATATAAAATAATGTGGCAGCATCCCATACAGACCCCATATAGGGATAAATAATCCCCGCTGGGTTTCCTGATGCTTCTTGCGCTACATCGGCACGTGCTTCTAAAACATGCGTTGCCATGCCATAATGCGCGCACGCATACGCCACACTCGCCCCCGCAATACCGCCACCAATAATCACAACGCTTTTAGGAATATTAGCACGCACCGCATCGGTAGTGCGGGTATGTTTACGCCCCTTCAGCATCTCACGTTTATAGCCAAAACCGCGTATTTTTTCTAATGCAAAACCTGCTTCTTGCAACCCACGCCGTACCGAAGATGCCGCCGTGAAGGTGGAAATAGTCGCATCCTTGGCACTGGCGCGCCCTAGATGATGCAACAACTCCGCATTCCACATTTCGGGATTTTTGGCAGGGGAAAAACCATCCAACAACCATGCATCCATTGTTCCTTGAGGAAGATGGGGCAGATAATCCATCACATCCCCAAGACATAAGCTCAGATGCACCCTGCCCTCAACAAGCCATAGCGAATGTACGCCCGCAATCGGGGCAGGATAATATCGTTGCATTGCGTGTGCATAAGGCTGCAACACGTCTGGCCATGCCTCATGCAGCATGGCAAATTGCGCAGGTGGAATAGGGTGCTTCTCAACGCTCCACAAAAAGAGCGGCGTATGGGAAGGGGCATTGCGCATCCATGCATCGGCAAGTAGGGCGCAATTCAAGCCTGTGCCGAACCCCAATTCCGCAATATGCATGGGGTGAACGCGCCCCTGCATACGTTGTTCTAATTCTTGCGCCTTGATGAACACATAAGAACTCTCTGCAACCCCGCCTGCCTTGGAATAATAGACATCATCATATTCAGATGATATGGGTGTTCCCTCCTGCATCTGCACCGATGCATAATGAATCGGTCGCCCTCTATTCATAATTAATGCATCGAGGTAAGATGACGAAAAATAGCTTCCAATTCCGTTTCACGGGTAGATAAATCTGCCACTTCATATCCATGCGCGTGCAGATCAGCCAACATCGCATCCATAATACTATCCCGTGGCGCATAATGACGCAACAACCGCCCATCCGCTTGCAGCTCCCAACCTTGAGAATGCAACATTTCAGGAAGTTCTTGGATAGGTTGCGTTAGCCGAACCAGCACGCATTTACTATCAAACCCTTCCATCAAGCGACGTTTCGTATCACATGCAACAACTGCACCATGATTCATGATCGCAATTTCATCACACAATGCTTCCGCTTCTTCTAAATAATGGGTAGTAAGGACAATCGTTGTCCCCTGACGATTTAGTTCACGCACATAATCCCATAATTGGGTGCGCAGCTCAATATCAACGCCCGCCGTTGGCTCATCTAAAACTAATATGTCAGGCTGATGCACCAAGGCTTTGCCAATCAATAAACGACGGCGCATCCCGCCTGATAAGCTACGCGGACGCGCATCCGCCTTATCGCTCAACCCCATCACATCAATAATATGTTGTGTTTGACGTTTTTTTGCAGGAATCCCATAATAGCCTGCATGAAGCTCCAATGCTTGGCGTACCGTGAAAAAAGTATCTAACACCAATTCTTGCGGCACAACACCAATCATTTGTCGCGCTTCACGTTCATGCGTATCACTATCATAGCCACCAATGACGACACGCCCTGCAGTTTTTTTGACCAAACCAGCCAAAATGTTGATGGTGGTTGATTTGCCTGCACCGTTTGGACCAAGCAAACCAAAAAATGATCCACGAGGAATGCGTAAATCAATACCTTTAACCGCCATCTTCGCCTCAGCCCCCCGCCCACGATAGGACTTTTGCAATCCTTCGATTTCTACAGCATAAGCAGATTGGGCAGGGTTCATAAGGCTCTAAAACTCCGTATATATAGTGCTATCACTATACGTACTATCCGCGTTTATCTTTACGTGGACGACGTGAGCGATCATTGCGTTCTGGACGCGCTGATCGTGCTTCACCTTCCTCACCTTCTTCTTCCTCGATGATGATTTCTTCGCCCGTTTCTTGATGCACACGACGCATAGACAAACGGAATTTGCCACGTTGATCTTTTTCAACCAGCTTCACTTTCACCATCGCACCTTCAGCAAGTACCGAACGCACATCCGCGATACGCTCACCCGTAATCTCACTCACATGCACAAGACCTTCATGCGGCCCAATGAAATTAACAAATGCTCCAAAATCAACAATACTCACCACTTTACCATCATAGATTCTACCTACTTCCGGTTCAGCAACGATATTATGAATCCAATCACGTGCCGCTTGTGCTGCTGTGCCTGTCACCGCATAAATACGGATCGTGCCATCATCTTCAATATCGATCTTCGCACCTGTTTGTTCACAAATCTCACGGATAACCTTACCGCCTGATCCAATCACTTCACGGATTTTATCTTTATGAATATTCATGGTGGTGATGCTTGGCGCATTTTCACGAACATCGTCACGTGATTGGGTGATGGCTTTTTCCATTTCCCCAAGAATGTGCTTGCGACCTGTTGATGCTTGCGCCAATGCCACCTTCATGATTTCTTCGGTGATACCATCAATTTTAATATCCATTTGCAGTGCAGTCACACCACGCGCCGTTCCCGCTACCTTGAAATCCATATCACCAAGGTGATCTTCATCGCCAAGAATATCAGAAAGCACCACAAAAGCATCCTGCTCTTTGATCAGCCCCATAGCAATCCCCGCGACTGGACGCGCCAAAGGAACACCCGCATCCATCATTGCCATAGACGAACCACATACGGTTGCCATGGATGATGAACCATTTGATTCTGTAATTTCAGAAACGATACGAATCGTGTAAGGGAACTCTTCTGATGTTGGCAACAAAGGACGCACAGCACGCCATGCTAATTTACCATGACCAATCTCACGCCGTCCCGGTGAACGCATCGGGCTTGCTTCCCCTGTGGAATAAGGAGGGAAGTTATAATGCAGCATGAATTTTTCTTTATATTCACCTTCAAGCGCATCAATAATTTGTTCATCTTGCGATGTTCCAAGCGTGGTGACTACCAATGCTTGCGTCTCACCACGGGTGAACAACGCTGAACCATGCGTGCGTGGCAAAATACCGACCTCGACCTCAATCGGGCGAATATCGGCAAGACCACGACCATCAATACGCTCTTTGGTTGCAATCAAATCAGAACGCACAATCGCTTGTTCTAATTTTTTAATAGCGGAAACGATTTTAATGGATGGATGATCACTGCCTTCTAATGCCTGCATAATCACATCACGTGCTTGAGATAAGGCATTTTGACGCGCTTGCTTATCACGCAATAAATATGCTGCACGAAACGCATCTTCTCCTGCGTGCTTCACGGCAGCATATAATTCTTCTGCACGCTCATACGCATTAACCGCCCATGCATCTTTTGCACAACATTCAGCAAAATCAACAATCAAATCAATGACAGGCTGCATCTGCTTATGACCAAACATCACCGCACCTAACATCACTTCTTCGGATAATTCTTGCGCTTCTGATTCCACCATCAACACAGAAGATTGCGTTCCCGCAACCACCAAATCCAATGTACTTTCTTGTAATTGTGCATCTGTTGGGTTCAACACATAGTCACCCGCTGTATAACCAACGCGTGCGCCTGCCACAGGACCAAAAAATGGCACACCTGCAATCGTCAAGGCAGCAGAAGCACCAATCAAGGCTGCAATATCAGGATTGCTTTCTTTATCCGTAGCAAGCAAGGTGCAGACTACTTGCGTTTCATTCTTGAACTCATCATGGAACAAAGGACGAATCGGACGATCAATAAGACGCGATGTTAGAGTTTCGCGCTCTGTTGGACGACCTTCACGCTTAAAAAAGCCACCGGGAATCTTACCCGCTGCAAAAGTTTTTTCTTGATAATTCACCGTAAGGGGGAAAAAATCAATATCAGGCTTGGCTTTTTTTGCAGAAACAACGGTACATAAGAGCGTAATCTCGCCATACGTCACCATCACCGCACCATCTGCTTGACGAGCAATTTTACCTGTTTCTAGTGTCAAGCGTTTTCCGCCCCACTCGATTGATTTTCTAGTAATTGTAAACATAATCATTCCTTTGATTTTTTCAGTAAAACAAAAGCGCATAGACTGAACTTAGTAAAATCGCACAGATTCAACTAAATTCAGCATTCTATGAACGCCACGATAGGTGATACTCGGAATAAACAAAAAACACAAGAAAAATCGCTTAATCCACAACGCGCCTATTTCAAAGAACGCCTCTGAGTACGAATACGCAATCAGAGGCGTTCCATCACCATGCTATTTTTTCAACGCAGCACGTGCATTTTCAATATGTTTATCAAGATGTTCAGCATCCAATGCATGAGGGATAGGAGTTTTGCCGATCACCATAAACGGCGTACCCGTAACATTGATCGCATGACCTAAATCTTGGTTCTTTTTCAAGCGCGCCTTAATCGCAGGGGAAAGTAATTCCTTTTCCAAATCCGCACGATCAATGCCTGCTTTTCCAGCATAATCAATAGCTTGATCTTTGGTGATCGTTCCCTTATGTTTCATCATCGCACTATGGAAACCATAATAAGCATCGGGCTTTAATGCATGTACTGCAAGACCAATTTTTGCGAGTTCTTCGGATTTTTCTCCAAAAATAGGAAACTCTACAAAAATGATGCGTACATCTTGAATTTGTTTCGCTTTTACGGCATCAATCGGGTTAAACATATATTTGCAAGCTGAGCAATTATAGTCAAAAAACTCAACTACGGGAATAGGTGCATCTTTTGCCCCAAAAGTTGGCAATGTCGGATCAGAGAATAAATTAGCACTCTGCCCTTCTATTGCTTTTTTCGATTCTTCTAAGCCCTTTTCTTGGGTGGCACGCTGCATATTATCCAGCGATTTCAACATCACTTCAGGATGATCCATCAAATAACGATGAACCATTGCATCAAATTCACCCTTCGTGACATACTCAGGCTTCGCTTCTGTGACGTGAGATGCTGCGGGTGTCGCATAGGATGCAGAAGCCCCCATCATGATGCATAATGCACTGGTCGCCATCATACGCAATGAACGATGAGACAACATGAAAATTCTTTTTTGATAATGCGACATAGAACCCTATTTATATAAATGAGAAATACAATTTTTTATGTGCATATCATAACGTACACACCAACGCAACAAGTACTATAGTCGTTTTCGCAAATGCCTAAAGAACACATCCCGCATGTGACATTTCATCATGAAAGCACACCATAATCACTCCATTGCACCTCATCTTCGCTGATCGTTTTGCCACGCATCGATATACCCTGTTGATGCACACGTTCACGATCACCACACACAAGATGATGCCATTGCGGTAAATCATTGCCATATGCCACCAATTTATAGGCGCAACTATGGGGAAGCCATGAAAGCTGATAGATATTTTCTGGCGTAATACGCACGCAATCGCTCACATGCTTTTTGCGATTCGGATAATCTTTGCATTGATGCGAGGAAAGGCACAAAAGCCTGCACGCCACAGGTGAAAAATGCATTTTTCCCGTGCGCCCATCTTCGATACGAATCTGACAACATAAACCACAACCATCACAAAGCGATTCCCATTCCTCATGCGTCATTTCGTGCAGAGGTTTTTTGATGAATTCTGGCTGTGCATGATGAGAGTGCATAATGGCACAGTTCTTTAGACATTCAACTCAATAATGTCAAAGAATATTTTGAACAAAAATTCAAACGACATCGCTTGACATTGGGATGCATGATACCTATTTAAGTAAGTGTATTAATTTTTCATTCCTTGAGGCATGTATTATGAGCTTTACTTTACCCGAATTACCCTATGCAAAAGACGCTCTTGCTCCGCATATTTCTAAAGAAACACTTGAGGTGCATCATGGCAAACACCATAATGCGTATGTTGTGAAAATGAATGAATTGATTGCAAACACAGCATTTGCAACGCATTCATTGGAAGACATCATCCATGCCACAGCAGGAAAAAAAGAGCATCAAGCCTTGTTTAACAATGCGGCACAAGTATGGAATCATACCTTCTATTGGCATAGCATGAAGCCACAAGGTGGCGGCGCGCCCACAGGTGCGATTGCAGAACGTATTGCCCAAGATTTTGGCAGCTATGAAGCATTTGTTGAGCAGTTCAAAGCAGCGGGCGTTGGTCAATTTGGTAGCGGTTGGGCATGGTTGGTGCTAAACGGTGAGAAGCTCGAAATCACGAAAACATCTAATGCGGAAACTCCTTTAACCGAAGGCAAAATTCCACTATTGACGATGGATGTGTGGGAACATGCGTATTATATTGATTTCCAAAATCGTCGCCCTGATTATATTGGTGTGTTCTTGAATCAGTTGGTGAATTGGGATTTTGCCAATGAGAATCTTGTCAATGCACGCAAAGCACAAGCTGCATAATTGTTCCTATAGTGCTTCCCTTAATATAGTGAGAGCAAATTTTGTTTTGCTCTCATCTATTCCATTTTTTTTAGATGTCCATTATGACCGCACAACTTATTGATGGTAAAGCCTTTGCCGCCCATTTGCGCACTCAATTAGCACAGGATGTACAACGTCTCGTTCAAGAGCATAAGGTAACGCCATGCGTATCTTTTGTGTTGTTGGGTGATGATCCTGCAAGCCATTATTATATTCAATCGAAAGCCAAAACCTGCGCTGAAGTGGGCATTATCTCACGCGATTTCAAACTACCCGCATCTACTAGTCGGGAAGAATTATTGCATCTGCTCACCACTCTGAATAATGACCCAACGGTGCATGGGATTTTAGTGCAACTGCCCCTGCCCGCTCATCTGAATGAACGTGAAGTGATCAATGCGATCTCCCCACAAAAAGATGTTGATGGCTTCCATCCGTTCAATGCTGGGAAACTTGCTACAGGTGAAGATGCGCCCATCGCATGTACCCCTCTTGGTTCACTGATGCTGATTCATCATGCCCTTGGCACAAACCTTGAAGGCAAACATGCCGTGGTGATTGGTCGATCTAATATCGTTGGCAAGCCTATGGCGCAACTCTTGATTGCCCAAAGCTGTACTGTAACCTTATGCCATTCGCGCACCCGTGATATTGCGTCTATCGTCGCGCAAGGGGATATTGTGGTTGCCGCAGTCGGTCGCCCTGAATTGGTGAAAGCATCATGGATCAAGGAAGGTGCGTGCGTGATTGATGTGGGCATTAACCGCGTGCAACTCCCTGATGGAAGTTCGCGTTTGGTTGGCGATGTAGCTTTTGAAGAAGTACGCCAAAAAGCTGGCTGGATTACCCCTGTGCCGGGCGGTGTTGGCCCTATGACGATTGCATGTTTGATGCGCAATACCGTTGCTGCAGCATATGAAGCATGTGGCATCCTCTTGAATAGGTAACCCATGACACAATCACGCGCCCTTACCGTTATCATCCTTGCGGCAGGACAAAGCAGTCGCATGAAATCTGATCGCTCCAAAGTGATTCATATGCTGGCGGGCTGGTCGGTGCTACGGCACGTCATTGAACAAGCACGCGCCCTTCATCCGCAGCGTATTTGCTTGATTACCTCCCCTCATGGTGACGATGTGCGTACTGAAGCCAACCGCATCATGGATGCCTCAATGATCACCCATATCATCCAAGAAGAAGCGCGTGGCACGGGGGATGCTGTCAAATCTGCCTTGCCCCATTGCGATCCTGAACATAGATTATTGGTGTTATTTGGGGATTCCCCGTTGATTCGCACTTCCTTACTAACCTCGATGTTGGAACATACGGAGCATCACGCCATTACGCTTTCCGCGATGCGCCCCCAAAATCCTGCACATTATGGACGCTTATGTACCGATGCGGATGGGCGCGTCACCCATATTGTTGAATATAAAGATGCCACAGATAAAGAGCGTGCTATTGCTTTATGCAATGGTGGCATCATGGCATTGCAAGGTCGTTATGCGCATGACATTATCCCATCTATCAGCAACAACAATGTTAAGAACGAATATTACCTCACTGATGCCGTTGCATTAGCCCATAAGTCTGGATTATCCTGCCATTATGTCGTTGCGGATGAAGAAGATATGCTCGGCATCAATAGCCGTGCAGAGCTTGCCCAAGCGGAAGCCATCATCCAGAAAAGATTGCGTGGACGCGCCCTTGATGAAGGTGTGGGCATGGTTGCTCCTGAAACAGTGTTTCTTTCGATGGATACAGAGTTTGGCTATGATGTGCTGATTCATCCTTATGTCACCATAGGAACGGGTGTGAGCATTGGTGATCATTGCACCATCCGTAGCTTTAGCCATATCGAAGGGGCAACCTTGCACAATCATGTATCCGTTGGTCCGTATGCACGCTTGCGCGCTGGCACGATGATGCATGATCATAGTGCTGTTGGCAATTTTGTTGAGGTGAAAAATACTACGCTTCATGAAGGGGTGAAAGCGGGGCATCTCTCCTATCTTGGTGATGCTGAAATTGGCGCACATACAAATATCGGAGCAGGTACGATCACGTGCAACTATGATGGCACACATAAACATAAAACCATGATCGGTGCTGATGTATTTATCGGATCGGATAGCTCACTTGTTGCCCCTGTGTGCATTGGTGATGGTGCAGTGATTGGCGCGGGCAGCGTCATCACCGAAGATGTACCGAAGCGCGCTCTTGCTTTAGGGCGCGGACGACAAATCAATAAACATAATTATCGCAATGATTAACCATCCTGATTAGAGAGGATTCCCCCATGTTCATTCAAACGGAAACAACCCCCAATCCACAAACATTGAAATTCTTACCCGGTCGGGCGGTGCTGGAAGCAGGGACACGTTTTTATACGGGCGAACATATGGCGGAGGAATCCCCCTTGGCAATGGCACTGTTTCGCATTTCGGGGGTAAATGCGGTGTTTTTTGGCTCAGATTTTGTGACGATCACCAAAGATTCTACCTTTGATTGGTCGCTCTTAAAAGCGGATATTCTCACCACACTGATGGATTTTTTCCTCTCCGATGCGCCCATCATACAGCAAAAAACCTCCGCTCCCAAAGCTGCCAATTCTGGGGAAGAAGATTCTGATATTGTCAAAGAAATCAAAGAGTTGATTGAAGCAAAAGTTCGCCCTGCTGTTGCGCAAGATGGTGGGGATATTATTTTTCATTCCTTTATTGAAGGGATTGTATTTTTAGAATTGCACGGCTCATGCTCGGGATGCCCAAGCTCTACCCTTACCTTAAAACAGGGTATTGAAAATATGCTGAAACATTACATACCAGAGGTGCAATCTGTCGAAGCGGTGTAATCCATGCAACCGCACCTTTTGCATGATTATTGTGAACGCACGGGCGATCCCTCCCTTTGGGCAGAGCCTTTGAATGCGGTGACGAATCTTGCTTTTATCTTTGCTGCATGGCGGATCGTGAACTTAGTGCGCTCCCTACATTGGCGTGATGTTCCTGATATGTATGCGCTTATATTCCTATTGTGCGGCATTGGGATGGGGAGTGGCGCATGGCATATCTACCCAACATCCACCACTTTAATGATGGATGTGTTGCCCATCACCCTCTTTATTTATGGTTATTTAGCTGCTTTTTTGCGCCGTTTATGGGGTATGCAATGGCGGAATATCTTCATCGCGCTTGCATTGATGTTGGGAAGTAATATTATCTTTACGGATTTATTCCCTCCTGATACGCTCTATGGAACGATTTTTTATCTCCCCACTTATATCATCTTAAGTAGCATCACGGCACTAGGGTACAGCACGCACACACCATGGGCAAAACCTTTGTTGCATACCGTATTCTTATGGACATGCTCGCTTATCATGCGCACACTTGATAAACCCTTATGCGATATTCTGCCCCATGGTACGCATTTTATATGGCATATGGTGAATGCGTGGGTGCTGTATCGATTGCTGCGCATCCTTGCGCATACTAAAATCACACAGCTATAGACGCATATCAATAAACGCATCACGGCGTAGGGTGCGGATATATTTCACCGCTTCTTGACGGAATTTTTGTTCTTTCACTTTCAGTGTCAGTTTTTTCTCATCAACATCAGCACTAGGAAGATCAGTTTTTTCGCATAATTTCAACAAACGAATACCATCAGGTGAAGCAAACGGCTCTGATACCTCACCAACACGCAAAGGACGCACTAAGGAAAGCATATCTGGTGAAATATCCGATAATTTGGTGCGCACATAATTCACCTTGAATTGCAAATCATCGATATTATTGACTGTTGCTACATCTTTATTGGTGCATGTCCCGGGGTTACGACGCACATCTTGCGCAATCAGCATCAACGCATCCACTTCTGATTTTTGCGCATGTTCCGCAAGAGTCATGATGATTTCTTTGAAGAATACTTCGACATTCACCCGATAATCTGACGTGCGCTTGCCTAATACGTGCAGAATTTGATAACCTGTCGGTGTTTGCACGGGCCCAAATACTGCAGGAAATTTAGATGCCGCAATTTTAGTTGCAAGCACCGGGTCAAGATCACGCATAGGAATCCAACTCGGTTGCAGATGCGTCAATTCTTTCACAGCAAGTTGCGCTCCAAGAACACGAAAATTCGCACCCTCACGCAATTTTTGAGTAATGATCGTTGCCAATTCTTTTGTTTCTGGCTCGCTTCGTCCCATCGTCATGGGAAGTGTGAGGTACGAGATATTGACTTCTTCCACTTTTTGCTCAGCATTATTCACTTGCTGATTAGCACGGGCAAGATCACTTGGGGTGACGGTCAATTTCGGGATAATACGCTGTTGCAATAATTTCCCCCACATGATTTGGGTGGAAATTTGATCTTCCACCGTCTTTTTATCAATCTGATTCGCTTCAAGAAACTTCAAAAAACTGCCTTCTGGCTTGCCCTGCTCTTTTTCCATCGTGGCAATCGCTGCCGTGATTTCCGCAGGTTCAACACGATAATTAAAGCGCGTGGCTTCCTGACGTTGCAACATCTCCTCAATCAACATTTCCACCGTGCGCGGAAATAATTTTTGCATCGTTTCTTGCGTGCGTGGCATGGTTGTAGTTGCGATCATAAAACGCAGACGTTGCCCAATATCATAATTGGTGATCACCTCATCATTGACGATCACCGCGATTTCAAAAGGCGATTTTTTCTCTTGCGTGGTCAAAAGACTATCTTTTTGTGGTGCTGACGCTTCTGTTTGCGCATAGACGCGTGAAGATGCGAGCGCGATCCCCAAGACTAAAAAAGACAAGTTCCAAAAATTCGTCATCATCATTCTCTGCTCGTCACCCATCACAAAATGATAGGAATAAATTGTACCGCGAGAATTTCCAACGTCCGTGTTCCACCCGGCGCACGCACTTCCACACTGTCCCCCGCCGATTTCCCCATCAAGGCGCGTGCAAGGGGTGCGGTGAGTGCGATACGATTTTTAGAAATATCCGCTTCATATTCCCCAACAATCTGATAGGTGATTTCATCACCCGTATCTTCATCCACCACTGTCACTGTTGCACCAAACTTCACGCTGCTTCCGCTGAGCTTGCTAATATCAATCATTTCAGAACGTGCCATCTTATCTTCCAGTTCCAAAACACGCCCTTCAATAAAGCTCTGCTTCTCACGTGCGGCATGATATTCGGCATTTTCTTTCAAATCCCCGTGGGCGCGTGCTTCCGCAATCGCCTTGATGACGTTAGGGCGTTCTACCGTTTTGAGCAGTTTAATCTCCTGCTCCATTTTATAGAATCCTTCGATTGTAATAGGAAATTTATCCATGCGCTTCTCATAACCATTATTATTTTATCAACTAAGCCTCTATGAGTAAGAAAGATAGCGGCAATGTGCAAGCATTTATTGTATATTGATCGAAAAAAAAGTGATTTCTTTGCGTGAGTGCGCCTTTGAATGCGCCATTAATCAATGATTCAAAATGACATAATGGTTAAAATAGTACGTGACATTTAGTTAAGCTAGTGTATAGTAAGGACAAGTAATTGTTACCTTATTTCGCATCATGCTGCGCTTTATCTAATAAGTGCCATGATCATGCGTATGATGATAAAATGAAGGAGTTTAATGGATGAGTGCATCCCCTGTAGATGATTATGTTGGAGCGCGCCTGCGAGCGCGACGTATTATGCTTGGATTAAGTCAAGATATGATTGGCAAGAAGGTTGGGGTTAGTTTCCAGCAAGTGCAGAAATATGAGCGCGGCATTAATCGTATTGGTTCAAGCCGTCTTTATCAATTTAGCAAATTGTTGGATGTGCCTATATCCTTCTTTTTTGAGGGCTATGAACAATGTGATGCCTATCAAAATGAGGAAACACAGTATCCTTCCATGATCGCAGCCGAAGATCAACATGCTTTTGATCATGAGCATATGTCCAGCCGTGAAACGCTTGAGTTGGTGCGCACTTATTATGCAATCAAAGATGAAAAAACTCGCAAACGCTTTCTTGATTTACTAAAATCATTTACGGAACTTGATCAATCCGCATAACTGAAGCGCATAAGCATCGTGTGGGGTAAGAAAATGCATTTATGATGCAGTTTGTGATTTACTTAGCTAGTGCTTTGCAGTACTAACATTGATTATGGCAAAACAGATAATTCAGCCCGTTCGAGGCACACGCGATTATAGTGGTAGTGATATGCATCGCTTCCGTCAAGTGATGGAAACGATTGGATCGGTAGTGGAATGTTACCATTTTCATGAATTGCAAACTCCTATATTTGAATTTTCTGAGGTTTTTCATCGCTCCCTTGGGGATACCTCCGATGTAGTGAGCAAAGAAACCTACAGCTTTACAGATCGTGGCGGTGAGCATATTACATTGCGTCCTGAATTTACTGCAGCGATCGTGCGCGCTTTTATTTCGGGTGGGCATACGCAGCAATTACCCTTTAAGGTATGGTATCGCGGCCCCGCTTTTCGTTATGAACGCCCGCAAAAAGGTAGATTGCGCCAATTTCATCAAGTGGGGGTGGAAGCACTCGGAGCAAGCGAGCCGTGGCAAGATGCCCAAGTGATTGCGTGCGCCTATGATGCCCTGAAGGCACTTGCACAATTACATGGTGACGATTCTCCTACTCCCTTTGATGTCACACTTGAGCTTAACACCTTAGGTGACAAAGCATCGCGTGATGCCTATCGTCAAATGTTGGTTGAATATTTTCGCACGCATGTCGGGTCACTTTCTGAAGAAAGTCGCATACGTTTAGAAAAAAATCCTCTGCGCATTTTAGATTCTAAACAAGAAGAAGATCGTGCCATCATTGCCGATGCTCCCTTGTTTGACGATGCACTCAATGAGGATTCTAAAGCATGGATCATGCAGGTACAAGAAATACTGCATAGCTTGGCAATACCGTTTCGCTTAAATCCGCGTTTGGTGCGTGGGTTGGATTATTATTCCCATACCGTCTTTGAGTTCACCACGGATCGCTTAGGTTCACAAGCGACCGTTTGTGCGGGTGGGCGTTATGATGGGCTGATTGAACAGATGGGAGGCGGTGCGATTCCTGCTGTTGGCTGGGCTATAGGGGTGGAACGGTTGATGTTGTTGCTTGAGCAATCATCGCAGCATATGCATCATCCGCTATTACCAATGCTGATGTTCATTGTGATGGACGATCACGCATTATTATCCGCACTGCACATGAGCCGCGACATACACGCCATAGGCTACGCTGCCGATATTATCACCCATAAACATATGGGCAAGGCGATCAAAAAAGCACAACAACAAGGGGCTTCTCATATTGTCGTTCTTGGTGAAAATGAAGTACAAACAGGCACGTATTCCTTGAAATATCTAGCCACAGGTGAGAGTTTTGCTTTTCATGATACCGAAAAATTGATACGTTTACTTGCCGCTTCCTTTGCCACGACACGAGAATAGAAAGATTATATTATGCACATTCCCAAAGAAAAATTAGATGCTATTTTAGCACGTCATCGTGGCTTAGGCGAACAATTAGTCAACCCCTCCGCGATGGGTGATACTTATGCCGATGCCTCACGCGAATATTCAGAACTCAATACTATTGTGGAAACCATCCTCAGCCTACAGGCAGCCGAGCAGGAGTTGCACGATGCCCAAGCCATGCTTGCCGATCCTGATCTTGATGCAGAAATGAAAGCCATGTGCCGTGAAGAAATGATGCAGTTGGAAAAACTTATCCCCAGCTTGCAAGAAAATCTGCAACGTGCCTTAATTCCAAAAGATAAAGATGATGCGCGTAACGTGATTCTTGAGGTGCGCGCTGGTACGGGGGGCGATGAAGCAGGCTTGTTTGCTGCAGAATTATTCCATATGTATCGCTGTTTTTCGCAACTGCAAGGATGGCGTTTTGAAGAAAATGATGTCACCAAAAATGATGTCGGGGGTATTAAAGAAGCCAGTGCTACCATCACAGGACGTGGCGCATTCGGACGGATGAAGTTTGAATCGGGCGTGCATCGCGTGCAACGTGTCCCTAAAACGGAAGGCAGCGGACGTATTCATACCTCCGCCGCCACGGTAGCCATTCTTCCCGAGGCAGAAGAGGTGGATATTGCCATTCGTGATGAAGATATTCGCATTGATACGATGCGCGCATCTGGTGCAGGTGGGCAGCACGTCAATACCACAGATTCCGCAGTGCGCATCACGCATTTGCCGACAGGGCTAATCGTGGTTGCATGTGAGAAATCACAGCATCAGAACCGTCGAACGGCGATGCAAGTATTACGCGCACGCCTTTATGATATGGAACGCCAAAAATTAGCCGATGCGCGTTCCGCTGATCGTAAAGGGCAAGTGGGATCGGGTGATCGTTCTGAGCGTATCCGAACCTATAATTTCCCCCAAGGGCGTGTCACCGATCATCGCGTCAATGTGACCTTATATAAAATTGAGGGCATTATGATTGGTGAAGGACTCGATGAGATTATTGATGCGCTCCTCAGTGCCGATGAGGCGGAGCGTTTAGCATCGATGGATAGCGAATAAACCCAGCATGGTGAACGCACGCGAAGCACGATTATTATGGGCGCACGTGATGAACCTCCCCTCCTCATCGCTTCCCATCGATGTGCCTGCACTGAACCCCGCGCAGCAAACCATCTATGATGCGCTATGCGCACGCCGTGATGCAGGTGAACCACTCGCCAAAATTATCGGACGCAAGGCATTTTGGGAACATGAGTTCCATACCACGCAAGCAACGCTTGATCCACGCCCTGAAACGGAAGGCATCATCGAAGCGATCCTTGATCATCGCCCAGATCGTCAGCGCGCTTTGAAAATCCTTGATTGCGGTACGGGAACAGGGTGCATTCTACTTTCCCTACTCTATGAATATCCCCATGCAACAGGTGTTGGGCTTGATATTTCTGCCGATGCGATTGCGATTGCCGCGCATAATGCAGCGCAACATAATAATTTTTTACTCGAACGGGTCGAATTTGATTGTTTAGACTGGACATTACACCAAAAATCGTTATATGATGTTGTTGTAAGCAATCCTCCTTATATTCCTTCACGTGATATTTGCATATTGGATGTGGATGTACGAAATTATGATCCTATCCTTGCTTTGGATGGTGGAATAGATGGTCTGGATGCTTATCGCTCTTTAATGGCGGCGATGCACCGCTTATTATCACCCCATGGTATATTAGTCTGCGAAATTGGGCAGGGTCAAGAACATGAGGTACAGCATATCGCAATGAACCATGGCTTACGCTGCGTTGAAATACGTAAAGATTTGTCGGACATTGCGCGCATAATTGTGTGGCAATGGAATGAAAACTATCATGTAGCACATATTTAACCTGCGTAGGCTTTAGGAGTATTCATGCGCACCCACAATAATCGTCATGCTCATAAGCATAACAATAACAATAACAATAATAACAACAATAATTCCCGTTTTCGTCGTGGTGGTGGGAATAACCATCATAATGGTGGTAATCGACCTCGCACGGATATAGATGATGAGAGCTTAATGGTCTCCCCACAACAGCGTCGTCATGCCGTGAATCAGCAAACAAAATATACTGATCTAGCAAAAAATGCACGTCAGTCGGGTGAACGCATTGAATATGAATATTACATGCAGCATGTGGAACATTATGTGCGCACCATCAACCTTGCCGATGAACAACAACGTGTGAAAGATGACGCACGTCGTCGTGATCATGAATCACGGTCACAACAACGCCCTGCACATAGTGCAGAAGATGACGTGGCAACACCAGAAGAAGCAAGCAACGCTGCACCACCGCACGTGGCGCAACCAACACGTATAGAACATCCTCGCTATGAACAACGCCAAAGGATACCACGTCCGCAACGTCACCATCCTGCGGAGCAACCAAACAATAAACCTGCCACACCAGAGCAAGAACCACAGACACAAGAGGCACTTCCGACATTTTTGCTGAACCCTCCCCCTCTTGCAGAAGATAAAGCAGCCCCTCAACTAAATGATGATGGCACAGCACGGATACCTCGTCGTCGTGGTCGTCCAAAACGTCGCCCCGATGGAGTCATTGTTACCAAAACACCACAAGAAAATGAGGTCTAGTCATGGCACATTTTTTGATCATTGCAGCAAGCAGTGCGATTGGGCAAGCAACCACCGCACTACTAAAAGAAGCGGGACATAGTGTCTTCACCGCCGCACGCGATGATAAAAAAATAACCCCTGATGCGTTCCTCGATGCAACGGATTTTGATGCCGTGGATGCCGTGTTTCATCAAGCGGGTAGCGTTGATGGCGTGGTGAATTGCAGTGGATCATTATTGCTAAAATCCGCCCATCTCACCAGCAAAGAACAGTATCAGATGGTGATTGATGCCTCACTCACCACCGCTTTTGCTACTGTACGCGCTGCGGGCAAACATATGACGCACGGCGGATCAGTCGTGCTTATTTCTTCCGCTGCTGCCATGGAAGGTCTTGCGAATCATGAAGCGATTGCGGCAGCAAAAGCGGGAATTATTGGACTTACCCTTTCTGCTGCGGCAAGCTATGCAGGGCAAAATCTACGTATCAATGCGGTTGCTCCGGGGCTAACACAAACACCATTGACGGCAGGCTTAACGAGCAACGAAACATCACGCAAATTTTCCGAAGCAATGCACGCCCTCGGAAGGCTTGGAACGGCAGAAGATATAGCACGTGCGATTGTGTTTTTGCTTGATCCATGCAATAGCTGGATTACAGGACAAACCCTTGCGGTGGATGGTGGACTTTCCCGCGTGCGCCCTAAAATGAAATTATAAAGCGCGCATCTCCTTGCAAAAGAGCCATGCGTCCGCTATATTAGGCTTATGTCTGAACGCACACCACTGTTCCACCTTGTTTCTCCCTACGAACCTGCGGGGGATCAACCTTCCGCCATTGATGCCCTGATTGCAGGGCTGGAGGCCAAGAAAAAAAACCAAGTATTACTCGGTGTTACAGGTTCGGGGAAAACCTTCACCATGGCAAATATCATTGCGCGCACTGGTCGCCCTGCGATGATTATGGTGCATAATAAAACATTAGCAGCACAGCTTTATCATGAAATGAAATCGTTTTTTCCGCATAATGCCGTGGAATATTTCGTCTCCTATTATGATTATTACCAACCTGAAGCCTATGTGCCACGTAGTGATACCTATATTGAAAAAGACGCTTCCATCAATGAACAGATTGATCGAATGCGCCATTCAGCCACACGCTCGCTTTTAGAACGCCCTGATGTGATCGTGATTGCTTCCGTATCCTGCATTTATGGTATTGGTTCTGCCACCACCTATCAATCCATGACCATTCCCATTGCGCAAGGAATGCAGATGCGCCAAGAAGAATTGGTGCGCGCTCTAGTGGAAATTCATTATAACCGCAATGATATTGGCTTCAAGCGCGGGACATTCCGCGTGCGTGGCGATACGATCGATCTGTACTGCGCCCATTTAGAAGAAACAGCGTGGCGTATTTCATTTTTTGGCGATGAAATTGAATCCATCCGTGCCTTTGATCCGCTTACAGGGCATCCACAAGGATCGATGAAGGATGCCACCATCTATGCCAATAGCCATTATGTCACACCACGACCCGTGATTGAACAATCCATCAAAGCCATCAAAGCAGAGCTGAATCAACGCCTTGATGCATTACGCGAACAAGGAAAACTGATTGAAGCGCAACGGCTTGAACAGCGCACCACCTATGATCTTGAAATGCTTATGGAAACAGGATCATGCAAAGGCATTGAAAATTATTCGCGTTATTTAGCAGGAACGGAGCCGGGCGAGCCACCACCTACCTTATTCCAATATCTACCCAAAAATTCCTTATTATTTGTCGATGAAAGTCATGTGAGTTTACCTCAGATTCGTGGAATGTATAATGGCGACCGCGCCCGTAAAGTGACGTTGGTGGAATATGGCTTCCGCCTGCCCAGTGCGATGGATAATCGTCCGATGAAGTTCGATGAATGGGATGCATTACGCCCTGAAACTATCCATGTCTCCGCCACCCCAAGCGCGATTGAACTCGATTGGACGCAAGGGGAGTTTGTGGAACAAGTGATTCGTCCAACAGGACTCCTTGATCCTGAGCCAGAAATACGCCCCGTTTCTAGCCAAGTCGATGATCTCTATGGAGAAATACGCGCCACCATTGCCAAGGGTTATCGCATATTGGTGACGACCCTCACCAAAAAAATGGCAGAACAACTCACAGAATATCTTGATGAGCATCACATCAAAGTGCGCTATTTGCATTCCGATGTCGATACGCTGGAGCGCGTCGATATTATTCGTGATTTACGGCTTGGGACATTTGACGTACTCGTTGGGGTCAATCTATTACGCGAAGGATTAGATATTCCCGAATGTGGATTAATGGCGATTTTAGATGCCGATAAGGAAGGATTTTTACGCTCTGCCACCTCGCTGATTCAAACGATTGGGCGGGCTGCGCGTAATGTTGATGGGCGGGTGATCCTTTATGCGGATCGCATCACTAATTCCATGAAGATTGCCCTAGAAGAAACCGCACGGAGGCGTGAAAAGCAAATCGCACATAATCTTGAGCATGGGATTGTCCCGCGTTCAACCTCACGCTCGATTGCAGAGGTAATGGATCAAGGGGATGCAAAAGAATCTTCAGGAAAAACATCATCTTCAGCACGTTATGATCGATCTACGCCCTCAACCATGCATTATGCAGCAGAACAAGAGCCTGCAACCTTTCAACCGCGCACCCCTGCGGATCGAGAAGTGTTACGCGTACAGTTGCGCAAAGAAATGTTAGAAGCAGCCGAAAATCTGGAGTTTGAGCGTGCTGCGAAACTGCGTGATCAGTTGGAACGCTTGGCGGGATAGTGTATCCCGATGAAATCTTCGTCACTCTTGGCGTAAGGCAGGAGTCCAGATCGAAACGTGCTACGCTGGATGCCTGCCTGCGCAGGCATGACGTGGTATTGGACTTATAGCGCGTCACGATAGGTAATTATATAGTGTCGAAGCACTATAGTGCTTTGCAAATATAGATACATTATGCTATAGTGCGCCTATTATGACCTTATCTTTATCTATTCGTACACGGGACGCTATGCCGATTGCCTCTGAACCTTCATCTCCTCGCATTGCAATGGGGTGGTCACCTGATAGTTGGCGTGCTTTCCCGATTAAACAGCAACCCACTTACCACAATCATGAGGCTCTTGCAGCCACAGAACGCACTCTTGCACGTTATCCTTCACTGACATCTCCTGCGGAAGCGCGTGCCTTGAAGCGTGAATTAGGCATGGTTGCTGAGGGGAATGCCTTTTTGCTGCAAGGCGGGGATTGTGCCGAAAGTTTTGCGGAATTTAGCGAAAAAAATCTACGTAATTATGCACGCGTGATGCTGCAAATGACTATTGCGCTTATGTATGGCGCAGGATGCCCCGTGGTGAAAGTTGGGCGTATTGCAGGGCAATTTGCTAAACCACGCTCCGATAATACCGAAACGATTGAGGGCATTTCGCTGCCAAGTTATCGTGGCGATATGATCAATGGGCAAGATTTTGATCATGAATCGCGTGAGCCTGATCCTGAACGCTTATCAAAGGTCTATTTTCAATCTGGGGCAACACTTAATTTCTTACGTTCCTTATTTCGTGGTGAATTTGCCTCACTCAATACGATCAGCCGTTGGAATATGGATTTTGTCGCACGCTCTGCGCAAGGCAAGCGTTTTGAAGCGATGGTCGAACGCATCAATGAATGTATGCACTTTATTGCCGCATGTGGTCTCAGCCCATCGCAAGAACAACAACTCTCTGAAGCAACGTTTTATACCTCGCATGAAGGGCTATTTTTGAACTATGAACAAGCCTTCACGCGCTTTTGTGAACAAGAAGAACGCTATTATGCATGTTCTTCGCACATGCTGTGGATTGGTGATCGCACCCGCGATCCCAACGATGCCCATGTGGAATTTTTGCGTGGTGTGGGCAACCCTATTGGATGCAAATTAGGACCAAGCATGACGCGTGACGATCTCTTGCGCCTTTGTGATATTCTCAACCCGAACAATGAAGCGGGACGGCTTACCTTCATCACCCGTATGGGATCACATAAGGTAGGTGAACTACTGCCCCAACATGTACGTACCATCAAGGAAGAAGGGCGGCATATTGTATGGTCATGCGATCCGATGCATGGCAACACCATCAAGTCACCAAATGGCTATAAAACAAGGAAATTCAACGATATTCTTTCGGAAGTGCGTCAGTTTTTTGCTATTCATAAAGCGGAAGGCACTCATGCGGGGGGTGTGCATTTTGAAATGACAGGGCAGGATGTCACTGAATGTTTAGGCGGTGCGCAAGCAATATCTGAACTTGATCTAGGGAGTCGTTACCATACCCATTGTGACCCACGCTTAAATGCATCGCAAAGCCTTGAACTCGCATTCTTAATTGCCGAAGAATTGCGTAAACATCACGGTGTTTCCTCACGTTAAATCTTATAGTGACGCGCTGCGAACTCCACGTTCGTGGCAGACGATCAGCACCTCCGCTCCTTTATGGCTTGCCTTTGGAATTGCGTTCTATTACGCTACGGCATGGGCGATTCCATGGGGCATTGCCTTTGCACTCCTAGGGTTAAGCATCTGGTGGGTGCAAGGGGGGCATAGCGCACGGGGGCAATGGGGAATCATCGTAGGATTATTATGCATAGGCGCAAGCCTTGCGCATCATGAAATCTATGATAGTCCGCATCATGCCCCCTTAAGTCGTCATTATCGTCATGTGTTGCTGGAAGGGACAGTCGACGAAATTGCTCATGCCGATGGTAAAATACGCGTCCTTTTGAACGATGTAACCAGCGCAGCATTGCACCACGACGATCAACATACGCGCATACGCATCACCATCCGCACGCGTCGCATCATTCCACGTGAAGGGGATCGCATTTCTGTACGCGCTACCGTCTTTCCGCCTTCACGCCCCGCTTTGCCCAATGGCTTTGATTTTGGGCAATTTTTCTATGCACGCATGATTGATGGTGTGGGATATGCAACCTCAACCATTTCCATCATCACCGAAGCTCCCCCTGCCCCATGGTACGCGATGACACCATGGCGCACACGCATCAATGCTGCCATCATGCAGCGACTACCCCAACCTGAAGCCGGAGTCACCGCCACCTTAATCACAGGCGAGCGACTACTCATCACCAAAGAAGTGCAGCGATCCATGAGCGTTTCTGGATTGGCGCATATTCTCGCTATATCGGGGATGCATATGGTGATGATTTCTGGAAGTGTGTTTTTTCTCTTACGCTATGCCATTGCCTGCATTCCCTATCTTGCCTTGCGCATTCCCATCATTCCGATTGCTGCCTTCTTTGCCTGCGTCTGTGGAGCTGGCTATATGATGCTTGCAGGTGCGCCCGTACCCGCAATACGCGCTTTTATCATGATTGGATTTGTCTTTTTTGCGATTATCGTGCAACGTGAATCGCACAGCATCCGTGCATGGGTCTTAGCCGCAACAGGTATGTTGCTCTATTCTCCCGCGCTTTTGTTCGATATTAGTTTTCAACTTTCCTTCATGGCGGTCTTAGCTTTGATGCTCACCTATCGCCGTATGCGCCCATGGCATCATAAAGTGCGCGCCACAATGCCATCTTTAGTGAGTATGGTTGTGCTGTATGTGGCAGAATTGATGATCTCCTCCTTTGTGGCTATGCTGGCAACTACCCCGATTATCATGCACCATTTCAATCAGTTGACACCCTATACCATCCTTGCGAATCTGTTGGCATTGCCTTTAATGAGTTTTGTTATTGTACCTATGTGCGCGCTCACCTTGATCCTCATGCCCTTTGGCTTAGCGCATTATGGGCTGGATGGCATAGGTCTTGGAATGCACTGGCTGATTGCGATTGCACAATGGATAGAGGGTTTTGAACATGCTGCATTATATGTTCCTTCAATGTCTGCATGGTGTTTAGCTCTCACGCTCACGGGCGTAGTGCTTTTGTTGCGTGCCACACAAAGGCGTACCGCGATCATTGCGCTTGTTCTGATTATTCTGCCAATGCTGGAAGGCACGCTGCATACACCACCCGATCTACTCATTGCCGAAGATGGCTGGGCAATAGCAGTGCGTGAAGACGAACAACAATGGCGATTGCTACGTGGTACGCTGCGTAATTTTCATGTCGAACAATGGCAGACGCGCCTTGGTGGCAGATGGATTACTCAAAAAGATGATCCTTCCGATCTATGGACATGCAGCAAAACTGGGTGTGATGGTCTATGGCATCAGCAACGCATACGCCTCCGATTTGATTATAAAGATAAAGCTCCGCTTTGTTTGCCTGATTCAGATATTGTCATTAGTAGTTTTTATAGTGATCGCTGGCGATGTGCTTCCCCTCATGCGCTGCGGATTGATCGATCTGCCTTGGAAGCACAAGGCGCACATGCGCTATGGTTGCCAACGGGACGTGCGCCACGCCTCTGGTATGCGTGCCTTGAGGGCAATCATTGGCCGTGGATGCGTTGTCATAAAACGATCACAAACATTGCCTTGCAACAGAAGTAGCTTTAAGGTAAAATGAAGTTATTATCTAAATAAAGGCGTAGCTTATGCTAACAGAAAGTGAAGTACCTATTGTTGAATTTGGCGATCAAAAAGTCCCTAATGAGGCGCGCCTTATCTTGCTTGCACAAATGAATGCAGGCGTGATTCCTAAAGAGCCAAAAGTTGCCCAATTTCTTGCAGATTCACTGGCACGCGATGGTTATGAACCACAAAAAGTAGCGAATTATGTCAACATCATGGTGGAAGAAGAAAAAAATCGCGGTGGTGGTATGCTGCAAGCATGGCTTCCCCCTGAAAGCTCGCTTGCGCAAGCATGGATGACCCGTGCTGAAGAACATGCTAATGACGTGATGACTCCTGAAGATCAACTACGTGCTAAGGCATCTTTATCTAATAGTGGTTTACTTGCACAACTTGCAGTTGAATTCCCTGAGCTTACTGGTTTATTTGACACCATGGGAGGTAAAATCACCTCACGTGAACAGGTGAAAGAATTAGAATCTAAAGCAGAAGCATCTGACATCACCATGGGGCAAGCATTAATTGGTGGCGCATGGGTGAGTGTATCTCAACAAGATCAAGCTATCTCTCCACAAGATAAAACGCAAGAATTAGCACAAGAGCGCACCTTGCAAATGCAACAACAAGCGCAATTAGCTGAAGAAGCGAATCTTGAGCCAAAGCCATCTATTGCACGAGAATTAATGGCTGATATTGGGGATAATTTTGCAAAAAGCACGAAAGCACTAGGCATTGCGAACCTTGGTAAAGATGAACCACAGCCTGCACTTGCAAACGCTGATGCTCCATCATCCTTAAGTTCCATTAAAATTGAGAATTTGGATCTAAAAACATTCCGTGAATCAGTCGGCTATGATCCGAATGTGAGCGTCTTTGAGATTCAATCCTCTGCAGTTCCTCTATCTGAAGAGAAAATGCGTGAAAATAGCAAAAAACAATCTGCTGGCATCGTCTAGTTGAGACTTCTGCATAACTCTCAATTCTTGTCATACCCACGTAGGCGGGTATCCATAAATTACTGTTGCTACTGGATGCCGCCTTCGCAGGCATGACGAATTTAAAGCACGTCTAGCTTCTGTTGGTTTTATCATAGGCTGCGCACCACGCATCGCGCATGGTATGTATGTCAGCTTCCGTACTGTTCCACCCCATAGAAATACGCACAATATCATTTTCACTTCCCGCATCACTGCCAAGCATCGCTGCCACCACGTGCGATGGTGCGATACGCCCTGAAGAACATGCAGAACCCGCACTCACCGCAATGGATGCAAGATCATAGCTCATCAACTGCACTTCAGATGATCTCCCCTTCATGCGCACACAGGAAGTATTAGGCAAACGTGGCGCATCATAACCCAAAATAATTGAGGCATCACTCCCCGAGTACATCATAATATGCTGCTCCCATGCATCGCGCCACACCCGCACTTTTTCGCGCCATGCATTATTGCGCTGCATCCAGTTTATAGCGGTGGCAAAACCTACGATCAGTGGCACAGCCTCCGTCCCGCCGCGTCTGCCTAATTCCTGCCCGCCCCCCACAATAAGCGGGGTCATCGGATATTCATGGCGCACCACCAACAATCCAATGCCTTGAGCTGCACCGATCTTATGCCCTGAAATGCTGAGCATATCGGCGTGAATCATCCCCATATCCACGGGTATTTTGCCACATGCCTGCACCGCATCACAATGCAGCAATCCCCCATATGTATGCACGAGTTTCGCAATTTCTGCAATCGGTTGAATCACGCCCGTTTCATTATTCGCCAACATCACCGCCACGAGCATCGGAGCAGGTGTGCGCATCAACCATGCTTCAAGTGCCTGCATATCCAGCAATCCTGAAGAAAGCACGGGAAGGAAATACGCATCAGAGCGCACTGCACGCACCGAGCTATGTTCTGTCACCGCCACGGCAAGAGGCATATTCCCTACACCACATAAGGCTAAATTATTCGCTTCCGTACCACCACTGGTAAAAATAATCTCATGTGGAAAACAGGAAAGATGTTGCGCAACATCTTTGCGACATCGTTCAATCAAAGATTTTGCTGCCCTGCCCTCACGATGCACGGAAGAAGGATTATGTGGCATCATCATCACCTCAACCATAGCATCACGCACACATTCAAGCATGGGGGCGGTAGCGTTATAGTCAAGATAGATGCGATCTTTACTCATAATGTTGGGATAATCGGATGCCCATAGCTACGCGCTAATAATGCATGATCAGCAAGCACACACGCCATCATTGCTTCTGCCACGGGTACGGCACGGATGCCAACGCATGGGTCATGCCTGCCTTTGGTGCGTAATTGCATGGCTTCACCTGCACTGGTGATGCTTTCTACATGCGTCAAAATGGAACTGGTCGGCTTCACGGCAAAACGTGCAGTAATCGTCTGCCCCGTGGAAATACCACCTAAAATGCCCCCTGCATGGTTGCTACGGAATCCAACTTTACCCTCCGTATAAAACATTTCATCAGCATTTTGTTCACCACGCAATGCAGCGGAAGCAAAGCCATCGCCAATTTCTACCGCTTTCACCGCATTAATACTCATAAAGGCTGCTGCTAAATCAGCATCGAGCTTCGCATAAATCGGCGCGCCCCATCCAACGGGTACATGTTCGGCATGAACTTCAATAATCGCCCCCACTGACGAGCCATCCTTGCGAATGCCGTCTAAATAATCCTCCCATTGCTGCGCCATCACGCTATCTGGACACCAAAAAGGATTATGGCTGCACGCATTCCAATCAAAACGCGCCACATCAATTTTATGCTCCCCCATCTGTACCATGCACGCACGAATGATAATGCCATAGGGTGCAAGCACCTTGCGGGCAATCGCCCCTGCAGCAACACGCATCGCCGTTTCACGTGCGCTAGAACGCCCTCCCCCGCGATAATCCCGCACCCCATATTTCGCATGATAGGTATAATCCGCATGACCGGGGCGGAAACTTTGCGCAATCTCCCCATAATCTTTTGAGCGTTGATCCTCATTATGAATCATCAAGGCAATGGGCGTGCCTGTCGTTACCCCATCAAACACACCTGAGAGAATCGAGACTTTATCAGATTCTTTGCGTTGCGTTGTATATTTATTTTGTGCAGGTTTGCGCTGATCAAGAAACTGTTGAATATCTGCTTCACACAAAGAGAGTTGTGACGGCACGCCATCAACCACACAACCAATCGCAACACCATGGCTTTCTCCCCACGTTGTGCAGCGAAAAATGCGACCAAAACTATTCCACGTCATGCATCATTGCCATGCACCACGGAAAAATCGGGCGCGAGTGCGTTTTTCATACCCACCACATGATAGCCATTATCGACATGAATAATTTCACCTGTTGTGCCTGTGGAGAGATCAGAAAGCAAATAGACTGCTGATCCGCCCACTTCTTCAATAGTGACATTGCGTTGCATCGGGCTGTTATATTCATTCCACTTCAAAATATAGCGGAAATCACCAATCCCTGAGGCAGCAAGCGTCTTGATAGGTCCTGCGGAAATGCCATTAACGCGGATATTGTGCTTGCCCATATCCATAGCAAGATAACGCACACTAGCTTCTAGGGCTGCTTTTGCAACACCCATAACATTATAATGCGGCATATGTCGCTCTGCACCAAGATAGGTGAGGGTCAACATGCTTCCGCCATTTTTCATCAACGGATAGGCACGCTTCGCAAGTGCAGTAAAGGAATAGCACGAAATCGCCATCGTATTTTGGAAATTGGCAAGGGACGTATCCACATAATCACCTTTCAATTCGTTTTTATCCGAATAGGCAATCGCATGAACAAGAAAATCTAACTCCCCCCATTCACGTTGTATGCGCGCAAAAAATGCATCTAAAGCAGCATCATCCGTGACATCACATGGCTCAACAATAGTTGAACCAAGAGACGCTGCGAGCGGCTCAACACGTTTTTTGAGTGCATCCCCCTGATAGTTGAACGCAAGTTGCGCACCTTGTGCGGCTGCCATTTTGGCAATACCCCATGCTATAGACTTGTCATTCGCCAAGCCCATAATGATGCCTTTTTTATCTTTGAGTAGTGTGCCTTCCATAATGAAATTATTTAGCATTATTACCTGCGCCCGTCAACTCAATTATGCGCACCCTCAACCTAAGCAAAGATAAAATCTGTTGCGGTAATCAACGTCGCGGTATTATTCCACTGCACAGCAAAATCTACTTGATCGGACAAAACGGTGCTGATGTCTCCTTGTACCACAATACGCAATTCACCTACTTCCGTATTGCCACCATCCCTATCTAGCCCTCCTGTAAAGCCAAGCCCCCTAACTACCACTTTATCAATACGTGCGACAAAATCAATAATTTCATCGGGTTGGCTTTTGGTGCTATGCGCATGGGCAGTCCAAATAAATTGATCACTCCCCGCACCACCACGTAATTGATCACGTCCCGCGCCACCATTCACGCTATCATTACCATCATCTCCCCATAACACATCATTGCCCACTCCGCCATTCATGCTATCATTCCCTGCCCATCCGCGTATAATATCTGCTGCGCCCGTACCATTGAGATTATCATTATTTGCCGTTCCGTTAATGAGCGATGCATTATTTTGCGCATCTGGCGTTAATGATGCAACACCAACAAAGTTAGCCGCACTTAATTCTTTCCACGCTACACGCTCCAAAATCAGAATATGATTGTCGGGCAGAGTGATATGAATATCTGAGCGCACGATACGATAGGTTAATGCTTGCGTTGTGCCAAATGCCGAAAGATCGATCAGTTCGCCTTGCATCATCGGAGAGAAATCACGGATGATGGTTTGCGAATTTATACCACGCGTCACAACAAAGTGATCCGCTCCACCTCCGCCGATCATTTGATCGATGCCCGTTCCACTGATGATCCGATCATGACCACCAAAACCAAATAATATATCATTACCCACTCCGCCATTCAGCGTATCATTCCCTCCCTGTGCATTGATCGTATCATTTCCAGCATCACCATTCAAAACATCTGCTGATTGATCCGAACCTCGTATAAAATCATGACCATCGCCACCACTGACACTATTACCATTCATCGTGGTAACCACGCTTGCAATCACATCATTGCCTGCTCCCGCTAAAATACTATCTCCCGCACCTTGATTAAAAATATAATCATGCCCATCACCACCTTCTAGGGTATCTGCGACAAAAGAATGCCCCATTGACAAAATCGTATCATTGCCTGCACCGCCTATGAGTCGTTCACGATGACCATATCCTGTCATACGATCATTACCTAAACCACCATTCACGATCCTAGCTGTATCGCCTGTAAAAGTGGATATAATATCATGACCTGACGTTATGTTTTGCGTAAAATAAAGTTCACGTATTTGCGCTGCTGTACGCGTACCATCAGCAAACTGAAAATGCTCAATAGCTGAAATATCATGTTGAAATTGATTGGCAAGATACACGCCCCCTGTCTGCCCTTGAAATGTCATAAGTAGTGCAGAGGAATCCAAAAATGATGTTGGGCGATCCAACCTAAGATTAGCAAATGTAAATGGATTTGAACCTGTAAGACCAGCCCCAAAAATCAAGCGATCATCCGAATTGCCTTCTAACGACTCTGTGATGCGATCAAACCCGCCATTGAGGGTATAATGATACACATCATTGCCGAAACCAGCATCCAAAAGATCATTGCCCGCTTCCCCGCGTATTATATCATTCCCCATGCCTCCGCTTAAGGATTCATTACGCGCATCACCTTGCAATGTATCATTATTATTCGTACCCGTTAATGTTCGTGCAAAATTAGTCGTGCTAAGATTCGGATATGGGGTTAGATTAATACGTTCAACAAACGCACCTGCACCGCGTGCATGT
The DNA here is from genome assembly GCA_004293935.1 of Alphaproteobacteria bacterium. GTDB lineage: Bacteria > Pseudomonadota > Alphaproteobacteria > Rickettsiales > UBA998 > RDZH01. Next base: position 1,599 of record RDZH01000017.1, on the reverse strand, counting down.
AACGCTGCATTAAGCGTAATCGTTCGTGTCGTACCTTCGCTAAATTGCAGCGTGATGTTATGAGCGTGAGTTAACGGCAACGCAACAAATTGCAAGGCATCATTATCATTAATGCGCAGCACAATCCCCTCATTAACAGCCATAGGGTTAATATTAGCCCCCATATTAGAAAATTGTACGTTATCATAATTAATTCCTCGCCCAAAATTCACCGTAATGTTTTTATTCCACCCATTGTTCGGGGTGAGCATGGTATCCCCATAGATACGATCCATACCATCCCCGAGATCATAATCTAAACGGATGGGTGAGGATGACGTAAAATAAAAGAAGTCATTACCTACACTTGCATCAAAGATTTGCGTTGGCTCTGTGGCATCAGCAATAGTCCTTTGATTCCGTTCATAAATCCAATCCGTACCGTTGCTGTAGCTATTTTGTCGCGCCAAACGCATCACCTCCGCCGCTGTCACAGTGCGATCATCAAAGATAATTTGTTCAATCGTGTTTACACTCTCCACAATACCAAAATTTGATTGCGCGAATAGGTTAAAATTCTCTAACAATACCGTAGCTTCAGTGCCGATATTAATTTCCACATCATTCATGGTAGTATGATTATCGGATCGCAATAAATCATATTCTCTAAGGCGGAATTGCACCTCATTGGAACGAATACCCCGAAGGAACAATCGATCATCACTTCCCCAATGATCGTTAATCGTATCATTACCATCACCACGATGATAGATATAATGGGTGTTATTACCCGTGCTACTCAGCGATTGTAGCGGGCGAATCTCGATACGATCATCACCGCCTCCCCCATCCACAGTAACCGAACTGGTTAACCCAAATGTCGCATCAGCCCAAATATATTCCCCACGATCCGTGCCACGCATATAATCCTGCCCCACTTCGCGCTCGATTATACGGTGTGAACGGAAGTTAATAACATCATCAGGAAGCGCATCCAAATACGTTCCCGCGAGCGTCTGACGATAAAACTCGTCGGAATATCCTTGCACATCAGCAATCGTGTTAATAATCGGCACATAATCCATCCAATAGGCATGACGCGCTGCGCCAGTGGCAGGTTGCGCTGTCTGCATCAACTTGAGTGCCGCGCTCAAATCCCCCGTAATCATGCCTGTTGCCTTATCATACGTAAACCCTTGTAAGGCAGCAGGGCGCGTTGTGTGCTGGATTAATAATTTCGTCATCGTATCATCGACAATATCTTTCCATTCATTGAGATATAACCGCCCCTTATTTTGCGTAAACTCAAGAGAACTCGTACCCGTATCCAAACCAAACCATCGATCCATGGTTTCAACAATACGCGCACTCATATGCTGCCCTGAAGTAAACTGCCACGCACTATCATGAGGAACGGCACTTGTCCCCGCCCATTGATGCAAGATATTTTCCACAGCACTGCGAACTTGCCCAAAATTAACACGCGCATAGTTCTGATTATTAAAGTTTTGTATCATCGTGCGCAACGTGGCATCGTCCGTCATGGCAACCCAAAGTGGCTTCATATCGCCAATGCCACGTAGGCTTGGAAGCGCGGTGACACCCGCTGCATATTGATAA
>RDZH01000016.1 GCA_004293935.1 Alphaproteobacteria bacterium | reverse complement strand
TTGCTGTATCTGTGCCATAGCCCTTCTCCTTCAGCCAGTTGATTACATTCTGCCACATTATGGCATGTGAATCAACCCAACTTGACGGGGATGGACAATTATATTATATTATATTATATTATATTATATTATATAAAACAACAATGTATGATTGTTCTTATCCAAAACTTTGGTTACATTGGATGCAACCAATCATGCAACGATGCAAGCGCACGTTCAGCGCGTTTGCGGGGGCGTTCTTTTTTGGGGATTTTACGTTCTTCCATGGGAGGGAATAGTCCAAAATTAATGTTCATGGGTTGAAAGGTGCTGGATTCCGCACCGCCCGTGATATGATGCACCAACGCGCCCAACGCCGTATCGTTCGGTGGGGGAAGCATCGTACCCGATCCGCATAATTCATCGGCAACCAAACGCCCAACCACTAAGCCAGTGGCAGCACTCTCAACATAGCCTTCAACTCCCGTAATCTGCCCAGCAAAGCGAATATGCGGGGCAGAGCGCAAGCGCATATCATGGGTGAGCAAGCGCGGTGAGTTCAAAAATGTATTGCGATGAATGCCACCCAAACGGACAAAATCCGCTTCTTCTAGGGCAGGAATCATACGAAAAATCCGCTTTTGTTCGCCCCATGTGAGTTTGGTTTGGAAGCCCACCATGTTATACAAAGTGCCAAGTTTATTATCTTGACGCAACTGCACCACAGCATAGGGGCGTTCATTGGGCGTATGCGGGTTGGTGAGTCCCACAGGTTTCATCGGACCAAAACGTAGTGTTTCTATGCCACGTTCCGCCATCACTTCAATGGGCAAGCATCCCTCAAAATAGGGGGTGTTTTGCTCCCATTCCTTGAACTTGGTTTTCTCGCCATCCAGCAAGGCTTGGATAAACGCTTTATATTGTGATTCATTCATGGCGCAATTAATATAATCCGCACCATCGCCTTTATCGTAGCGTGATTGAAACCATGCGACATCCATATTGATCGTTTCACGTGAAACAATCGGCGCGATCGCATCAAAAAAGGCAAGATATTCTTCTCCCGTATGTTCCATGAGCGCGTTTGCAAGGGCATCGGAGGTGAGAGGACCTGAGGCAATAATGACGGGGCAATCAGCATCAAGGGGCAGTGCTTCTATTTCTTCTCGGTGGAAGGTGATGTGTGGATGATTGTGTAGGGCGTGCGTGACAGCGTCAGAAAAGGCATTGCGATCCACCGCTAATGCGCCACCAGCGGGGACTTTATGCGCATCAGCGCAGCGTATAATCAGAGAAGATGCGCGCCGCATTTCTTCATGTAATAATCCGACGGCATTGTTGAATGTATCATCAGAACGAAACGAATTAGAGCATACCAGCTCAGCGCATCCATCCGTGTGGTGCGCGTGCGTGGAACGGGCAGGGCGCATTTCGTACAATGCAACATCGATCCCTGCTTGGGCGCATTGCCACGCCGCTTCACTTCCCGCTAATCCTGCACCGATAATCATTGCTTTTGGCATCGTCATTCCTTGTTTGTGATTTATGTTCAAGAATGATTTTTATACCAAATGTGCGGTTTTGTATAGTCTAAACAATATGACTAAATTCGGGGAAGTTGCCCTGTCCAAAATTGTTCAAGATGCTCAAGGTTCGCAAGTAAATCTTTCTGTTGGGATTCATTCAAAGAGGATTGACCGAGCTGTTCCATATGACGATGATAGAATCCATCAATCTTGGCGCATAGATCCAAACCTTTTGCGGAAAGTTTGATTTTCACTGAACGCTTATCATGCGATGCACGTTCCTGCACAAGATATTCATTATCGACCAATTTTTTGACATTATAGGAAACATTAGAACCGAGGTAATATCCGCGATTGGTTAGTTCGCCAATCGTGATTTGTTCCGTACCGATATTGTATAAAATAAGCGTTTGGACGTTGTTAATATCTTCAATATGTAATCGATCTAATTCAGACTTTACCACATCCAAAAAGCGGCGGTGTAAACGCTCAATGGATAGGGTTAATTCAATATAGGATGGTTTCATGACATCACTCCTTAAGCAACCATGCTCTAACTATTATTGGTACTATAAACATGTAAAATTATGGTAAAAAATACGCGATATTATTATGCTTATGCTTCTTGTTTTGTTGTTTCTTTTGCCCCTTGCGGTAAGATAATATGCACGCACGTTCCTTCATTGGGCGTGCTTTCGATGATCATCGAGCCTTTATGCATATCAACCAGTTCTTTTGCTAGGGGAATTCCTAAGCCAATACCATTAAATTTACGATTCAAATCACCATCAATTTGCCTAAAACTCTGAAACGCACATTCAATTTCTTCTGGAGTCATACCAATGCCTGTATCAGAAATATAAATATGGAATTGTTCGGGTTGATGCGATCCTGCCCTATGGCTGACCTTAATGCGCACCATAGATGATGCAGGGGGTGGTTGTGAAAATTTGATCGCATTAGAAATGATGCAGCTTATGATTTGAATAAAACGTATGCGATCAGCAACCAAAAGCGGCATATTATATGCACATTCCACGGCTATATCCACATGAAGTTCTTCGATTTTTTTAGAAAACAAGTGGATAATTTGTTCCAGTGTTCGTTGCACATCAAACGGCGTTAAGGTGAGGGTCAATTCGCCAGTATGGGCGCGAGTGTAATCGAGAATGGAATTAATGATTTCTAAAAGTTCGATGGCAGAACGGTACATATCTTCGCTATAGGCGCGGTATTGTTCAGGCATATCTCCCATTAATTGCTCTTTCATAAAGGTAGAAAAACCAATAATATGATTGAGGGGGGTGAGTAACTCATGGCTGATACTCGCCATAATCTGACTTTTCGCATAATTCGCATGTTCTGCGGCATTTTTGGCATCTTCTAAGGCACTACGTTGCTGTTGTACCATCTGCTCACGGTGCATCAGATCATGGAGCATTTTATTGAACGCGACGATAAGGCTTGCTATTTCTTCGGAATAATGATCCACTAATTGTGGCGTGGTGAGTCCTGCCAATACGGAATGCGAATAATCATGAAACATCGACACGCGGGATGTAGCGCGTGCTAATTCCAATACTGGATAACTCACCGTATGTTGGATGTAGCGCGCAAGTGCGAAAGCGAAGCCTCCGACTAAAATTAAGATCACCAAGGTTGCAATGAATTGTTGCGTGATGTATTGATCAACGCGCTTCATATCAGCACGAATATAAATGCTTCCAACTTTTTTGTCTTTGATCGTGATAAATTGGTGCGTTTCAATATTATTATCCGTAAGGGTGGTGATGCTGCCATTGATCAGAGGGCATTGTGCAGCACGACGAAAACCTTCATCACTTCCTAAAAAATCAGAAAAATCATCGAATGTTCCCTCCATAGGTGTCGGATAAATGGCATAAATATGCCCCTGAGCATTATAAAGGCAGGCGCGTTGCACCGAAGGAATAAGGCGCAGCATTTCCAATTTTTGCATGACCTGTGGCTGATAGCCAAAGCGTAGATGGTATTTGCTTTGTTCTCCGATAGTATGGGCTGCATGTTGTATCTCGTGAATGACACTGGAACGCATATCCCTGATGCCAATAATGGACAAGGCAACGGTCGTGAGTATCACAGCAAGGCATGTGACAATCATGATCATGCGGATCAATTTATACTTAATGGAGCGTTTGAAATGAATCACGTGCGTAAGCTACCTATTGTTCCCATAATATACCCATTTTACTTTAAGGACTTGAGTTCTTGAAGTAAAATCAAGGGTATATCTTATTAAACATACTCATCTTTTCCACATGTAGATACGACGCATCGTGCGTGGGCGATGAGTATCATTATAATGAGGGATCATCTTTATAGCAAGTGAAGGAAAGTTTAATGAGCGATCACCGCTTCAGTACCCTGCCGAGCATGATGCTTCCAACACAGACGGAAGAAATAGAACCAAGCAATACGCCGAGTTTGGTATAGGTCAGTAGTTCCGCATCCTGATAGGCAAGATTGCCGACAAATAAGCTCATGGTGAAACCTATCCCGCACATGATGCAAATGCCGTAAAATTGCGCCCATGTTGCACCTGAAGGGAAATCCGCGATCTTGAGTTTGATGACGCTATAGGAGACAATGAAAATCCCAAATTGTTTCCCAAAAAATAGCCCCAAACCAATGCCCAGAGGCACAGGATGCAGCAGATGATTGAGTGTTAAACCGTCGAGTTGCACGCCTGCATTGGCAAGGGCAAAAATAGGCATAATGAGGAAGGTCACCCATTCATGCAAAGCGTGACGACATGCATCCAGCATAGGTACGCCCGCGCTATTTTGTGCTTTGAGCGGGATCATGAAACCAAGAATCACCCCCGCAATGGTTGCGTGAATCCCCGATTGCAACACCGCAAGCCACATAATGAAGCCAAGGATAGCGTAGGGTGTAACGCGTGCCACCCCTTTTTGATTGCATACATATAATGCACCAATACAGACCCATGCAATAGCTAATGCGGTGAACGAAAGATGGCTGGTATAAAAAACCGCAATGATGAGGACTGCCATTAAATCATCAATGACCGCAACGGCAAGCAGAAATACTTTAAGCGAGCTAGGAACGCGCTTGCCAAACATCGATAATACACCCACGGCAAAGGCAATATCCGTGGCAGAAGGAATTGCCCAGCCACGCATGGTGGTCTCATCCCCCCAGTTGAGTGCGCTAAAAATAAGAGCGGGTGAAACAACCCCGCCCACCGCCGCAAGAAATGGAAGAATCGCTTTTTGTCGCGTGCATAATTCACCTTCTTTCAACTCACGTTTGATTTCCATGCCAACCACAAAGAAAAAAAGCACCATCAAGCCATCATTGATCCAATGTTCCACGGAATAATTGATCACAAAAAGATCATTGACATGCACCCCAATTTTCATATGCAACATATGATAATAATGCGGCGCAATGCTACTATTGGCGCAGATCATAGCAATAATGGTAGCTGCAATAAGAACAATGCTGCCTGAAATTTCTAAGGCAACAAATCGCTTCCAAGCTGAGGATGGAGAAGGAGATACCATAATGAGATTATCCAGATGAAATAGGTATGAACCTAGTGAACATACACCAAAAAATATAATGATTTACAAACGACTCTCTAGTTGTGTATGATTTTATGGTGTGAGGCAACTAAACTTAGGATATTTTGCGCCGCAAAGAATAAATAATGCCCGCAATGATGCAGAATGCACCCAACCAGATATTGGAAGTCACTGTTTCATCAAAGATCAGCCAACCCAAAAGCGAGGAAGTGATAAGATTGAGAAAAATCAGCGGTTGCGCAAGCGTCAGTTCAATTTTCCCCAACGCGTGACCCACACAAAATTGTACCACACCCACCATCACCGCAAGCAATGCAATATAGGGCGCATGTTCCCATGTGATGCTTTGCCAATGCGTCAGAGCTAAGGGTAAGGATAGAATCGCCATGCCCAGCAAGGTGCAGACGGCAATACAGGATGAATGTTCTGTTGCGGCTAATTTGCGAATCAATACCCCGCAGCCAGAAAAACACACAGCCGCAAATAAGGGCAAGAAAATTGCCCAATTCATCCCTTCGGATGATGGGTTAGAAACAATGATAATGCCGATAAACCCCATGATTAAGCCAATGATTTTGGGCTTTGTCATGCGTTCCCCTAACCAATAGACAGCCATCACCGCACCAATCAAGGGGGAGGTGAAAGTCAGGGTCGTGAACATCGCAAAAGGCAGAAGCGTGACCGCAAAAAATACCGCTGTGAATGCCACCACTTCCAGAAAAGAACGTAGAGCTAAAAGTTTGATGCGTTGTGGTTGCACAAGCTGCGGATGACGCATCACCGAAGGCAGATAACATACCGCACCAAGAATGCTATAGAGGAATACTAATTGAAAGGGGTGATAGCCATGAGTTTGCCCAAGATAACGCATCTCGCCATTGATAAAAGTGGAAAGCAAACCTGCGAATAAAAACAACACTATGCCGTGCATACGATTTTTTGATGCGCGTTTTACTTCATCGGATAAAAAAATACTGGATTTTTGGGTGGTCATTGATGCATCGTACTATAATTAGATTAATCCCTGATAAAGGGCAAACGCATATCATCACGATGGAGTTAGCAAATGTCAATAGGAATAAGAAGTGAAACGGATAGTTTTGGTGCTATTAATGTGCCGAATGATCGCTATTATGGCGCACAAACGGCGCGTTCGCTGATTAATTTCGATATTAGCACGGAAATTATGCCCAAAGCCATGATCCGTGCGCTCGGGATATTAAAGCGTAGTGCTGCCATTGCCAATGTGGCTCTTGGGGCATTAGATGCAAAACTTGGCGATGCGATTGTGGTTGCTGCTACAGAGGTATTAGAGCATAAACTGGATGATCACTTCCCGTTGCGTATTTGGCAAACGGGATCGGGTACGCAAACGAATATGAATGTCAATGAGGTGATTTCTAACCGTGCCATTGAGATGTTGGGTGGTGAAATGGGGTCGAAGAAGCCAGTACACCCCAATGATCACGTCAATATGGGGCAATCATCGAATGATACCTTCCCAACTGCGATGCATATTGCGGCAGCGTCTGAGATTCATCATCATCTTGTGCCAGCATTACGTGGTTTGCGTGATGCGTTGGATGCTAAAGCACAAGAATTTGCCCCCATCATCAAAATTGGGCGTACCCATACGCAAGATGCTACCCCGCTTACTTTAGGGCAGGAATTTTCAGGCTATGTCGCGCAATTAGATTATGTGTTGCATCTGCTTGACGATCCTAAGGCAGTGAAAGGTATTTATGAACTTGCGCAAGGTGGCACGGCGGTTGGCACGGGCATTAACTGCAAAATTGGTTTTGCAGAACGCTTTGCAGAAGAAGTCGCCAAGTTTACAGGACTGCCATTTGTGACAGCACCGAATAAATTTGCAGCACTTGCAGGGCATGAGCCATTGGTACAGGTGCATGGCATCTTGAATACGTTAGCCGCAGCCTTTATGAAAATAGCGAATGATATTCGCTTCCTAGCATCAGGGCCGCGTTGTGGTTTAGGAGAATTGCAACTCCCCGAAAATGAGCCGGGGTCATCCATTATGCCGGGGAAAGTCAACCCTACCCAATGTGAGGCGTTGACGATGATTGCTGCGCAAGTGATGGGTAATCATGTTGCCGTGACGATTGGTGCAAGCAATGGGCATTTTGAGTTGAACGTCTTTAAGCCGATGATTATTCATAATTTTTTACAATCAGTTCGGTTGCTTGCTGATGGTGCGCGTAGCTTCACCGAGCATTGTGCCGTGGGGATTGTTGCGAATGTGGCACGCATCGAGGCATTGCGCGATGAATCCTTGATGTTGGTCACTGCACTTAATCCGCATATAGGATATGATAATGCAGCAAAAATTGCCAAACATGCGCATAAGAAGAACACAACTTTGAAGGCAGCAGCACTTGAGTTAGGATTGCTCACAGCGGAGCAGTTTGATGCATGGGTGAAGCCAGAGGATATGATTACACCGAGCTAGGGGGTGTTGACAATTAATATAGTGTTGTTGCTGGATGCCTGCCTTCGCAGGCATGACGAAGTTATTGGTTTTATGTATCAACGTACCCTAACCTCAGTTTTGGATAAGATGAAAAATAAATATTTGTTTTATATGAACAAATATTATAATGCGTCATGCCTGCGAAGGCAGGCATCCAGAACAATTCGTGATCGCTGGACTCCTGCCTATGCAGGAGTGACGAACAAAAGAAATAAGCAAATAAAAACAAAAGGATAAATCGCTTCTTATCCAAAACTCAGGTTAATTATATAATGGAAGCACTATACATGCGAGCATCTGACAGCAAAACATTCATTATCTTTTTGGCGGCATTTTGAGTTAATGACAAAGTAAGCAATGGATTGGCGAGTTGATGGATGGTTTCCTGTAATAGCTCCTCATATCCTTTTTCCCATGCAATGTCGTCCCGCCCTTCCACTGCATTTGCCCATGTTTCCACCTGATGTTCACATAATGTTTCGTCTAAATAACGCTGCAATACAGTGATGATATGGGTGCGAGTCAAAACCGCATAGATTGTATCACTATCCCACGGAAATTTTTTAAGTGCCGTAGTAATCCAGTCTATCGACTGGTTATATTCCAGTAAATCATTAAGGGCTTGGCTTCGTGTTTTCATCTCAATATTTCATGATAAAAAGTGAAAGTGCTATAGTCCCCACACCCTAGCTTGCCTAGTCCGTGAATTGTTCCATGCGGATGCGTTCATCAAGATTATGCTCAGGGTCAAACAGCAACGTGAATGATATTTTGCGTTGCTCTGTGACAAATACAGCACTCACATTACGCACTTCGGTAAAGTCTGCTACCGCGCTAACGGGGCGTTTTTCGGGGTGCAAGACATCCAATAAAATACTGGATGTATGTTCCAATAATGCACCACGCCAACGCCGTGGACGAAAGGGCGCGATCGGTGTAAGTGCAAGAACATTAGCAGAAAGAGGAATGATCGGCCCTCCTGCCGAAAAATTATAGGCGGTACTACCCGCAGGGGTGGCAATGAGGATGCCATCCCCCACCAATTCCTTAATGCGGGGTACGTGATCAACGGTAATGCGTAATTTTGCAGCTTGACGGCTTTCACGAAACAAGGAGACTTCATTAATGGCGAGTGCTTCCACCTCGCGTCCATTCATGCAGCGTGCATACATGGAGAGGGGAAATAACTTCACAGAACGCGCTGCCACTAGCCGATCAGGGATATGTTCCAGATGAAATTGATTCAGCAAAAAACCTACCGTACCGCAATTCATGCCATACAGTGGCGTTTTGCGATCAATAAAGCGGTGCATGGTTTGCAGCATAAAGCCATCCCCGCCCAGCACGATAATGACATCGACATGTACGCTGGCAAGGTTCATATCGACCCATTCGGGATAATGCTGTACTAATAGTTCTCGCACCATTTGTGCATCAGGAGTTTTATCCGCTACGAACCCTATTTGTTGATAATAATGCACCTGTGAACCTATGAAATTGCTATAGCGCGTAGCGATAGGTTTGTTATGTTTTTATAACAGAACTTATCGCTAGGTCGCGCTATAGATTATGTGATCTATAGCACGAATTTTCGATAAGTGCGTTCTTGTAAAAGAACAAACCTATCGAAACGTGCTATAGTTCTGTTCGTTTTTTCATGTTTACGTCATGGATGCAAGAAAAACTTGACATATGTTGATATTTTTCTTCTTGCTACCAGCACTGATCTTCGCCTATAGTAGGCAACTTCTGATAGATAATAGGATCATCAATGGCACACACATCCGCACTCACACCATCTATGGAATCGCAAGTGAACGATAGTCACACTTCAACCACGCAGTTTAATCCTTTGTTATTTGCTCATAATATGAGCGAATCAGTCAAAGTATGGCAGGATATATTGCGTATTATCGCGCAAGAAGATGGTCTTGGTGGGCTACGCCACGCTGATCGCAATCTGTTGAACATGGCGCAAGAATATGGACAATGGGCAACGAAAGTTATGCAAGATCCGCAGCGACTCATGCAGCTTACGTATGTGTGGATGAATGATTCTGCCAATTTGTGGCAAAATACGATGGAGCAGTTTTTGAATGGTGGCGTATCATCGTCTGTGGTGACTGCACCTACAATCGATGATAAGCGTTTTGCTGATGAATCATGGAACAACAACATATTTTTTGATTACATAAAGAAGCAATATCTGATGACCGCGTCATGGATGAACGATAGCTTGCATAAGTTGGGGCATGATGCGGATGATGCGCATACGAATGACAAAGTGAATTTCTATACCAAGCAATGGGTTGATGCGATTGCGCCAAGCAATTTCATGATTACGAATCCTGAAGTATTGAAAGCATCCTTAGAGAGCAATGGGGAAACAATCCTCAAGGGGCTTATCAATCTACGTGAGGATTTTGAACGGGGCAAGGGGCGTTTAGCAATCAGTACAACGGATAATAATGCCTTTACTATCGGAGTGAACATTGCAGCAACGCCTGGTCATGTGATTTTTCAGAATCATTTGATGCAAATTCTGCATTATACGCCACGCACGGAACATGTACGCCCTACGCCTATGTTGCTGATTCCTGCATGGATCAATAAGTTTTATATCTTTGACATGCAAGAAAAAAATTCTTTGGTGCGCTGGATGCTGGATGAAGGTTATCAAGTTTTTGTGGTCTCGTGGGTGAATCCTGAGGCGCAACATCGTGATATAGCGTTTGCTGATTATGTCACGCTTGGGGTGATGAAAGCGATGCAGGTGGCACGCGAAGTAACCGCTTCGGAGAAAGTGGCGTGCGTGGGTTATTGCTTGGGCGGGACGTTACTTGCAACGACGCTAGCCTATCTTCATGCCAAAGGCGAACAGGAGCAGGTAGCTTCAGCAACCTACCTCACCACGATGCTTGATTTTTCTGATCCGGGAGAATTGGGCGTTTTTATTGATGAAGAACAGATACAAGGCATTGAAGCGAAAATGGATCGTACAGGCTATTTGGAGGGGGCAGATATGGCAGCAACCTTCAGTTTGTTGCGCTCTAATAATATGATCTGGTCGTTTGTGGTGAATAATTATCTGTTGGGCAAAGAGCCATTTCCGTTTGATTTGCTCTATTGGAATTCCGATTCAACACGTATGGCGCAAACGATGCACAGCTATTGCTTGCGTAATTTCTATTTGCATAATCGTTTGGTGCAGTCGGGAAGCCTTGAAGTGCATGGGGTGGCGATTGATTTGAGCAGCATACGCACGCCGAGTTTCTTTTTATCAACACGGGAAGATCATATCGCGCCGTGGCAATCTACCTTTGCGGCAACCCGTCATTATGGTGGGGATATGTGTTTTGTGTTGGCAGGATCGGGGCATATTGCAGGGGTGATTAATCCGCCGACAAAGAATAAATATAGCTATTGGACGCATCCGCTTGATCGCACGATGAAGCCAGAGCAATGGTTATCAGATGCCACAGAACATGCGGGATCATGGTGGGGGCATTGGCATGAATGGCAACATCCACATGTGGGTGCAGCAACAAAGGCTGTGCCAAGCCCGCTGCATGGTTCATATCAACCCATCGAAGCAGCACCGGGAAGTTATGTGCGGATGCGTTAATTATGATTATGCGATGTATGCGATAAAAAAATGTCACATCTTCTTGAAATTGTAACATTAGACACGTATAGTAAAGATAGTAAAGACACAAGAATCAAATAAAGAGTGTGAGCATGTCAAATAGTAATTATGATAAAAAAGATGGTGGTGAAATAAAAAACTTTCTACAAGCGTCATGGAATCTTGTAGGTGCTGCTTGGAATATGGGCATGGATTTTCTAAAAAACACGGCATGGCCAAAAGCGGTGGAAACATTTAATTGGTTGAAAAAAGATGGCGTACCCGCTGCGACTAAGGCCGCTGGTGAGGCTGCTAAAGCGACGGGCGATGCTCTTGGTAATGCTAGAGAAGCGGTTGGTGAGCAGCTAGAGAACGCGAAGGAAGCGTGGGAAAAAAATCAAAAAGAACAATCTTCTGGCGATAAGAGCCAAGCTCAGGTTGTTGCGCCCAATACTCCGTCTGTGGCGAATAAAGGCACGCAAGAACGTGGTGCATAGCATTGTTCAGCGCACCCAAGGAATGGAATAAATCGTAGAAATTGATTTTATCTTTGGTTGACAATAGGCATAAATCATTTTAAGGTGCTGTCATTATGACAGCATCTGATGACAAGAAAAAATCTTATGGCGCATCCCGTTTGGTGAGTCGCCATGTTACTGAAGGCGCGGATCGCGCACCGCATCGTTCCTATTTTTATTCGATGGGCATGTCGCGTGAAGTGATTGATCAACCCTTTATTGGAGTGGCAACCACATGGAATGAAGCTGCGCCCTGCAACATCACCCTTGGTCGTCAAGCGCAAGCCGTGAAAAAAGGTGTTGCAGCCTATGGCGGGACACCGCGTGAGTTTACCACCATCACCGTGACTGATGGCATTGCGATGGGTCATGCGGGGATGAAATCTTCTCTGGTATCGCGTGAGGTGATTGCTGATTCCGTAGAGCTTACCATGCGTGGGCATTGCTATGATGCCTTGATCGGTTTGGCTGGATGCGATAAGTCTTTGCCGGGGCTGATGATGGCAATGATTCGCCTGAATGTTCCAAGCGTCTTTATCTATGGCGGTTCGATTTTACCGGGGTCGCATCGTGGTAAAATAGTGACGGTGCAAGATGTCTTTGAAGCGGTGGGCAAACATTCCGCTGGCAAGATGGATGATGAAGAACTCGATAGCTTAGAGCGCGTTGCTTGCCCATCGGGTGGTTCGTGCGGTGGGCAATTTACCGCCAATACTATGGCGTGCGTCTCAGAAGCGATTGGACTTGCTTTGCCTAATTCCGCAAGCGCACCTGCTCCCTATGAATCACGCGATGCACTGTGTTTTGATGCAGGACGCGCCATTATGGAATTGTTAAAACATAAGATTCGCCCACGTGATATTGTGACCCGTAAATCCTTAGAAAACGCGGCAGCGATTGTAGCAGCCACAGGTGGTTCAACCAATGCAGCCTTGCATCTTCCTGCGATGGCGCATGAAGCGGGGATTGATTTTGATATTCATGCGGTGGGGGAAGTGTTCCGTCGCACGCCGTATATTGCTGATCTCAAACCCGGTGGGCAGTATGTTGCAAAAGATATGCATGAAGCGGGTGGGGTGCAAGTCGCGCTCAAAACGCTTTATGAAGGCGGCTTTATTCATGGCGATTGCTTAACGGTAACAGGCAAAACCATTGCCGAAAATCTGGAAGATATTCGCTTTAATGATGAGCAAGTGGTGGTGCGCCGTTACCATACCCCGCTTAGCCCAACGGGCGGTGTCGTGACGTTGCGCGGTAATTTAGCAGAAGAAGGCGCGATTGTGAAAGTGGCAGGCATGAATAACCTGACCTTTGAAGGACCTGCACGTGTGTTTGATAATGAAGAATCTGCCTTTGCTGCGGTGGAAAAGCGTGAGTATAAAGAGGGTGAAGTCCTTGTGATTCGTTATGAAGGTCCACGTGGTGGGCCGGGGATGCGTGAGATGTTAGCCACGACTGCGGCACTCTATGGGCAAGGTACGGGAGATAAAGTGGCACTGATTACGGATGGGCGGTTTTCTGGCGCGACTCGTGGTATGTGTATTGGGCATGTTGGTCCTGAAGCGGCCGTGGGCGGAGCGATCGCGTTGGTGCGCGATGGCGACATTATTCGCATTGATGCGGAGAAAGGGACGTTGGAACTTTTGGTATCCGATGAGGAATTGCAAAAACGTCGATTAGAGTGGAAGCCTCGTGGCACGGATTATAATGCAGGGGCATTATGGAAATATGCGCAAACGGTACAATCCGCATGTGGCGGGGCAGTCACGCACCCTGGAGCAAAAGAAGAGACGCATATTTATGCGGATATATAGCGCGTGAACTTTATATTGGCGCATCCAAAGATGCGCATTATAGAGTGAAGGTCGCGCTATAAACTATTATAAAATATAGCACTACTTGACTTTTTGGTGAAGCAAGTAATCAAACATAAAGGTAACTTATGGGCAATCAAAAAATCAAAGTGCTATATAGGAGCATATCTCGATGTTGTTGCATTATCTAACTGCCATCCTCCTTGGTATCATTGAGGGTGTAACGGAATTTTTGCCTATATCTTCAACAGGGCATCTTATTTTGATGATTGATATTTTGGGCTTTGATAAGCCTAAAGGGGCAGTCTTTGAGGTGATTATTCAACTAGGCGCGATTTTAGCCATCTGTATGGTTTTTCGTGAACGTGTGACGGATGTTGTGTGTAATTTTCACCGTAGCAGCTCGACACGTCGCTTTGTTGGGTTGATTGTGGCGGCGTTCACCCCTGCGGCAATCCTTGGTTTGATTGGTCATGATATTATTAAGCAGGTTCTCTTTTCTCCGATGGTGGTCTGCGTGATGCTGATTGTAGGGGGAGTGCTGATTTTGCTGATTGAACGCATCAAGCCTCAGCCAACCATTCATCGTGCCGATGATATTCCTGTGAAAAAAGCCGTGATGATTGGTTTGTGTCAGGCACTTGCTATGATTCCCGGAACATCACGATCAGGTGCAACCATGATGGGTTCGGTGATGATGAAAATTGATCGCAAAACAGCGGCAGAATTTTCCTTTTTGCTGGCGATCCCGACCATGGCAGCGGCTGCGATGCTGGATGTTATCAAAAATATCGAACATTTGAATGTGGATGATGCACTCACCATTGGAGTGGGATTTCTTTCCGCATTTTTTTCTGCATTGTTATCGGTACGGTGGTTGTTGAACTTTCTCGCAAACCATGGCTTCGGGATATTTGCCTATTACCGTATTATCATGGGTACGGTGTTGCTGATTCTGATCTATGGATAATTGCTAGCTTCTGTTGCTTTTTCTACTGCTGTTTGCTGCAAATGGCGGTTTGCTGCGCTTCCGCTACTCATGTACCTTAAGTACACTCCGTTGCGGTTCTCGCAAATCCATCATTTTCGCTAGCACATCAGCGAAAACTCAACAGAACCCAGAGACCCAAGGTTTTTGCATGAAAAATGCAAAAAACTGCAATGATTGCTTTACTTTTGTATAGAATCTTGTAGTCTATAGAAGGAACTATGCAAGGAGTAAAATATCATGGAACGACCAACTTTGGCACCAATGGAAACAGGATTCAAACCTGCGCACATCATCATTGTAGGAAATGAAAAAGGCGGATGTGGCAAGACTACAACCACGATGCATCTGATTGTCGCATTGTTGCGTTTAGGTTTTTCTGTTGGCTGTATTGATTTGGATTCACGCCAGCGTTCCTTGACGCGCTATGTGGAAAATCGTCGTCAAACCATTGCGAAAGAGGGCGTATCTATGCCTATGCCACGTCATGCTGTGGTGAATCGTAGCCCGTTTGATTCGCAAGAAGAAGCCAAGCTAGATGAGCGTGACCGTTTTGCGCAAGCTCTCTCTGCCGTGTATGGAAGTTGTGATTTTGTGGTGATTGATACCCCGGGGAATGATACGTATCTTTCACGCTTGGCACATTCCTTTGCGGATACGATTATCACGCCGATCAATGATAGTTTTGTGGATTTGGATGTACTGGCTTCTGTGGATGGGCGCACGCTGGAAATTATTAAACCAAGTATTTATAGTGAAATTGTTTGGGAACAAAAGATGCAACGGGCGAAGCGCGATAGCGGTTCAATCGATTGGATTGTGATGCGTAACCGCCTTAGCAATATCGATGCAAAGAATAAACGTTTTATGTCTAAAGTCACCTTAGAGCTTTCTCGCCGTATTGGTTTTCGCGTGGCAGCAGGGTTCAGTGAGCGTGTGATTTTCCGTGAGTTATTTTTGCAAGGTCTCACCGTTCTTGATGTGATGGATGCGACATCAAACATTAAAGTATCAATTTCTCACGTGGCAGCGCGTCAAGAGGTGCGTGATTTACTCAAAAGTTTGAATATCGCGCTTATCAATGAGCGTATGCACGCGATGCGTCAAGATGAAGATGCTGGAGCTGGTGCGTCCACATCATCTGCTATGGGCTATCATGATGATGGAAGCGACGAAGGGGTGCGTGATGGATTGGCACTTGTGGGTGCTGCTCTCGCTGAAGATGATGCTGTGTCTCAGATGCTGGATTCACGCAAGACGGCTGTGGTGGCATAGGTTCTATGCTTCCGAGAAGCCCTTGGCGCGTAACAGACAGGCATGGCATACACCGCATGGTGTGCCGTTGGGCAGGGGATCATAGCATGAAAGAGTCATATCATAATCCACCCCTAATGATCGCCCAAGGCGTATAATTTCTGCTTTTGTTTTGTCGATTAGAGGTGTGCGTATACGGATACGTTGTTGCGCTTCCACGCCATAGGCTGTGGCATAATTCGCCATGGTTTCATAGGCTGCAATAAAATTAGGGCGGCAATCAGGGTAGCCGCTATAATCCAAGATATTGACACCAATAAATATATCATAGGCGCGTAGCACTTCTGCCCATGCTAGAGCAAAGGAAAGAAAGATAGTATTGCGTGCAGGAACATAGGTGATAGGAATCTCTGAACCAATGTCTTCCACGCATGATGCTTTGGGAACATCGATTATATCGGTGAGTGCAGAACCACCAAATAAGCGCAAATCAATATGGGCAATTTTATGTTGTTCAACGCCCATGCTTTGTGCCACACGCTTCGCCGCTTCCAACTCATGATGGTGGCGTTGCCCATAAGCAAAACTAAGCGCGTAACAATCATAGCCTTCCTTTTTTGCAAGAGCAAGAACTGTGGCAGAATCTAGCCCACCACTCAATAAGATCACGGCTTTTTTTGACATGGGATAGTTCATGAATGTGAAAAAATATCTATTTCAGCCCATCCCGCAAGGTCAAGCCATGCTCGCGCAGGAATAGCTGCCATGACGGCGTGCGCTAATTCGGCGCGCCCCTCTTTTTGCAAGCGTTCTTCTAAGATGTCACGTAATTGATGCAGGTAATAGACATCACTCGCAGCATAGGCAATCTGCTCATCACTCAAGGATGCTGTTCCCCAGTAGGATGATTGCTGATGCTTGGAAATATCGATATTAAGCAGCTCCTTGCATAATTCTTTCAATCCATGCTTATCCGTATAGGTACGAATCAGGCGTGATGCAGTACGGGTGCAATAGATAGATTCCATACGCACATCCAGATAATGTTGAATTAATGCCACATCAAAACGGGCAAAATGGATGATCTTGGTGCGCGATGCATCGGATAAGAGTGCTTTGAGGCGCGGTGCTTCATAATTTGGTTCAGGGAAATGCACCAAATGGGCATGACCATTGCCATCGGAGATTTGCACAACGCATAATCGGTCGCGTAGCTGATTGAGTCCCATCGCCTCACAATCAAGAGCAATATCACCTTCCAACATTACATCTTCAGATAAATCAAAATAATGAACTATATCTGTCACTTTTCGTACCTTTTTTCTCATGGATTAAAAAATCTTGCTCCAGATGCTTTCATCTTCAGGTTGTGGGATTTTGTCCATAGGCATGGTTTCATTATAGACGCACAACACATAAGCACCACTACGTAGCGTAAATCGCGCTCCTACGCGTTCAACGACAATATAATCGTCTACGGTACGGAAATTCAGCATCGATTCATTCAGTAACGGGTCTACCAAATAAAAGGCGGGTAAATCAGCATTTTTATCTTTGAATTCAAAGTAGGTAAATTCGCCATCATCAAAAATTCGTATCGGAGCGATGCTATCAGGCCCCACAATAGAATAGTTGAAATTCAATTTTTTGCGCACTTCCTCATCCATAATATCAGGAACGGGGTCTTGTCCACGTAAATTGGTCATCATTTCCTGTTCGACTTGCGCAGAATAGATGAACCGCAACACAAAAATCATTTCTGCATCATCAATCGATGCTGTTTCTTGTGCGTGAATTTCAAAATGATAGGTGTGATGATTCGTAATCACGGTCATGTTGGTCAACGCATCTTGTTCGATGGGTTTAATAAAGAGGCGTGAACCAGCGGGCTTTAACTGCCACGCAATGGAATCACCAATCGATACGGTCATAATTTGCTCATCAGCACCAAATTCAATCACCGATTGATAGCCATAATGCCCTGTGAATTTATACACTTCATTAGGGGAATAAAGTATCGTTTTAATACGAGAATCCGTTGCCAACGGCTCAGGTAATAGCAATGCCACCGCAGGGAGGGTCTGCATGATGCCCATCACTATCGCGCAGATCATAAGGAAGGTCTTTTTAACGCCCATCATTTTACTCACTCTATATTCTCCTCCCAATGATCAAGGAATAACAATATCTTCTATAATATTATAATCAGTTACTGTAAACTTCATTGGAATTACTTTAGCTTTTCCATGTTCTAAGTCTTTCGGTTGTATCATCTTTAGTTGAATATAGTCAAACGTAATTTCAGCTTTCCATCGTGATTTCTTATTTTCTGCTAGACTAACCTCATTTGCACGAAAAAAAACGGTCGCTAAATAGCGTCCATCTTCTTCCCATGTTTCATCTTTTCCATCAATACGGTGGATGTTGATGGTATCGATGGTGATTTTTCTCTGTATTTTTCGCTCATAGCGATTGATGGGGCTTTTGGGAGACATAGGATTAATCTCACGACGATAGCTGCTCATTACGGGCGCATTGGAATAGTTGCGGACGAAGCGAAAATTTGCATTGATGGTTTCAAAGCTATAATGTTCACGCCGTGTGAGATATTCACGTATAAAAAAACGCTGCAAGGCATCATTAACATGCTGATAAGGGCTTTCCTTCAATGGCATGATCATAGGAAGATCGCGTAGCACATCACGCATGGGCAACAAAATGGGCTGTGCTGGCGCAAGGGGCAATAATAAAATCAGCGAGATAATGGATAAGAAGGCTGCGGTGGAAGCAATGGCAAACATGACAATCCAATAACAACGCTCTGGTAAAATCGACATATAGACGATGGTGTACCATTTACGTGCATTTTGAAAATACGAACCGTCATCGAGAGAGCGGGCAAAATCTTGATATTGTTCTTGGGTAAATTCAGGAATTTTTGCCATAGGGTTGTCACCTTATAAAATAGGTATATAGTGTCAACGCACTATATTATGAATCACCTGCGCGTTCTACATGCTCCATACGCTCTAATAATGCATCATAAGAATCAATGACTTCGTATATATCACGTGTTGATGCTGTGGCAAAACCTGTTGCAATGATATTGTCAAATAAGGCAACCAAATGATCCCAATAGCCCTCATGATTGAAAATAATGATCGGCTTGGTATGCAATCCGATCTGCCGCCATGTGAGAATCTCAAATGTTTCATCCATAGTTCCAAAACCGCCGGGGAAAATCACAAAGGCATCGGCACGTTTATACATAAGCTGCTTGCGAGAGTGCATATCCTGCACAATCAGCGTTTCGCTAAGATGTTTATGCTCTTGCTCAATTTGACGAAGATGTTCAGGAAATACCCCTGTAACCCATCCTTTATGTTCTAAAACGGCATTGGCAACCGCGCCCATAACGCCACAATCTCCGCCGCCATAGACTAAACCCCAGTGACGCTTGGCCATTTCTGCACCGAATTCATGCCCTGCCTTAAGGTGTTGTTGTGGAACGGCATTTTGCGCGCCACAGAATACGCAAATAAATTTTTTTAATTCTTCTTTTTGTGTCATGATATGTTGTACTGCATCTATGTTGTTGTTTTTATATGGTGAGTGATCGAAACTCTGTTATTAATCCTAACATAGTTTGCTTATAATATTTTAGGTAAACCATCCTTTTTCTCATTTGGTGAGAGTTTATCTTCCATCTGTTGCAAAGAGGTGATTTTGCGTTCACGGCTCGTGCTGTGTGTGGTGCATTTTTTAATCGCACGCGATATTTGCCCAACGCTAAAGAGAATGACTCCGAATAAAAAGGTTGGGATTAAAAACAGCACCATCATTTCCATAATATCCAAAGCATCCATGCCTACTTGAGACAAGACTAGAGTTGTGAGTGCGAAGGCAATCAGCATCACACCTAGCCAGATATTACGAATCATGCAAAAGCGTTTTTTGATTTTGCTCAGACTTTTGGCATAGTTTTGTTCTTCCTGCATCAAAGCATTAAGCAGGCTTTGTTGCTCTTCTAGGCGCATTTTTAAGGTGAGGAGTTCGTTTTCTTTGGATTGCAGATTATTCTGCATAGAGGCGATTTCTTTCTTTTGTCGCTCCAATGTTTCCATCTCTTGACGGAATCCTTGATTCTGATGTTCCATCGGGACATCCTGCGCGACAGAAAAATCCGCCTTGGTGAAGGATACTTGTTCAAAATGCGCATTTTTGAAAGATGCATCACGCAAGATCGCATCGGTAAAATCAGTGTTGACTAAATTGGCTTCGCGCATATCAGCGTGCGTCATAATGGCGCGTGCCAAGATGGTTTGCGACAAATCAGCATTACGCAAACTTACGCCTTCCATATATGCTTCCGTACAATCGGTCATGGCAAGGATCGTTTCGCGCATGTTGGCGGATTGGAAATTTGCTCCTTTTGCAGAAGCCTGATAAAAATTTGTGCCAATCATCGTGGCATAGGCGAAACTTGTGCCATTCAATGATGCGCCCGTAAGGCTTGCGCCTGATAAATTGACGCGTGACCAATCGCAGCCCTCAGCACGGATATTTTCTAAGATCGCTTCACTGAAATCGGCTTCGGTGAGAAGTGCGTGACTGAGTACTGTACCAGATAAGTTGGCATTACGAAAATTAGCGAGTTGCAAATTCGCAGCATCAAAATTGATTGCGCGTAAATCTGCGCCAGACAAATTGGCGCGTCTTCCTTCACGACCATCCGATACCAACCATGCTTCATGCTGACGGACAATATCGATAAAGGCCTGTTGCGATAAAGAACCGTTTGAGGATTGTGAAAGTGGTGCGGGTGCTAACTGTACCGCAGGTGGTGCAATCATTAATGGAACATCATCGCGTGGTTCTTCAAATGCTTCTTCGGGTTCTGGAATTTCTTCAGCTATGAATAGTTCTTCAGGCTCGAATGCTTCTTCCTGTGCAAAATTATCCTCAATAAAATCCTCTGGCTCGGGATGGGTTTCCATCACGGGAGGTGGTGGAGGCGGCGGTGGCGGCGGAGGCGGTGCAGCCATCATGGGAGGCGGAGGCGGAGGAGGCGGTGCAGCCATCATAGGAGGCGGCGGCGGAGGTGCAGCCATCATGGGAGGAGAAGGAACGTTCATTTGCTCCGCATCATTATTCATTGGTTCTCCCGTGCGTCGGCGTAGTTGTGGACGAGCCATGTCTGAAAGTTTGGGCATTTCAGGCGTGGCACTCGTTTTTTTATCATGTTCATTCATGTCTGTCATTATTCGTACTCATTTAATCACAACCATAGAAGCATAAATGCCCCCTAGATAGTTTTTGTTACTTGGTTCTGCTGTAAAATGCAACATGAACTATCACATTATGTGCATGGATTGATATTTTCTTTAATGATAGAGCTATCCCACATCACGATGCGTAGTAGGATAGAGATACCCTGTAAAGCGAACATACCAAAATTAGGTAAAGGAATTTAGTGCGATTGCCTCATAACGATAAAAAGGATGGCATCTTCTAGCCATAAACTACTTGGTGGATGCACAACCAACAAAGCTAAACTCATTGCTAGTGCTGGCCCAAAGGGAAAGCGAGGATCAGGATTCACCAAACGCCATAATAAGGCTGAGATGATTCCTAAGCATCCTGCATAAAAGAAATAGGGTACAAGGGGTAATGTTCCAAGCCACATGCCAGAAACGGTGATGAATTTGACATCACCAAAACCTAATCCTTCTTTATTTCTTAGGATGCGGAAACCATGATGCAGTGCTAGCCCTATACCAAGTCCAACGATCATGCCTGCCAAAGGTTCGGCGATGTGTGTGCCTTTGAGGAGATGATAGATGAGGGCGGTCATTGCGAGGCTTATCTGCAACTGATCGGGAATAATGCGATGTTGATAATCAATGATACATAATGCCATTAATTGCGATAAAAATACCGCGATACATACCGCCATCCATGTCATGCCATACATGCTATAAACGCCATAGAAAACAAGCCCCATACTACATTCAAGCAGAGGATAACGCCATGATATGCGTACACCGCAATAACGGCACGATCCTCGGTGCAATAACCAACTCACCAGAGGTATGAGATCACGGACTCCTAATGCATGATGGCACGAAGGGCAACGCGAGCGTGTGCGACCAATCGGCATAGTGCGAGGCAAGCGATAAATCAGTAAACTGTTTAGGCTTCCAAAGCACATGCCTAAGATGAGGAACATGATTATTTCGCTGAGTGCGGGTTCAAAAGAATACATCGATCCATCCTTATCAGAAAAAAGTGAAGATTTTCTTGATGGCTATTCGTGCATCATCATGGTATAAGCACCGCATGATGAGTAGTTCCCAACCGAAAAAAGAAGGCGTTGCAGCACGCCTTGCTATGTTGCATTGTTTGATTGATGTGCTGGAGCATCATCGTTCCTTAGATCGCGTTTTTGCGCATATGCGCCATGATTCGCCTAATTTTTCTGCGCAAGATTATGCTTTCATTGAGCATTGTGTACGCGCCACTATTAAGCATATGCCACGCTTAATCCCCTATTTGAGCCAATTTTTGAATAAACCGTGGAATCAGTTTCCCCTGCACGCACGCTATATTCTTGCCCTAGCGACGATGCAAATTCATCGAATGCATATTCCTGCCTATGCTGCCGTGGATGGTGCGGTGGAATGTGCGAAACATGCGGGGCTAGGGCGCGTATCGGGCGTGATTAATGTCGTGCTGAAAAAAGTGATGGAACAACCGTTGAATGAGGCGGATACTACATGGCATCAGCATGTGCCGGCATGGTTGCTGAAACAACTGAAAAAAGATTATGGACGCGATAAAGCACTTGCTATTTTAAGTGCAAGTTTTGCTGATGTTACGGTGTGGGATCGTACTTTGCGTGATCCGCACGCAACATTAGAGCCTCATGCCCATGCCATCACGCCTGCTTCGTGGCGTAGTCATCTCACGGGAGAAATTCGTAGCCAAGAGGGCTATGAGGAGGGGGAATGGTGGGTGCAAGATGCTGCTGCTGCTCTGCCGCTTTATGCATTGCAGCACCTCATACGCGATAAGCATATTCTCGATGCATGTGCAGCCCCCGGGGGAAAAACCATGCAGCTTGCTGCTTATGGCGGGAAGGTGACGGCGTGGGATCGCTCGCATGATCGCCTGCGGTTGCTGCATGAAAATCTTGCGCGTACCCAGCTTCACGCTGATGTCGCATGTGTTGATATTTTGCAGGATGAACCTTCTGAATTATACGATATGATCGTACTGGATGCTCCTTGTTCTGCCACGGGTACATTGCGGCGTAATCCTGATATACTCTATCATCTGAGCGGCGCAAGCGCGATGACGGAATTAAGCGTATTGCAAGAACGTATGATGTACCGCACCTTAGAATGGTTGAAAGTAGGTGGCGTTTTGCTCTTTTGTACCTGTTCATTGTTTAAGAGTGAAGGCGAGGATCATGTGGCAAAATTGCTCAAACTGCACGGGGATCGGTATCGCTTAGTGCCATTTGATACCATGCCATCATCGTTTTTGAATACGCAAGGCACATATCGATCACTTCCCTTTATGCACCACGATGAGGGCGGTATGGATGGTTTTTTTGCAGCGTTGATTGAGAAAAAAATATAGCGCGTAGCTGGACTCCTGCTTTCGCAGGAGTGACGAATGTGTTGGTTTTATGGGTTATGCGTAGGTCTCAAAGTGCTACAAATATCACTCACAGATATATTTTTCTTGCAATAAATATCACTATAAGATATATTATTCCTATGCATACAATCATCTACACGAAGTCTGCGCAACAATCGCTTAAGAACATGCAGCCCGCTAAGGCAGCGCAAATTCTTGAGAAAGTGGGACATATCGCACGCGATCCTTATGGGGCGCATAATAATGTTACTAAGCTGCAAGGGCGCGATGGATACCGCCTACGTGTGGGAGACTGGCGTGTACTGTACACGATTAATAATGATCAGTTGGTCTTGTTGGTCGTGGATGTTTTGCCCCGTGGCGATGCATATAAACATTAAAACTATAGCAATTCAACTTAAAATTTCCCCGTCTTTGGGGAAATCTTAAGTTGAGAAATTGCTATAAATCATTATAATATATAGCACTACTCAATTTTATTACCCATCCAAGATGGGTAATTGTAAAATTGAAGTGCGATAAGGAAATTTGACGATGGAATTTGAAAAAATGGAACGCAACGGAGAAGTATGTATTGTTCTGCCTCTCCATATCTATGAAAAACTTGCAGAAGATGCAGAGATGCTGGAAGATATTCGCGCTTTTGATGCTGCGATTGCGCGTAATGAACCTGCACTTCCTCTTGAAGTGTGGAATGCTTTTGAATCCAGCGTGAGCAAGGGCATGGTTGCGTTGCGTAAGTGGCGTGGCATGTCGCAAATGCAGCTTGCGAGTGCAACAGGAATCAAGCAATCTTTGATTTCTGATATTGAGAATGGCAAAAAACAGGGAAGCATCACCACTATGAAAGCTATTGCCCAAGCTCTTGATGTTCCGTTGGATATATTGGCGTAAGAACCTACCACATAAGAGTAGGAAGCATCGTGCCATTATCCCGCTAAACGTAAACGCAGGGCATTGAGGCGGATAAAGCCCGCCGCATCGCGCTGATCATAAACGACATCTTCTTCAAAGGTCACATGTGCAGCGGAATAGAGGCTGCGATCTGACATGCGCCCTTCCACAATCACATTACCTTTATAAAGATGCAAGCGCACCTCACCGCATACACGCGTTTGCGATGCATCAATCGCCGCTTGCAGCATGAGGCGTTCGGGCGCAAACCAATAGCCATTATAAATCAGTTCAGCATAACGCGGCATCAACTCATCTTTGAGATGTGCAGCTCCACGATCCAAGGTGATGGATTCGATAGCGCGATGTGCGTGCAGCAAAATTGTTCCCCCCGGCGTTTCATAGACACCACGTGATTTCATGCCGACATAGCGGTTTTCTACTAAGTCCACACGTCCGATGCCATGCGCGCCACCAATCTGATTGAGCCGAGCAAGCAAGGTAGCAGGGGAGAGCGGTTCGCCGTTTAATGCCACCGCATCGCCTCGTTCAAAAGTAAGGGTGATGGTTTCTCCTGATTCGGGCGCATCTTTAGGAGATACCGTCCAGCGGAACATGGAAGCATCGGGCGCAACCCACGGATCTTCCAGCATTTTGCCTTCATAGGAGATGTGCAGCAAATTCGCATCCATGGAATAAGGCGGTTCATCATGTTTATCTTTGGCAACGGGAATCTGATGACGCTGCGCATACTCAATCAGCTTAGTGCGAGAGTTCAAATCCCATTCGCGCCATGGAGCAATGACGCGTATATCGGGCTTGAGGGCGTAATAGCCTAATTCAAAGCGCACTTGATCATTGCCTTTGCCTGTCGCTCCGTGCGATACGATATTTGCCCCAACATTGCGGGCAATCTCAATTTGACGCTTAGCAATGAGGGGGCGCGCAATGGATGTCCCCAGAAGGTATGTGCCTTCATAGAGTGTGTTGGCACGAAACATCGGAAAGACATAATCGCGCACAAATTCTTCTTTCAAATCATCGATAAAAATATGCTCCGCTTTGATGCCAAGCAAGATGGCTTTTTGGCGCGCTGGTTCTAGTTCTTCCCCTTGCCCTAAATCAGCGGTGAAGGTAATCACTTCGGCATTATATTCATCTTGCAACCAGCGTAAAATCACGGAGGTATCAAGCCCTCCTGAATATGCGAGGACGACTTTTTGATTTTTTAGATGTTCGTTGATGCTCATGTGAGATGCTCCGTGTAAAAGCACTATAAATCATATTTTATCATGAGACTCAAGCATTCTTTAAGATGTGTCATAGTCCACATGCGTAAAATATAAACCATGGGCAGGGGCGGTGACTCCTGCAGCGCAACGTTGACGTGCTTTTAAGATGTCGTGGATGGCGTGTGCAGAGCGTTTGCCGCGTGCTACTTCAATCAATGTACCCGTGATAATGCGCACCTGATGATGCAAGAATGATCGGGCGTGAAGGCGTAGATGCAGTTCTTCCCCAATGCGGTGAATATCGAGTGCGTCTAAGGTACGTATGGGGGATTCCGCTTGGCATTCACTATCCCGAAAGGATGTAAAATCATGTTGCCCAAGTAAATAAGAGGCAGCTTCGCGCATGGTGTCTTCATCAAGGGGGTAGGGTATATGCCATGCCCGCTGTGCATCAAGGGCTAATGGGGCGCGACGATGAACAATGCGATAGAGATAATGCCGCCGCACTGCGGAAAAACGCGCATGAAAGCTATCGTCCACCTGCTGCGCCTCGCATACCACTACACCGCTACCGCGTAAGTGCGCATTCAGTGCCTCACGCACCCGAAAGCCGTCATCGCCTCGCGCAATATCCATATGCGCTACCTGCCCTAAGGCATGGACACCTGCATCGGTGCGCCCTGCGCAATGTGCCGTAACATCTTCACCACAATAGGCAAGACATGCGGCTTCCAAGGTTGCCTGCACGGAAGGAGCGTGGGGTTGACGTTGCCATCCTGAAAAGGGCGTGCCGTCATATTCTAGGGTGAGTTTATAACGTGGCATAGCCAACCATTGTGCCGATGGGGATGTGCCAACCGCGTAGACATGCCTCCGTTTCCATAGGTTTTTTGCCTTCGCGTTGGATGATGCGCGGGCGGATAGCATCGCATCCCGTTTTGATGGTGAAGTGGGTATCGATGATCGTGCCGATGATTGCATCGCTGGAATCATGCACGACTTCCACGGCAAGCAAGCGCACGCGTTCATTATGCACAATCACATAGGCAGCAGGGGATGGGCTGAGTCCGTGAATGTGGGCTTGCACTTCAGATGCGCTGCGTTGAAGGTTCACATAGGCTTCTTCTTTACGAATCTTTGTAGCATACGTCACCCCTTCTTCTGTTTGCGGGGTGGCACTCAAGGATTGGTTGTTGATGCCGTGCAGACAATGCAATACGGCATGGGCTGCTGCTTCCGCCATGTGATCATGCAACATACCAGCGGTCATGGTGCATGGCACGTCATAGGCAGTGCGTGTTAATACCGCACCTGTGTCTAATCCTGCATCCATCTGCATCATGCATAAGGCGGTATGGCGATCTCCTGCCATGATAGTACGCTGAATAGGAGCAGCACCGCGCCACCGTGGCAGATCAGATGGATGCACGTTGATGCATCCGTGTGGATAGGCATCAAGGATCGGTTGGGGTAATAATAAGCCATAGGCAATGACGATGGCAATATCAGCACGGAGTTCTCTAAAGGCTTCGTGCGCTTCGGTGCTTTTAAGGCTTACAGGGGTGCGCACCTCATATCCATGTTCCTCTGCCAGCAGATGCACGGGCGATTTTTGCACCTGCATACCGCGTTTTGCAGGTTTGGGAGTCGCCGTATAGACAGCGCATAGATCATGATCGGTGCTTTGGATTAAGGCACGCAATGTTGGCACAGAAAAATCAGGTGTTCCCATAAACACAAGGCGCATAGAGATAGTCTCCTTCAATGATTATGAGTCTAGGTTCGTGGCATTTTTTTGTGCTTTGATCAATTTGCGCATGATGAATTCGCGTTTTAAGCGGGAAATATGATCAACAAACACAATCCCATTCATATGATCGATTTCATGTTGTAGGCAGGTGGATAGCAATCCCGTAGCGTCTAAGGTGCATTCTTCACCTTGTAGGTTTTGATAGCGCACCGTGATGCTATCAGGGCGGATCACTTCGGAATAATGTCCAGGGAAGGATAAGCATCCTTCATCATGGCTACGCTCATCTTCAGAACTATGGACGATTTCAGGATTGATCAGAGCAATGGGATTGCCCCGTATGGCGATGGTGCGTTCATGGCGTTCACGTGGATGCCATTCTATATCCACTACAATCACACGTTTAAGTACGCCCACTTGCACCGCAGCAAGCCCAATGCCGTTCGATGCGTACATCGTATCAAACATATTTTCCACCAGTGCGATGATGTCGGGCGTGATAGAAGCGACAGCCTCAGAACGCTGCTTGAGTCTAGGATCAGGGGAGATAACAATCGGAAGAACAGTCATAGGGAACATTATTATGATGTGTGGAATGAGAATGATTATTTCTATATAGTACCTTGCCTATATAAAAAAAATATATTATAATATTAGATAGCATAACATAGAGTAATTCCTCAACTTAAAAATTCCCATTTTGTGGAATTCCTACGTTTTGATAAAAGTGAACTACATTAAATATACTGAGATTTCTGCATAACCCATAAAACAGGCACATTCGTCATTCTTGGCGTAAGGCAGGAATCCAGCAGCACTACTATGTTATGGATACCAGCCTTCGCTGGTATGACAAGAACTGAGAATTATGCATAAATTTTATACTACTATATAAGGAATATTCTATGACACGTATTATTGTAGCTTTGGTGATGTGCTGTTCTTTAACAGGTTGTATCTCCTTGTTTTAATGCACGGTAAAAGCTGTTTACATGGCACGGTGTACGCAAAAAGCTATCGTATCATGCAAGGCGCGTAGGGCGTGATGATTCGCCTGCTTGGGTAATCCGTCTGCAATCTCGTCTAATGCTTTATGGGCTTGATTGGCGTAATCCTGTGCGAGGTTAAGCGTTGTGGCAATACCCCCATGTTTTTGTACCAAAGCAATGGCATGAGGAATATCCCCATCATGAACATTGCCTTCGCTGATGACGCGCTCCCAAAAAATACGTTCTACTTCGTTGGCAGCAGCGTAAGCAACCATAAGCGGTAGAGTGATTTTACCTTCGCGCACATCATCACCCACCGTTTTCCCAAGCACCGCTTGATCTGCGGCATAATCCAGCGCATCATCCACTAATTGAAAGGCAATCCCAAGGGTGGAGCCAAAGGTCGCAAAAGGCAGACGTAATGTATCATACCCTGCGAGAATGGGGGCGATTTCGGTTGCTGCTTCAAAAAGTGTTGCCGTTTTGCGGGTAATGACCTCAAGATAGACTTCGGTGGTAGTATGCAAATCTCCTGCAACCATTAATTGATGCACTTCTCCTTGTGCGATTGTGGCGGACGCATTAGCAAGAAGCTGTAAGGCATCCATCGATCCTGACGCAACCATCAACTGAAAGGCACGTGAAAAGAGAAAATCACCAACCAAAACGCTTGCTTGATTGCTCCAAATGGAATTAGCGGTTGCAATCCCACGACGTAGGGTGCTTTCATCCACTACATCATCATGCAATAAGGTGGCGGTATGAATCAGCTCTACCGCCGTTGCCAAGGGGATATGGTGTTGTCCTGCATAGCCAAGCACATGATGGCACGCGAGTGTGAGCGTGGGGCGTATGCGTTTTCCTCCTGATCGGACAATATGTTGCGCAATATCATGAATCATGGGGATGGGCTGGTTGAATGATTCAAGGATAAGGCGATTCACATGCTCTAAATCATGCTGCGTGAGTGATTGTAGAGCCTGAAGAGAAGGGGTATACGACATGGGCAATGAATGAGCGATGGAATGTTGTAAAAGCATAAGAATGATAAAAAATTGTTCACATCACCATAGCAGCCATTTTTCTAAACGACAATAGAATGTGTGTTATGTTCGCTTCCTGAGGCTGTATTATCAATCGGAAAAGGAAGAATCGCGTCTTTTCCATGACGAAATTGTAGCGAACCTTGTGCGCCACTAATTTCTTGGGCGCGCATAAAAATAGCACATATGTCTTGTTCAATGGCATTGCCCCATAATTGCTCGGTGCGGATGATTAAATCAAAGCGCATGGAAGGATGCGTTTTTTGCACTAATCCATCCAGTTGCATCCGCCCCATGCGCGTGAGTTCAATATCAACCATGAAATGATCCGTATCACGGCTACGATGCCCATCGGCGGTATGACGGGAACGCTTAAAAAACATATGGACGGGATGAATTTGTTGTTCATGCATTAGTGGAATCATCACATTGTGCCATGTACCATCACGATCATGCGGGGCAGGGGGTGCATTCATGGCAGAAAACTCTTTACTTAATTGCGATAATAAGGGCTTGTTCTCTCCTAATTCCAACTCATTCATCGTGGTATCCCCAAGCCAACGGCGCATATCATTTTGGTAGAGCGCGGTGAATAAGAATAATAATTCCGCCGTCAGTGTTGACCCGGTATGTGGCACGATGTGAATGGGTGGGCTATGTGGCGCAATCACGGCAGAGGGGTGCGGAAGATCCGCTATGCTGCGTATCGCTTCAAACTCGGTCGGGATAAAATGCGAGGATGGTGTCGGTGTGCCACCACGTACAGGCGCAACATGCTCTAGGGTGAATTCTAAAATAGTTCCCACAGGCATAGGTTCAGTAACAAAGAGCTTAAACGTGCCAAGCGGGCTTTGTAGCAATAATTCACGAGGGTTGCTATGAGGTAGAACCGTTGCCATCATATGATGCGGGGCAGAGGGGGTATGCGAAGGAGGGGGAGGCATAGAAGCGTTGAGAGGAGTCATGGGCGCGCTGGCATCAGGTAGGGGGAGGCTGGTTGCGGCTAAGTGATTATTGGCAACCGATTGGATTAAGGGGGCGTGCATCATTTGTTGTACCGCAGCGCGGTAGGAGGTCATGGGCGCGGCGGGAGTGGTATGCCGCTGTGCATCAATAGGTATTGGATCGCTTAAGGTGGCAAGAGTTTGGTTTAGAGGCGTTGTAGGGAACAAAGGTTGCACATCAGAATGCGTGAGTGTCGCGGGGAGTATAATCTGCTGAAGGTGGATTTGCAGGCTTGTGCCTGTTTGCGCTGTGCTGAGTGCCTGTTGCAACAAAGCAGGAAGTACGGCAGTGTGCGCTGCAGATAGGGTAGGAGGTGCAAGGAATACGCCACGAATCAAGGGAGTAAAGCTACTATCCATCGACATGGTGACGCGATCACCCGAAGAATGGGGGGGGGGGGCAGGTGCGCTTTGCGCTCGCAATAAGGAACTTGTCGGTGTAATTTCATCATCAAGAGGGAGTAGATTGGCGATGTGTTGTTCCACATATTTGGCAATGGACATATCATTGACGGAAATGAGCCGCGCAATCAATTCATTCAGATGGGATTCAATACGGATCGCTACTTCAAAACCACGTTTTAGGAGGATGTCCGTTTTAATGGAAATAAGCCCCTGTTCACTTTGGATGGTGAAAATATCCCCCGATCGTTGTTGGACAGTACCGCGCAGTACTTGATGCTCTAAAAAATTCTGCAAAGGCAGAGTGAAATTGTGTAATTCAGGGGATGCTTTGGTTGCGCTAATGTGATTGGCGTTCACGATAGTGATGATATTATTGAGGTTTCCTAAAACATCCATAATGCCCTCTTTTTATGCGTTATCCACTGACGGGGACGCACATGCGTTGCAATAACTTAATGGAGATTGCCGCCGCATCAGTGGCAGCGGTGGTGTGGGGAGATTTTTCTACCAAGGGTGATTGCGCTCTTATGGCATCACGTACTTTATTATCCCGACGTATGACACCAAGCAAGGAAGGGCTTGTGCCTAAAAAATTGGAACATGCTTTGTTCAAGGCATCATAGGCGCGTTCACCATCTTTTTGGGTCGCAGCCTGATTCACCACAACGGATAATTCCGTTTTGTTCAATTTAGTAGAGCATAATTTCACAAAGGCATAGGCATCGGTGAGGGAGGTAGGTTCATCGGTGAGTACAACAACGCACCGCGCCGCGAGGGATGCAAGAAACTGCACATAATGCTCAATGCCTGCACCAAGATCCAAGATCACATAATCATAATGATGGGCAATATTGTGGATGTCTTTCTTGAGTCCCAATAATTTTTCGGGGGATAGATTGGCAAGGCTGGTTGAACCTGATCGTCCCGCAATGACATCAAAACCTACATGATAGTGCGTGATAGCATCTTTCAAAGGCAGTTGATGACGTAACACATCGGTTAAATCTTTAGTAGGAGCAATCCCAAGCTGCACATCAACATTCGCAAGCCCAATATCCCCATCAATGAGTAAGATACGCCGTCCTGAACGGGTAAATAAATGGGCAAGTGTAATGGATAGCCACGTCTTTCCAACCCCGCCTTTACCTGAAGCGATCGCAATGATATTATTTTTGCTTGGTTCTTGAGACGTGAACATGGAAGTGAAAAACTCTTTTAGGGGTAAAATATGTATCAAAATTAAACAGACTATACTATGATTCGCACGGATAGTCCATAATCAATCTCGTTAAATATTCAGAACTGCATACATCAAGACTACCTAAAATCTTTTCGCTTGCGGTCATATGCGAAAATTGCAACTTTGCCGCGTATGCTGCGTTTAAGATGCTACCAAAACGACGCGCCGTATCAATACGGGTGACAATCGCATGTTTCGCGCCTAAATCAGCAAAGGCACGCGCATGATGTGGAGCTTCATAAGGGTCTGTACCTGCGGGCATCACTAAAATGGGCGTGACTTCGATCATGTGGGTATAATGCCCAAGCTCCCGCACTTCATAGACATCATAAGGATTAATCCCCGAACTATCGATGAGTACCGTCTCCGCTAGAGGAATATCAGAAAGCATACGTGCAAGAGCTAGTTTATTATCCGCTACTTGCAGCGTGATCCCTAAAATATCCGTGATAGCAGCGAGCTGTTCTACGCCACCTGCACGTTTATTATCGGTGCTAATGACATGCACGGGGCGGCGATGTTTAACACAATAGGAAGCTATTTTCGCGGTCGTGAGTGTTTTGCCAACGCCCGATGCGCCGATGAATAAATAACGTCCGCTATCATGACGCAAAGGCAGGGGAAGCGGAGGAAAACTTGCTGCCATGAGAGCATCCATCCAACGCTCCGCCATGCTGGAATAATGCGGATGTGTTTGTATATCAAGTTGGCTTAAGCTAGAGAGTGTGCGCATCATATGCTGCATGGTCACATTATCCACACCATGATAGTGCAGAATTTGCGAAATGGACGCTACAATCTCTGGCTGCACTTCCCCTGAATAGATAGTTTCCGCACGGACATCATTCGCTATATTATCACTCGGTGGTGGTACATATTCAAAATGGGCAAAGGGATGTTCGCGCACAGAAGGTTTCTCTGGAGGCTCTTCATGCTGTGGATTAATGGGAACGACATCAGTGTGCTTGGCATTGAGTGCCGTAAACCATTGTTGCGTTGCGGGGTGGGTATCATCATCATCATCATCATTGATGCGATCATCGCACGCAGCAGTGACATGCACCCCATGCTCAGGGTCGTGACGTGTGGAAAGAATGATGGCATCTTCCCCTAATGTTTCGCGTACCTGCTCAATAGCAAGAGTAATGGTACTCGCAGTAAAATTGCGCATTTTCACAGAAATATCTTCCTTATATTAGAGTTGCCCAAGCGTTTTTAAGCGTACACGCGGATGTACCTCATTTTGTGACAATACCGTGGTGTTAGGGCGAAAACGCTCAATCACGGAACGCACATAGGGGCGAATCACAGGGCTTACCAACAGCACTGGATTATGCCCTTGCATCGAATGTTTATCAAAAGTGGTGCGCACACTCGTCATGAATTCTTGAATCTTGCTCGGTGCCATGCGTACATGTTTTTCACCATTCTCCCCACTGAGGGAATCCACAAAGATTTGTTCCCATTGTGGCGACATGGCGAGTACGGGCATCAATCCTTCATGATCAAGCGTTGAGAAACATATCTGACGCGACAAGCGGGCGCGCACATGCTCCGTGATCAAGGTGAGGTTTTGATTGTTGGCAGAAGATTCAGCAATCGCTTCCAAGATAGCAGGTATATCACGGATGGATACATGCTCACGCAGAAGATTTTGCAAGATGCGTTGTACGCCACTGACGGATATTTGCGATGGAATAGTTTCTGCAATCAATTTTTGCTGATCCTTGCCTTGCTCATCCAGAAGTTTTTGTGTTTCTGTATAAGAAAGTAGATCGGAAATATTTTCTTTAATCACTTCCGTAAGGTGCGTCGTGATGACGGTGGGCGGATCAACGACCGTTAAATTGCGGAATAAGGCTTCTTCACGATATTGATCGGTAATCCACATGGCGGGTAAACCGAAGGTAGGTTCAACCGTTTCTTCACCGGGGAGGGTGATTTTATTGCCACTCGGATCCATCACCAACAACATATCAGGGCGAATCACCCCACGTGCTGCTTCCATTTCTTTGACTTTCAAAACATACGTATTAGCAGGAAGCTGCATATTATCTTGAATACGCACGGAGGGCATAATTAACCCAAGATCACGGGCAACTTGTTTGCGTAAGGCTTTGATTTGCTCGGTTAAGCGATGCCCTTTTTGATAGTTGATGAGTGGCAATAAGCCATAACCTAACTCAAGGCGAATCGTATCAATTTGCAAGATGGTTGCCATATTCTCACTGGCTGATCCTGCGTGCGCGCCGTCTGCTTGTGAGCCATCTCCACCTGCAGCGATAAGCCCACCGCCCGCGCCACCGCCAATACGTTTGGTCGCGCCTTGATTTTGTTGTGCGGCTTTGCCCTCTTTTTTGATTTTTAACTGCACATAGGTAATATATGCTAAGATCGCAGCAAGCGCGAAGAAAGGTGCTGCTGGCATACCCGGTAACGTTCCAATGACAAAAGCCAAGAACGAAGTCAAGCCTAAAGCAGCAGGGAATTCTTGCAACTGCCCAAGTACCGCTTTTTCGGATGAACCGCGCACCCCTGCTTTGGTTACCAACATACCCGCTGCCGTGGATACGATAAGGGCAGGGATTTGTGATACGAGTCCGTCTCCGATAGTAAGGATCGTATAGGTCTCGGATGCTTCGCTGAAACTTAGATTGTGGGTCATGATCCCAATAGTGATCCCCCCAATCAAATTGAATCCCGTAATAAGCAAACCTGCTACGGCATCACCGCGTACAAACTTCGATGCACCATCCATAGAACCATAAAATGTGCTTTCATCTTCCAAATCACGACGGCGTTCTTTCGCTTGATCCTCATCGATCAATCCTGCAGAAAGATCGGCATCAATCGCCATTTGTTTTCCCGGCATAGCGTCTAAGCTAAAACGTGCCGATACTTCTGCAATACGCCCCGAACCTTTGGTAATCACCACAAAATTGATGATGGTGAGAATACAGAAAATAATGATACCAATGCCAAGCTGTCCGCCCATCACATAATGACCGAATGCTTCAATCACTTGCCCCGCTGATGCCGTGCCTGAATGCCCTTCGGTTAAAATTAATCGTGTGGAAGCAATGTTTAAGGATAGGCGTAACATGGTGGCAAGAAGGAGAATCGTGGGGAATGAACTGAGTCCAAGCGGTTTTTCCACGAATAATACCGTCATTAAAATCAACACGGAAAGCGTGATGGAAATGCCAAGCAATAAATCCAGCAACATGGGGGGAACGGGAACCATTAAAATCACGAGGATGCCAACCACAGCAAGAGCAAAGAATATATCTTTACGCCGTATGGCGGAATTGAACGCGCCCTTGGCACGATTCATGGTAAAATTTTGTGGAGCAGCAGTGCGTGCGGGGGATGCCATAATTTGTTCCTACTTATTCATGCATCATAGTGGGATGAAAATCTATGCCTTCATAGAGGCGCAATTTATTACGCAAGGTGCGAATGGAAATACCTAAAATATTCGCAGCGTGGGTGCGGTTGCCAAGGCAATGATCCAGTGTTTGCAAAATCAATTCTTTTTCGACTTCTGCTACCGTGCGTCCGACTAAATTGCCAACATCGGGAGAGTCGTCATCCTCATCATTGATGGGGGCTGTCTTTGGTGCAGGTTGCGGAAAAGGAATCAAAGTTGCCGAAACAAGTTGCAGTGCATCATGGTCAATCTCATCACCACGTGCCATAAGCACGGCGCGATGCATGGTGTTTTCTAATTCACGGACATTGCCCGGCCAATGATAGGCGAGCAATTTATCTTTGGCAGCATCTGTTAATAAGCGCGCTTTGATACCGTTATTTTGGGAGTATTTCTGAATAAAATGCTCGGCAAGGACTAAGGTATCTTCTCCGCGTTCGCGCAATGGTGGCAACATCAGATGAATCACATTAAGACGATAATATAAATCTTCACGGAATGTTCCTTTGCGGATCGCATCCAGCATATTACGGTTGGAAGTGGCAATGACACGAATATCAATTTTAACAGGCTTTGTACCACCCACGCGATCAATTTCACGCTCTTGTAAGGCACGGAGTAATTTAGCCTGCAAGCGCAGATCCATCTCGCTAATTTCATCAAGGAGCAACGTCCCCCTATCTGCCTCTTCAAATTTACCGACGCGACGATTCAGCGCGCCTGTAAATGCTCCTTTTTCATGACCAAATAATTCCGATTCAAGTAAATTCTCAGGAATAGCAGCACAATTCACGGAAATAAACGGGCGTTCTGTGCGTCGACTTTGGGCATGAAGATAGTGCGCAATGACTTCTTTTCCTGTACCAGAATCACCCGTAATCAAGACAGAAGCATCAGATTTAGCGACTTGATCCGCCATCGTGATGATGCTTTTCATGACATCCGAACGGAACAAGACGGAATGTTGTTCTTGCGCGTAGGATTCCAACACGGCGGCAATTAAATCTTCATCAGGGGGAAGGGGGATATATTCTTTTGCTCCCGCCCGAATGGCATTCACTGCTGCCTCTTTGTCATGGACTGCCCCACATGCAATGACAGGGGCGGCAATGCGTTCAGAGCGTAGGGCATGAATGAAGCTGGCAATATCTTCATGGACATCAACCATAATCATATCTGCGCCCTTACCATCACACAGCGCATTAAGGGCGGTGGCGGTATCAACACAATGCGTTACTTTTGCTCCTCGCGCTGCCGCAATGGTGGTGGCAGCACTAAGCTGCGGGTGCATAGTTCCAACGATCATAACGCGCATGGCTATCATTCCTTATTAGATAAATGGTACAAACTGTAGAGATTATTTTTTATCCCCTTTGATGATTTCCGTCATCGTCACGCCTACACGATCTTCCACAACAACGACTTCACCGCGTGCGACTAAGCGTGAATTGATATAAATATCAACTGGTTCACCGATTTTTTTGTTTAGCTCAATCACAGCACCGCGCCCCAATTTTAGCAACTGCTGCACCTGCATCGTGGCTTTACCAAGCACAACGGATACCTGCACAGGAATATCCTGCACCGCATCGAGCGATAGATTATCGTCTGCATCCAGCAAATCACCTGCTAATTGATCAAAATCTGCCATAAATTACTCCTTAATATAATGATGGTGAAGGGGTTATGTTGATGTTTTACGCGCCCGTAAGGCAAGCATACGTTGATGCAGGTCACTCGCGGGATGCGTATGTTCGTCTGTGCTGGTTTCGTGCAGATAGGATTCTTCTCGAGGAAGGTCACTGCGCACACGAATCGGCATAATGGGTTCGGGAATACGAATATTGGGAAGTGGCAATACAGAAGCAACGGATTCGATCATTTGCTCTAAGCTACGATCCGCAGTGCCATGCATCCATTCTATGCGCATATCTCCCGCCAACATCGTGATTGAGGTGGTAATCTGATATGTTCCTTGATAGCCATATTCTTCCGCAAGGCGACGCATCATGCCGTGTGTTGCTTCTTGCGCGCTTTCATGCACAATAATTTGTAGGCTTGGCATAGAAAGCAATGAGGGGAGTGTATCGTGCAACATGCGTTCAAGAACTGTTTCATAATTTTCCATCAAAGCATGGGCAGCGAGTTTTACCGAGAGACCCGTTGCCAAAGCTAATAATTGCTGATGTTGGCTTTGTACGTGCTGTGAAAAATGCTCCGATGCTCCTGCCAATGCTGTAGCAAGCTGGTTCATCATGCGTAGATGATTCTGCTCTGTTTCAATCTGTGTTTGCGCACTTTGATGTTCTGCCTGACGCATTCCTTCGGCAATACCTGCGGCATAGGATTCTGTTTTGACACGTTCTAATTGTTCTTCTGAGAATGTTGGAGGAGGTGGAGGCGGTGGCGGAGCGGCTTGTTCAACAATCTGTTCGGTAATGAGCAACGGCTCACGGGTGGGAGAGGTGAAATCCCGAAGATTAAAGAAATCAAACCGTTTGATAGGAGTGGGAGGTTTGGGTTGCATAAACATACTTTGTGCTAAATGTGACATAGGCATTAATAGACCAACTGCTCTTCGCCACCGGCTTCAGCAATCGTAATCTCTCCTTTATTTGATAATTCTTTGGCGACATTCACGACATACATTTGCGCTTCATCGACATCTTTTAAGCGTACTGGCCCCATCGATTCCATATCTTCAAGCAAGATTTTAGAAGCACGTTCCGACATGTTTTTGAAGAACAATTCTTTTAACTCATCGGATGCCCCTTTGAGTGCAAGCGCAAGTTTTTCTTTATCTAAATTACGCAATACGGTTTGAATGCCCGACATATCGATTTTGATCAAATCTTCAAACGTGAACATCAAATTGCGGATGCGCTCAGCGGATTCAGGGGTTTCATGTTCAAGGTGCGACATAAACCGCCCTTCGGTGGCGCGATCAAAATTATTGAAAATATCCGCCATCATTTCATAGCTATCACGACGTTGCGTTTTTGCGATATTGCTCATAAATTCATGACGCAAGGTGCGTTCAATCCCCTCAATGACTTCTTTCTTCACGGAATCCATTGTCAACATACGATTGATGACTTCCACTGCTAATTCTTCAGGAAGTACACTCAATACTTTAGCAGCATGATCAGGACGAATCTTTGATATAATAAGTGCGATGGTTTGTGGATATTCGTTTTTGAGGAATGCGGCAAGCACTTCCTCATTGACATTAGCAAGTTTATCCCATGTGGTACGACCAGCAGGACCACGAATCTCATCCATAATAGAATCAACACGCTCGCGCCCAAGTGCTTTGGTGAGAAGGCGTTGGGTAGAATCATATGATCCAATCAAGACACCTGCGGCACTCATTTCTTCGCTAAATTCAAGGAATAAGCGTTCCACGCATTCCGAATCGACCTTGCCAAGATTTGCCATGGCGTTGGAAATATCCTTTATTTCCTCATCATCCATCATGCTAAAAAGTTTGGAAATACT
This sequence comes from Alphaproteobacteria bacterium, assembly GCA_004293935.1. Taxonomy (GTDB): domain Bacteria; phylum Pseudomonadota; class Alphaproteobacteria; order Rickettsiales; family UBA998; genus RDZH01. The sequence goes on along the minus strand of RDZH01000016.1, from coordinate 43,750 downwards.
TTCTTCACCTGCGGACATAAGAAGAATAGCGGTCTTTTGTAACCCTGTAAGGGTGCGATAATCATCTTTGGTAATTGTCTTAGCCATAGTTAAAACTCACCTGTTTAGCATTGTTTGCCGTGTTGTTGTTCATCATACGAATAAAATCGTATGCTTATTATAACGTGCTATTCATCACAAAAGAGTTAATTAATCATTGACTTCAAACGCCCATGAACGAAGAACTCCCAAACTTTCTTCTGGGTGATGCTCAAGAAGCTCATTAATTTTACGATAGACGGAAGATTTCACGCCACCTGCAATTTTATCAATCGAGATGAGGCTATCATCATCATCGCCCGTGAGGTCAGCCAACTGCCCTGCAATCCCTGAAGAAGCAAGCAAGCGTTGCAATTCTTCATCATCTTCATCTTCTTCTGATGTTTGCGCAATGGCTTTGTTCACTAATGGTTTGATGACTTGCAGAATCACAAGAAGCGCGATACCTGCTAATACTAAAGTCTGTACCACAGAATTAAAGTCACGCATCAACCAATCAAACGGAGATTCTTCCTCTGGTTTGACAGTTCCTGCAAACTCCATATTGACGACTTCAACAACATCACCACGATTCGCATCATAGCCGACAGAGGAACGTACCAATGTTTCTAATTTTGCAAGTTCTTCTTCGCTGCGTGGGGCATAGGTTGTGACGCCCTCTTCATTGGTGGTGTACACACCATCCACCAATACAGCCACACTTAAACGTTTGACATTGCCTGTCTCTTTAATGTGATTGCGTACTGTTTTAGAAATTTCAAAGTTGGTTGTTTCATCGGTACGTTGCAAATTGCGGGAATTGTTTGAACCTGCATTTTGCGGGTCTTGATCGGGAAGATTATTCTGCACAGAAACATCTTCTTTGAGGTCTTTTTCTTGCTCTTGTTCCACTTCTTCGATGCTTTGTACGGAACGCGCCACTTGCCCTTCAGGATCATAGAGTTCTTCATTGGTAACAATGCGATCAAAATCAATATCTGCATTCACCTCAACTTGTGCTTTATCAACACCCACAGAACGCTCAAGCAAGGCAAGGATGGTTTGTTCAAGTTTTTTCTCAAAATTGGCACGGTAATCTTGCGCTTTGGAGGCAATCAGTTCAGGATCATTCTCATCTTCAACGCCACGTGCCAACATTCTTCCTTGATCATCAACAATCGTAATGCGTGTTGGTTTTAATCCTGTCACGCTGGTTGCAACTAAATGTTGAATGGCAGCAATTTCTTGCTTATCCAATTCTTGGTTGCCACGGATGTTTAAGACAACCGATGCAGTGGGTTCACGACGTTCACGGGTAAATAATTCACGCTTCGGAATGACTAAATGCACACGCGCAGAATTGATCTTTTTAATTGAACCAATGGTACGCGCTAATTCGCCTTCCAATGCCCGCACTTTATTGACATTGAGAATGAAATTAGATGTTCCCATGGCATCGGTATTGTCAAAAATCTCGTAGCCCATGCCAGAACCATCGCTTGGAAGCCCTTTGCCTGCCATTTTTACGCGCAATTCTTCCACTTTATCGCCAGCAACTAAAATCTGTTTGCCGCCGACGCTGAGATCATAGGGTACACCCATCTGTTCCAATTCCGCAACAATCTCTGAGCTATCTTCCAATGAAAGATTCGTATAGATAGGAGCCATAGAAGGGGAGGTTGCATTGGTCGCAAGAAGCACAAAAAAGGCAATCATCAAAACAGAAACTGCAATCATTGCACCAATTTTGAGTTTGCTAACATCACCAAATGATTGAACGAGTGTATTCATAAAATCCTCTAATTTCAATAATATATTTTCTGCTTAGCACACGGTATGTGGTACTAAGGGGGAAGGGAATAATCTATTAGGTATATAAAATGTCTCTTACATACATTAGAACAAAAGGCGGAGACTACCGCAATCGGAACTTAGGAAAATTTTGCCTTCTTTGCCCATTTTTCAAAGATGGCACATAAAATTTAGCCTAAAATGTCACATCACATGTGCAGAAAAAGCACTATTAACTTTATGTAATTCCATGGTCAATAGATCGTTCACCTGCAAACTAAGTAAAAAATGCCTAGTTCGCTTATTTCACCACAAAAATGTAACGCTTCTATCGAAATGTGCATTTTATCGTTGTTTTGTGTCTTGAGATGAGAGGAGAATGCTTGCGAACATGGAGCGTATAGCTTATATAAAAGTGTAGTTGCCACATTCCGTGGTGCTTCGATGAAGTGTGTTAGTTCAAACAAAGCGATCATTATGACAAAAACAACCAAAGAAACTAAAAATACCCGTTATTGCTCTTTTTGTGGAAAAAGTGAGCATGAGGTGCGAAAACTTATTGCAGGGCCAACTGTTTTTATCTGCGATGAGTGCGTTGAGCTGTGCATGGATATTATCCGAACGGCAGATAAGAGCATTGTCGATCATGATGATAATCGCACGCCGAAGCCTTCTGAGATTTTGAGCTTCCTTGATCAATATGTGATTGGGCAAAAATCTGCAAAGCGCGTCTTGGCGGTTGCGGTGTATAACCATTATAAGCGCGTCAATATGATGGAAAAAGGTGCGGATGTAGAATTGGCGAAATCCAATATTTTGCTTCTTGGACCAACAGGATGCGGGAAAACATTGCTTGCACAGACCTTGGCAAAAATCTTGGATGTGCCGTTCACGATGGCAGATGCAACAACTCTCACAGAAGCGGGTTATGTTGGGGAAGATGTTGAAAACATTATCTTGCGCTTGCTGCAAGCTGCGGATTATAATGTGGAACGTGCGCAACGTGGTATTGTTTATATTGACGAAGTCGATAAAATATCGCGTAAATCGGATAACCCATCCATCACGCGTGACGTGTCGGGTGAAGGTGTGCAGCAAGCACTTCTCAAAATCATGGAAGGAACAGTTGCCTCTGTGCCACCGCAAGGCGGGCGCAAACATCCACAACAAGAATTTTTGCAAGTGGATACATCCAACATCTTGTTTATATGTGGTGGTGCGTTTGCAGGCTTGCATAAAATCATTGCCCAACGCGGTAAAGGCACATCGATTGGTTTTGGTGCAGATGTACGTGCGGAAACAGATGAGGGCGTGGGCGAGTTGCTTGCGAAAGTCGAACCTGAAGATTTGTTGAAGTTCGGTCTAATTCCTGAATTTATCGGTCGTTTACCTGTGATTGCAACGTTGGAAGATTTGGATAATGAGGCATTGGTGCGTATTTTGACTGAGCCAAAAAATGCACTGGTGAAGCAATATCAAAAACTCTTTGATATTGAGCATGTGAAATTGACATTTACCGATGAAGCACTCAAAGCGATTGGGGATAAGGCGATTGTGCGTAAAACCGGTGCGCGTGGGTTACGTGCCATCTTGGAAGAAACATTGCTTGATCTGATGTATTCTGTGCCTGATAGTGATGAGATTTCAGAAGTCCTCATTAATCATGAAGTGGTGACGAATGGCGTTGCTCCGATTTTGGTGCATGATCGCAAACCGTCACATATCACAACAGATAATAAAAATGCGGAAGGCGCAGGAGCGTCCGCGTAACTTATCTATAGCGCGTAGCGATAGGTTCGTTAAAGAACCTATCGGCTAGGTCGCGCTATAGTTTTATGATGTATAGCACGTTTCGATAGCTTGGTTCTTTTTTAAGAGCAACCCTACTGAAATGTGCTATAGCCTAAGCATGGAAAGCCCATACAGAGAGTGAATTCTTTGTGTGGGCTTTTTTTGCGGTGAGAATTCTGCATAAAACTCAGCTTTGGTGATTAACAGTAATTTGTTATTTCGTATATATAATAAAAAATGTGCCGTGTAGGTGGATATGATAATGATGGCGCAATAGGAGTATATGGATGATATTAATACGCAGCCCACGGCTTAATAAGCAGAGTTTAGGATTTAGTCTCATAGAGCTGTCTATTGTCCTCGTCATACTTGGCTTGCTCGCGGGAAGCATACTTGCGGGACAACATCTCATACGCGCAGCAGAACTAAGAAATATCTTACGGGAAAAAGAACATGTGCAAACAGCGGTAGGGGTGTTTGTTGAAAAATATGATGGCTTGCCGGGGGATATGCATAATGCAACAGCACTTTGGGGGACTATGCCGGTCGGAACATGCAACAATTTTGGCGTGGGGGCAAGTGGGGCAACAGGAACGCAAACATGCAATGGCAATGGTGATGGCATCGTACATCATGTTGCGCCCGTTGTTGGTTCTAATATTGAGGGGCAATTATTTTGGCAACATTTATCGAATGCAGGTTTGATTGAAGGACGCTTTAATGGCGTGTTCACAGGATGGGGTAGAAAGGGAGAGTTTTTCGTGAGTAAAGGCGGGAACAACCTTTATCTTCACCCGCAAGCCTATATACCGCCCTTTTTTAATAATTATATTGTACCCATTACAGACATGGGGACATTTGAAGGCGCGCATGGCAATACGCTGGTATTTTATAAAAACGATGCCGATTTTAACTTTCTTACTCCCGCAGAAGCATATGGAATAGATAGAAAAATAGATGATGGATTGCCGGGAGTGGGGAATGTCATCACTCGTGAACGGGATGGAGTGAATTGCAATACCCTTCCTGCAAGTGGCACAACGCCGGCTGCAAATTTCAGATATAATCTGTCATTTACTGATTCTGCCTGTGAATTAGAGTTTACGCACATGTGGTAACATTTCTTATTAATCATGCGTTGAAACAGGAGTATATGCCTCATATTGGCGTTCAATGCGCAATGCTTCAAACGCTTCTTCAGGGCGCATACCCATATGTTCGAGCAAGGCTTGTGCAAGTTGGCGGCTTGATTCTTCTAATTCAGGCACAACATGCGCTGCGCCTAAACTATAGAAATGCTGTGTATCGCACACATCCCGAGCGCGCATGATGGTAGGCATGAGTGGCCATTCACGATGCACGGCGGAGAGTATTTTCTCAGATGCTGCGTAATTATCAACCGTTACCACCATAGCACTTGCATATTGCGCTCCGACAGAATGCCATAATACCCCTTGGGTAGCATCACCATAAAGCACATTATAGCCTTTCTTTTTCCATTCTCGCACTAATTGTAAGTTATATTCAACAGCGATATAGGGGATATGTTGCGATTCTAGTGTATCAGCAATTTTGCGCCCCATACGCCCAAAACCTGCAATGAGTACCTTACCTTCCACGGGTGGCGGAGGTATATCATCCCCCCCTAAGGAATGTTGTTCAAGCCATCCACTCACCCATGGGGCAAACTTAAACATGAAGGGTGTCATTGCCATAGCAATGGCGGTGACAAGCAAAAAGAATTGCACATCAGCGCGTGGCATCATCCCTGTAGCTGCTGCAAGCCCTAAGATCAAGAAGGCAAATTCACCGGGTTGTGAAAGCATCATCGAGGCTTCAATAGCGCGCTTGCTTGGCACATGGAAAGCACGACATAGCGGGAATAAGATGATGGTTTTAATAAGGAAAATACCAGCCACTGCCAATGAGAGCATGACGGGAGTGCGCCATATTTCGCTTAGGTCAATCATCATGCCGATATAGAGGAAAAATATGCCTAGTAATAAGCCTTTGAGAGGTTCCATAATGACTTCAACCGCATGAACGCAATCCGTTTCCGCAATTAATAAGCCTGCTAAAAATGCCCCAAGAGCAGCAGATAAGCCTGCATAATGCGTGACGCTTGCCGAGGCTATCACGATGAACAAGACAAATGCCATCAACCATTCGGGGCTACGTGTGACGCTTAATACGCGCAATAAGGGGCGCATCGCAACGCGTCCTACGATATAAATACCCGTCACGGCTGCAACCCCAATCAATAAAGATTGAATTAAAAGCAGAGGGATACTCATATCCGAATCGCCCGTGAAGGCACTAGCGAGTACCAAGATGGGGACAACCGCTAAATCTTGCATCAATAAGATGGAGAAGCATAAACTTCCTATATCACGATTGCTCAAATGATATTCTTGCAGCATTTGCATCACGATGGCGGTCGATGAAAGTGCCATGGATGCACCAAGTAAAATCGCCATTGCCATATTCTGTGTGAACGCATAGGTAATGGATGCAATGACAGCTCCCGTTAAGATAATTTGCGCACTGCCCAGACCAAGCACATAATTTTTGAGTTCTTTGAGGCGTTGAAAAGAAAGCTCCAAGCCAATCATAAAGAGCATGGTGATCACCCCAAGCTCACCAATAAGATGCACCGTATTGGTATTATTGATGGTAACATAGCGCAACAGACTATGTTCATCAGCCCATTGCCCTAACCCAAAAGGACCAACAATAATGCCTGATAAGAGATAGCCAATCACAGGAGTCACACGCATTCTTTGCAAAGAAGGCACGACAAGACCAGCAATGCCAAAAAATAACAAAAGCTGCACTAAAAGACCAGTGAGGGCGTGGGTGTGATGAGCTAATGATTCCATATGCGCTAAAGTGTATGTGAGAGCAACGTAAAAAGCAATGCGGAAATACTTATCCATTGCCTATGAGGAGTATTACGATATATTAGATGATGTTTTATAGCACATTTTGATAGGTTTGTTCTTAAAAAAATAATAAACCTATCAAATATTTGTACTATAAATCATATGGTTATAGCGCGACTTTGCAATAGGTTGGATATAGTGTTATATTCAACCTATTGCAACGCGCTATAGGTACGGATCACTTTAGTTTTTGGCATAGAACGCGCATGAATAAAACAATGCTTCGTCATAAAATACAATCCCTAAGGGATAATCTGGATGCGGATGATCGAGTTGTTGCGCAGTTGCACATTCTTGAACATATGGTAGCATTAGTGCAGCATATGCATCAGCCATCATTAGTGGTGGCATTATATCATCCGATAAAAAGTGAGGTGAATATTTTGGGCGTGCGTGCGCTTTTGCCATGCTATCATTATGCTTTGCCAAGCACGCACGGAGGCATCATGCACATGCATGAATGGAATCCACAGACCACACTCATTGAAGGGGCATTTGGGGTGATGCAGCCCGAGCCTGAGTCTGTACAGGTGATACCGCATCTTTGTATCGTGCCTTTGCTAGGATTTGATCGTAGTGGGGCGCGTTTGGGGTACGGTAAAGGCTATTATGATCAATATTTAGCGCGTCATCCGCAGATTATCCGCATAGGGGTTGCTTTTTCGTGTCAAGAGGTGCATAACATACCCATGGAGGCGCATGATCAGCGTGTGCATCATATTATCACGGAAACAGAGGTCATCACTCCATGAATTATCAACCGAGTATCTCGCGCCAATATGGCGATTTACGTATCTTATTTTGTGGCGATATTGTGGGGCGCGCTGGCAAAGATGCGGTGGTGCATTATGTCCCTAAGCTACGTATTTCGCATGATATAGATATGGTGATTGCGAGTGCGGATAATGTCTCGGGTGGTTTCGGAGTTACGCCTGATTTGTGTAAGGAACTTTTTGCCGCAGGAGTGGATGTCCTCACGGGGGGCGATCATGTGTGGGATCAAAAAGATACGCATCATTACCTCAATTATGAACCGCGCTTATTACGCCCACATAATTTCCCTGAAAAAACAAATGGTAAGGGCTGGTTTATCCTTGAAACCTCTAAGGGGAAACGTATTGGCGTGCTGCATTTGCTTGGGCAAATTTTTCATAAAGAATATCTTGATTCTCCCTTTAGTGCTGCCGATAAGATCCTCACCCATCATCGTTTAGGTTATAATATTGATGCGATTATTGTGGATATGCACGCTGAGGCAACGGCCGAAAAAAATGCGATGGGAGTGTATCTTGATGGGCGGGTGAGTGCGGTTGTCGGTAGCCATACCCATGTACCCACAAGCGATGCGCGTATTTTAGCGCGAGGTACGGCATATCATACGGATACAGGTATGTGCGGTGATTATCATAATAGTATTATAGGTTTTGATCCAGAAACATCCCTAGGCAATTTTACCATGAAAATGCGCAAAACTCGGTTGCAGCCAGCGGGGGGGGAGGGGACGTTATGCGCTACTTTGGTGCATATTAGTGGCACGAACGGTTTGGCGCGTTCGATAGAGCATATGATGATCGGTGGCGCATTTGCAACGCATACCTATGATTGTTCCGTAGTGCAAGGATAATTTAGGGGTGGGAGAAGGGGGATGCTCTTTTCGCTGTGTTGTATAACTCAACCCTCTTTTTTGTTGTATGATAGTGTTTTTTCTTGCATCCTACACGCAAGCATTGCATAACACTAACCATGAATAATATGCCCATATCCGATGATTTTTTACAGCATGAAACCTATAACCCGCAGCAGGCAGAAGCCTATTGGCAAGCGCAGTGGGAGCAAGCGGGATGTTTCACCACACACACGGATGTGCAGAGTGATCGCCCTGATTATTATGTGCTGGAAATGTTTCCCTATCCTTCGGGCAATATCCATATGGGGCATGTGCGTAATTATACGCTTGGGGATGTTACGGCGCGCTTCCGTCGATCGCTTGGGGCAAATGTACTCTATCCTATGGGGTGGGATTCCTTTGGATTACCCGCAGAAAATGCCGCAATCTTGCGTGGGGTGCATCCTGCTGATTGGACGTATCAGAATATCGCTACCATGCGTGAACAATTAAAATCGATTGGTCTATCCTATGATTGGTCGCGTGAGGTGACAACGTGCAGCCCTGATTATTATGTGCATGAGCAACGGTTTTTCTTGCAGTTTTTAGAAAAAGGGCTTGCCTACCGCAAAGAATCCTTGGTGAATTGGGATCCCGTGGATCATACGGTGCTTGCGAATGAACAAGTGGTGGATGGCAAAGGTTGGCGTTCGGGCGCACCTGTGGAGCGTCGCACGCTTAATCAGTGGTTTTTGCGTATTACGGATTATGCGCAGGAATTATTAGAAGGTACGCAGAGCTTAGAAGCATGGCCAGATAAAGTACGCCTGATGCAACACCATTGGATTGGACGTTCTGAAGGAGCGTATATTCATTTTGAGGTCACGAACGGGGAGCAACTTCCCGAATCTTTGCAGAAAATATCGGTGTATTCCACCCGCCCAGATACCTTGTTCGGTATGAGTTTTCTTGCCATTTCCGCAAATCATCCCTTAGCGGAGCTGTTAGCGCCGCATCATCCTGAATTGGCAACATTCATCAAAGAATGTGCGCAACTTGGCACGAGCGAAGAAGCCATAGAAAAAGCTGAGAAAAAAGGCGTAGATACGGGGATTAAAGTCCGCAATCCATTTGATGGTAAACTATATCCCGTCTATGCGGCTAATTTTGTGCTGATGGATTACGGCACGGGCGCGGTGTTTGGTTGCCCTGCTCATGATCAACGTGATTTAGATTTTGCACGTCGCTATAAACTCTCCGTCACGCCCGTTGTTGCATCGGATACTCCTATTAATGATGTGGCTTATACGGGGGACGGCATCATGATCCATTCAGAATTTTTGGATGGTTTGCCAACAAAAGATGCCAAGAGTGTGGCGATTGCTAAACTCGAAGCGATGGGAGTAGGCGAGGGATGTGTCAATTACCGTTTGCGGGATTGGGGCATTTCACGGCAGCGTTATTGGGGATGCCCTATCCCGATTATCCATTGCGATGATTGTGGCATAGTGCCTGTGCCTGAAGATCAATTACCCGTTGAACTTCCCTATGATGTCACCTTTGATAAAGCAGGCAATCCTTTAGATCATCATCCGACATGGAAGCATGTGGATTGCCCGAAATGTGGCAAGCCTGCACGGCGTGAGACGGATACGTTTGATACGTTCTTTGAATCCTCATGGTATTTTGCGCGTTATTGCAATCCGCACGCGGCAAAGGGTATTGATAAGGAAGCGGCTGATCGCTTTTTGCCTGTGGATTGCTATATTGGCGGGATCGAACATGCCGTGTTGCATTTGCTCTATGCACGCTTTTTCACTAAAGCATTGCGCGATTGTGGCTATGTAAGCGTATCTGAGCCGTTCACCCAGTTGATTACGCAAGGGATGGTCACGCACGAAACCTATAAGTCGCCATCGGGCGCATGGTTATATCCTGAGCAGATTACCCGTGATGCGCAAGGCACGATGATCGTGCGCGAAACGGGGGAAGTGGTCACGGTTGGGCGTAGTGAAAAAATGAGTAAGTCCAAACATAATACCGTTGATCCGCGATCGATGATTTCGATGTATGGTGCGGATACGGCACGCTTATTTATGATGTCTGATTCCCCCCCTGATCGCGATTTAGAATGGACAGATAGTGGCATTGAAGGTGCATCGCGCTATGTGCATCGTTTGTGGCGGATGGCGCGTGCGGTAGCAGCGCATGAGGTCATGATACAGAGTGATTCACATGAGGCACAACAGATTATACGCCTTGTCCATAAAACGATTGCCCAAGTCACCCATGCGATTGAGCAATTTGCCTTTAACAAGGCGGTCGCGCTTATCCGTGAGCTTTCTAATGCGGTGGCAACCGTGCCGACGCATGATGCAGCCTATCGTTTTGGTATGGAGACATGCACACGCCTCATTGCACCGTTCATGCCGCATATAGCCGAAAGCATGTGGCGTGTGATGGGGCATAGTACATTGGTGGCACAAGAGCCATGGTTGCGCCCTGATCCTGCCTTATTGCTCGATGATCGGGTAACGCTTGCGGTACAAATTAATGGTAAATTGCGTGATACGTTCGAGGTGGCGCATAATGCCCCGAAAGAAGAAGTGGAGCGCGAGGCATTGGCACGTGAGAAGGTGCAACCCTATCTTGCAGGGCAAACGGTGCGTAAAGTGATTATTGTGCCAAATAAAATTGTAAATATCGTCGTAGGATAAAAAAAATCATCATAAGCACTCGTAAATGATCTGATAATCTATTATATAGCAAGAAGGCAGGGCAATAAGCATGTCTTTAGTGATAATTTAAGCCGTTAAAGGAGCATCATATGACTATCAGTGTTGGTGAAAAAATCCCATCATTTAATCTCAAAGCCGTGGCGGGTAAGCCATTCAAAGACATTACGATTGATAATGTGTTTATCGATGTGACCGACAAATCATATCCTGGGAAGTGGTTGGTAATGTTCTTTTATCCAAAAGATTTTACCTTCGTATGCCCAACGGAGATTGCAGAGTTTGCACGCTTGAACGGTGAGTTCCAAGACCGTGATGCACAGCTTCTCACAGGTTCAACCGATGGTGAGTTCTGCCATTGGGCGTGGCGTAAGCATCAAGACGAATTGCGTGATTTGCCATTCCCGATGTTGGCGGATAATAAGCATGAATTGACTGCTGCTCTTGGTATTTTGGATAAAAATGCAGGTGTAGCGCAACGTGCTGTATTCATTATCGATCCTCAAGGGATTGTACGCTTCTCTATGGTGACAGACCTCAAAGTAGGTCGTAATCCTAAGGAAGTGTTGCGCGTGCTGGATGCCTTGCAAAGTGATGAGCTTTGCCCATGTAATTGGAGCAAAGGTGAAGAAACTATTGATTTACAAGAAGCAACTGCTGCATAGATTGTACTATAGCGCGTCACGATAGGTTGGTTACGTTGATATAAGCGTACCTATCGTGATTTCGCGCTATAAAATATATGATTTATAGCACGAATTTTCGATAGGCGTGTTTTTGAACAAGAACCAACCTATCGAAACGTGCTATATAAGCAGGGAGGGGGGTCTTGAGCTTGTCTCCCTTGTTCATAACATAAGAAGGATGTATTTTATGACTATTGAAACATTACGCGCTGATTTTCCCGATTATGCCCGCGATACTAAAATTAACCTATCGAAAATTCTTGCAGAAGATAGCCTATCAGGTTTGACTTTGCCCCAAGCACATGGCATTGCGCTTGCTGCAGCCTATGCTACCAAGCAAAAAGCAATCATAGATGCCGTTGTTGCGGAAACGCAATCCGTATTGGACGAGGCGATGGTGGTAGCAGCGAAAGCGGCGGCAACTATTATGGGCATGAATAATGTCTATTATCGTTTCGTGCATTTGGTGAATGATAAGGAATATGGCACGATGCCTGCTAATTTGCGTATGAACATCATTGGCAATCCGGGGATCGCAAAAGTCGATTTTGAACTTATGAGCCTTGCCGTTTCTGCTCTTAATGGGTGCGGTATGTGTATGGACGCGCACGTGCATGAAGTGATAAAAGCAGGTGTAAGCAAACAAGCGATACAGCATACTATCCGTATTGCAGCGGTGCTTTCTGCCGCAGCGCAATGTGTGGTGATTGAAGGTTTATAGCCTCGCCACCCCTCATGAGATATGATTGGGTGGGGGTGAATAGAATGCCCCCACGGTTCAGCATCGGATTTCTTTTGAGACATTCTTGCTTCACTGGCTCCCCCGCACGCGGGGGAGCAGATTTGCCATTATATAATTGCCGATTGATCGGTAATTATATAATGAAAGCACTATAGACCACGCGGTTGATTATCTTCAGCGATCATATAGAGATAGCTGCCATACGTGCCACTGCTTGGGTTGCGCGCTTGCCCTGTTTGTTCTGCAAGTGTCAATAATTGCTCTTTTGTGATGAAGCCTTTTAAGTAGGCAATTTCTTCGATGCAGGCAATTTTTTGCCCCTGCCGTTGTTCAATCGTATGGACAAATTGCCCCGCTGCAAGCAAGGAAGCAAAAGTTCCCGTATCCAACCATGCGACACCACGCCCGAGTAGCTCTACGGTTAATGATCCTTGCGCCATATAGGCTTTATTGACATCGGTGATTTCTAATTCACCACGTGCCGAAGGCGTGAGGGATTTAGCAATCTCAATCACATCATTATCATAGAAATATAAGCCTGTCACCGCCCATGAAGAACGGGGGTGTGTCGGTTTTTCTTCGATGGATAATGCCTTGCCGTGGGCATCAAATTCCACCACACCATAACGCTCAGGATCATGCACTTGATAGGCAAAAACGGTTGCACCTGTGCCTAATTGCGATGCCTTGATGGTTTGTTCCGCAAGTGTGTGACCATAGAAGATATTATCCCCAAGAATCAAACATACGGGTTCTGACCCGATAAAGGATGCACCAAGAATAAAGGCTTGCGCAATACCGTCGGGGCTTGGTTGTTCGATATAGCTAAGGGAAATACCAAGATTGCTACCATCGCCAAGCAATGCTTGAATCATAGGAATATCGCGTGGGGTGGAAATGATAAGAATATCACGAATGCCCGCTTGCATGAGAGTCGAGAGCGGATAATAGATCATTGGTTTGTCGTAAATAGGCAATAATTGCTTACTCATCGTCCGAGTGAGAGGCGCAAGGCGTGTTCCCGATCCACCAGCAAGAATAATTCCTTTCATCACGACATTTCCTTTTTATCCAAATGTTAAGCGGCGCGCTTGTGGGCTGCATCGCGTGTGACGCTCTCACACCATGCTTGATTGTCTAAATACCATGCAATGGTAGCGCGGATTCCATGGGCAAAATCATGGGAACGCATAAAGCCGAGTTCACGGATCGCTTTGCTATCATCAATGGCATAACGGCGATCATGCCCCAAGCGATCCTTCACAAAACGAATCTGTTCACGGTATGATCCACCTTGCGGGCGTGGGCGTATTTCATCGAGAAGATCGCATATATTATGCACCACATCCATATTGGTTTTTTCTGCATTGCCTCCGAAGCCGTAGCTTTCACCGACTGTACCGAGCGTTAATGCGCGAAGTACGCCCATGCAATGATCTTCAACATGAATCCAATCGCGGATATTGCGCCCATCGCCATAGATGGGTAAATCTTTCCCAGCGAGCGCATGGTGGATCATCAGTGGGATGAGTTTTTCAGGATATTGGCGCGGACCATAATTATTGGTGCAGTTGGTGATGATGGTTGGCAAGCCGTAAGTGTGAAACCATGCGCGTGCCAAATGATCCCCTGCTGCTTTAGAAGCGGAGTAGGGGGAGTTGGGCTGCATAGGATATTCTTCATGGAACTTCCCCGTTTCGCCTAATGATCCATAGACCTCATCCGTAGAGATTTGGATAAAACGAAATGCGTCTTTTTCGCCCGCTTCAAGATGATTCCAATAATGGCGTGCTGCTTCCAGCATGGTATAGGTGCCGATGATGTTGGTATGCATGAATTGCGACGGAGATTCAATAGAATTATCCACATGTGATTCAGCAGCAAAATTGATGATGGCACAAGGGCGGTGGCGCGTCAGCAACTGGCTGATGAGTGCGCCATCCGTAATTGATCCTTCCACAAGCTCATAGCTACCACCATGTGGATGCGAGGGAATCCATTCAAGATTTTCGCGGAATCCTGCATAGGTGAGGGCATCGACCACCACGACATGCGCACCTGCGTGAACCATCTGTGCCACGGCTGTTGATCCAATAAAACCCGCTCCGCCCGTCACAAGATAGGTTTGCTGAAAAAGGGAGGATAAAAAATCTGCATTTTGTGTAATCATACTCTAGTATTTATCAGTAAATAATGTTTCGTGCAAGCGTTTGTTATGCGATTCATATATAGCACTTCTTCACATTCAGATACTACCCATAGAATGCTTTACATCTTCTGCTTGATTTGTGCGGTGATTTAATGCTACATAATATACATAATATAATGTATGTTCTGGTTTTGTAATTCTTTAGGTAGAGAAAGCATGATAATGATGAATCGCGCAAACATAATGCGCTCTAAGCGACTATCCTCATATGCTATGATGGTCACGTCAGCCTTGATGTTGTCGGGCTGTTTGGGGATTTTTGAAAAGCAACCAGATCGGTATAATTATGTGGCGGGACAAAAACGTGCGCCAATGTTGAATCCTGCACATAATCTTGCGACTGTGCCAACACAGCAAGGATTGCAACAGGCTGTAGCACAGAATCAGATACAAGGAATGGGGCAGATACAAGGAATGGGAGTGCAGACCATGCCTTCTTCTCCTGCGTCTATGGGTGAGATGCAAAGCGCGCAAGGTGGATTAGAGCCTTCCCCGTTATATTACTATGAGCAGCAAAATGCGGGGGTAGCTTCTTCACCTCTTGCGGCAACAACGCAACCATCCATCCCTGATGCAGTTGCTCCTGCGACACCAAGCGCGGATGCGATTGTTCCAACAGATGTTCCAGCAGCATCAACACCCATAATGACTCCAACTGAGCAAAAAGCACCAGATATGGCTGCCATGGGAGAAGAAGAACCTGCCTATCCTGAATTGCGTGATGTGCCGCCAAGACCACAAAATGCCGAAAAAATGGTGAATGAAGGGGCAAGTAAAGCCGATATGTTTGCACGTACTATGGAGCAATCCGCCCCATCGGATGCATTGATGACATCGTCTGAGCCGATTGATCCTGTGGCGATGGCGCAACAACGTCAAGAACAATTAGCAAAAAAACAAATGCTTACTTCCCTTGCGAAGGAGCAAGCTCCTGTGGCAGAAGCTACACCTCCCGTCATAGAGGCTGCGCCTCCTATTGTGGAAGCTAAGCCTCCTGTAGTTGTTGAATCTATACCAGAGGAAGAAGAAATCGTCGTAGAAAAAGATGTGACGATAGAAGATTTGGAACATGCAGCACAAGAAGCTGCGCCGTCCGCAGAGCCAAAAATCGAAGAAATTGTACGTGAACAAACACCTAAAGAGCCTGAAGTGGTGGCATCTGTGCCATCGCAAGCAGTGGCGGATATATCTTCTTTGCCTGAGGCTGCACCAACGGTTGATGATACGGATGATACCATCATGATCGAAGAAGTTGCGCCTGAGGCGGAACTTCCAACAACAACAGAACCGCCCGTGGCGAATCAGACAATGTCTCCGATATTATTGAAAACTCCTCGTGAGTTGGGGCGCGCACGTCCTGTGTTGGCAGAATCACGTTATGCGCGTATGCGTCGTCATTATTCCCGTTATTAAACCTAGCACATTATTTTTCTTATGACTCAACCTTCTTCAGATTTTTATCGTATTAAACGCTTGCCTCCTTATGTATTTGCGGTGGTGAACGAACAAAAAGCACGTGACCGAGCTGCAGGGCTTGATATTATCGATCTTGGCATGGGGAATCCTGATAGCCCTGTTGCGCCGCATATTGTCGACAAATTGCGTGAAACATTGTCGCAACCGAAAGTGGATGGTTATTCCGTATCACGTGGGATTAAGGGACTAAGGCGTGCGCAAGCAGGCTATTATCAGCGTCGTTTTGGTGTGGAACTTTGCCCTGATAAAGAGGTGATTGTGACCATTGGCTCTAAGGAAGGGCTTGCCAATCTTCTCTCCGCAATCACTGCTCCCGGTGATGTGATTATGGTGCCGAATCCGAGCTATCCGATTCATCCTTATGGTTCAATCATCGCTGGTGGTTCGGTGTGGCATATTCCCAACACAACGGGTCCTGAGTTTTTTGAGCAATTACATCGTGCGATCAAACATTGCAAGCCGAAGCCTATCGCGCTTATCATCAATTATCCGTGCAATCCAACGGCGGAAGTGGTGGATTTAGCATTTTATGAGCAAGTCGTGGATATTTGCACCATGCACGGCATTTGGTTGATTTCCGATATTGCCTATGGTGAGATTTATTTTGGTGATACCCCGCCGCCTTCTGTTTTGCAAGTCAAGGGCGCGAAAGATATTGCGATTGAGTTTACTACCATGAGTAAAACCTATTCGATGGCAGGATGGCGCGTGGGGTTTGCTGCAGGGAATCCCCATCTTGTCGGTGCATTGACGCGGATTAAATCCTACCTAGATTATGGTGCATTCACCCCGATTCAAGTGGCAGCGACTGCTGCGATTAATGGATCGCAACAATGTGTGGAAGATTTACGCACACTCTATCGTGAGCGCAGGGATGTGCTGGTGGATGGTTTGCATCAAGCAGGATGGAAGGTGCAATCTCCTGAGGCGAGTATGTTTGTGTGGGCTGAACTTCCCGAAGCCTACCGCAAAGTAGGATCGCTTGCGTTTGCGCAGGCCTTGATTCAACATGCACAAGTGGCGGTTGCCCCGGGGATTGGGTTCGGTGAATATGGAGATAGCCATGTGCGCATTGCGCTGGTGGAAAATAAACAGCGTTTGCGTCAAGCTGTGCGCAACATCAAGCAATTCTTAGCGATGGATAGTGAAGAAGTGCTTCATGGTCTTGCTGCTAAACTATCCTAAAGGATCAATTATGAGCCATGCACCGTTACGTTTAGCAATCGCAGGTATAGGTACTGTTGGTGCAGGCGTGGTATCCATCGTGCAGCATCATGCTGCTATGCTGCGTCAGCGCACTGGGCGTGATATTATCATTACGGCAGTGAGCGCACGTGATCGCACGCGTGATCGTGGCGTGTCCTTAGATGCGTATGCATGGTGCGATGATGCGATTGCTTTGGCGCAGCGTACCGACGTTGATGTGGTGGTGGAATTGATGGGCGGTGCTGAAGGTGCAGCGCGCCAGCTTGTCACACAATCATTGCAGGCAGGAAAACATGTCGTCACTGCGAATAAAGCACTCATTGCACATCATGGAGCGGAACTTAGCGAGATTGCCGAAGCAAGCAACGTCATGCTTGCCTTTGAAGCAGCGGTAGCGGGCGGAATTCCGATCATCAAACTTATCAAGGAAGGATTGAGTGCGAACCGTTATGAACGCATTATTGGCATTTTGAACGGTACGTGCAATTATATCCTCAGTGTGATGGAACGCACAGGACGTGATTTTGCTGATGTCTTAGCGGAAGCACAAGCGCTAGGCTATGCAGAAGCTGATCCATCTTTTGATATTGATGGGGTGGATGCGAGCCATAAATTGTGCATTTTGTCTGCATTAGCGTTTTCCACTGTGCCGAATCTTCAAGGGATGCATTGCGAAGGCATACGGAACATTGGGGCGGATGATATTTTAGCAGCGCATGAATTGGGCTATCGTATTCGGTTGCTTGCGGTTACTGTACAACGCCCGGAGGGGATTGAGTTGCGTGTGCATCCTGCTCTTATGCCACAAGAAAATAAAATTGCACAAGTTACGGATGTGTATAATGCTGTGCATTTGTTCACGTCTCATGCAGCGGATATGTTTATTGAAGGGCGAGGAGCGGGCAGGGATGCAACCGCTTCAGCCGTGATGGCGGATGTGATCGATATTGCACGAGGTCACACCATGTTGCCGTTTATGGTGTCTGCACAGACGCTTGCGCGTGCGCAGCTTGTACCACTGGATGCTTTTGATAGCGCGTATTATGTCCGTTTACGGGTGCGTGATACGGCGGGGGTGTTGGCAGAGCTAACACGTTGTTTTGCGGATCATGATATATCGGTAGCAAGTTTCATTCAGCACGCAACGCATCCCAATCAGGAAGCAACGATTATTTTAACCACGCATATCACTACAGAAGCAAAGGTGCGTGCGGCATTAGTGGATATTAAGGCATTGAGCAGCGTAGTCGCGCCTCCGTGCATGATCCGTATTGAGGAAGAATAGGCAATGGAACATTCATTAGATCGTTATGTCGCATTAGAAGTCGTCCGTGTGACGGAAGCAGCCGCTATGGCAGCATCGCGCTGGATTGGCAAGGGCGAAAGTGACGCGGCGGATGCAGCAGCCGTAGATGCGATGCGAGCAGAAATGCAACGTATGCCCGTGCATGGACGCATCGTTATTGGTGAAGGTGAACGCGATGAAGCACCGATGCTCTATATTGGCGAGATGGTCGGTGATCCAAGTGGCACGGCGGTAGATATTGCGGTTGATCCGTTGGAATGCACCACGATATGTGCGCATGGTGCTGCGGGATCGCTTTCAGTGATGGCAATGGCAGGTGAGGGCAAATTTCTTCATGCGCCCGATGTCTATATGGAAAAAATTGCGGTAGGTCCTTTTTATCCGCAAGGAACAATATCATTGGATCGTACACTAACGGAAAACCTCACCTTGGTTGCGCAGCATAAAGGATGTGCTGTGGCGGAGTTGGGGATTTCTATTCTTGATCGTCCACGGCATCAAGCACTTATCAAGGAAGCACGATCATTGGGGGTGCGCGTTATTTTGATTCCCGATGGCGATGTGGCTGCGGTGATTCATACAACGCAAGCTGATTCGGGGATTGATTTATATATTGGCACAGGCGGTGCGCCTGAGGGCGTGCTTGCAGCGGCAGCATTACGTTGCTTAGGGGGTACGATTCAAGGGCGATTAGTATTTTCAACGGAGGAACAAAAACGTCGCGCTAAGCAGATGGGGATAGAAGATCTCAACCGTATGTATGCGACCGAAGATTTAGCGGCGGGGGATGTGATTTTCTCGGCAACAGGGGTCACAGATGGAAGGCTGGTGCAGGGCGTGAAGCGTACTAGCACCCATATCACCACGCATTCGATTTTGATGCGCTCTAAATCGGGTACGGTACGTACCATCACATCAGATTACCGTATTAAATAAATTTGGGAAACCTGAGTGCATAAATAACCCTTTCCATCTTCTTGTTATTCCTGATTAGGGCGGGAATCCAGTGACCACAATTTGCTCTGGATACCCTTCTTAAGCGGGCATGACGACTAGGTGGAATAATAGAGAAGATAAATCATGGAAACAAAGCTAGATAGCACTTTGTCATTCCTGCGTAGGCAGGAATCCAGTGACCACAGCTTGCTCTGGATACCCGCCTGCGCGGGTATGACGACTAGTAAAGATTGGAGTGACGAGGATGCATGATGAGAGCGCATCGCAAGCGGCGTTGCCGTTGGCACTTCCTGATCCGCCTTTGCATGTTGTGGTCGGTGATGCGAATCGCATGGCAACACGTATCTTGCTTGAAGATGCCTCCTTACCTGCATCCGTGGTGATTCTGCATGGTGAAGAAGGTTCGGGAAAAACGCTTCTGGCGCAATTATGGGCGCAGCGTGTGCAAGCGAATATACTGGATATGATGCCATGCAAGGGCGGTTATTATCTGTTGGATGGGCTGGAACTTCATGATCGTGATGGCGAAGAAGCAATGTTTCATGCGTTCAATCGCATTAAAGGTGCAGAGGCATATCTGCTTATTACGATGCGTGATCATCCGAGTTATGTTCCCTATATCCTTCCCGATCTTGCCTCGCGGATGCGTGCAGCCTATCCCATTGGGCTTACTCAACCTGATGATACGATGCTACGCACCTTGTTTTTGAAACGACTTTATGATAAACAATTACGTGTGGATGAAGATGTGGTGGATTATTGCTTGGCGCGTATACCCCGATCTTTTGCGGCATTGCATCGCGTGATTGAGCAGCTCGATGCAACCGCATGGCAATCACAACGCAAAATCACCAAGCCCTTAGTACGCACATTATTGAATGATTAGAGACCATGCAAAAACTACCTCAAAAAAATACCCCGCCTGCGTTGAAAAATGCATTAAAAGCCAATTTGTTACGCCGTAAGCAGCAGCCAAAAGAAGGGTTGCACCGCCCTAATAAACATGATATAGCGCGTAGCGATAGGTTCGCTAAAGAACCTATCGGCTAGGTCGCGCTATAAACATATAAACTATAGCACGAATTTTCAGTAGGGTTTCTCTTAAAAAAGAGCCAACCTCTCGAAACGTGCTATCTTTTGCGAAAAGATTGCAGCGAATAACATTTTTTTTGCATATATCACTTGAAAAAGTAAAATCTTTTTCTTAATTACACGTATGTAACAAAAATACACCCCGTTCGTATAAGTACGAATGATGAAGCATTCAATGATGGAGTAAAAAATTATGGGTAAGGTAATCGGTATTGACCTTGGGACAACCAATTCATGCGTTGCTATTATGGAAGGCAAAGCAGCTAAGGTGATTGAGAATTCTGAAGGAGCGCGCACAACGCCTTCTATTGTGGCATTTTCAGGTGATGGTGAGCGTTTGGTGGGGCATCCTGCGAAGCGTCAAGCGGTGACGAACCCTGAAAACACCTTGTTTGCGGTGAAGCGGTTGATTGGGCGTGGTTTCAATGATGAGGCAGTGAAAAAAGATATTGATCTTGTGCCATACAAAATTGTGAAAGCGGATAGTGGCGATGCGTGGGTAGAAGCAGATGGCGAAAAATACAGCCCAAGCCAAGTCAGTGCTTTTATTTTGCAAAAAATGAAAGAAACGGCAGAATCGTTTTTGGGTGAAAAAGTCACGCAAGC
This sequence comes from Alphaproteobacteria bacterium, assembly GCA_004293935.1. Taxonomy (GTDB): domain Bacteria; phylum Pseudomonadota; class Alphaproteobacteria; order Rickettsiales; family UBA998; genus RDZH01. The sequence continues at coordinate 22,587 of RDZH01000016.1, read as the reverse complement.
GGTGATTACCGTGCCTGCTTATTTTAACGATGCGCAACGTCAAGCAACCAAAGATGCAGGGCGCATTGCTGGGTTAGAAGTGCTGCGTATCATCAATGAGCCAACGGCAGCGGCACTTGCTTATGGTTTGGATAAAAATGAGGGCAAAACGATTGCCGTGTATGACCTTGGGGGCGGTACGTTCGACGTATCCGTACTCGAGATCGGAGACGGCGTATTTGAAGTGAAATCAACCAACGGGGATACGTTCCTTGGGGGTGAAGATTTCGATATGCGTATTATCGATTTCTTGGCAGATGAGTTCAAAAAATCGAATGGTATCGATTTGCGTTCTGACCCGCTTGCCTTGCAGCGTTTGAAAGAAGCAGCGGAAAAAGCGAAGATTGAGCTATCAAGCACGCAACAAACGGATGTCAACCTTCCATTCATCACGGCTGATGCCACAGGGCCGAAGCATTTGAACGTGAAACTTACGCGTGCGAAATTGGAAAGTCTGGTAGCAGATTTGCTTGAGCGCACCATGGAGCCATGCAAAAAAGCATTAAAAGATGCAGGTTTGAAAGCATCTGATATTGATGAAGTGATTTTGGTAGGCGGTATGACCCGTATGCCGAAAGTGATTCAGATGGTCGCAGATTTCTTTGGACGTGAGCCACATAAGGGCGTAAATCCTGATGAAGTGGTGGCGATGGGTGCTGCAATTCAAGCAGGAGTATTGCAAGGCGATGTGAAAGACGTGTTGTTGCTGGATGTCACGCCGCTTTCACTGGGCATTGAAACATTGGGTGGCGTATTTACGCGCTTGATTGATCGCAATACCACCATCCCAACGAAAAAATCGCAAGTATTCTCAACGGCAGAAGATAACCAAACAGCCGTGACAATTCGTGTGTTCCAAGGCGAGCGTGAATTGGCGATGCATAATAAATTGCTTGGTCAGTTTGATTTGGTGGGGATTCCGCCTGCACCGCGTGGGATGCCACAAGTTGAAGTGGTGTTCGATATTGATGCTAATGGCTTGGTGAATGTATCTGCAAAAGATAAAGCGACGAATAAAGAGCAGCAAATCCGCATTCAGGCTTCAGGGGGCTTGAGTGATTCTGAAATTGATAAGATGGTTAAGGAAGCAGCGCAATATGCCGATGAAGATAAGAAGCGTCGTGATGTCATTGAGGCAAAAAATAAAGCTGAAGGTCTCGTGCATGAGGCAGAAAAGAATCTTGCGGAGCATGGTGCTGTCATTAATTCTTCTGATAAATCTGCGATTGAAGGCTCTATGGAGCGTCTGAGAAAAGCACTGGAATCAGAAGATAAAAAGGAAATTGAGCAACATTCACAAGAATTGACGGAATCCTTGATGAAGGTAGGTGAAGCGATTTATCGTTCACAGCAAGAAAAAGAGGCGGCAGGATCGCAAGTAACACCCGATGAGCATCGTATGGATGCTGGTGAGGGTGAAGTGTTGGATGCTGATTTTGAAGAAGTAGATGAGCGTAAAAAAGCTAACTAATCATCGATTGTGATCTAAAGTCGTTTGACATAAAAAAGAGTCTTTTTTTGTCAAGCGACTTTATGCGTTGAGGTGAAATCCTGAAATGTTGTTTGGGTATTATGAGTAAAAAAGATTATTATGAATTATTGGGTGTCACACGTTCTGCTGATGCGGAGGAAATGAAAAAATCCTACCGCAAATTAGCGATGCAATATCACCCTGATCGTAACCCGAATAATAAGGAAGCTGAGCAGAAATTTAAGGAAATCAGCGAAGCCTATGACGTGCTGAAAGACCCCGATAAAAAAGCAGCCTATGATCGCTTTGGTCATGCCGCTTTTGAGGGGGGGCGAGGTGGCGCGGGTAATGCAGCGGGCTTTGATTTTTCTGGCAATTTTTCAGATATTTTTGAAGATTTATTCAGTGAATTCACAGGACGGCGTAGCGGTGGCGGGGGCAATGCGGGGGCGCAATCAGCGCGCCAACGTGGATCTGATCTACGCTATAATCTTGAAATATCGCTTGAAGATGCCTTTCATGGCAAAAAGCAAGATATTAATATCACCACATCTGTTTCGTGCGATGCGTGCCATGGAACGGGCGGTGAAAATGGTGCTGAAGCAGTAACATGCCCGACATGCGGTGGGCGTGGCACGATCCGTACACAGCAAGGATTCTTTACCGTAGAGCGCACCTGCAACACCTGCCAAGGAACGGGACGCATCATTGAGAAGCCGTGCCGTAAATGCGGTGGAACGGGGACAGTGCGTAAAGATCGTACCTTGTCGGTTACCATTCCTTCGGGTGTTGAGGAAGGCACACGTATTCGTTTAACAGGCGAAGGCGAAGCAGGGTTTCGTGGGGGAGCAGCAGGGGATCTGTATATCTTCTTATCGGTGAAAAATCATCCGCTTTTTCGACGTGAAGGGGCAGATGTGCATTGTGCCGTGCCAATAACCTTCACAACCGCAACCTTAGGAGGCACGGTAGAAGTGCCGACGATTGAGGGAAGTCGCGTGAAAGTGACCATACCTGAGGGTACGCAAAACGGACATCAATTTCGTTTGCGTGGCAAGGGCATGAATATTTTGCGCTCTAAATCACGGGGTGATATGTTCGTACATGCGCGCATTGAAACACCGGTGAAACTCTCAAAGAAACAGCGTGACTTATTGCAAGAGTTCGATAAATGTTCTGAATCAAGCACCAGCCCTGAATCGCATAGCTTCTTTGATAAGGTGCGTGAATTTTGGGAAGATTTGAAGGATTAAGATGGAGCTGGTGATTAAACATGGAGACGTTCATGATCCTCTTTATCAAGAATGTTTAGAGCTGCGTTATGAGGTGTTGCGTAAGCCCTTGGGGTTAGAAATTACCGATGAAGAACGTGAAGCTGATATGGATGCAGTGCATGTGATTGCTTATGTGGATGGTCAGGTTGCAGGCACAGTAGCTTTGTGCCGTGAGCGATTAAGGCAGATGGCGGTATTGGAACGCTTTCAAGGTCGTGGTATTGGGGCGCAACTTGTGCGTTACCTTGAAGCGATTGCCAAGGAACGGGGACAGCACGCATTAGGATTAGATGCTCGATGCAGCGCGATACCGTTCTATGAAAAATTGGGTTATCATTGTTGCAGTGATATGTATGAAAAGATAGGCATCCTGCATCGAAACATGATCAAAGCATTATACTATGGGGCATAAGGGATCATCATGATACATCACATTGGAATTGCAGGATGTACAGGGCGTATGGGCGCGATGTTGGTGGAAGCAGTGACGCACGAATCACGCGCAAAACTTACCGCTTTATCCACGCGCACCATAGACGCACAGCATCCCTATGCTCAGTTGCTTACCACTGATGCATTGACTTTGGTGCGCTCAAGTGATGTGGTGATTGATTTCACCAATCCAGAATATAGCATGGAATTAGCGGCACTATGCGCGCAGCATCATAAAGCCTATGTATGTGGCACAACGGGTTTTTCAGAGGCGCAAGAGCAATCGATGCGCAGCTTATCAAGCACGGTGCGTATGGTGAAAGCGGCTAATTTTTCTATTGGTGTGACGATGTTGCAGCTTTTATCACGCCAAGTTGCAGCCGTCTTGGGAGAAGATTTTGATTGTGAAATTACCGAACTGCATCATCGTTATAAAAAAGATGCCCCTTCAGGCACGGCACTTGCCTTAGGCGAGGCGGTTGCAGAGGGAAGGGAAGTGGCACTTGCCGATGTGGCGCAGCGTGCTGGACGTGATGGTGTTGTAGGTGAGCGGGCGCGTGGCATGATAGGCTTTCATGCGTTGCGTGGCGGGGATGTGATCGGGGATCATACGGTATTATTTGCGGGAGATGGGGAGCGTATCGAATTGACCCATAAAGCATCGAATCGTTCTATTTATGCACGTGGAGCAGTACGCGCTGCTCTTTGGGTTATGCATCAACCATGCGGCATCTATTCAATGCATGATGTTTTAGGGCGTGGTGAGATGAATGCGGGCGCATAAGGTGCATTCACGGCGTATCGCTAAATTGGCTTTTGATTTTCCAACGTAGTATATCATAATAATATTGCGATGCCATCCTGCTATCCATGATTGCGGATGATAAAAAGAGGCTATCACGTGTAGCAGGGATGGTATAATCACAATTTTCAATATCGCGGTGTAGGGTGGCGTTACCACAATTATTCATTAAGATGCCTGTTTTGTTATAGCTTCCACGTCGATCATGCCCATGACTGACGAGTACATACAAAATGGGATCGGTACTATGAGGATCGGGCTGTATGCCCGTTAATTGGGTGGGGTTGTGAAGCGGATGCCCGTGGATATTTTCCACCCGAAGCCGTTGCGCTGCATTAGTTGCCGTGAAGGTGCTGAATGTTTGAATAGGGTTGCCGAGGGAAATAGTCCCCGTACGTTTATGGATGGCGTAGGTCATGCGCCGTCCCCATCCGTCTATCATATAACTTTCTTTGATACCAAGGGTACGCGTAGGAATCGTTCCTATCCAGACTTCTTGCGTTGAACCATCATGCACGCGTGTGATGCCAGCGAGGGTGGGGGTGATGGCAGCACAATTATCTTCTAAACCAAAGGAGGCATCAGTGTTGATGACGGCAAGTCCCGCAGGGCAAGGCAGGCGATCATACATGCTCACAAAACGATGCAAAGCATCTTCAATCACGTCAAGTTTTTTTTCCGTTCGCTCGATATTTTTCTTATCGCTATTGGATGCAGCAAAGGTCAACCATGATCCTGCAAGCAAGGCAAGAAACCCAAGGGTGACGGAAAGTTCGATCAGGCTATATCCGTGATGGTTCGGTGTGCGCATGATGGTCAATGTATGTTAGGATTAATGAGTGAAACAGGTTGCCATAGCACTAAATCATCAAAATAGCTGCTGTTGCTGATAGACACATCGTTGACGAGATCGCCATCACGAATCATATGGTCGCTATCATCACAATTCATGGCATCGCGGGAGATGGTCGGGCAACCAATATGGGGTGTGCCTTGCTTGGTGCGTGCGCCTCCTCTATTTTCACCATGCGAGATAAGCGCGTAGGCGATAAAATGCCGAGGTGCGATGGCAGGATCACGGCGATCAAAAACATCATGACCCAGTGCATTCACCACGCGTATGCCCCCCCATCCTGATCCCGTATGCGCGATTGGAGCGGTTACTGCACTTGCAGTCCGAAGCGCATCATTCATAGCTAAAGATTTCACCATCATAAAGGTGATTTGACGATCCCATGCATCAAACATCATGCCGTCTGGAAGATTCAATTCACGCACAGGCACGCTACCGATGCGGATGGTGCTGTTGCCGACATCCACCGTGCCGAGTGGTGCGGTGGCACTGGCGCAATCTTGGTCACTTTCTCTGCCAAAATTGGCATCATTCACGGTTAATGTTCGCGCTGCGGGGCAAGGAAGCTCCCCTGCACTTACCACATAACGGCGCAATGCCGCATCAATAGCCATCAGTTTTTTTGAGCTACTATCATATTTATCTGCTTTCATATGCTGAGAAGTCAAGGAGATAACCGATCCTATAATCAGTGAAATAATCACCAACACCACGGCTAGTTCTACCAGTGAGAAGCCGTGATGTGCGCGATGTTGGGATGATACGGATATGTGCATAACATTCACTATTATGCAAGAGAAAGATTAATGAAGAATAACATAGAGCGCGTTTTATTCTCAAAAATCATTATTTGTTCCAAAAATCGCTTTCGGATCAAATCCATGAGAGAGTTTTTTCTGCGAGGTGTGTTGTTTGATGTGCAGACGCATGTTTGATGGGCTATCTGCCTCCGTGAGTGCAGTATCTTCGGTGATCCATCCTTTTTTGAAATAGTCTAGGAGGCATACGTCAAAGGTTTGCATCCCTATATCCGAGTTTTTCTCCATATGCTCTTTGAGTAGGTGCAGTTCACCTGAATGGATATAGTCGCGTATCACGCCCTCATTTAATAAAATCTCTATCGCGGGAATGCGCTTGCCATTTATATTGGGTACAAGCCGTTGTGAGATAATCCCGCGTACATTAAAACTGAGATTGGCTAGCACTTGTTTATGTATTTCTACGGGGAAAAAATTGAGAATACGCTCAATGGCTTGGTTGGCATTATTCGAGTGCAGCGTACTTACGCATAAATGCCCTGTTTCTGCAAAAGCAATCGCATGTTCCATGGTCTCACGGTCGCGTATCTCCCCAATGAGAATGACATCAGGCGTTTGCCGTAGGGCATTTTTCAACGCCATGCCGTAGGAATAGGTGTCAATACCAACATCACGTTGCGAGATAATGCAGTTTTTATGAACATGGACGAACTCGATCGGGTCTTCTATGGTAATGATATGCCCCGTGCCGTGCTGATTGCGATGCCCAATCATTGCAGCAAGTGTTGTTGATTTTCCCGAACCTGTTTGTCCAACGACCAAGATTAAACCACGTTTTTTCATGATCAGTTGACTGACCATATTAGGCAAACCCAGTTGTTCAACGGTTGGTATGTCGGTGATTACTCGCCGAATAGCAAGGGCATTATGATGCATTTGACGAAACACATTCACACGCAAACGCGCTATCCCCTCCCAAATAGTCACAAAATTAAGCTCCATCGTCGCGGAAAAGTCATCCTGTTGACTTTCAGTGAGTAAGGATGCGATGATTGCATCAATATCTTCATCTGTCAGCGGGCTATCAGTGATTTTCATCAATGATCCTTCCACGCGCATGGCAGGAGGAAAGCCCACCGTCAAAAATAAATCCGATGCCGCATGATCATGGAACACGCGCATTATGTGTGCAAATGCGTTCATAGTGATCCCCAATTAAAAGCTGTTGGAGTTAAATTTAGTGTTTGAACTCGTGGAGCTTGTCGAGGATATTTTGCTAGTATCTTCTAAATCGCTGCTGGTGGCAAGGACACCTTGCATTTCTTCTTCGGTAATGATACGTTTGGCAACCAAATCATTGAGAGAGTCTTTCATTGTTTTCATCCCAAATTTTGATCCCGTTTGAATGATGGAATAGAGTTGGGGTATTTTACTCTCACGGATGAGGTTGCGCACGGCGGGTGTGCCAAGCATAATCTCATGTGCAGCAACGCGCCCAGAACCATCAGCTTTGCGCACTAGGGTTTGCGCGATGACTCCTTCAAGGGAGACGGAAAGCATGGCACGTGCCATTTCTTTATCCGTGGTGGGGAAAATATCAATGATACGATCAATAGTTTTTGGTGCGGAATTGGTGTGCAATGTTCCCATCACCAAATGCCCTGTTTCGGCAGCCGTGAGTGCTAGTTGGATGGTTTCAATGTCGCGTAATTCCCCCACTAAAATAATATCAGGGTCTTCACGCAACGAGCTTTTGAGCGCACGCGCAAAGGAACGTGTGCTTGCACCAACTTCACGTTGATTAATCAATGATTGTTTGGATTGATGCACAAATTCTATGGGGTCTTCAATGGTGATAATATGCCGTCGTTGATGGGTGTTGATATAATCAATCATCGCGGCAAGGGTGGTGGATTTACCACTTCCTGTTGCGCCTGTCACCAAAATAAGCCCTTTATGTAAATCGGTGAGTTTATAAAAAATGGGTGGCGCATTGAGGTCATCGAGTGTGAGTACCCGTGTGGGGATGGTACGAAAGACAGCAGCAGGACCATGCATCGTATTAAACGCATTCACACGAAAGCGAGCTTCAGCACCAAAGGCGATGGAAAAGTCAATTTCCAATTCTGCTTCATATTTGCTACGTTGCTGATCATTCATCACGGAATACAGCATATCCTTGATGGTTTGCGGTTCTAAAGGTGGCATGGTGCGTATGGCAATCATATCGCCTTTTAGGCGAATAAGTGCTTGATTTCCAGAGGAAATATGCAAGTCAGATGCTTGTTGATGTTGGGTATAGGCTAAGAGATCCGTAATGTCCATAAGAAGCACCTAAAGAATGGTTTCGCGCTCACCCATTAGACGATAAAAAAGTTAATCTTTCCTGAATTTGTTGTAAAGAAGCAGGAATCTCTTTGCCTTCAAGTCCTGCACGTACCAAGCGTTGATAGATAACTGAGGCGCGATTGCCCTCCCCATGCATATCATACATCACAGCAAGATTATATTGATAAATTAAATTGTCTGGTGAAAGATAGACGGCATCTTGCATATGTTGAATGGCTTGAGAGAACTTCCCTTGCGCGCTATAGATTTGTGCGAGTTGTGCGGAAATAGGGCTGAAATCAGCATTATGTTGCTTGAGCTGTTCAAGATAGAGGATGGCAGAATCGGGGGATTCTTGTGCTACAAGACCAAGGAAGTTGTTCAATGCTTCACGGTGATAGGGATTGATGGTTAATAAACGCCCATAATATTCACGTGCTTCGCCTAAACGATCCAATTTATGATAGGTGGTTGCTAAGCCAAAAAGTGCATGTTGATCATTGGGATTTTGCCCAAGCACTTCATGATATATTTTTATGGCTGTCTCTGTATGACCTTGCAGCAAAGCATGATAGGCTTTTTCTAATTCATAATGAATATCAAATGCTTGTCTGCGGACTTGCATCGATGCGCCCACATCAGTATCTAGGGCATCCTTATGGGTGGGTAATACTTGCGAGGGATCACTGCGATCCATGGTGACTTTGCCGTTTTCATCATGACGGCGCGGAAAAAGCTCGCGTGGCAGGTGATTTAAGATGTTTTGGCTTTCTAGCGATATGCTTTTCTCAGCTACAGCAACATCTTCTTTTGGAGGTGCTGCAGTCTCAGCATGTGCGGTTGCAGGAGTGGCAACCGTGGGCGCGTTTGTTCCAGAAAAATAACGCACTTCAGGTTCGTTTGTTGCGGTGATAATATCCGAAGATAAGGGTTCTGCAACCAATTCACTTGTCGTTTGATGTGACAAAGGTTGAATGGAGGCAATGGCGATGATTTCCTCGGATGAGGGTGACGGGTTAAGATCATTAAGTGCTAACGTTATAGAATCATCTGCATTTTGTGGTGTTGTCTTAGGAGCAACGGTTGCACTAGGCTCATCAGTTGTCGGTTTGGCTGTAACAATTTTGACGATTTCCGCAGCATCCGCTATATTCTCTAGCTGAGCTTCGGGTGCAGCGTCTGTATGTGGTGCATCAACATTATCAGATGAAGCCATAGAAATTGGTGGTGTATCCTCACTTTGAGGGGGAGGCGATTCAGATGCTTGGCGGTACACGATGGGTGCAGGAGCTTGCTCATGATGCGATACCTCCACCTCATGTTCCGAAGTAGGTGGTGTCTGTGGTGGCAATGAAGCAACAATGGATTGGGTGGGTTCAGGTGATATGCGACGACGCACAGGGCGCATTTTGATATGATGCGTGTGATGCGTGATCAAAGAGTGATCATCTGTTTTCGCATAAATCAGCGTTTGCATCGCGTTCGCTTTTCGCTGATGGGAGAATGTAGGCATAGCAGATGATGCTTCTACGCTGAACATAAAAGCGCATAGGCTCACCAAGGGAATAATAGAGCATGTACTTAAAAAACAAGTGGATGAAGATGGAACTATCATAATCATATTGTGCGTTGTGCTGAGGGTAAAGTCAATCAGGAAGAAAAAAAATGCACGAACACGTGATTTTTTACTTGCGTAAATAGTAAAACCGTTGCATAAAGATTGGTTTTCTTGACATAGTGAGTGCATCAATGGACTATTATCATTTTGTGCGTAACGTGCTTTTTGCTTTGCCGGCTGAACCAGCGCATCAATGCGCGCTGTGGGCGTTGTCGCGTGGGCTAGTGCCGAAGTCGCGCACCACCACCTATGATAATCGCTTGGGCGTTGTGTGTGCGGGGATGGGCTTTGAAAATCCTATTGGTTTAGCGCCGGGATTTGATAAAAATGCAGAGGCGTTTCAGGTGATATATGATCAGGGGTTTGGCTGTGTTGAAGTGGGAACAGTCACGCCCAAGCCACAAGCGGGTAACCCTAAGCCGCGTATGTTTCGGTTGAAAGAAGATCGTGCGGTGATTAATCGTTTGGGGTTTAATAATGAGGGCTATGAACGCATTTTTGGGCGAATCTATGCGCAAGATTCGGGGCGTACAGGCATGTTGGGCATCAATATCGGAAAAAATAAAGATAGCGAAGATGCGCTTGAGGATTATCTTTTTTTGTTGCGTGAAGCCTATATGTTGGCGGATTATATCACCATCAATATTTCATCCCCCAATACGCTGGGGCTACGAGATTTGCAGCAAGAACAACATTTTGAAGCCTTTATTAAGGCAATCATGCAAGAGCGCAATCTGCTTGCTACTTTTGAAAAAGTGCGCCGTCCCGTGTGGGTGAAAGTCGCTCCCGATATGGAGGATGATGCATTATGTCGGATGTTAGATGTGATGATGCTCTATCAGGTGGATGCAGTGATTATCAGCAATACCACCATTGCGCGTCCGTCATCACTGAAGAATATCCATGCAACGCAAACGGGCGGGCTATCAGGTGCGCCATTGCGGGATGTGGCGGAACAAAAAGTGCGTGTGGCGTTTCGTCATATGCGGGGTGCGATGCCGATCATTGGTGTGGGTGGAATCATGGATGGCGCGGATGCGGTGGCGCGGATGCGTGCGGGTGCAACGTTGATTCAGCTTTATTCAGGCTTAGTCTATCGTGGTTTTGCTTTGGTAGAAGAAATAAAAGAGGCGTTGGTGCGTGAAGTGGAACGCCTCGGTGTGGGGTCTGTGGCGGATTTAGTCGGGCTTGATGCGTGATAAATGATATTTTCTTTCAGCGTAATGAAAAGAGATGCTTGACTTGAACGTATAAGTTTGTATAGTGCGATTCCACATTTGTGTATTGGACAATGAATTTACTACAAGGATAATGCAGTGACAAAACGAATACAAGCAAAGTATAAACTGAGCCGTCGTATGGGTGAAAATATCTGGGGACGTGCAAAAGACCCTGTGTTGAAGCGTGAATATGCTCCCGGTCAGCATGGTGCAACGCGCAGAAGGAAGCTCTCAGATTATGGCTTGCAGCTTCGTGCTAAGCAAAAATTGAAGGGTTATTATGGTGATCTTTCAGAGAAGCAGTTCCATCGCGTATTTAAGGAAGCTGTGCGTCGTAAGGGCGATACTTCTGAGAATTTAGTTGGGTTGCTTGAGTCGCGTTTGGCTTCTGTGGTGTACCGTATGGGTGTAGTGCCTACCGTGTTTGCGGCGCGTCAGTTCGTGAATCATGGGCATATTCTTGTGAATGGCAAGCGTGTCAATATCTCTAGCTATCAAGTGAAAGCGGGTGATGTTGTCGAAGTGCGTGAGCGTTCGCGTCAAGTTCCTATGGTGCTTGAAGCAATGAAGGATGCTGAGCGTCGTGTGCCTGAATATATTGAAATGGATGAAAAACATCTTAAAGCTACGTTCCGTCGTATGCCTGCATTTATGGAAATCCCATATCCTGTAGTGATGGAACCAAACCTTGTAACCGAGTTTTATTCACGCTAGGGCGTGTGAGAAGTTTGAGCCGTATCGATGATGTATGCGGCTCGTGCTTTTTAGAGTATTAGGTATGCCAAAAGAAGAATTAATTGAATTTGAAGGTGTGGTGCAAGAAATCTTGCCGAATACTATGTTTCGTGTGCTATTGGATAATGGTCATGAAATGTTGGCGCACAGTTCAGGAAGAATGCGTAAAAATCGTATCCGCGTGTTAGCGGGGGATAAGGTCACGGTTGAGATGACTCCCTATGATTTGAGCAAAGGACGTATTATTTACCGTCACAAATAATCGCTAACACATTGATTATATTGATATTTTGAGCAATAAATAAAAAAATAACAAAAATTCACAAAAAAATGCTTGCATAAATTGTCCGATCGTTCTAGTCCATGGGTTAGAAATTTTATCGTTCATATCATTTTATTTAAGGAGAGACATTATGAGTACGATTGCAGAACGCGTTAAAAAAATAGTTATTGAGCATCTTGGTGCAGAAGCTGAAAAAGTAGTGTCTGATGCAAATTTTATTGATGATCTTGGTGCAGATAGCTTGGATACTGTAGAATTGGTGATGGCATTTGAAGAAGAATTTGGATGCGAAATTCCTGATGATGCTGCTGAAAAAATCCAAACGGTAGGTGATGCAATTTCTTACCTTGAAGAACATGCTGAGTAATCGGTGCGGTTGAAGTAGATGCGCAGAGTTGTTGTTACAGGGTTAGGATTAGTTACTCCATTAGCGGATGGTGTGCCACATAGCTGGAGTCGCTTGCTTGCGGGTGCTTCAGGATTTGGTCGTATTCAATGTTTTGATCCGACTGAATATGCGTGCCAGATTGCCGCTGAACTTCCTTTTGGAGAAGCTGAAGGGCAGTTTAACCCTGATAACGTTTTGCCACCGAAAGATCGCAAGAAAGTCGATGATTTTATTCTTTATGCGATTGCGGCTGCCCGTGAAGCAGTACGGGATTCAGGTTGGGTAGCGCAAACGGAAGAACAACAATACCGCACGGGTGTGATGATCGGTTCGGGTATTGGTGGTTTGCGTAAAATCGAAGAAGGTACAGAATTGTTGCTTTCTAAGGGGCCGCGTCGCATGACCCCGTTTTTTATTCCAAGCTGCCTAATCAATTTAGCATCAGGGCATGTTTCTATTGAAAATGGCTTTAAGGGGCCTAATCAAGCCGTGGTAACGGCATGTTCCACAGGCGCGCACGCCATTGGTGATGCAGCGGAAATCATTAAGCGTGGCGATGCGGATGTGATGGTTGCGGGTGGTGCTGAAGCTGCTATTTGCCGCGTGGCGATGGCGGGATTCATTGCAGCACGTGCGCTTTCCACCTCCTATAATGATGATCCTAGTGCAGGATCACGTCCGTGGGATAAAGGGCGTGATGGCTTTGTGATGGGTGAGGGTGCAGGCATTGTCGTGCTTGAAGATTATGAACATGCGAAAGCACGCGGTGCTAATATTTATGGCGAAATACTTGGTTATGGTCTATCAGGTGATGCGTATCATATTACCGCACCATCATCGGATGGGGATGGTGGCTATCGTTCCATGAAGATGGCGATGACCAAAGCTAAGTTGAACCCTGAAGATATTGATTATATTAATGCGCATGGAACATCTACACCGCTTGGAGATGTGATTGAGTTGGGTGCGGTGAAGCGTTTATTCGGTGATGCCGTCCATCAACTTTCTATGTCTTCTACCAAATCTGCGATCGGGCATTTGCTTGGTGCTGCGGGCAGTGTAGAAGCTATTTTCTCATTATTAGCCATGCGTGATGGCGTGTGTCCTCCGACATTAAACCTCAATGATCCAGCGGATGAGTGCGTGGGGATAGATTTAGTTCCACATGAAGCAAAAAAACGGTCGATCAATTATGTGCTGTCCAATTCTTTTGGCTTTGGTGGCACGAATTCAACGCTGATTTTTGGTCGCGTTTAGTGGTGTGTTGGGATGAAGCGTATCATCCTTGCTCTTGCCTTATCTATGATTCTTGCGTGTGGAGCGGTACTATCCTACTATCATCTGCACGTGAAGCCTTTTTGGGTGCGCTCACTTACCTATGAGGAATCTAGCGAGATTCTGATTACGCAGGGCAGTTCTTCGCAAAAAATTATTGCGCAACTTGCGGATGCGGGGCTTATATCTGATCCATTATCCTTCCGTATAATGGCAACCTTAGCGCAGCATGTGCAGTCCTATAAAGCGGGGGAATATCGCTTTGAAGCGGGCATGACACCGCAACAAATCAGTGAACAATTAGTGGCGGGTGATGTCATTAAGCGCACTCTGACCTTTCCTGAAGGGTGGATGAATGCGCAGATTATCAAAGAATTAAGGGAAGAACCTTTGCTGCATGGTGAAGTGCATACCCCGCCTGAAGAAGGGATGTTGCTTCCTGAAACCTATCATTATGTGCGCGCTATGCCACGGCAAGAGATTGTTGATAGCATGAAAGCAGCGATGCGCACGGCTATGGATTCGGCATGGCAAAAGCGTGATGCAAGTGTGGCATTGGAAAGCCCGCGTGAGATGCTGATTCTTGCATCTATTGTAGAGAAAGAAACGGGCGTGGCAGGGGAGCGCGCAAAAATTGCAGCGGTTTTTCATAATCGGTTGCGCTTGAAAATGAAATTGCAATCAGACCCTACCGCGAATTATGGGCTTTATCGTCGCACGGGCGCGCTAAAAACGCGTATGATGCGTGCGGATGTTGAAGATGTATCGGAATATAATACCTATATCATTGAGGGGCTTCCGCCTAGCCCTATATGCAATCCGGGCAAAGCGAGCATTGAAGCGGTGGCGCACCCGGATGTAAGTGATGCGCTTTATTTTGTTGCGGATGGCAAGGGCGGGCATGTATTTGCGAACACGCTTGCCGAGCATAATCGTAATGTTGCTGCCTATCGCCGTGCCATGCGTGCAACAAAAGAGTAAGTGAGATAGGCTTAACGCTGTGGTACGGCAACGGAGGCGCGTTGTTGCTCTGCAGATATGCGCTCACGCCAATAATTAGATGGTTGTTGCGGTGGGTTTTCAGTTATAGCAGAACCTAATTGGGCGGATGCATGGATTGGTTTGCTCATAGCATCACTGAGGGCTGTTCCTGCATGTGCGCTAGCTTCTACAGCATTTTGAATTATTTTGACGGCTGAAGTACCTGCTGCTGCGGCAGCAAGAATAGGAAATTCCACAATATCAGTGATGGTATCGGACATTTTTTGAATTTTTTGTTCATTTAATTGCGTTCTTTCTTCAAAATTCATACTATCATCCTTATGTTTTTTAAGAGGGTTAGGTTCTGGTGGTTTTTCTATTAGTGCTTGGCAAGCAACAAGAGAAAAACCAATGAAACTTAAAATAAGAACATAAAAAGCACGCAACTCACAGTAGTTCCCTTGTTCTATGATCGTTATTAGCGTCATAGAAAAAACTAAGGTACCATTCCTTTATACTCTCTCTCTCTCTCTCTCTTGTCAATGGTTATTTTATGACAATTTTATTACAGAAGCCCGAGTTTTGGATGAGGAAAATAATAAATTGTTGTTTTGTATAAATAAACCTTGTATCCTGTCATGCTTGGCTTAAAGAGCAGGCATCCAGAATAACGGCACTAACTAGACTCCTGCCTTACGCCAAGAGTGACGAAAATCAGCAAAAAAATTAATCTCGCGCAATCGCCCGCCATGCAATATCACGACGGCAAAAGCCTTCCTTCCAGTCGATGGTATCCACCGCAGCATAAGCGCGTTGCTGTGCTTCCAAAACGGTTGCGCCAAGTGCCGTGATGCCCAGCACACGCCCACCTATCGCAATGAGTCGCCCATCTTCTGTCACTTCCGTTCCTGCATGATAGACCACCACATCATCCATAGATTCCGCTATTTCTAAATTATGAATCTCTGTGCCTTTGCTATAATGGTTCGGATAGCCTTTGCTTGCCATCACCACGCATACGGCGGCGCGTTCATCCCACTGCATCGGCTGATCGGGGAGTGTGCCGAGTGCGGCATGGTAGCAGAGTGCTGCAAAATCAGTTGTGAGGCGTGTCAATAGCACTTGCGTTTCGGGGTCACCAAGGCGTGCATTGAACTCAATCAGCATGGGGCGGTTATGCTGAATCATTAGTCCTGCAAATAAAATACCCTGATAGGGCGTGCCACGCTTTGCCATTTCATCCACTGCGGGTTGCATGATCTCGTTCATGATGATCCGTTCAAGCTCAACATTCATGATGGGGGCAGGAGCATAAGTCCCCATACCGCCCGTATTCGGACCTTCATCGCCATCATAAGCACGTTTATGGTCTTGCGCCGATCCAAAAGGTACACAGCGCGTGCCATCACAGAGCGCAAAGAAGCTGATTTCTTCCCCTTCAAGGAAGGATTCGATCACTACGGTGCTGCTTGCTGCACCAAATTGCCCATCAAACATCGCATGGATGGTAGAAGTGGCTTCATCCATTGTTAGAGCAATAATCACCCCTTTTCCTGCAGCCAAACCATCAGCTTTAATGACGATGGGTAGGGATTGTGTAGCAAGATAGGCAAGTGCAGCATCACGATCCGTAAAACTGCCATAGGATGCGGTCGGGATATTGGCAGCATCACAAATGCTTTTGGTGAATGATTTTGATGCTTCCAGTTGCGCTGCTGCTTGTGAAGGGGCAAAGACTAAAATCCCTTCACGGCGGAGCATATCGCTCACGCCATCTACCAAAGGTTGCTCAGGACCAATAATCACTAAATCAATATCTTCTTCATCGCAAAAATCGATAACGTCTTGCGCAGTGGGCAGAATCACGCACTCCGCATCATCAGCAATACCACCATTGCCCGACGAACAAAATAACGCAGCGCAATGCGGGGAGCGTGCTAAGGCTTTCACCATCGCATGTTCACGCCCGCCATTACCGAGTACGAGGATTGCAAGATCAAGAGAAGAAGGCTTGCTTATATTTTTTGACATGGATGCGTTTAGTCCTATTGACATAATGGTTAGGCGGTTTTGGAGTGCAAAAGACTAATTCTTAGAATTTTATCGTTGCAACCCTAGATTATCATCATGTGAAAATCTATTTTTTGTTGCTAGTTTCGCTTGGCTCAACACATTTTCAACTTGTGCTTTAATATGATCAATATTATATTCCAACAAATTTCCAAGGTGTGATTTTGCAATCTTGTTTGCAAGAGGTGAGAAATTGTCTCTATCTTTCAATGTACTAATGATTTCTTCAGTAGCACTTTCACTTGGTGTATAATATTCAAATTGTTCTTTTTCATATTCTGCTCCAGAACTAGCCTTAGAGTTTTTCATAGCAATGACATTTTCTATTTGCGCTGCTTGGATCTCGGCTAACGGCAATAAACGATCAAACGCCTGCTGTGCATTTGGTTCTTTTGCACTTGCCACCTCTTTTATTGCTAGCAGAAATTCTTCTGCATCAACTTTTCCTTGGCGCAAGTCCAATAAATCATTCTTGCCTTTTTCTATATCGTCCATGAAAAGCCCACCCTAAAATATGATAAATATCTAGTATTCATACCATAAGCCACATCGCTCGTCAAGAAAACAAGAGGTCTCACCGATTATCATTGAAACTCGGATGATTCATAGTTAATATCATGCGCTATGACAAGCACTAATATATCTCAGCCCTCATTGTTTGATGAAGTTGCAGCGAAACCGCAGCATAATCAAGTCCCCTACAGCGTATCGGAGCTTTCGGGCGCGCTTAAAAAAGTGGTGGAAGGTAATTTTTCGCATGTACGGGTGCGCGGTGAGATTTCTGGGTGCAATCGTCATGCGGCATCGGGGCATATTTATCTTGATCTCAAAGATGATAAAGCAGTGCTGAAGGCGATATGCTGGAAGGGGGTGGTGAGTAAACTGCCTATGACTCCTGAAAAGGGTATGGATGTGATCTGTACGGGCAAAATGACCACCTATGCAGGGCAATCAAACTATCAGCTTGTGATTGATTATATGGAGCTTGCGGGCGCAGGGGCATTGATGGCAATGCTGGAGCAGCGCAAAATCAAACTCGCAGCAGAAGGATTATTTGACCCTGCACGCAAATTGCCACTACCCTATATGCCACGGGTGATTGGTGTGGTAACATCGCCTACTGGGGCGGTGATACGTGATATTTTGCATCGCTTGGCGGATCGTTTTCCGTGCCATGTCTTAATCTATCCTGTACCCGTACAAGGCAAGGGGGCAGAACTAAAAATTGCAGCAGCGATTGAGGCATTGAACAATATTGACGGGAAGGGGGCAATACCACGCCCTGATCTCTTGATCGTAGCACGTGGTGGCGGATCGATTGAAGATCTGTGGTGTTTTAATGAAGAAGTGGTGGTACGTGCGGCGGCGGCATCAACCATACCGCTCATTTCTGCCGTGGGGCATGAAACCGATACGACCCTTATCGATTTTGCCTCATCACGTCGCGCACCAACTCCCACCGCTGCCGCTGAAATGGCAGTACCTGTGGCGAGTGAGTTGCGTTTTATGGTGCAGCAACAACAAGGGCGTATTGCGCAAGCGATGCAACGCGTGCTTATGCATCATGGGCGTATTTTGGAGGGGATAACGCGTAGTTTGGCACGCCCTGATCGCCTGTTAGAACAGCCTATGCAACGCCTTGATGAGTGGAATGAACGGCTTGATCGGGCATTAGAGCGAACGGTGCAGATGCGTATGATACGCTTAGAGCAACGCACCACATCCCTCATGCGCTTTAATCCGAAGAATCGCTATGAGATACTGCATACGCAATTAGGGCATCTTGAGGGCAGAGCGCAACGTGCGATGCAGCAATGCTTGATGCAGGTGCGCCAACGGCTTGATGAGTGGAATGAACGGCTTGATCGGGCATTGGAACGAACAGTGCAGATGCGTATGATACGCTTAGAGCAACGTACTGCATCCCTTCTGCGGTTTAACCCAAACAATCGCTATGAGATGCTGCATACGCAATTAACGCATTTTGAGGGCAGAGCGCAACGTGCCATGCAGCAACGTTTACTGCAGGCGCACCAACGGCTTGAGCTTCGAGCAGATAGGCGTATGATGCAACAAAGCACCATGCGTTGTGTGACTATGGCATCGCAACGGTTTGATAGCGTGGATCGTATGCTGGAATCGCTTTCGCATCATAATGTGTTGAAGCGCGGTTTTGCCTATGTCACGGGGGAGGAAGGGCAATTACTCACGCACAAGGCTGCTTTGGTGCAGCAACGCCATATCACGATCCATATGCAAGATGGGGAAGTGTATTTGGAACGATGAAGCCTCAAAACAAAAAGACGAAGTGAGAGTTCTGCATAACTCATGTGCATTCCCTCATTTGCTTGTGAGGGAGGAGGCGGGCGGAACTCTCACTCGTATAACTTTTATCCGCACAAGATGCTACGCATCGTGTTGAGAGATAGTTATTCTCATAAGTCTGCTAAAATCCAAGGTGTACATTGATGCTGTTTAGAGGATAGACGGGAACATGCAGTGGTTGTGGTACATATACGGGTTGAGGCACGATATAGGTAGGTTGAGGCACGTAATGTTCACGATAAACCACAGCGGGCGGAGGCGTATAATAATGATATTGTACATAGCCCTGACGGTGATGATCATCATCCCCATGGCAACGGTGATGATGTCTCTTGTGGCCATGTCGTGCGGATGCATCATGTGCTACGCTTACGAGAAGGAGAGAAAAAACAAAAAAAACTATTTTTTTCATAATGATGTACTAATGTTAAACTATAATGACGCAACAGAGTTGCTTCGTTCCTGCGCCTGAGCAGAGTATAAAATAAAATAATTGCATCTGCAATCATATTTCTTTCTTAGAAGTGCGCGTCGTTTTTGCTGATAGCACTTCTTTAAGTTGTGCAATTTCTTGTTCTAATGCCTCATTGCGCTCACGTGCGTGAATTGCCATAGCGCGAACGATTTCAAATTCCTCGCGGGTGACAAGGGAAGTTTTGGAAAGAAATTGTTCCATGTGGCGCGCTATAGCGGATTCCATTTCGGCTTTCATATCAAAAACCATGGCACTTGCACCAGACATCATACGGGCGACATCATCAAATATTTTAGAATCTTTTTGCATTATATAGCTCCTTATATGGTATAAATTAGAGTGGATTGTGGTACAATGGCACGAGACTTTTGCATAACTCTTATTTCTTGTCATACCAGCGAAGGCTGGTATCCATAAGCAACTGTTATTGCTGGATTCCTGCCTGCGCAGGAATGACGAATTTGTTGGTTTGATGGGTTATATAGAAGTCTCAATGGCATATAAAAACTCAATGATCTATTTTTTTCATACAGATCAGATAATTCATGCTTAGTGCATCGGGTGCAAGTTCCCATGTACGCGCTAATGGCGCATAGCGCATACCCGACATATGTTCCAAGCTGCATCCTAATTCTTCTAAGGGCATAATCAGCTCAGAAGGGCGTAAAAACCGATTCCAATCATGCGTACCACGCGGTACCCACCGCAAAATATATTCTGCGGTATATTTGGCAAGAAGCAGAGAAGAAAGGGTGCGATTAATCGTGCTAAGAATGATAAGACCGTTAGGTTTAGTGAGTTGTACCAAGCTGCTAAGTAAGAGCTGAACATCCGCCACATGCTCGATCATTTCCAAAGCAATCACGGCATCATAGCACATGCTTTTTTCAACCCATGCTTCGGCTGTGGTGGCATGATAGTCAATCGCTAACCCCATGCGCTCCGCATGGATGCGTGCTATGGTGATATTTTCTTCGGAAGCATCAATGCCCTCAACATGCGCCCCTAAACGTGCAAGAGGTTCGGATGCTAATCCACCTCCGCATCCGACATCCAATAAGGAAAGTCCGTTTAAGGGAAGTGGGGAGCTAGTATCGCGCCCCGTGCTAGTGCAGATACGATCACGAATATAGCCTATACGCAAAGGAGTAATATCATGCAAAGGAGCAAACGCGCCTGAATCATCCCACCACGCATCAGCACGGCTACTGAATTTAGCGATTTCTTCTTCATCTACTGTACGTGCATTTTGAGGCATAATGGAATCTCCTACCCTACATGATCGTATAAACTCATACCCTTTCTATGTATCATTTTATAGTTTGTTTTGCAAAACAAAATTTTTTATCTTATAGTGAGAGTTCTGCATAACTCTCAATTTTTGTCATACTTGGCGTAAGGCGGGTATCCATAAACTACTGTTCTTATTGGATTCCTGCCTGCGCAGGAATGACGAATTTGTTGGTTTTGTGGGTTATGCAAAGGTCTCATAATGTTAGAAATTAATAGTACGTGATTTTTCTAAAGGGTAGTTTTTCTTATGTCGCAAAGTTCCGAACCATCGTCTAATAAATCGTCGCGTGCATCATGGCGTGCATGGATTGAAGAATGGCTTGAGCATAGTAGCATTGGTGAGGCTAAAGATTTTCTACGTGAGCTTTTTTATCGCTTGAACAATTTAGGAGAAGCCAATTTTGACGTTGGCAAACGTATGGCGGATGCAGGCAAGCATCTTGATGCAATTATTCGCTTTCACATATGCCTCAAATTTTCTCCCAATCATGCACAGGCACACGCAATGCTTGCCCATTGCTATGTCGCAAAGGGGCAAACCACTAAAGCATTGAAACATTTGCAGCAAGCAATAGCTCTCAACCCGCAGGATGAACGCTGTATTTATATGCTGGCAACCTTAGATTCATCCTTGCTTGCAAAAGAGTTGATGCCACGCACCATGCCGTATGAGATGATGTTGGAATATTTTAATAATGTGGCAGAACAATATGAGTTTATGCAACAATCGCAACAATATCGCGCTCATCTTTATGCGGATCAAGCATTATGGGATGAGTTGGATCGCCGTCGTCGAGATTATGTGGTGCTTGAGTTGGGGTGCGGTACGGGCTTATGTGGTCAACTGCTTGCAGAGCATACGGAAGATTTAGTGGGTGTCGATTTTGCGCATAAGATGATTGATATTGCCCGCATGAAACGTCGTCCTGATGGCAGCCGTATTTATCCATCATTAGTCTATCAAGATATACGTAATTATTTTCAAGATTCCCCCCCTGAAGCCTATTTTGATGCGGTGGTGGCGTGCCATGTGCTGCACTATATAGGGGATATAGGATCATTATTTGATGGCATTGTGAAGGTGCTTAAGCCCGAAGGCATTGCTGTGCTGCAAGTGGAATCCTATGACAAAGTCGATGATTTTGGATTGCTGAAAGGTAAGGGACGTTTTGGGCATGGTGATGGCTATATGCGCCATCAATGCCAACGCGTTGGGCTATCCGTGATTGCGTATCATGGGATTCAAGTCTATCCTGATTATCAGATGGTGCAGTATGTGGTGCGCAAATTATAGATTATGTAGCCATGATTATTTCCTAGCTTATACTGTTTATATTTATAGCTATATATAACAAACTTTGAATATACACAAGTAACACAAAAAATGCACATAGCCACAAACCAGCTTTCTTCTTTTTATACTTAATCCTGAAAAAATAAATAATTCCCTTCAGCGCATCAAAAAAATCACAAATAATGTAAAATCCGAATGCTGTGTAGATATTTGTTATGATTTCCCTATTTCCTTCAATTCCATATTTCAGTTCAACAAAAAATAGTAAAGTCACGTGACAAAAAATCGCATAGAAAGTGGCATATTTCCCTAATCCTTCAGCAATGCCCTCATACAGGTTTTTCTTGCGATAGACACACCACGCCACAGCAAGCACGCACACAAATGGGTACAGAGCAAACATGTTATCTAGGGTTACGTATTTCTGCAATTCTTCTAACATCATTGCTTAAGCTACCTTCTTGTATTGATTGTTGTTATCACCGCCATATCATATTTGGCAGCCAACATCAGGATGGATTCGTCGTATATAATCGGATTTTCAGTAGCCATAACAAACCTCTAGCCTATACTATTTATATCGGCATAAATATGACTCTGCGCATATACAAGTAACACAAAAAATGCACATAACCACAAACCAGCCTTCTTCTTTTTACGTTTAATCCTAAAG
>RDZH01000039.1 GCA_004293935.1 Alphaproteobacteria bacterium | reverse complement strand
GTCAATGGACATGAAGATGCCTTCGCCTTCATTGGCCAAGAGCACAACGGCCACAAGGTTGACGACAACATGGCCCGTGCGGTGCAGGTTTACATCGACCACATCCGCGAGACGGCTGCGTTGGAGCCGAGCCTGTGTCGCTATGAGAAACGCTTCAGCCTAGACAAACTTGATCCGCCCATGCCGATGTTTGGCACGGCGGACTGCATCATCTACGGCAAAGAAAGCGGGACGCTGTATGTCCTCGACTACAAGCACGGCCAAGGCGTTGCGGTCGAAGTCGCAGACAACGAGCAGCTTAAATATTATGCGCTCGGAGGCATATTAGAGATCGGCGATAAGGCTCCGGTCAACAAAGTTATAACGGTCGTTATACAACCCCGCGCCATGCACCCTGATGGGCCGGTGCGGTCGCATAGCTACAGCCGCGATGAGATCATGGACTTTGGCACAGACCTGATTGACGCAGCACATGCGTCCCTAAAGCCGGACGCACCGCGCATCTCCGGCGACCATTGCAAGTTCTGCCTTGCGGCGGGGACTTGTTCGGCCCTGCGCAACAACGCCCTTGAGGTTGCACAAGACGAGTTCGGTACAGTACGAACCGTCAATGACCTAACCCCACAGGAAGTCGCGGACTATCTGCAAAGAGTTCCGCTGATCGAAGAGTGGATCAAGTCTTTGCGCCGCCATGCCAATAGCCTGTTGGAAACGGGCGGTGGTCTTCCCGGCTACAAGCTGGTTGAGAAACGACCGACCCGCCGCTGGCGTGTTGAAGAAGAGTTTGTGGCTTGGGCCACAGAAGAAGGTCTCGATGACGACGACATCTACGAAAAGAAGTTGAAGTCGCCACCGCAGATCGAGCGTGTTGTAGGTAAGAAGAACTTGCCCGCATCGCTCGTCATAGCTGTATCATCCGGCACATCAATGGTCGCTGATACAGATAACCGTCCCGCTGTCGCCTCGTTGGCGGCAGATGACTTTACCGTTGAATAAGGAAACTACGATGTCAAAAGTTATTACACCCGAAGCAATCATCTCTTATCCGCATGTGTTCGAACCACAGACGCCTCCGGGTGCAAGTGAGCCAGT
>RDZH01000015.1 GCA_004293935.1 Alphaproteobacteria bacterium | reverse complement strand
CTATAATCACTTGCTTCCACAGAAGGCTATCTGTTATAAAACACCAGCAGAAGCGATCGCAGAAGCTATGAATCAACCCAACCTGAAGGGGATAGACATATAATATAATACTACGTCATGCCTGCGAAGGCAGGCATCCAGAACAAAGCTCCTAACTGGACTCCTGCTCTTAAGCAGGAGTGACGAGGAACAGCAAAAAAACAATATTTTACCATTATAGCACTGACTATTTAATTCGATCCCGTTGAACAAAAAATATGCACCACATAGCTTTGCGCCATCGTTTCAATACGGCGTGGTGAGAGCATATAGAGCGATTCTTCCTGATTATAATGAACACTATATTCATCCAAGAAGCGGCGTAATTCTTCTGAAGTTACCGCAAGATCGCTTTCTGCGATAAGCTCTCTTTGTGATGAAAAACGATTCATCCGCATCACCTTACTTTTCGCGGTCACTACCCCCACCACATTACCAGCAAGATCCAGCAAAGGTCCACCGCTATTGCCATGACGTGCCGCATCATTAAATTGCAACCATGTATCTTCACCAAAAGGCCCTTCCAGTGCTTTAATAGTCGATGTGGCGACAACATACGGGCTATCGACAGAACGCGCATTAGGATAACCAATCAACATCACTTCTTCTTCAGGCTTCACCTCATCATGTCCAAAGCGCAAATAGGCAATGCGTTCAGGGCGATACCCCGTTGCAAGCAATGCTAAATCGCGCTTTTCATCCATAGCCACAACACGCGCTTCACGGGGAGTTTTTCCCGTGCGATGATTCGCAAACGTCACACGTTGATGATCACCACAGGGTGAAATCACATGCGCATTGGTAATAATCTGCCCCTGACGACTGACAAAAAACCCTGTCCCACTTGAATAGCGTACAGTGTTTTGCGCACGGTTTTGCTCACGGGCATTCCCCACAGTAGCCGTAAGCGTCACGGATAATAATAATGCTATAAGGCATGGCATGTGTTCATATATATGCTTCATCATGAAAGGACTTTAGCGTATATTTTCCGAAAAAAAAATGAATAAACGCGATAATTTAGCGCACAACATAGATTTTGTAGGCACTACAGCAAAATTACGATGATTGCTCTCTCATGGTGAACTAGGATAACATGATTTCATGAGGAGCAGTTTCACGCCCAGTTAAACTAAGAGTGCGCATTGCATGATCTTCGTACATCATCTCCATTTCTTCCATGCACCGCCCGCATTTAGGTGCGCAGCCATGATGGGCATAAATATCCGATGCACACGATACGCCACAGGCTAATGCTTCACGGCAATCTTCTTGTTTCAAACCATTGCAAATACATATATACATATTCTACATGATACTCATTCTCACAGAGAATGCAAGTCATTATCACTCGCATGTGTAATATTTTCTTATTGTGCGAAGTCGCGCTATCCTCTTGACCATCTTTGCAACACTATCTATATTCATAGGCATATACCCATTTCATTTCAAGGAGTTGTATCCTTGAAATGAAATTAAGGGTATATTCTATTAAAGATACTCATCTTTCCCACATTTTGATACTACGTATCTTCATGTGCGATGAGTATAGCATTGTACTCACTACGCATCCACGATGCATTAACCACTATGGATCTATCACTATGGCAGGGCATTCCAAATTTAAAAACATCATGCACCGCAAAGGTGCGCAAGATAAAAAACGTGCCAAAATCTTCACACGCTTGGCAAAAGAAATCATTGTAGCCGCAAAATCGGGATTACCTGATCCCGCAGCTAATCCCCGTTTGCGTGCTGCCATCAATGCTGCAAAGGCTGAAAATCTGCCGAAAGACAAAATTGAAGCCGCCATCAAGCGTGGATCGGGCGCAACGGACACAGAAAATTATGAAGATATTCGCTATGAAGGTTATGGCGCAAATGGCATTGCCGTGATCGTTGAAGCATTAACGGATAATCGCAACCGTACCGCATCCGATGTACGCTCCACATTCACCAAATATGGTGGGAATTTAGGCGAAACGGGTAGTGTCAATTTTATGTTTGATCGCTTAGGTGAAGTGCGTTATCCTGCTCATATTGCCAATGAAGAAGATATGCTGGAAGCAGCCATTGACGCAGGTGCAGATGATGCCGCGTTCGATGAAGATGGGCATCGCATCCTCACCTCGATTGAATCATTAATGGATGTGTCCGATGCCCTAGAGCAACGCTTTGGCGCACCTATCTCAGCGCGCTTCATCTGGCAACCAAAAACACTGACAGCCGTGGATGATGAAAAAGTCGATCAATTCCTTAAATTGCTAGATATGTTGGATGATCTCGATGATGTGCAGGAAGTTATCACCAATGCCGAATGGTCTGAGGCACAGTTGCAGCGCATGGAAGCGGCGTGAGTGCCTTACCATTACGTATTCTTGGTATTGATCCTGGTTTGCAGCATACGGGCTGGGGGATAATTCAGGCACATGGATCACGGCGTGATTATATTGCGTGCGGAGCGATTCACCCACCCCCTGCCCTGCCTTTAAGCGAACGCTTGCATTATCTGCATCAGCATGTGCATGAAGTTATCGCACATTATCGCCCCGATGAAACCGCACTTGAACAAACCTTCATCAATAATAATGCAGCATCAAGCCTCAAACTAGGCAATGCACGCGGGGCGTTGATGCTATCATTAGCCATCGCAGGCTTGTCAGTGCATGAATATGATGCCACACGCATCAAGAAAACTCTCACAGGCAATGGACGCGCTAGCAAAGAACAAATACGCCACATGATCAATATTGTGCTACCGCATGTGCATAGCACGCATACACATGATGCCTATGATGCGCTTGCTGTTGCCTTTACCCATGCGCAATGGCGGGGGAATATATAGATTCGGGATGAGGTTATAATACCAAAAAAGTGGCGGGAGTGACGGGACTCGAACCCGCGGCCTTCGCCGTGACAGGGCGACGCTCTAACCAACTGAGCTACACCCCCGCATGAGGTGTGGGGGCATAAAAACCATATTTCGCATATTTTGTCAAGAATAATTCGACAGTCCTTGCATTTTTTTTCAAAATAGCGTATAACGCTGCTACATAAAATACCACATACAACCTTTCAACCTATTGACTTATCATAAAAGAATATCTATGGGAATCTCATTTCGTAAAATGCATGGTCTTGGCAATGATTTTGTGCTTCTGGATGGCAGAGGGCAATCATTACCCTATGAGCATCGACCAAACCTATGGACACGCTGGATGATCCATTTAGCGGATCGTCGCAAAGGTGTGGGGTGCGATCAGATCATCATCCTCCGCCAAAGCCATGATGCGGATGTGTTTATGCAGATTTTCAATGCCGATGGTTCAGAAGTTGCAGCGTGTGGCAATGCAACGCGCTGTGTAGCATGGCGATTAATGCAAGAGCGGGGCTTATCTGAGGTCAGCGTGAAGACCAAAGCAGGTATATTGCAATGCTATCAGCAGCATATTGAGGGCAATGCGATGCCGTTTATTTGCGTCAATATGGGACTACCTGAATTGATGTGGGATAAGATTCCGATGGCACATGATGTGGATACGTGCGACATAGCGCATGGTATTGTTGGCTTGCCTTCTGGTGTTGCCGTGAATATGGGCAATCCGCATATCGTGATTTTTGTGGAAGATGTCCACGCCGTACCATTGCAAGAGGTTGGGGCATTGCTGGAATATTCCCCCTTATTTCCTGAACGCGTGAATGTTACGCTTGCCCAATGCGAGGATCGCGATCACATCAAAATAAAAACTTGGGAACGTGGCGTAGGTGAAACACTTGCGTGCGGCACGGCAGCATGTGCCACCATGGTCGCAGCACGGCGTAGATCATTGATCGATGATTCTGTGCGCATTGATCTTCCCGGTGGAACATTATGGGTGGAGTGGCAAGGCACAGAAACAAACCCTGCGCACCCCGTATGGATGACAGGAGAAGCAAAAACCGTGTATGAGGGTATTTTAACCATCCCTTACCTAGAAGAAGATAGGATGGCATGATGACTAACATTGAAGTGATTAGCATGGGATGCCGATTGAACGCTTATGAAAGCGAAGTGATGCGCCAACATGCAACCGAAGCCCATCCCGATAAAGCGATAACCATCATTAATACGTGCGCCGTTACCTCAGAAGCGGAACGGCAAGCACGCCAAATGATTCGTCGCGCTCGTAAAGAACGCCCTGATGCACAGATTATCGTCACAGGATGCGCCTCACAAATTAATCCGCAGCGTTATGCTGCTATGCCTGAAGTCGATATTGTCTTAGGCAATGAGGAAAAAATGAGTCCGCAGGCTTTTGATGTGCATGAAGAACGGGTGCGCGTTAATGATATTATGGAACTCAAAGAAACGGCACTGCATATGGTGGATGCCTACGCCGAACATACCCGTGCCTTTGTGCAGATTCAAAATGGCTGCAATCATCGTTGTACCTTTTGCATCATTCCTTATGGGCGTGGCAATAGCCGATCAGTTGCGATGGGGGAGATTGTGCAGCAGGTGCGCGCACTCGTGGAACGTGGTTATAAGGAAGTCGTGTTCACGGGCGTGGATATTAGTGCGTATGGCGAAGATTTACCGAATCACCCAACTCTCGGAACATTAGTAAAGCGCGTACTCAAGGCAATTCCCGAATTACCACGGCTTCGTCTTTCCTCCATTGATGCGGTTGAAGTGGATGACGCGCTCTATGATGCCATTGGATCGGAGGAGCGACTCTTGCCCTATATGCATATTAGTTTGCAAGCCGGGGATGATATGATCCTCAAGCGCATGAAGCGTCGCCACAGCCGTGCCGATGCGATTGCGTTTTGTGAACGGGTGCGTGCTTTGCGCCCTGATATGATCTTTGGAGCGGATTTAATTGCAGGCTTCCCCACCGAAACTGATGCGATGTTTGCCAATAGCCTTGCCCTCATAGAAGAAATTGGTCTGCCTTATCTGCATGTATTCCCCTATTCAGAACGTGAAGGCACACCCGCTGCCAAAATGCCCCAAGTTGCAGGGGATATACGCCGTGAACGCGCCCGCGTGCTGCGCGAGGCTGGATCGCGGGTGCTGGATGGTTTTTTGGATCAGAAAATTGGAACATCGATGCAGGTCTTGGTTGAGCAACATGGGCGTGGGCATTGTCAGCAATTTGCAGATGTATGCGTGCCTGAATCTGCCATGGTGGGGAGTATTGTTGACCTTACCTGCATAGGGCGTGAGGGCATGGCGTTAATTGGACAAATGCACAATGAATGAATTTATTCTCTTGACAGTTGAAAAAAAAAAAAACGGTATAGTTCTGTTTCACCTTGTTTATACGAGTTATACCCATAATTCGCACCCATTATTCGATGCCACATCATTATTTTGTGCATCCATAGTCCCGCAAGGTGATCTACCCATTTTATTTGAGGCACGTTTCTTATGTCTGGTCAAAATTCTCCGCAAGGTGATAATGTTTGGACTTCTTGGTTAGGTGCATTGATTGGTGGCACTCTGTTCAAAAAAGGTGAAGAAGCAGCGGATGCAGCAACGGAGGCATATAATGGCTGCGTAGTGTATCCAGATGGCTTTTCCACATGGGCAACAGAGCAACAATTTGCATGGTTGATTGAGCTTGGAAATGAAGATGAGTTGTGGAAACACGCACAATCTGCTTTTCCATGGACTCCTGAGAACATGCCTCGTGTTGTTGGCTGGATCATGTTTTCTTGGCGAAATATCGTCTGTGATGACAAAGAATCCAAGGAAAACCAAGCCGTTTACTTTGCTTTTGCTTCGCTTCTAATCTGTGGTTATTTGCGTGAGATGGCAAACAAAGAGAAAGGTTCATACCATTCTTTGAAGAAGCTGGTTGGTGCAATGTTGTATCGTCATGATGAGTGTTTTACACTCCTCAAACCGTGGCGCAAGGAGATTGAATATCGACGCAAAGCCAGTTGGGCAACGGATCGGTACAAAGCCTTGATTGCGGATTCAGATATAGATTTCTGGAATCGCAGGCTTGCTCCCGCTGAATAGGTATCAACGCTAGCTATATAGAGTGCTATCTTCCCCTAAAAAGGGAGGATAGCACTCTATTTTTTTGTACACTTACTTTTACATAAAAATGAGATATTTTTTGTCAAATGACTATATGACAATTCGGTGAATTGTTTAATTTTTCTGTGTTTTAGATTGAAAATAAAGATTGCGCATGTTAGTCTATAGCTGTTTTACGATGAAGAGTTTTTTATGTCCGGTGCTGGATTATTTTATTATACGCTTTTGAAACACCAGTTAGATCAACTCTCTCGACAAGAAGAAGTGACGGATAATGTGCAGCAAGCAACGAATAATGATCAACCCCCTTTGATGCCACAAGGGCAGAGTGAAGCTGTGAATAATCAAGCTCAAGCACCATCGGGCATCACCACACCGAATGAAAAGATTGCGCAACCACAACAACAAGGCATGGTAGCGCAACCGCAACGCACGCCTGCCATCTATTTATAGGGTACACTCACACAAAATGCGCGCTCGCCTGCCGCATCAAACGTGCGCGTCGGTTGACATTGCGTACCATTTGCACCATGAGAATATAGATCAATAACGCATTACAACTATGCCATAGAAAATGCGTTCCCATAGGGAACATGTCGCATAATGCCGTATCTACGGATCGGAAGAACAAGGATATAACACCAATTAACGCAGCAACAAGAAAGGCTTGCGCGGTGCGTCGTCGTTTAATGTTCAAATAAAAAGCTATCGCCACCAACGATGCCATGCTGGAAAAATACCCAATAGAATCATTCATCGCTTGCGGAAATTGATCAACTAATATATGCGTTCCCCCGCCAAAGGCAAGAAAACAGATCATGGTTTCAAACATTGAACATTTGACAATGCGTCGCATCGCACTAAGGAAAAACACCACAATAAATGATACGATGGGAATCATATCAATCAACTCAGTGGTTGGTGTAGGATGGACATGATAGAGGGTACTGCCTATCCCAATCATAAAAATAAGGGCGTTCATCGCATGTAAATCATAGATTTTATACCCATGCAAATCTTCCTGAAAACGCCGCATATAGCGAAATACCATAATAGCAACAACAAAAAATAACAGGCTGCTTATCACATTTAATGGCTCTGCAAACCATGCGAGAGACTCGCGTTCACATAGTCCATAATTATGCGTTAAACTTTCACCTACCATACTCTATGGTAGCATTAGGATCGTTAAATTATAGTTGAAAATCCAAAGGAATTATCGATATTTTTACAAAATCATTACCAAAAGAAAAGCCCACCCGAGGGGGTGAGCTTTTCTGCTACGGTCTGTAGTTTGGATCTTCAGCCATTTTCATAGCTAAGTCCAGAAACACATCAACTGCTTCTTGCTTTGAAGGAAAATATTCTGGTATGTCGCCTTTTACAACATCACGAATTGCTTCGCGAAACAAGTAAAAAGATGCACGAAAGATTCCCATGGAAGTTTTAACGAACTGCATAACAATGAGTATTCACCTCTGTTTTTATTAGAACCAGAGGGATGAAGCAATTTTCTTTGAGGAAAAATTGCAAAGTGTACATCATTATTATACGCAAAAAGATAAAGATTAGTCAAGTTTTTTTTTGATTGCCCACGCCACAAATTCTCCCTTCCTGCCCCATAGTTCTTCTTTTAGCGTACACCCCATCACCTCAGATGGAGTTTTTTTCATGCTTTCCTGCCATTATGATTATTTACAGCGCAGTTCGGGTGCGGTTGCCGAACGTATTTCTCTTGCCGAGGCAAAATTATTTCTTCGTGTGGATTATAATGATGATGATCTCCTCATTAGTGAAATGATTGTCAGCGCACGCATCCACGCGGAACATTATATAGCTAGTGCCTTAGTGGAACAAGAATGGACAGTGCATTATCCTGATTTTTCTGCTAAAGAACTGGTGCTTCCTATGTCACCCGCACTTAGCATCACCTCGATCACCTCCTATGATGCCTCTTATGCACCGACAATCATTGCATCGCTCAACTATCAATTAGTGCTGCCCTATAAACTCATCTTCATCAACACCATCAATGCGCATATGCTCAAAATAGTGTACCGCACCAGCCCCAAAGCGCATAATGACATGGCATTAAAGCACGCCATGCTGCATCATATTGCCCTATGTTATGAGATGCGATCTTCTTCTGCACCCCTGCCCGCCCAATCGCGTGACATCTATGCAAGCTATAAAAAGGTGCGCGTATGAATGATATTGGACGTTTATCACACCGTGTGCGCGTAGAACGCTTGGTAGAAACTGCTGATGGTGCGGGTGGATTTTCCCGCACATGGGTACTCCACACAACCCTATGGGCAAAATTACGCCATGTGCGCGGTGAAGAATCGCTCACAAACGATGCACTCACAGCTCGAATCCGCACCCAGATGATCTATCGCAGCACACACCCGCTTGAACCCACCATGCGATGCATCATCAACATGATTCCTTATCACATTTTATGGATTACCCCCCACACGGATGATCCGCATTATTCCCTCTGTTTGCTCGAACGCATTTCTTAACTAAGGAGGCATCTATGACACTCACTACCCATATTGATATGACACAAACCATGCTGCAACGCATCATCACCTTAGCACAGCAAGATACACCCCTTATGGGCATGGTCAGTGGTGTGTATGATTATGTACCGCAAGGAACACTCCTGCCCTATGTGCGCTGTTCTTATGGTCGCTCTGCAACTGAACCTGCACGCACAGTCACTATCGCACGTATGGAGTTTTATGCGGATATTTGGACAGATTATCACGGCATGGCGCACGCATGGAACATTGCCAAACGCATTGAAACCGTCTGGTCACTCACCAACCTACGCGCCACGGCAGGGATGTACATCGTCAGTTGGCACATGCGGGATCATAAGGTGGAAATGAAAGCGGACGCACCTATTCGGTGTACACGCCTGCGTTTTGATGCCGTAACCAGATTATAGGGAGCGATATATGACGATTGCCCAAGGACAAGAAATTCAGATTCGTATCGGTGATACACCGAATCCCCTCACATGCATTTATCATACGCTCGCACTCGTCACGGATAGCCGTATGCTGTGCGAAGAACTACGCGAACATCGCCGCCTTAGTAT
This sequence comes from Alphaproteobacteria bacterium, assembly GCA_004293935.1. Taxonomy (GTDB): domain Bacteria; phylum Pseudomonadota; class Alphaproteobacteria; order Rickettsiales; family UBA998; genus RDZH01. The sequence continues at coordinate 76,630 of RDZH01000015.1, read as the reverse complement.
GAGCGATGGCTTATGGGAGCATCGCCCCTCCCCCGCAGGGCAACGGAGCGTGCAACTATGGATTCGTGGCATCTATGATCATGCTGCTGCCGAACATTGGTTGATGCATTATGCCCTCAATGGCACATCCTTTCCACTAGAAGTACATTTCAGCACCACCCATAAAATGGACGGCATGGGACTCTGCACATCTTTCGAGCGCAGCAACGAACATAATGAACCCGAACGCTATGAAGCCCAGCTTATCTTCGCTTCAAACGTGACGTATAGCATTATCCCCTAGGGACATAGGATCAAAACATTTGCAATGACAACCAGCATCATATATAAAGATCGGATACCTTTGTTTTAATATCGCCAATAACGATGTTAAACCCCATAATTTTATGACACAGTCAACCCCAACACCCGAACCTCATGATGATGACGATGTGTTGCTTCCCCTATTTCTCATAGAGGAAGACTATCCACTGGAAGAAGATCTTCCTCAACCCACCGTCACCCTTTCGCCTGAAATCACTGAATTTATTCAGACGGTAATCGCACAAGGAGTTCACGCCGAACCCCCTGAACCAGCCGAAGATGACGATGGGGATGTTTTCCTTTTTGGAACACTGCTTATCGAAGAAGATGGTGACTAACTGAGCATTATGCACTATAGTTCATATGATCTATAGTGCATCAGTTGCTACCCCCTAGGGCGCATGATGTGTGTTTTTCCATGCGCGGTTTTTTCCCAAAGATATGGCGCAGTCACTACATGCCAAAGCGCACGCACCCCTGCATATGCGTGCAGCAAAAAATAGCACGGATAGAAGATAAGAACACCTAAGGACACATGACAACCATGCACATGCCTCATGCTCCATACTGACCACCATTGCATCATACATCCCGCCACCAACACCGTTGTAGCATAGGCTTCTGCACGGGGAGTCAATGGCACATCATATCCCCAATAGATGATAACCCCCAAACACCACATCAACGGTGCAACGGCATAAATAATAGAAGATAAACCAATCACATAATGAATACCCAACAACCCAAACCACCCCATCGCCCGATAACGATCACGCGTTCGACGTTGCAATACACGCCATGTTTGTATATATCCTTTGATCCAACGGGTACGTTGTTTCATCCATGCCCATAGCGAAATGGGTGCTTCTTCTAACGTTAGCCCATGCATTGGCAAAATCCGTACCCCCATGGATGCCAAGCGAATTCCTAAATCCGCATCTTCCGTGACGTTAAATGCATCCCATCCGCCAACTTGACGCAAAAGCTCCACCCGTATATGATTGCTCGTTCCGCCCAAAGGGATCGGTATTGCCAATGCGGATAAAGCGGGTAGCAACACCTGAAATAACATGGCATATTCCACATGAAAGAAACGCGTCAACCAATGTTCATTCCAATTATACCAATTCAAACATGCCTGCAAACAACCAATGCTCGGATCATGTCGAAATAATGCCACTGCGTGCCGTAATTGCATGGCATTGGGCGCATCTTCCGCATCATAAATAGTGACAAACTCACCTCTGAGGCACGGCAAGGCATAATTACACGCTTTGGGCTTTGTATAGGGGGCAACATCTGGCACAATCAGCACCCGAAAACGCGTATCATAAGGAACACGCCGCACCGCCTCTATCGTTGCGCGATCATGCACCTCTAAAATCAACCAAATCTCTAATTTCTCATGCGGGTAATCCAACATGCTTAGGCTTGCAATAATTTCAGAAACGGAATCCGCCTCATCCACCATTGGCACTAATACGGAATAGATCGGCAAGGCATCATCGTCAAGGAGGGCTGCTTGATGCGTTTTGTCAAAGACTGCGTGGCGCACGCGATGCCCAACCAGCATCAACATCACCTTGAACATTATCATGCTCATAAACACCATACTGATCGCGGAAACCATCCATGAAAAAACCAGCGATGGCTCGCCATAGTGGCGCACCAGCATCACAGACGCAATCGCCATCACCATCCATACGCCTATCTTCCACCGCTCATGCCACGCCTTTTTCCCATAGAGGGCATAATGCGGATAACGGCTTGCAAGCCCATAAATCGCATCATGCATCCACAAAGCTGAAGCATGGCACTGTATCACCTCACGAAACTGCGCCTCGGCTATCTGAATAAAATGCACCTGTTCGCTCGGAAACCACGCATGAACCTGATCATTAATCGCATCTTCATCGACAATAGCAATCCACACCCCTTGTGCATCACGCACCAAAGGAACAGCGCGTTGCTGCAAATAATCGCTATAGCGCGCTTTATCCCACAATGAAGGGTCTGACGGATAAGAAAAAACATCCTGCATCATCAGCTCTTAGCACCTGTTTAGAAGGTTAACCATACACTCACCAAAGCACCGCCACCGCCCCCCGTATTCATCCCATCACTATGAGCAAAGCCCCCCATTTGCACCGCAACATCATGCAACCATTGATAGCGAATCGTTCCTTGCATTTTCGTTAATTCATAATCATTTTGTCCTGTAATCGTCATAATATTTCGATCAATAGCACCAGATGCGCCCGTATAATGGATTTCAGGCAACAGCATCCAGTCGTCACTCAACTTCAATCCCGCGACAACATGCAGCATATACTGATCCAATAATTGCCCCGTGCGATGACGATAGGCTGCACTCATATCAAAAAAATGCCCTGTTGTTTCCATCAACGTAAAATTATGCCCCACAGAAACCGCCATCTGTACGCTAAAATTATCTGTGACTAAATCATCAGGGGGATTATCAAAAAAATAGGAGGGTATCCCGATGCGTGGCTGCAACGCAACTGCCCACTCATCATCACGCCATAATTGTACGGTTGCAAAATATTCAGCCTGCGTGATACCACTAAACTCAACAATACGCACACGATCCTCGGGAGTGCGTGCAAAAACATCACGCTGCACATCACGTTGCCGTGAAAAGGCTACTTGCTTTCCCAATGTTACACCATCGCGCCAACCATGTTCATGATAGAGCTGCCATTCATCCTTGCTGAATCGTCCATTTTTGGGTTGCTTCTGCCGATCCACATCAAAAAAAGATTGCGCTTGATAAAATTGATAGGATACAATAACAAGATGCTCTCCCTTTGCTTGCGTCCAAGCGGCTGCACAAACGGGCTTTGGATTGCTTGCACTGCACAAAAATGCGAACGCACAAAGAGATAGTCGTACATGATAGAACATAAAACGCACAGATATTAACGACTAACTGAAAAGAGTTTGTAATATTCTCAATGCGCTACGTGCGAAGCATCAGATAGCATGGTTCTTAGTAAATGATTATGAGCTTCTTGCGTCAGTGTCGATTGAATCACATGCTGAGTCACACGTACCGAACGTTCAATCGCCTGCGTCTTCATTTCTTGAATGATCTGTTCTTCCATAAGAGCAATCTGTTGATGCGCTACAGCAATACGTGCCGCAACCGCATCTTTAAGTTGCTTTTCAGCATTTTGTTTGAGCAACACTACATTATGCTCTGCTTGCGCCAACATTTGTTGTGCTTCTTGCTCTACTTCACGGCATTTACGCTCATATTCACTCATCATATGTTGCGCTTCTTCACGAAGGCGCGTAGCGTCTTTCAGTTCTTTATCAATGCGCGCACTACGTGCATCAAGATTTTTATTTAAGAAGGCGATAAAAGGGCGAAGCCCCAAAAACAACATGGTTGCAAATGCCACCGCAACAATCATACTTTCATCAACAACCATATCTATCTCTCCAACGCGGTGAAGGCACTACGAACTTTATCCATATCGGAAGTGATATTCGTCAATTCTTTAATAAGTATCTGAGCCACAGATTCACTTACCACGCTTAATTGCTGCTGAATGGAAACACGTTTTTCTTCCATCACACGATTCGATTGCTCGATCATCTGCGCTACTTGCGCATCCGCTTGATGCATCATGTCGTCCAAACGCGCCTCTTGTTCTTTCACGGCACGTTCCATCATAAGATTGGCTTGATGACGCGCATCTTTAGCCAAAGCCTCATAATGGATTTTAGATTTCTCGGCATCTTCTGCAAGCTCTTGAGCGCGTGCTAAATCACGTTCCAAACGGTCAAAGCGACGCTCCATCACATCATGAATACGAGGAAGGATGCTGCGTGCTACAAGCAGATACATCATCGCAAACGTCACAAGAAGCCAAAAAATCTGAGATGAATAGGTAGAAAAGTCAAGTTGTGGCATACCCACTTTTTCCTGAGAAGCACCTACATGCGCTTCAGCAGTTGGCGCATGAGATGCATCCAGTTCCGCAATAGTAATTGATTGTACGTCACTCATGATTTTCTACCTACCCAATCACATCACCCTATTATGTAGCCATCAAGATACCAATCACAAAAGAAAGAATCCCCATAAGTTCGGCAAATACTGCTCCAAAAATAGCAAGACCTCTCATTTTCGGTTCTGCTGCAGGGTTACGCGCAATACCATTCATGAGGGCAGCGAAAATCATACCTACACCGAGGGCAGCACCCAACATACCAAATGCAGCAATACCCGCTCCAATAAATTTCAATGATTCCATTTCCATATAGTACTCCAAAAAAGAAAAAAGTTAACTTGTTTAATGTGCGCCACCCAGCGCATCATTCAGATACACACACGACAGCAAAGAAAAAATGTACGCATGTAATATTGCGATAAAGACTTCAAACACCGTAAATCCCACCAAAAATGCAAAAGGCAGTATCCCAAAAAAACCCATCATGATCACAAAACTTGCAAATAATTTCATGATAAGATGCCCAGACATCATGGTTGCAGCCAACCGCAACGACAAACTTACTGGTCGTACAAAATAGGAACACACCTCAAGAACGCACACCACAGGACGCAACACCAATGGCACATCAGGCATCCAAAAATGCTCAAGAAAATGTGATCCGCCTTTAACAAAACCTATAATAGTGCAGATCACAAACACCAACAACGCAAGCGTAAAGGTTACAGCCAAATGACTTGTTGCCGTAAACGAATAGGGTATGATTCCCATCAGATTACAAAACAGTACGAACAAAAAGACGGAAAAAATGAAAGGAAAATAGGGTCTTCCAGCTTCCCCAGCATTCTCACGCAATGTATCAGACATGAACTGATAAGTGATCTCAACCATAGACTGCATACGCGTAGGAACTATCGAAGCACGACGCAAGCCCACCATAAACAACGCATAGCACACCAAAACACTTATAACCATCCAGAAGGATGAATTAGTAAAATGAATAGCATAGCCACCCAACTCAGGAAGTTGAATAAGCGTCTTTATCGTAAACTGTTCTAGGGGCGAATGAACTTCAGCCATGATTACCTTTTGTTCCTCAATATATGGCAGTATCAATACGCAAACTGAATGATTTTGTCCAGCATTTAATGCGCGCTTGATACATTTTTTTGATTATGTTCCGTTCTCCTGATCTAAATCAGGATTTAATGTATCAGTTGTTGAATGCTTGTTGACTTTACGCATCATCATCATAATGCCCGATGCGCTCCCTAATATCATACACAGTACCAGCATAATAGGCTTTGTGCCGAACCAAATATCGATCCAATACCCCATTAATAAACCAACCAGCACACCTGCGATCATATCAGCAAGATAATCCCACGCCTCACTCATCCCACTTTTGCCCTTGCTCTTTGCTGATTTAGGGCTGTGAATAGCGCGCTTTTCTTCCACAATGCGTTTTATTTCTTCGGGTGTCACACGCGTTACTTCGGAGACTTCACAAGTGCTTCGTCAATCTGTTTTGAAAATTTCTCAAAAGATTCAACGCCACGGGTTGATTGCCCATTAATATAAAATGTCGGCGTTGATTGAATGTTCAATGATTCCGCATCACGACGCACATTCAAGACGCGCTCTTCCAAGGCTTTATCCTTCATGCATTTATCAAAATCCGCCTCACTGACACCTCCCACAAGCGCGATTTTTTTCAAATTCGCCTCATGATCAAGACTCATCGCCCATTTTGATTGAGTGGAAAACAACACTTTCGCAAAGGTATAATATTGCTCCTTTGGCACGCACATCAGCAGCTTTGATCCCGTCAATGCAGGGGGATTGGTAGGAAAACTGCGCATAATAAACCGCACCTTTCCTGCTTGGATATATTGCTCATCCACCTTAGGAAATATGTCCGTATGAAAATCAGCGCAATGCGAACATGAAAGCGAGGCATATTCTATGATAGTGACGGGTGCTTTTTCATCACCCACCACGCGATCCTCTGGTTGCACATCTAATATCTCTGCCTGTGCTGACGTACCGAACAAGCATAAAACCAACAAAAAACGCATCATTATGTTCATATGAAAAACCTAACCTAAATTTTGTTGCGATGCAAGTACAACTATCATCTTACTGTTCCAGTACACGTTCATCTTCCGCAATAGCCTCCATCGCTGCAACAGCAGCAAGGTTCATCACGTCCGATACGGATGCATTCATCTGCGCAATTTGAATGGGCTTGTTCAGCCCCACCACCACTGGCCCGAGCATCGAGCCATTGCCAAGCTCATGCATCATTGCAGAGGCAATATTAGCGGAATGCAATGCAGGCATCACCAACACATTGGCAGGAGCTGTCAAGCGGTTAAACGGATAGAGTGCCAACAGATCCTTATTGAGCGCAACATCGGCAGACATTTCACCTTCATATTCAAAATCAACATCGGTGCGCTGATTCATCAACTCAACCGCCCCACGAATACGCTGTGACTTTTCACGCATCGGATTGCCGAAATTCGAGAATGATAAAAATGCCACACGCGGTTCATGACCAAAGCGACGTGCAACACGCGCCGTATGAATCGCAATTTGCGTAAGCTCCTTCGCCGTGGGCAATTCTTGCACCATCGTATCGGCAATAAAAGTCGTGCGCCCTTTGGCAACGCATACCGACACCGCCATCAATAAATCATCCTCGCCTTGACGTTGACCAACCACGCGACACACATTCTCCAACGCTCGGTTGTAACTGCGTGTTAAGCCTGTGACCATCGCATCGGCATGACCATGCTCCACGATACTTGCTGCAAACGTGTTGCGATCATTTTTGACCATACGCACAATATCACGATGCAAAAAGCCATCACGCTGTAGCTTTTTATATAATGTTTCAATATATTGCTCTACATGAGGGCTGTTGGCAGCATTGACAATATCAATACCTTCACGGTTCGTGATGCCCATACGCGTCATCACACGCACCACCAAATCTTCACGCCCCACAAGAATAGGTGCGCCATAGCCAGAATCGCGCCAATTCACTGCGGCACGAATGCTACGCTCCTCCTCACCTTCAGCAAAGACCATGCGCTGCGGACATGAACGTACACGCTCATAAATACGGTTCATCGTATTCGCAGTCGGATCAAGACGCGCCTTCAATGATTGTTGATAAGCGGTGAAATCAGTGACAATTTTACGCGCCACACCTGTTTCAATGGCAGCTTTGGCAACGGCAACAGGTACAGTATAAATCAAGCGTGGATCAAACGGTGTGGGAATAATATAGTCCGAACCGAACGCCATGGTGCGCCGTGCATAGGCAGATCGTACTTCTTCTGGTACTTCTTCACGCGCTAATTGCGCCAATGCTTGCGCTGCAGCAATTTTCATCTCCTCATTGACTTCACGCGCCCGCACATCCAACGCACCACGGAAGATATAAGGGAAGCCCATCACATTATTCACTTGATTCGGAAAATCCGAACGCCCCGTTGCCACAATCGCATCAGGACGCACTTCTTTGACCTCATCTGGCATGATTTCAGGCACAGGATTTGCCATAGCAAAAACAATCGGTTGCGGTGCCATACCTGCAATCATATCCTTACTTACCGCTCCAGCTACGGACAGACCAATAAACACATCCGCACCTTCTAATGCTTCTTTCAGAGTACGTTTATCGGTGGGAATGGCGTGCGCCGATTTCCACTGATTCATATCGCCATCTAAACGCCCCTCATAAACAACACCCATACGATCACACAAAATCACATTCTCATGCGGTACGCCCGAGCGTTTGATCAGTTCTAAGCAGGCAATCCCTGCCGCTCCTGCACCATTGACAACGACTTTCATTTCCTCAAAACGCCGCCCCGTAATTTGCGCCGCGTTCATCAGACCCGCCAAGGTGATAATCGCTGTGCCGTGCTGATCATCATGGAACACGGGAATATCCATCAATTCACGCAATTTTTGCTCAATAATAAAGCAATCAGGCGCGGCAATATCTTCCAAATTAATCCCACCCCAGCTTGGACCAAGATATTTTACCACATTAATAAATTCCTGTGCATCTTCCGTATCAACTTCCAAATCGATTGAATCAATATCAGCGAATCGTTTGAATAGTACGGATTTTCCTTCCATCACAGGCTTTGATGCCAATGCCCCAAGATTTCCAAGCCCAAGTACGGCCGTACCGTTAGAAATAACCGCAACAAAATTCCCACGTGCGGTATATTCAAACGACAAATCAGGATCAAGGGCGATATGTTTACACGGAACAGCAACACCGGGGGAATAAGAAAGCGATAAATCACGCTGTGTCAGCAATGGCTTCGTCGCATGGACAGCTAATTTTCCTGGTTGACCACGGCGGTGAAATTCCAGTGCTTCTTCATCGGTAATCGGTTCAAGATCATTTGTCATGCGTTTTCCTATCGTTCCTGTCTCTTATCACTAAAATGCATCATATCTATGCGTCGCAGACTCAAAAATAAAACTATCATCACATTGTATTTATTTAACAAAAGACGATGGAGGCGAGTTTTTGCGGCGCAATATACTGATATATCATAATATATTTCAAGAGCATTGCAAAAAACGCGCCCAAATGCAAGAAAAAACATAGGTTGCCCGCATTTATTCGCGATCCTTTCTTCGTCACTCCTGCTTAAGAGCAGGAGTCCAGTCAAAAGGTTGCTCTGGATGCCTGCCTTCGCAGGCATGACGAATTATTTTATATCATGGTAAAAGCACTATAAATCATAGTGTTATAGTCATTCTTTGACATAAAAAATGAGGCGTTTTTTAGCCAGACGACTATAGTGCCATATTAACTTGCGCGTTGTTGCTCATGAAATGGCGTAGGCGTATCAATCCCCATACGGTCATACACATCATTAAAAAACCGCTCACGGAAAAATTTGCCGATCGTAGCTTCCGTTCCCTTGAGGTTCTCAATCACCATCACTTCACGATTGACGGCAATATTATAGGCTTCCTGCAATAAATCTTCAGCAGCAATGCCTGCCCCACGATCGATGGTGGTATCCGTTACTTTGGTATCTGGCGTGCCTAATCCCTCATAATCATCATACTCTTCTTCAAGATTAGCCGCACGCACCTTTTCAAGATTTTCCGCATACCAGCGAATCGTTCCAATACGATCACTCAATGTTTCACCACTCATAGAGCGCATCTCATCCGTTAATACAATTTCAGCACCTTGAGTCTCAAACGCTTTATAGACCTCCATCACTTCTAATAAATTATAAGCAAGGATACAAGCAACCTGCTCCTGAGGCATATCATACATATATGCGAGTAACATATCTGTCACATGCCCTTGTTCTGTAGAAGGCAGAAGGAAGAAATCTTTGGTAAATGATAATTTCTGGGTTTCGGTATTTATTTGTTCGATCCCAATAGGATAAAACAAACTTTCCTGATATAAAGCCATTTGCGCTGTGATTAATGCATCCTTATACACATCGGGAGCTTGTTGGTAGATTTCATCAATAGCTTCACTGATGAGGGTAAGATCGGCGGCTTTTTGTTCAAGCTCATCTGGAGTCATAGGCTTCAAGCGCACTTCAATTTCCGCAGGAATAAAGCGCGTTAGGGTAATATATTGCGGTGCGCCCGTGAGTATATGCCCCAATAAACGCTCATCCCATTCTATCGAACCAAACAGTTCATCCGAGCTTTTTAGTGCATCGACACGTTCACACATCTGCTCTAAATGCCCTTTGAAGGACTTCAGTGTGTCTAATTCTTCTTGCGGTATATCTGGATCATGCAACTGCAACTTAATCTCTACGGCACGATCATAAATATGTACCAAACGCTGTACATCCTCAACAATAGCAGGCGCGCCCAAATTAATTCCTATGGATTTTTCAATACGTGCCATCAACCAATGCATCACATTAGGCAAAGTCTCCATAATCACATCGGCATCGTACCCACTTAGATTCACGGCTTGCCGTTCTTGTGCCTCCTCCTTAAAGGCAGGGAACAATACCAGCAACCCATCTTCTTCAAATTTATAGGAAGGTAGAACACGTTGTGCTTGCTCGCATCGCGCCGCAATAGTACCAAGCATAAAGGCATCTTGCAGCATTTTACGGCTGGTATGCTCATAGGTTTGTGTGCGCGAACGCTCTGAGAAGCCTACTTCTCGCGCTGCATCATTCATGGCGGCGGAAAAACTCACCTGAGGATGCTCACCGCGCTGATTAGCAATCTTGGATGGCATCATCGCAGCACATAAGGATTCCACCTGCTGCATGGTGGTGATTTCTTGCTTTTCATCCGTCACATGATCAAGGATTTTTGGCATAAGATGCTGCAACACATCTTTTGCTGCCATATCATAGCAGGAAGTCCATGTCGGCACCGCATTACGCAATTCCGTTTGATAAACAATCTCCACTAATTCAGCCACTGTTTCCACTTGCGGAAGGTCTAAATCCGCCATCAATTTCTCTAATGCTTCACCCTCGGGCATCACAATATTCAGCGATTTATGCAGACTCCGCACCAAGGATTGATTCACTGCCTCATGAATCACAAGGCGCATATTATCTTGAAAATAATCGATATTTTTTATTTTTTCTTTCAGTGATGGGTCTTTTACATAATCCTCCAACATCATCTGCGCTTGTGCAAATAGATTTTCTCTTGGATCATAGAAGGGATTATCTTGAAAGGTTGCAGGGTTTACCAATGAGGCATCGCTATCACTGGCATCAAACGCCGTCTGCTTGTGACGCTCTTTCCACTGCGCTGCTTGCGAAATAACATTATCACCAAGGGGGTGATCACGATGTTGCAACAATGAACGCCGTTGTGAAATAAGATATTCCATGCCCTGATGCGATGAAACCAAAGAATAAAATTCATCTTCTGGAATCTGCGATAACACATGGGTTGCCACTTGCTCCATATCTTTATAATCACGATTTATATCGCTACGCATGTTACGCACTGCGCTGGCGATATTGAGTGAGAAATTCTCTGATTTTTCAATATCCACAGAACCTAGGGAGCGCGTAGAAAGAATTTCCCCCTGCAAATCCACCGTCGCAATACTGACATCATAGGTCACATCCTGCGAGCCTTGCGTGCGCGGTTGCTTATAGACAAGCAGCACATTCATTTCAGTTGGGATTTGTGATTCCGGTTGTTCATTATCATCTTCAATGCTCATAACACACTCCTTGGGTTTTAATGGATTTTATAACGAGATACCTAGCGTGCGCACTTCACTTCATCAGTGCCACACCACAGGCATGAGTAAAACGCATTCTATGCTGCTATGCAATGAAAATCACGCATAATGTATCCTAGAAACATCATGGCGTTTTTTAAGATTCGATAAATATCAGTGACTTAATTTTTTATGAAGATATTTATATCACATTATTCTCATTAATAGTGATACAAATACATCACTACGCTTCTATGAAATTATATCTTCGCTATATTCAAAACAGGTTGCAAGCGTCGCAAGCTGTGCCAAAACGCCATAGGCGGGATATGCCCGCATCTGTTCTTCTGAACATGCATCAAACTGCATACCCATACTGTTCAAACTTTGGCGATCATCGCGCACAGCATTACTGCGCCATATATAGCCAAGCGGCACACCATCCATCAGATACACCATCGGCTCTGCACTATGACCATGATGGCGATCAATGGTTGGAATACCTTCTTGAATCAGCACTTCTGTTGTTTGCACGCCTTCTTTGATGACATTCATTTTATTACGATTTTTCTTATTAATATCAAACACTTCTTGGCTGTCTTTCACCGTCATAATGCCCATGCCATAGGTGCCATTATCCGCTTTAATGTATACATACGGCTCTTGAATGATGCCATATTCCGCATATTTTTGCGCGATCTGATGCAGGACTTTCTCAACACCCAACGCCACGCACTCCAGACCCTGCCGTTCTTTGAAATTGATCTGCCCACATTGATGCGTTGCGGTGGACATAATCCATGGATCAAGTTCAAAATGACGCGCAAATTCTTGCACCACCTGATGATAGGCAGCAAAATGGATGCTTTTACGCCGTCTGTACCATCCCATTTCTAATGATGGAATGATAGGTTGCTGCGCATCAATCAATAGTTGCGGGCAGCCTGTACTCAAATCATTATTCAAAATCACTATATCGGGTATAAAGCCTGCTGCACTTACTATATGCCCCACATCATTCAACAACACACCCTGTACATCGATCACATCGCCATTTGCGCGCACTATTTGCGTTTGCGCATCTGAGGGCAGATCCAAACGCACGACCATCACCTCATAACCTGCTCCTTCAATCATGGCACATAGGCGTGCGACATTATCGAAATAAGGAAGATTACGCGTATGTTGTTCCATCACAAACATCACACGCTTGGCATCGGGATAATCACGCCGCATCAACCCGCCCATGGCTTCAATACCACGATGAAAGGCTGCATCACTGATATTATTAAACCCTGCGGGAAAAAGATTCGTATCAACTGGGGCAATCTTGAAACCAGAATGGCGCAAATCTACGGAACTATACAGTGGTGCCGGGCGTGCATGATAATTTTGCTGAAACCATTGTTGTATCTCTAAAGGATAATCGGCACATAAGCGATTAAGTAAAGGAAGAACGAGTACCATACCACCTGCCATAGGAAATGGATGGAAAATACCATATTTCCCAATCCGTTCTATGGTATAGAAAACGCCCACAGCTCATGACAAGAAAAAATGCATTTTTTGAGGGTTTTTTATAATCTATCCCCAAAAACCCCCGCCTTTGTCGTCATTATTACCACCATAAAAGCTCCCCATACCTGAACCCCACACGCTCGCTCCCGCACTACTCTCAGCTTTCCTCTTCGCGGCGGTATAGACATTCGCAATATATTGTTGAATTTTATATTCTGACATGGGTGAATTGGGATCATATTTGCCAATATACACCCCTGTTTCACTCATAATTCTTCCTGATTTCTTATTGATTTTCGCCACTAATTTTCTATCTGGACCAAATATTTTGCCATCCTTGCCGATCGCACCACCAAATTGCCCTGTAAGATATTTGGCATTGATTTTGATGCTTGATCGTTCAATTTCTTTTTTCAGCTCTTCTTTTGCTTGTTTCGCAGCAACGCGCTGAATAAATGCCTCCATACCTTTGGAAACTTTCTTCTCCCCTTCCGCAGGAGCAGCACATCCCGGAGGCGTAAAGCTATATTTTGATCCCCCTTGCATGGCTTTTTGACGCAAATCACTCATTTTTTTATCAACGATTTTTTGATAACGCTCTTCTTCCGTTAATTGCGAATCATCGATACCACGCATTTTTTTCATAAATACGTCTTTCGCACTTCTCTGACCATATTTGGAAAAAATACTATTTGTCTCTCCGTTACCTCGACCACCTGTAAACATTCGTGTCATAAGAAGCTCACTCCCAGAAATAAAATTATACGCCTTCTTCTTCTATTATACCCTATTGTTGATTGACACGCAAATACTTAGTGCGATACAACGCAGTCATGCGTATTTTATTCATCCTAATCTTTCTGATTATTTATTCCGCCTCAAGCGTTGAGGCACGGACACGCTTATGTGTACGCACGGCACACGCCCCCGAAGCACCCTGCATCATGGCGGAAGCTGCACGCACCGATGCCGAACATCGCATTGGGCTTATGCATCGTCAAAGCCTTCTGCCACACGAGGGGATGCTCTTTTTTTATCAACCGCCCCAGCCAATTTTTATGTGGATGAAAAATACTTTAATCGCACTGGATATAGTATTTCTTGATGACTCAAAAAACATCATTCATCGTGAATTAAACGCACAACCGCATGATCTCACGCCACACGGTACGTCTGCGCCTGTTGCCTATGTGCTGGAAGTACCGCATGGCACAGCCTCTGCCTATCAGATGGATATTGGCACGAAACTTATATGGAATAACCCTTAAGAAGGATTCACAATGAAACATTTTTATCTATGGTCATGCTTATCCCTCATGCTCGCACCCTGCGCGATCCATGCACAAGATTCTGTGATTTTTGCACGTGAACAACTCGCCATCATCACTGTGCGTCAAGAGCCACAAGCACCCGCCCCTACGCCTACCACACCTGCCGATGCCAAAAAGAAACCAGAAGAATCAACTCCATCCACCTATCCGCTATCCAATGCGCAACGCCGCGCACAATTAGAAAGCACGCGCCCCGATCTTGGCAAAGGTGCAGCCATGCAAGCCTTATGGGATCAAGCACAAAAAGAGGATCAAGCTATCCCTGACACTGCGCCCAAAGCGGATATTCCCATGAAAGATGTGCGTCGCACATTTGATTTTATCATCACCATCCAAAACGCCCAAAGCAATGCAGCGAATTGGATTTATGATGCCACTGATGTTCATGATGAATTTGGTCTGCTCTATGTATTTGATACACCCACCACCACACGCATTGATCCTTCGGAAAATCAATCCGCTTACGACATCATCATGATCAGTAGCTATGGTGAAATACGCTCTATTGCTAAAAATATCATCCCCTCCGAGCTAGCAGAACCAATCGAGGTGCAACGCCCCGTTAAAGCCTTGCTCTATGTTGAGGGTGGTATCACAAATAAATATGATATTCGGGTGCGTGATAAGGTGTATCACCCACTCTTTCCTGATCGCCCTGAAGTGCAAGAAGAATAAATCACACACGCTCACGCACCGGTTCACATGATTCTACTGTGCCTTCACGCATGGTAGCGTGTGCATCAATATGTTCTTTCGGCTTAGATGCATCAAGCGCGTAATTCGCAATCGTTGCTACGGTCGCAAGAGTAGCAAAGCCAATGGCAGGAATTTTCACCTTATCAAAGTGACCCATTTGTTTATAGGTCGCAATGCCCGCGACAACAGCACCCACAGCACCAATCCCCACAGCGGTAAAAAACCTATCAACATCGTCAATAGGAGTGTTATTATGTGCTTGAGAAGGAGGGCGCGTATCATTCATGGCGTGATTATGCCCTAAATTGACGCTACGTGCAAGAGTAATTACGATTCATGCTTGCCTTGCACACGCTGCGCCAAGGCTGCGGAAAGAAATATCGAAATATCACCATCCAGCACGCCTTGCGTATTCGCAGTCTCTACCGCCGTGCGGGAATCTTTCACGAGTTGATAGGGGTGCAGCACATAAGAGCGTATCTGATGCCCCCAGCCATTATCCGTTTTTTGCGAGTTCAAGGCTTGGGCATTGGCTTCACGCATCTGCAACTCACGTTCATAAAGGCGTGAACGTAGCATCGAAAAAGCCTCAGCGCGATTTTTATGTTGCGAGCGATCATTTTGACATTGCACAACAATCCCTGATGGAAGATGCGTAATGCGCACCGCACTATCAGTACGGTTGACGTGCTGCCCCCCCGCCCCTGAAGCGCGATAGGTATCAATACGCAAATCTTTTTCTTGAATATCCACCACGATATTATCATCCACCACAGGAGACACCCACACACTAGAAAAACTTGTATGACGGCGGGCATTACTATCAAAGGGTGAAATACGCACCAAACGATGCACGCCACTCTCTGTTTTTGCCCATCCATAGGCATTATGCCCCGTAACCTTGATGGATGCTGATTTAATCCCCGCTCCTTCGCCCTCTTGCTCATGCACCAATTCAACCTTGAAGGCACGACGCTCTGCCCAACGACGATACATACGCAGCAACATATCTGCCCAATCTTGGCTCTCTGTTCCCCCTGCCCCTGCATGAATCTCGATAAAGCAATCATTGGCATCTGCTTCACCTGATAACAAACTTTCCGTTTCAAGAGTTTTGTATAATTCTGCAATGCGCATCAAAGCACGTTCTGCTTCTAAAATACTTGGTTCATCCCCTGCTTCATCTCCCAATTCTGCCAACACACATGCATCATCACATTCAGCTTCTAACCCCTGCAACTGATCAATCTGTGCTTGCACCGCAGTACGCTCCCGCAACAAGGCTTGTGCTTTTTCTTGATCCTCCCATAGAGCAGGGTCTTCGGCTTGAATATTTAATGCATCACATTTGGCAACAAGCGTATCCCAGTCAAAGATACCTCCGTAGCAAGGATTGTGATTCACGAATTTGGGCGATATATTGTTCGATTTCTGCTTTCATTGCTTGTACTTCCTATGAACTAATTAATAAAGCGTGCCACTGCCATTCGGATTGGTACGTGGACGCACATCATAAACGCGCCGTCTATCTTCCCATTTACGCTCAGGATGATTGCGTGGCAACGGCACTACGGGCGTTGGCGGGGCTAACGGTATCGGCTTATATCCTTGTGGCGCAACGGGCGTAGCCTGCACGGAATTGGGGGTGAATTGGGGCTGCGGTGGATTCGGGCTATAGACTCCCTCAGGGGTAATATAACCACCACTTGGCGGAGGTGGTACAAAACCTTGATTGGTGGTTGTCACTGGGGCAGTGCTGTTCTCCAGCACCTGCCTTTCAATCCCATAAGAATCGACATACGTTCCCACATATGCCCCCTCATTGGACATATAGCCACCCGTATCTTGTAATTCTTGTGATGCAACCGCCGCTTCATCTGGTTCTTCCATAGCCTTGCCCGGAATAAAAATAGGTCCACCCGTAATATAGGTTTCACCAATAACGGAATGACTTCCCCCTTGTTGCCACGGCAAAGAAGGCGCACCCGAATAACGATCCACGGAGCGTTCCACGATCCCTAGAGGCTTTATAAAGGTTGGTGGGGGCGCAGCAGCATAGGTACGTTCCATCAACCGTATAAAGGCAGGAAGTGCCACGCGCCCTCCTGTTTCTTTATGTCCTAGATTTTTCGGATTATCATAGCCAACATAGGTTGCCACCACCAAATCTTGCGAGAAGCCCACAAACCACGCATCACGGCTTTCATTCGTCGTGCCTGTTTTTCCCGCAACATCAAAACCAAGTTTTTTCGCACTTGTTGCCGTCCCGCGTTGCACCACACCACGCAGCAACGATACCATTTGATAGGCAATACGCGGATCAATCAACCGCTCACGTTGTTCAAGCATTTCAGGCGGATGTTCCCGCGCCACTGGCACGGGAGACGGCATCTCCTCTTTATTATCTTCTTCATCATCTTTCTTCTTCTTGACGGGTATAGCAAAAGACTGTGCGCACCCCGCACACTGACGCATATCCGATTGATAAATATGCTTGCCCTTAGCATCATCTACACGATACACTAAGGTAGGTTCAATTTTCAATCCCCCATTGGCAATCATACCATAGGCGGTTGCCAAACGCAAAACGGTCGTTTCATGCGAACCAAGCACACTGGAATATTCATTCGGCAAGGAATCATACATTCCTAAACGTTGCCCCACATGGATGATCGATTTAATCCCGATCATTTGCGATAACCGCACCGTCATCACATTACGCGATTTTTCTAATCCTGTACGAAGCGTTGTTGGCCCCCAAAATTCACGATCATAATTTTTCGGTTGCCATGCAGGTTTTCCCGCTCCTTGCGAGATCGAAATTGGCGCATCACTGATAAGCGAGCTTGGCGAAAATCCGCGTTCCAATGCTGCCAAATACACAAAAGGCTTAAAACTTGAACCCGGTTGACGCTTCGCTTGTGTCGCACGATTAAACGAATTATTGAGTGAACTATACCCCCCACTCATCGCTAATACTTCCCCTGTCTGCGGACGCAATGCCACCATCGCACCATTCACTTGTGGCACTTGTGCAAGAGCATATAGCTTCTTTTTTCCCTTAATAGGATCGACCAGCACCACATCACCGACGCGCATAATCTGGGCAGGTTTGGATGGCACTGCCCCCATCACACCTGAGGGAGAAATTGGACGCGCCCAACGCATATGCTCCAACGGGATACTTCCCATCTGCACTTCCTCTATCATCCCTGCTGACGCATCCGCATCTTTGATAGGCACGATGCGCACTAATTCAACAATAGCTTCCTTTGGGCGCAATTCTTTGACCCATGCTAATTTTTGCTCAGGGCGCAAAGGTGTCTTTTTTTCCCATTCCAACAAAAATGCCGTAGGATTTTTCTCATCTGACGGCATATGCGTCACCGCACCGCGATAACCATGACGGCGATCATAATCAATCAAGGTAAGCTGCAAGGAATCATCCATGATCTTTTGCAGCTTCAAATCCGCTGTGGTATGCACATAAAGGCTACCGCGATAGAGCTTTTCATCCCCAAAACGCTGCAATAACCAACGCCGTACATCCTCTGAAAAAAATGGGGATTTGATACGTGCTGTATGAGAAGGTGGATTGACAATCAACGGTGATGCCAACGCCCGCTCATATTCTTTCTGGTTAATATAGCCATCTTCTGCCATCCGCCCAAGCACATAATTACGGCGTTGTAAGGCATCTTCAGGACGACGAATCGGATCATAATAAGAAGGAGCTTTGGGCATCCCTGCCAATAAGGCAATTTCTTCGGTGGCTAATGCTTGTAACTCTTTACCGAAATATTCTTGCGCTGCCGCTGCCACACCATACGCCCCCATGCCAAGATAAATCTCGTTGAGGTATAATTCTAATATGCGATCTTTACTATAATTTTGCGTGATGCGCAAAGCGAGGATCGCCTCTTTAATTTTGCGCTCATAGGATTTTTCCCGCGTCAGCAGGAAGTTTTTCACTACCTGTTGCGTGATCGTTGAACCGCCCACCAAAGAACGCTCGCCCGTACTCATACTGCGGAGGTTTTGCAATAATGCCCGCACAATCCCTTGTGGATCAATCCCCGCATGAGAATAAAAATGCTGATCTTCCGCTGCAATAAAGGCATGGATGACATTACGTGGCATATCTTCAAACGGCACAAAAATACGGCGTTCTTTGGCATATTCCGCCATCATCACGCCATCGCTAGAATAAAGGCGCGTCATGCCCGCAGGCTGATAATCTGCTAAACTCCCGCTATCGGGTAATTCTTTGCTAAAATAATAAAACATCCCCAACACGATGATCGACCCGATCACGGACATGGTTGCACCAATGCTAATGCACCAGCCAATCAAGCGCAGCACACGGTTTTTCTTTCGTCGCTTACGATACGGACGTTCATGAGGCACACTCGGATCAGAAGATTCAGGTTGAGGACGTAATGGCTGCATACATAGCCTTGTAATAGATTTGTATTTTTTTTGCAACTACTGGATCGCAGTCTTTTTTATCATATGTATGAGTATATAACCTGTTTTTTGGATAACATTCAACTGATCAATTTGTTGTATATTATTTTTTCGTATCCTCGTCATTCCTGCGTATGCAGGAATCCAGAGCAACGGCTCTAACTGGATGCCTGCCTGCGCAGGCATGACGCGTTATTTTATATATCAATTAGCGTTGCTTGGGGTGTTGTAGAAAATACGTATCTAACGCTGCAAGCAATGCACGACTGACGCGGGTGCGATGATCATGCCGTGCCAACGTTTTCTCATCCTCAGGATTAGACAAAAATCCGACTTCAATCAAGATAGACGGTACATCAGGAGCTTTTAACACACGAAAACCTGCATGACGATTAGGGTTTTTCAGCCGACGAATCGCCTGCCGCCCACATTGTTTGATAAAATAACTGGCTAAATCATTCGCTTTAATACGCGCATCACGTGAGGCAAGATCAATCAAAATATCTGCCACTTCAGGATTATCTTCCGCAAAAGCAATGCCGCCAATTTTATCTGCTTCATTTTCATGCGCCGCAAGTTTAGCAGCTTCCCCATCCGATGCTTGCTGTGACACCGTATAGACAGAAATTCCCCGCGCCGATGCTTCCCCTGCCGTATCCGCATGAAGCGAGATGAACAGATCCGCCTGCGCTTCACGTGCCAAACGCACACGATCATCGAGGAAGATAAAACTATCATCATCACGGATCATCATTGTGCGATAACGCCCAGTGTTTTTTACCATACGTTCCACTGCCTGCGCGTAAGCTAAGGTAATGTTTTTCTCTAATGTTTTTCTTCTTCCAATCGCACCGGGATCTTTCCCCCCATGCCCTGCATCAATCGCAATGAGTGGCAAACGGCTGGAGATCGCCCGGATTTTGCTCTTTGCTTTTATTGGAATGATTGCAGGCTTTGCGACATTTTGCTTTATGTGTTGTCGTGGAACATTTTTCCCTTCCAACGTCAGAACCAATTCTGATTCCCTCCCTTGTCGCCCAAGTGTCATGCGGCGTTGATGCGATGCAAGCGGACGTGCTAAATCTAAGACAATGCGTGAGGTACGTTCATCAAAAGGTGAAAAACGTATGGTGTGTATGGAAGAATTGGCAGGAATCTTCGGCAAGGTGATGCGCCCATTGGTCACGCGATTCATATCGATCACTAAGCGCATTGGATTGTCTAAGATATAACTACTATGACGCGTTAGAGGATCATTCGTATAGATGCTCACTACATCATTCAATCCTGTGCGTTTGAGCGTCATCCGCGTGATGGTAACGGCGTATGCAGCCGATCCATACGCCAAAAACATCATCACACACATCAACATCATGGTGAGAAGGATAGAAAATAATGCATTAAATAGTCGAATATGCAAAATCATGCTTGATTATTTGTCCAAATAACGGTTAAAGTGTTGCTGTTGTCTGTTATAGAGTATCTGTATAGAGGATGCATGAACATTTCAAGCACTTCGTGATGCCACACAGAGAACGCATCAAAAGAATTTCCGCTTGCGCATAATTTCGTTGCGCACGCATGATAGCAACACGCAACTTTAAGGATTTTTATGTACTCTATCAACTTTTTTATCAGCCCTCATCATCTGGCAGGTATCTCGCACCGCTAAATTATTTAGGATAAATATTTTTGTTGCACCAACTAAAAATTTGTTGAACCAACTAAAAATATTTCAATAGACTCTTTGACTATCTCTATTCCCTAAATGTAGCAGTGCGCATGACACGATGATGATGTAATGGTGTTCACGCTGTAACAATCGCTCAACCTATGTGTGTTTAGTTTTTACCCTCATGGGGTTATCTAAACTACGATTGACGCGCATCAACCATACTCCATCCGCTCTCATATTACTCTATCATGAGTGCTAAAACGCTCTATTGCGATAATGTTTGACCTACGCGCTTTGCTCACTTTAAGGAATATCACTTAAGGCAGGAACGCTTATGACTCGAATTATGCTTATCGACGCGGAAGAACAAGAAGAAACACGCGTAGTCATCATGAATGATGACGACATTGACCATTTTGATTTTATCTCTAAATCTAAGATGCAAATTAAAGGAAATATCTATCTCGCTAAAATCACCCGTATTGAACCAGCACTGCAAGCAGCGTTTGTAGAATATGGCGGTGATAAACAAGGATTTTTATCCTTTTCTGAAGTCCACCCTGATTATTACCAAATCCCCGTAGAAGATCGCGAGCAATTATTGCGTGAAGCCGCAGCGATGGATGACGAAGATGATGAAGATGAGGATGAGACAGAAGAAGCTGATGCACCCCAACGCAGCAACACTGAAGAAAACTCAGACGAATCATCAGAAGAAACACCAGCACGCCTCAAGCACAAGCGTGCGCCCATCGCAAAAACCCCGCGTAAACGCGGACGGCGTAAACTTCATGATACGCTGGACACTTCAGAAGTTTCAAATGATCACGATGGGGGCACCCCCCTTGCTACGGATGAAAGCGATGATTCAACCCTTGCCTTAGCACATGAACATGATGATGTGATCGCGCATGAATCTGTTGATCCCGAAGATACACATGATGAATCATCGGAAGCATTTTCTGATGACGCTTCTACTAATACCGAGGAAGAAAAAGACGGTTCTGTGCGTACAGTGCGTCGCAAGCGCACACGTCGTGGCGGAAAAAATCGTGACAAAAAACGCACTCAAGAACATGCGGGAAGCGATGCAGCAATAGCCTCCAGCGATGCGACTGAATCAGCATCTGCTGATGATGCTGAGCCTATCATCTCCACATCGAACGATGAAGAACAAGAAGAACGCTCCGTGCGTCGTACCCCCACTATGCGTCGTTACAAAATTCAAGAAGTACTGCGCCCGGGGCAAATTGTATTGGTGCAAGTAGTAAAAGAAGAACGTGGCAATAAAGGCGTATCGCTCAGCACCTATATTTCCCTTGCAGGACGTTATTGTGTGTTGATGCCGAATTCTCCACGTGGTGGTGGCGTATCGCGCAAAATTGGCTCAGGTGAAGATCGCAAGCGTTTGCGTGAAATTGCAGGGGAATTGAATGTTTCTAAGGGCATGAGTGCGATCATCCGTACTGCAGGCATGGATCGTACCCGTACCGAAATCAAACGCGACTATGAATATCTCATTAAATTATGGAATCAGGTGCGTGAAGATGCGATTGCTTCTATCGCTCCTACTATGGTCTATGAAGAATCGGACATTGTCAAACGTTCGATTCGTGATCATTATAATGGTGATATTGATGCGATTTGGGTGCAGGGTGAATCCGCCTATAAGCGTGCCAAAGAATTCATGAAATTATTGACACCTTCCCATGCGCCACGCGTCAAACAATTTAAGGCATCCGAACCTCTATTCACCGCCTATGGTATTGAACGCTTGCTTGGGGAGCTTTATCATAACACCGCACCTCTTGCATCAGGTGGCTATATCGTTATCAATCCTACCGAAGCCCTTATCTCGATTGATGTGAATTCTGGTCGCTCGATCACCGAGAAAAATGTTGAGGAAACCGCCTACAAAACCAATCTTGAAGCATGTGATGAAATTGCACGCCAGTTGCGTTTGCGCAATTTGGGTGGATTGGTCGTGATTGACTTTATCGATATGGGATACCACAAATATCGCCGTCATGTCGAACGTGCTTTGCGCGAAGCATTCAAAAATGATCGTGCCAAAATACAAATTGGCTATATCAGCCCGTTTGGTTTGCTGGAAATGTCACGACAACGCATGGGCGCAAGCATTATTGAAAGCACCACCCACACCTGCCCAACATGCAATGGTACGGGGCGCGTTCCCCTTATGGAAGCAACGGTGATGCATATTATTCGTCAATTACAAAGTTTCCTCACGGAACATGGCGAAGGCAATGTGACCATCGCGCTTTCTCAGCCTATCATGTTGGAACTTTTGAATAAGCACCGCATTATGTTGCAGAACATTGAGCAGATGTATAACGTCACCCTCACCTTTGAAATGCACACGAAAGATGATAGTAACTATTACCATTTCAAAGGCAAGCAGGGAATGCGCTTTGCTTCAGATGATCTTCTTAGCAAGAAAAGTCCTACATCCAACAAAAAAGAAAAAGGACGACATAAGAAAAACAAACAACGTCAACTGCATGATCTTGTCATCGAAGAACCTGAACTCTTAGAGGAAGAACAAGAGGAAGCATCCACCAAACCATCCGATATAGCTACAGAAGAAAGCGGAGCAACCGAACCTCGCAAGCGCGGTCGCAATCGTCGTCGTCGTAATCGTGATAAAGTAGGAGCAACTGACGAAGCATCTGCGGTGCGTGACGTGACGGAGGAAACCGCACCCGCCGCGCAACCGAACGTCATGGCATCTGCAACCGAGATTGCCCCTGCGTCCACTTTCTCCGCCCCTATGGATGAAGCACCGAAAGTTGAAGCGATCCTTGATGATACACCACCGCCCAATCAACGTCGTCGCGGTTGGTGGGGAAGAATGCTTGAAGGATCATGAACTGCCACACATCACTTTCAAACCAACCAAATAAAAAATATAGCTTTTTTTGAAAAAGAGTGCTAACATGAAATGCGTGATGTATTTTTACGGCAAAACATCATTTTCTACACATTTTCTTAATTTTTTACTGTTAAGAAGTAGTTGTTTTGCTGAAATACATCATCCAATGCGAAAGGTTTAGAACGTGAATGAATGTCGCCAACATGATAAATGTTATGCTGCTCTCGATTTGGGAACCAATAATTGTCGCTTGCTTATTGCGCACCCGCGCATTCAAGCATCGACGGGGCGTTCACTTACAGTACTTGATAGCTATTCCCGTGTGGTACGCTTAGGGGAAGGCATCATCATCAATGGGCAGCTTTCAAAATCTGCGATTGATCGCACCAAAGAATCCTTACGCCATTGCGCTGAAAAACTTGAGAAATATAACATCACACGCAGTCGATTTGTTGCCACCGAAGCATGTCGTAGGGCGAATAATACTGCTGATTTTATTGAAGAAGTGCGTCATGATATTGGCTTAGAACTTGAAGTCATTTCCACCGAAGAAGAAGCACGCCTTGCTTTGATGGGCTGCTGTTCGTTGCTTGAACGTGGCGTGCATCATGCACTTGCATTTGATATTGGTGGCGGAAGCACGGAAGTGATGTGGGCAGAAACGCCCAACCCGAACCATAATTTAGATGATCCATTATTGCCCGTCACCCCTGCTATTCGTGGTTGGCTTTCTCTACCTTATGGGGTAATGAGCCTCTCAGAAACCATCCCCAATACCGCCTATGCTGAACTATTCTTTGATGAAATCGTAGAACGGTTGATGCATCACCTCATCCCCATGTCAAAGCATCACAATATCCAGCATTGGTTGCAGCAAGATCATACACAGCTTCTTTCTACTTCTGGCACGGTCACGACACTTGCTGCTATCTATCTTGGCTTGCACCGCTATGATCGCGCCCGTGTTGATGGCGTGAAACTTGCAGTCAAAGATTTGCAAAAGACTATTCGTCACATCATCCAAATGCGCCCTTCTGAGCGGTTCATGCATCCATGCATTGGTCCGGATCGCTGCGAGTTTATTCTTGCAGGATGCGCTATTTTTGAAGCGATTGTGCGCACTTTTCCGTTTCATTTTATCACCATCGCTGATCGCGGTGTGCGCGAAGGCGTGATTATGGGGCTTGTAGCCCAAGAAGCCCGCGCTACCCTCAATTAAAAAATATATGATTGCTCGTTACGATCATCTATGCTATCATAAACATGTTCTTTCTTTTGTGTTCTTTCTTTAGCGCACATTGGCTTTAGTAGATTACTACTCTATTTTTCGCTTTGATGCGCTTCAGGTTGTACACAAAGAAATTTACCCAACCTAATACCATGATCAATCCAAGAACTTTGGTTGTTGCTCTCAAACTTCTGTTGGTGGCATTTCTATTTTTTCCTGCCGTTAGTTTGTTTTACGAACTAAGCGGCTATGTCATGCGGCACATAAGTTCCATCATACCAACTTTATTACTCTTAGCCCTTGGCTATGGATTTTGTTTGATGATGAACGTGTTGTGGTCACCACCTCCAAAAAACAGTGGTGCAATCGCGTTCCACGTGTTGATCCAACTTATTTTAGGGTTTGCACTAGCCATCGTGGTCCATGCAATACTCGCACAGAATCATCGGGTTGTCATTGAAGGACTGTTTTCTTTGATGGCATTGTCATGGATGGGTGCTATGTTCACCTGCATGGCAGTTGCAATTTATTGCATCTTTGATAATTAAAGCTAGTTGAAGCCGTTTCCCCGCCAAGGGGATTCGGCTTCTTCCTTTTTCAACCTCTTGTAATCTTGCGCCGTAACAAGGTCGTATTCGTCCACCGATCCCATCCCACCCTATGCGGATGCCCCGTACATAATGGCCACCATAAGGCACTTTGCATCACCACAATAATGAACACCATCGGATAAAAAAACTCACGCTCCAATGATGTTTGCTGCGCATCACGCCACCCTATAAGATGGAACATATCCGCAAACAGCTCCGTAAATACAGCACAAAAGATGATAAAAGGAGCATAGCAAATCATGAAACGCACAATCGCGATCATAACAGAAACGCGCCATCCCAACAGATGCGTGACATACACCCCCACAAGGCGTTGCCCCAACGTAGCACGCAACGGACTACAGGTAAAGTTCACTACATAGATCATTGCCAACGCGACATAAGAAAGTAGTGCTGCCCGAAAAGCATAAGGTGAGACCACTCTATGATCGCCAAAATAATAAGCGCGCAATAAGGGTACAATCGCAATCAGATACAAACTGCTCACGGTCAAAAAATCGAGGATAAACGCGAGGATACGATACCATAACCCTGCCACCAGCGTTTGCGATGCCAAAGGAAGATCTCCCACCTCCTTATCAGGCAAAGGGCGATTCAACTTATCACGTACATATTTCATACAACTATTCTAGCAAAATTACGTATGTGTTACTTAATAAAAACATCATCTGATTGAGTACTAGCCATTCAGTTCTATGGTAGTGATAGAATTAGGACACAGGTTCAAGCAAATTATCCTTACGGGCGCGTAGCCTATCCACCTTATTGAGTGCATCAAGATAGGCTTTTGCACTTGCCACCAATGTATCCACATCTGCACCATGCCCGTTGATGATGGTTTCCCCCATCTCAAGACGTACCGTCACTTCCGCTTGCGCGTCTGTTCCCGCCGTCACCGCATGTACCTGATAAATCTTCAAATGCGCAGATTCCGCCGAAGGTACTAACATTTTGATTGATTTGAAGATCGCATCCACAGGACCATTACCTTGTTGTGTCGTGCGTAACTCTTGCCCATCTTGGTGTAGCACCACTTCGGCTTGCTGCACTGCGCCCGTGCCACATTGCACCGCAAGCGACAGCAATGTCAATGCATGGCTATCATCTTCACCATCAACAAGAGAGAGAATATCCTCATCAAACACATCTTTCTTTTTATCTGCCAAGGCTTTGAAGCGATTAAAGGCATCTTCAAAGGCATTATCACCCAGCGTAATGTTCAATTCTTCCAGCTTGTTCTTAAAAGCATGTCTGCCCGAATGTTTGCCCATCACTAGATTAGAACGGGTCAATCCAATCGATTCAGGGGTCATAATTTCATACGTCCCGCTATGCTTCAACATCCCATCTTGATGAATACCCGATTCATGCGCAAAGGCATTCGCCCCAACAATGGCTTTATTCACCTGCACCGATTGCCCTGTGACGGATTGAATCAAGCGCGATGCCCGCATAATATATTCGCTTTTCACGCCGCATTCCATGCCATAGCGATCTTTGCGGGTTTTCAGCGTCATCACCACTTCTTCTAATGAGGTATTGCCTGCCCGCTCACCAATGCCATTAATGGTGACTTCCGCCTGCCCTGCCCCTGCTTGCAAGGCGGCTAAGGTGTTGGCTGTAGCAAGCCCTAAATCATTCTGCCCATGGAATGAGAACACTGCCTTATCTGCATTTGGCACGTTCCCCATCACATGACGGAACATATGCGCCACATCATCAGGGGTGGCATAGCCGACCGTATCAGGAAGGTTGATGGTAGTTGCCCCTGCCCCAATCGCGGCTTCGACTGCTTGGCACAAAAAGCCTAAGTCCGAGCGGGTGGCATCCATTGCCGACCATTCAACATCATCAGTAAACCGACGTGCATAGGCAACCGTATCTTTGATGATCTCGATCACGGCGGGCTTTTCCAAACGGAATTGATATTTCAGATGTATATCGCTGGTGGAAATGAAGGTATGAATACGCCCACGTTTCGCAGGTTTCACCGCCTCCCCTGCCCGTTCAATATCGGCATATTTCGCCCGCGACAAGGAACAGATGACGGCATTTTTTGCCACTTCCGCAATCGCTTTCACCGCGTGAAAATCCCCCTCACTTGCCATCGCAAAACCTGCCTCAATGACATCAACGCCCATCGTATCGAGCAATTCTGCGACCAAGAGCTTCTCCTCTTTGGTCATCGACATGCCGGGAGATTGTTCGCCATCGCGTAGGGTGGTATCAAAAATAATGATGTGTTTCATAGAGGGTTCTAGGGGTTAGGGGTTACAGCAAGATGTACGTAAGGTGGCGTAGAAAATAATCCACTGTCCATAGACTGAAGCTCATACGATTTGACATCTACATTGTGTAATGGCTTTAGCAAACGATGTTGTGCTTTCCAGAAGAATGAAGGGTGAAGATTATCCTCTCCCCTTTTCCATATCTCCTGAAAACGATCTTCTACTTTAACTTGAAATGACCAATCATCTTCTCCGTTTAACTGTTCTAAAAATGATTTGTGCTTTGTCCTCTTGATTACCATATGACCAAGATAAATCACTTCCCCTCCTTTCACCGTAAATGTGAGTTCTGGTGCTGGGGCTTCTAAGAAATTTTCTATAATATTAGTGTAAAAAGTTGGCGTTGAATATGTAGTGGATGTTTCCACTCCTTTTGCTACAGCAGCCAATGTATACGTACCTGGTTCTATAGTCGCACCTATATGCTGAATATTACCATCAACATCATAACTGGCAACACTATTAACAAAAAATTCTTGAAAATATACTGGATCTTTTGTTCTCTTATGATATTCTCGCATTTGATTGTACGGAAGGCTGATAGTAAAAAACATCGCCCTTCGCGCTCCTATTGGATCTAGGACTTTGCGCAAGAAGGATGGCTCATCCATAGGTAGAATATCCTTAAATACCAAACTATTCGGAGATACAACATGAAAAGGTTTATCTAATTTATGCGGGAAATCAACTTTTCGAATGAAAGATGCCGAATAAGGATTAGAAAATTTCGTACCCATGATCGTATCCTGTTCCTCCGCAATCGAAATAAGGACCATAGCTTTATCTTTTTTTTCAAAGAACTCATTAGCAAAATCTTGCTGATTCTTTTCCGTATCTTCATGTTTTTTTTGCCCGCACCCCACAACAAGCATCACCACAAACATAACCAACAAACTATGTATTTTTTTTGTACTTATTCTCATGCGTACCATCATTTGCCTGCTATCAAAAATAACGGATAGGGGCTAACAAAAAGTTACCCCCTACCCCCTAAAACCCTAAAACCTAGTTCTTCGCTTTGTCTACCAGCTTGTTTTTCCCAATCCACGGCATCATGGCGCGGAGTTCACCGCCCACTTGCTCAATTTGATGTTCCGCATGAAGTGCGCGGGTAGCCTTAAACGATGGTTGCCCTGCTTTATTCTCCAGCATCCAATCACGTGCAAAACGCCCTGTTTGAATGTCGGTCAGCACGCGTTTCATCTCACGCTTGGTTTCTTCCGTGATGATGCGTGGCCCTGTGACGTAATCACCATATTCTGCCGTGTTGGATACGGAATAGCGCATATTCGCCAAACCACCTTCATAGATGAGGTCAACAATCAGCTTCACTTCATGCAAGCACTCAAAATATGCCATCTCAGGTGCATAACCTGCTTCTACCAAGGTTTCAAAACCTGCTTGAATCAAATGCGATACGCCACCGCACAATACGGCTTGCTCACCGAACAAATCCGTTTCGCACTCTTCACGGAAGGTTGTTTCAATCACGCCCGAACGCCCGCCACCAATCGCGGATGCATAAGAAAGCGCGATCTCTTTGGCGTTGCCTGTTGCATCTTGATGAATGGCAATAAGGCACGGCACACCGCCACCTTTGAGATATTCGCCACGCACTGTATGCCCCGGACCTTTGGGCGCAATCATATAGACATCAAGGTCTTTGCGTGCTTCAATCAGGCGGAAATGGATATTGAATCCATGCGCGAATGCGAGGGCTGCACCTTGTTTGAGGTTATCTTTCAAATCATCGTGATAAAGTTCTGCTTGCAACTCATCAGGCACAAGCACCATCACCACATCGGCGTAGCGTGCAGCTTCTGCAGGTGTCATCACCTTTAGCCCTTCACTTTGCGCTTTCGCACGGCTTGATGATCCTTCGCGGAGTCCAATCACCACATCCTTCGCACCGCTATCGCGCAAATTGAGGGCGTGCGCATGACCTTGCGAACCATAGCCAATGATGGCAACTTTTTTTGATTTAATCAGACCGCCATTGGCATCTTGATCGTAATAGACTTTCATGATGATATACTCCGTTACTATGCTAAATTTTATAAGAGCTATAGTTTTAACGGCTTCCCATCAAAATGCAAGCATTCTGTGCATGTTTCCGCTCAATTCTTGTCATACCCGCGTAGGCGGGTATCCATAAGCTACTGTTGTTACTGGATTCCTGCCTTGCGCCAAGAATGACGAATTTGTTGATTTTATGGGTTGTGTAGAAGCCTCTCTTTATGAAAGCCGCATCCTTTCATCTTTTGAAGCACGCGCCATTGTGCATCTGTCATCACGGGGGTGCGTGACGAGTGTTCCTGCGGATAGGATGTGAAAAAATCAATGCGTGATTGATGGGTTGGGTGGGTCGAGAGCCAAGAAAACTGCTCTAATAATCCGCTTTCTTCCTTCACACTACGCGCAAAGAAATCTGCCACTTTATGTACATCATACTGCTTTGCGTGCATGGCACGAGCTGCAAATTCATCTGCTTGTTGCTCTTTCTCACGACTATAGACATTATGATATAATTCCGAGCCTAAAAACAACATTGTGCCGCCGCCACCTGTCGCCACTTCCACGATCAATCCCATACCCAAAATACGCACAAAACTCTCCATACTATGATTATAGGCAACATGCCCAATTTCATGGGCAATGACCCCTGCCAATGCTTCAGGGGTTGCCGTCTGCTGAAGCAAGCCGTCAAATAGTACGATCTGTCGCGCTGGCAAGGCAAAGGCATTAATCTCACTGGAATGCACAATCACGATGTTCACTGGTGCAATATTGTTTGCGTGTGCAAAATCATCAACTAAACTTTGAAGCATCATGTGCGGTTGTGCATCCTGCGGGCAAACGAGCTTACCCCGCTTGATCTCATCAAACACCAAAGCACCAAGTCTTTTTTCAACCGTTGCAGGTATCATTGCAGCAATCACAGGAGCGGAGGCAGGAATCGTCACGAACACGATCAATCCCACCAAAACCACCAATATGCCGATCATGGCAATGATATTCCATGGTGTTTTTGTCTGCACATGAGGTTTTATCGCCCGAAACAACGCATCATCAAGTAAAAGTTGCGATTCAGGAAATTGCGTACAATGCGCATAGCCAGATTGCCCATCACGCGGAACATCCATGATGTGCAAATTCTCATAGGAGCAGAAGAATTTTCTATGCTGCTCCTTGTCACAGATTTCAATGCCCGTGGCAAAAACGGATACATCCACAGCCCTAGCAACGGCGTGCATTCCGTCATAAAATGTGGTGTGATGCTGATTATTTCTATCAAATAAAACCAAGATCGACATCCATTCCCGTATCAAACTGATCCGATAAGCCCTCACCAATGCCACTCAACTGTGATTGTTGTTGCAAAATCGCTATATCTTCTAATGTGCCAACAATGGACACATTGCGCGCATGAAATACCATCATACGATGCACAATAAGCGGCATCCCTAGACCAAGCGTAATAACAACTAGCCCGATATTACCAAAAAAAAGTTTTGCATATGCCCCGCCTGTGTACGAACCATAAAAGCGAATATTGCCCAATGAGAGGTTCTCTAATTTTTTATTGGCAAGGGCTGCACGATACCAAAAACGTGAAATAAGCAAGGTGGGTACAGCAAGCAACCATGTGATAATGTGTGTTTTCTTCAGCCCCGATATATCCTCAACAAAGACCGCAGCTTGATTGCCAAGAAACAGATGATTCATGATGTAACTATGTTTCTTGATGTCACTTGTGGGAATCGCAAAACCAAGCGTGAAGATATTCACAAACATACGTTTTAATGCTAAGCCAAGATAGTGAATCGCATTACCCGTAAGCCGAAGACGAATCCCCCGCCATGTCGTGCGCCCTAAGCGATAGCGCAATCCAGAATAATAGGCATAAAAACCAATAAGAAATGATAGATAAAACGCTATATTTGCTTTTGCTAAGGATTCATTGTTAAAAATCATCGCTATAATGAATGGTATCGCAGAAAGCACCGCAAATATTAACGCTGCAATCACATAACCTTTGAAGATTTCTCCCCCCGTACCCGTATAGCGTAGAGGATCACCCGCAATAACATAATGCGACCATATATATTTTCGCATCCGCGTCTTTGCCCATGCGCGATACACCAAGAAGGTGACGATCATCAGCAGCAAATTCTTGATCCATACCTTATAAATCTCACCCTTAGTTCCGCAATATTGCAATAAATTATTCTGCGATACACTGCTGTGTTGCTGCATCCGATGCATCCTTAAATCATGGCTTTTGAAAAAATGATGCATGAACTTAATCCATTCACACTAAAATTACAAATTTATTTGTGTGAATATTCTGAATAATTCTCACTTCTTGTCATGCCCTTAGATGAAGCAGGCATCCATAAACTACTGTTGTTACTGGATTCCTGCCTTCGCAGGAATGACAAATCACAGTGAATGTTCTTAAATGTCGCGCACCCCATAGATGGGCGCGACTTGTTTATCCGCGCACCCCATAGATGGGCGCGCTTTTGCCCCAATGCCGTTTCCTGCCCGTATCCACATGCAGGAATGTTGCATAAAAACCAAAACCTGTGAAACCCGCTGTAAGGGCTGCCTGATAAAGTTGTTGCCTGTCATGCCCTCTAATCGATACATCAAACGCCCGCCCGAAGCGATGCATACTGAGCGGTGCGCCCCCGATTTTGGCATTATGGAGAGGGTCACGATACGCAGAGGTAATAATCAATGGCACACCCATAATCTCACGCATATGTTCCAACCTCGCAATCGCATCATGGTTCACCAGCAATGATCCATCGCCCTTGCTTGCCAACTCACGCGGGGTGAAATAGCGATAGTGCCATGCATTGGTAGAGATTAAAGAATAATGTTCAAAAAACATCAGCGTTCGCCTCCCATATTCTGCTTCAGCTCGCCAATCGCCTCCGCCATAGCGCGAGTACGTTCATCGATGCGGACTAATAATTCGCGGTCGGTGTGCATGTTCGAGGTGCGCTTTTCCAGCACTTCCACCCGTGCAGAAAGTTGGCTTGCATACCAAATACCCGCTCCCATATTGCCAATCATCGCAATAATGATGCCTATCGCATTCCAATTTATAGTGTGATTCATTGAATAAAACCCCTTCCTCCATCTGACATTGCATCATTGCCTTAGAGTTTTAATGACGGGAAGGGAAAAATCACGATATAGTACTACTTAATTTTGATAAACGCCATCATCTCCGCTTTAATGCGCCCACGCAAAACATACAAAGCAATGATATTCGGCAACGCCATGCCAAGGATAAACAGATCCGCCAAATCCAACACGACTGAAAAATGGCTGATGCCTCCAATAAAACATGCGACAATATAAAACATATAATAGATCCGAATACTGGATTTTCCAAAAAGGTGACACCATGCTATTTCACCATAATAGCTCCATCCGATTGTCGTGCCATAGGCAAAGAGCAGAACGTTAAACGCCAACATTGCCGTAAACCACGGACTCACCGTCGCAAATGCCTGTGCCGCAATCACCACTCCATCATCAATAGTGGCATTAATGTGTGCATTGGTCACCACCACCATTAAACCAGTGAGCAGCGCGATAAAGGCAGCAAAGAGCGGTTCTACCAACGCTAATGTTCCTTCATGAGCAGGGCTTTGCACCGTAGCAGCGGCGTGCGCAATCGGCGCAGAACCAAGCCCCGCCTCATTGGCAAATAAGGCACGCTTAAACGCCAAGGCAATCATCACGAACATGCCACCTTGCGCAGCCTGTGCCGTGAATGCTTCCGTCAGCATGGCGTACAGAGCGCGTGGCACTTCCTCATAATTCACCGCGAGAATAATCAGAGTGCAGAGAAGATACATGATTCCCTTCATCGGCGCAACCGCCCCTGCCACTTTTGCAATACGCTTAATCGAACCAAACAATACTAATCCCACCACTAAGGTGAACGCCCCCGCTACAATCCATGGCTTATCCTGTAACCATGCTATTTGATGAGAAAAAATCTTCACCGTCTGATTGGCTTGGAACATGCTTCCCCCACCCACAGCACCACCAAGGCAAAACACCGCAAATAACGCGGCAAGGGCGCGCCCTAACTTAGGGTATCCGCGTTCTTTGAACCCTGTTTGCAGATAATGAATCGGGCCACCATAGATTTTTCCTTCTGCATCCACAGTGCGGTAACATAATGATAACGTCACTTCGGCAAATTTTGTTGCCATGCCAAACACGCCCATCACTATAATCCAAAAAATCACTCCCGGCCCTCCCACCGCGACCGCTACCGAAACACCCGCAATCGATCCTAACCCCACTGTTGCAGAAACCGCTGATAACACGGCTTGAAACGGACTAATCTCCCCCACGTCAGAACGCGATGCAGGGTGACGTATCAACCGACACGCCGTTGGCAGCAAACGCAGATTCACCCCACCAAGATAGACAGTAAAGAACAAAGCAGCACAAACCAACCATGCGACAATAAAGGGAAAACCTGCTATATCATAAAATAATAATGAGGAGAGGATTTGTACTAAAAAAGCAAGGAAGGATTCTATCATCATCTTAGTTCCACATAATTGTTTGATATAGTGCTTTTACCCCTACACTATTGTCATAGTTTTGTCATATAGTTTTGTTAGTGTGTGCGGAAGCAAGGGGATAGTTTATGACCGCAACGGCAACACAAAAACAAACGAATAACCAACAAACGCAAGAAAAAGATGCTTCACCAACGTTAAAAATCGCAGGGTTGAGTTATATATTTGGTGATCTCATGATGCTGGGAAATGGACTAGCACGTAAGGAAAATGCAGGCGGTCTTATCACGGGGGCAGCGATATGGTTAGCGGGTGGCATTGGTGCTGCCATGTTTGGCAACCCTGATACCGCAACAAGGCTGGATATTCATGCGCAACAAATAGAAGATTATCTCTCAAAACAAGGCATCGATCTTTCCCCAGAAATGCGACAAGGAGCGGATCTTTTTAAGGAAAAAAATGCCCTTGACAAGGCGCGCATTTTTCTTTGTCAGCACCCATCGGAGCTACTCAATGCCGCTTATGCCTTAGGTGCAGCAGGGCTACTATATGATGGCATAAAGGAGATTCAGAATACCACGGAGAACAAGGACAAGGACAAGAACAAGATCCTGATACCAACAAAATTTCAAGACATTGGCAATGTGTCATCAATGTTTTGGATGGGTGCGCTGGTGATGTCAGGTGCGTTATGCAGCTTGCTTGTGAAAGAAGATCCAAAAGCCGTGGAACAAGCCAAAGATGGTAACTTCCTTGAGCAAACATGGGCAAAAATCAAACAGCAGCCTCTGAGCGTCAGTGGTTCACTCTATTTTCTCAATAATGGCTTTACTGGGTTAAAAATAGCACAAGAGTTCAAGGAACGCAACGGCAATTATGCTAATGCTCCCATCAAACCACATTATTTTTCTTCCCTACAATTAGCATCTTATCTTTGCGGTAATTACAATTTAGCGCACTCGAAACGCGATCAAATAGCAGCAACGCCACTGCCAACAGACGCGTTGGAACGTTTGGAGATGTCCGTTGCGAAAATCATTGCCACGCAGCCCGAACATATGCAACAAAAATTGCTGGATGGTATCTGCAAAGAACTTGCCGCCAATGATCCTTCTCTTGATGCAGAGACACTCAAAACATCCTTGCAAGATCATCTATCAAACCTTGCGCCACAAAACCCCAAGCCCACATCTTTTGCAGCCAAAATTGCAGCGCAACAAATGGAATCAGCCGATCTTTCTGTTCGGGCGCGGTGATTTTTTCTATACTCATCGCCCACGCACGATGCGTAGCATCAAAATGTGGAAACGATGAGTATAAAACACTATGATTTATAGTGCATTGCGGAAAAAATAGCATTTGTCTAAGCATCTGCCGTGTGTTATATCCAATCTATGACACATCTTGATCTTCTCTCTCTTAGTTACCACGCTTTTGATGATGAACGCACCATCATCCAGCATTATTGTGGGTTGCTCGCGCATCTTAAACCGCATGAGACGGAGATCATCACACGGGCAACACGCTGGGTGGAGGCAATTCGCGCTCAAGGGATAGGGCATGGTATGGAAGCCTTTTTGCAGACCTATGGCTTAGATACCAAAGAAGGAGTCGCGCTGATGTGCCTTGCAGAAGCACTCTTGCGTATTCCCGATAGCCATACCGCCAACCAACTGATCCAGCTTACTTTTGATGATAAAAATTGGCGACAATATATTACAGGCAATGAATCATGGACCATCGCAGCATCCAGTTGGGGATTATTACTCACAGGCAAGGTCATCGATTTAGAGCAAGAAGAACGTGGCTTTGG
Source organism: Alphaproteobacteria bacterium (assembly GCA_004293935.1). Classification (GTDB taxonomy): domain Bacteria; phylum Pseudomonadota; class Alphaproteobacteria; order Rickettsiales; family UBA998; genus RDZH01. Next base: position 40,042 of record RDZH01000015.1, on the reverse strand, counting down.
TGGCATTATCAAGCGTATGGTGACACGGGTAGGTGAACCCGTTATCCGCGAAGCATTGAAAAAAGCCATGCGCGTGATTGGCAATCAGTTTGTTCTAGGAGAACATATTGACGATGGTTTGAATAATGCACGCCCGTGGCACAAAAAAGGCTACCGTTTTTCCTTTGATATTTTAGGAGAAGGTGCGCGTAGCGATGCGCAAGCGCAAGCATATCTTGCAGCTTATCGTGATGCGATTGTGCGCATTGGCAACCATAATACCCATGATTCTCTTTTTGAAGCCCCAAGCATTTCTATCAAACTATCCGCGTTACATCCACGTTATCAGATGATCAAACGCCAGCAAATGCATGAAGAACTCGTGCCACGCATTAAAGAAATCATTACCATCGCGCAACAGCAACGTATCTGCGTTTCGATTGATGCAGAAGAAGCCAACCGCCTAGAAATTGAAATGGAAATCTTTGAAGCATTGCTAGCAGACCCAACTTTTGCTGGATGGAATGGCATTGGCTTTGTGCTGCAAGCCTATCAAAAACGTGCCGTCCATGTGATTGATATGCTTGCCCATTTAGCGCAAACCTATCAACGCATCATTCCCTTACGTCTGGTGAAAGGTGCTTATTGGGATAGTGAAATCAAAAGCGCGCAAATCCAAGGATTGGATGGCTACCCTGTCTTTACGCGCAAAGAACATACGGATGTATCCTACCTTGCGTGTGCAGATAAAATCTTACAAAAAACCCAATATTTCTATCCGCAATTTGCAACGCATAATGCCCGCACTATTGCCACTATCCAAACCTTAGCGGAGCAATATCGTATTGCACCTGAAGCTTATGAGTTTCAAAGATTGCACGGCATGGGGGAAGCCTTGCATGATCACATACGCCCCACTTATGCGTCACGCATCTATGCGCCCATTGGCGAGCATAAGGATTTGCTTGCTTATCTCATCCGTCGCTTGCTTGAAAATGGTGCGAATAGCTCCTTTGTGCATCTATTGATGGATGCCAATGTGAGCATGGAAGAACTATTAGCCGATCCTATACGCATCAGCGAATCAGGCTTAGATCGCCCGCTTGCCCTTGCCTTGCCCTGCGATCTCTACCCCGATCGCCGTAACTCAAAAGGGGTGGATTTAGGCTATCATGTCGCACTCAATGCCATGCAGCGTGCGCTTGAGCAGCATCACACACTGCCCCCTGCTCCCAAAGATCATGCACGCGACGATGTGGCACACATGATTGCGACGGCTTATGAAGCCTATCCCGCATGGGGCGCAACCGATTGCGAACAGCGCGCCCTCATCCTTGAAAAAATTGCCGATCTCTATGAACAAGAGCGCGATCAGTTGCTTGCACTTTTGGTACATGAAGCAGGAAAAACCCTTATAGATGCGGTAGCGGAACTACGCGAGGCGATTGATTTTTGCATCTATTATGCCCATGAAGCACGCCGAACTCTTGCACATGTCACCCTCCATGGTCCTACTGGTGAGAGCAATGAACTACATTATCATCCGCGTGGTGTCGTTGGGTGCATCAGCCCGTGGAACTTCCCCTTAGCTATTTTCACAGGGCAAATTGTTGCTGCCTTGGTGAGTGGGAATGCCGTCATTGCCAAACCTGCGGAACAAACTCCACGCATCGCTATGTTGGCAGCGCAACTCATGCATCATGCAGGAATCCCACAAGCTATCCTGCAACTGGCGTTCGGCGAAGGGGAGATTGTGGGTGCTGCCATCACCGAAGATGAACGCATCGCTGCAATGGTCTTTACAGGATCGGTGGATGTGGCTAAAATCATTCAACGTACCCTCGCACACCGCAAAGGGGCAATCATACCCCTCATTGCAGAAACGGGCGGCATGAATTGCATGGTCATCGATAGCTCTGCTTTGCTTGAAACGGCTGTGGATGATGTTATGCTTTCTGCCTTTGGTAGTGCTGGGCAACGTTGCTCCGCATTGCGCGTCCTCTATATTCAAGAAGATATTGCCGATGCATTCTTAACGCTCCTTGAAGGCGCGATGCATAGCCTAATCATTGGCAATCCTGCCCTATGCGAAACCGATATTGGTCCTGTCATTGATGCCTCCGCCTACAAAATGCTGCATGATCATATTAATATGATGCGTTCACAAGGCATCTTGCGCGCAGCAGCACCCCTCACTTCATCGCACCCACTATGCATTGCACCGCATGTCTTTGAAATAACCTCCATCGATGTGCTAAAACAAGAAATCTTTGGTCCTATCCTACATGTGATTCGTTTTAAGGCGGGCGCATTAGCAGAAGTGGCACAAGCCATCAACCGTGCTGGATATGGTCTCACCTTTGGCGTGCATAGCCGTATTGAGAACAACATCCAATTTTTGCTTCAGCATGTCCATGTGGGTAATTACTATGTCAATCGTAGCATGATTGGTGCGGTAGTGGGCGTGCAACCCTTTGGTGGGGAAGGATTATCAGGAACAGGTCCTAAAGCGGGTGGTCCGAACTATCTGATGCGCTTTGTGCATGAACGTGTTGTCACCATCAATAGTGCAGCCATTGGCGGGAATCTGCACTTACTTCAGCATGGTGGGGCTACGTGATTGCTCTGTGGTCGCTTGCTCATCATGGATGCGCTTTGTCCATGATGATGGCGGTTTTTCTGTATGCAACCAACGTGATCCTTCACGGTAGTTTTTTTGTTCTGCAAATACATGCTCAACCGTATCGTTTTTAATGCCGAATAGGCTACTAAGTATACGCGTTGCAGGTTCAGCAATATGCTCACTTCCCCATCGATCCCAGTTGCGTGCTGCTTCAGGGTTAAAAGCGCGTGTCCCTAAAACTCCCACAAGGCTTGTTGCCATCCCTGCGACTTTCGCGGCAGCATTCACCATGATCGGTGTTTCATCCTTTAGCAAGCGCAACGATCCGAGCGTTATAGCGGTTGACCATCCTGTCCAGACGACTGCTTGGGCAACATGCTTGATTTCATGCGTGTAAATTTCTCTCTGACGATTTTTTACTTCTTCTGCATCCTGCGTGAAGCCATGCTTTTCGCCCCATATGCTCGCATCTTTTTGTGCGCCTGCATAGAACAAATCCCCCACAACATAGGTACATGCCTGCCCAATGCCATCCATAATCATAGGCGTATGACGTTGCATCAGCAAGGTAGGGATAGCTCCCATCCAATCACCAATTTGCTCACACACAACCCATCGTCCAATATCCCAACCAAAGGCTTTGATTTTCTCACCATTGAGTTGCTGTGCATGGACACTACCATGTTCAACCCCTGCCTCGCACGCAGCGCAATGACTAATGCTTAACTTTGCCCCTAAAAAGCGTTTAGTCGCATATTCCACAAACGTATTAAAAAAATCCAAAAAGGTGCAAGCAGCGGCATGGTTCAATACATAAACGACATCCTCCCCGCGCTCTATCGCGTTGCGGTGCGCTTCATCGCTGGAGGTGGTTTCATCATTCATGGAATCTCTCACTTCCCATGCCCATGACTGTGATCATGACCGCATCCTCCGATCATGTTCTTGATCATCTCATCATCCGCAAAAAGTTTCTGCCCACACTGGTTGATATGCCGCCCTGTGACCATACGGTACAGCAACGCCGCGCCGACACCCAACTCACCAACACCCACGGCTAAACGTAAAAAATTTACGCCTTCTTGCGGGGCATGATGCCCTATTTCTTCTACCTCAAGCTGTTTATCTTGTTCAGGATTAAAAGCGCGATGCACATTATGCACGCCATGCAGCATCACGCCCACGCACGAGACGCTTGCTAAAATCGCCCCTGTTTTTTTGAGTGCGGTATCGAGATGGACAATCTTCCCAAAATCTTGCAAACCACGCCCTTGATGCAGCAATTCATGAACCGTTGTTTGAGGGTCTGCTTGCCCACTCCAACGCTTGCCGATAATGTCTGCTTCATAGCCAAACGCACCTAGTTCATTGAAGTCGTTGGCTTGTCCATTGTTGAAGGATTGTTGTAGTTCTTTGATTGCGTTATGTGCTTTGACGTGGATAACGTTTTTTAACTGGTGTAAGGCTGAACTAACTTTATCATCTAGAGGAGTCTGATTTACTGAAGAATATCCGCTACCACTTAATATGCTTTTTGTTAAATCTGGAGGGCTTAAATCACCAACATGCAAAGCCAATTTATCAAAAACACCTTTTTTCGCTCCCCAAAATTGCACACGAGAATCTTCGAATTCTTTATTAATTTTTGAAACAAACACCCCTGCCGCTGCTTTCGATTTCTCAGGCAACTGTTTCACAAGATCATGATAAGGTTTGTCCAGTAATATTTTTAGCTCATCACGGTCAGAATTCTTGATCGCATCAATCACTTTTCCCATCAAAGCAACAAACTTTTTTAAAGCTTCATCCTGTTCTGGCGTTGCTACCACGATATTTCCTCAATGTATAACTACATTATATTCTAGCGACTTAAGCATACCATGTAAAGCATAATAGCTCACCTTCACAAAAGATTCATGTTGTTGTGTCGTCATTCCCGCGAAGGCGGGAATCTAGAAAGCTGGATGTCTGCCTTACGCCAAGCATGACAATTAAAATAGGCAACCCCTGTCAATCATTATTTCACGCATCATAGAGCGGTACATAGACTGAGAACACCGAGCCTTTACCAACAGTGGATGTAATAGAAATCACCCCCTTATGACGTGTTAGGATGCCTTTAACAATGGCAAGCCCAAGCCCTGTCCCTCCCACTTGACGAGTGCGCGCTGAATCCACACGATAAAAACGCTCCGTCAACCGCGCAAGATGCTCTTTTGCGATCCCCTCACCTTCATCACGCACGGAAAAAAGTAGCATCCGCGTATGAGACCGCACCACTATATCAGGCGGAAGCTCCGTTGTCACCCGTACCGTAATTAACACTTCGCTGTTCGCACTGCCATATTTGAGCGCATTGCCAACCAAATTATGCACCACTTGCGCTAACTCATTGCGCTCCCCAATCACATCTGGCACATCATCGGGGACATCCAAGACAATATGCACTTTTTTCTCACGCGCAATCAAATCAAACATTTTTATTTCACGTTGCACCACTTTCACAAAATCCACCCGATCAATCGGAGGCGTGTGGGCATTCATTTCAATTTTGGAAAGCGACAAGAGATCATTGATCAGTTGACGCATCCGCTCCGCTTGTTCTGCCATGATCTCAAGAAATTCATCAATGGCTTTATCATCATCGCGTGCAGGACCTCGTATTGTTTCAATCAACCCCGAAATACTCGCAAGCGGGGTGCGTATTTCATGGCTAGCATTGGCAACAAAATCTGCGCGCATTTGCTCCACGCTCTTTAGTTCCGTGATGTCATTCATGGTAATGACCAAACTCACTCCCCCTTTATCCGATGCCGAAAGCCGTTCAATCACCGCAAGAAAATCGCGCACCACTGGTTCTTCCAGCCGAAATTCCACCTCACGACCACGAAAATCTTCATTCACCGCCACCACTGCATCTAATAATAAACGGCTTGGTATCACCGATTCAATCTTCTTTTTCGCAAGATTCTGCCCAAATACGGTACGTGCAGCGCGGTTGGTACGGACAATATGCAACCGATCATTAAGCATCAAAAGAATATCTGGTAAGGTATCCACAATCACCTCGCCCTCACGGATAACCATTTGCATATCCATGGCTTTATGATCCCACACCGCCCGTAGCCGTAATAATGCTTCGGGTATATTGAAAATGGTTTTCAATACATTCAATTCAGGAACGAGCGTTTTTTTATCCTCCGAGAGATCGAAAATATATTCGGTAAGGGCGCGCAAATTCATCAGCAATGGTACAACCACCATCCATGTTCCGACCCACACCGCAATATACCCAAACAAAAAAGAATGAATGCTCAAACGCTCATTGACCGCAAAGAGCGATAACACCACCAAAGATGGCAGGGTTGCTATCCCTACCACTTTGATGATGGTGCGTAAGGGAACACGTTTCAGTGCCATGTCACTATACTTCGTAATAACGCGCCACTAGGGCATCCAGCAAGCGCACCCCATACGCTGTTGCACCTTTCGGGCTGGTTGCCGTGGCTTTTTTACGCCACGCAGTACCCGCAATATCCACATGCGCCCATGCGACATCTTTTTGAATAAAGCGTTGCAAAAATTGTGCTGCCGTGATGCTCCCTGCTTCTTTATCCGTTCCCACATTTTGCATATCGGCTATATCGGAGTTAATTTGCTTATCGTAATAATCCCCCATAGGCAATCTCCATGTTTCATCGCCCGTTTCATCGCCAAGCCCCATAATGCGCTGCGCTAACACATCATTATTTGAGAATAATCCCGCATATTTTTTGCCCAACGAGACGATGATCGCCCCTGTGAGCGTTGCTAGATCAATCACCGTATGGGGACGGAACTTTTCCTGCACATACCACAAAGCATCCGCCAATACTAAACGCCCTTCAGCATCGGTATTATTCACCTCAATCGTCTGCCCTGAATAAGAGACCACCACATCACCGGGGCGTTGCGCATTCCCATCGGGCATATTTTCTACTAAGCCCAAAATGCCTACCGCATGAACGCAGGCTTTACGCAATGCTAGGGTACGCATCACGCCATAGACTGCCCCAGCACCGCCCATATCCCATTTCATTTCTTCCATGCCCGCAGCGGGTTTAATACTGATCCCCCCTGAATCAAAGCATACGCCTTTTCCAACAAAGGCAATCGGTGCGCTATCTTTCTTTGTTGCACCATTCCAGCGCAGCACCACTAATTGCGATGCACGCACACTACCTTGCCCCACACCAAGCAAGGCATTCATACCAAGAGCGTGCATTTCATCTTCACCAAGCACTTGCACCTCTAAACCAAGAGCGCGCATATCCTCACATTTTTGTGCAAAGGATTGGGGGTGCAGCACATTAGCAGGCTCGGACACAACATCACGTGTGGCAATCATGCCCTCTGCCAATGCCTCCAACCGTGGATGGTGCGTCTGTGCTGCCACATCATCCCCGCAAATAACCACATGCTGCACGCACGGCAATTCATGCTCTTTTTTTGTTGTGAAATATTTGCCGAAATAATACGCACCAAGACGCGCCCCCAGCATCATATGCGCTTCTGCAACTCCGTGAGCGCACTCCGCAACGATCATTTCTTCTTCAAGCATAACAGTAAGATGGGTCGCGCCCAACTCATTGGCACGTTTGACTGCTTCTCCTGCTGCTTGTTCATAACTCATAGAGGTGCGCGACGCGGCATCGCCCATCCCACATACAACCACCCATGACCATGCCACGCCTTGCGAAGGAATCACCGTCACTGATTGCCCCGCTTTGCCCTTCATATACGGGCTTTGCAACGCTTTCGTCAACGCCCCATCCATCTGTACATCCAAACTTTTAGCGGTTATTCCTAGTGCTTTATCACTCGTGACAAACAGCACGCATAATGATCGTTCTTGGGTTGCTTGTTGCTGCCATTCGCTACGCGGATGATAATGAAAATGTGTCATGATACTACTCCTTGCTTGTGATGAAAATTATACTTAAAACCGTTCCTTAAACCAACGCACCAAACGCTCCATGCCAAATGATACATCACCTTGGGCAGGTTTGCGCAATAAATCATCTTCAAACGAATGTTGCGTAGCATAATAGAGCATCCCTATGGGAACAGAAAAATTCGGAGAACTTACCGATTCCGCCAAGCCGGGAAATAATTTAGGCTTGCCCATACGCACTTGTTTTGCAAACATTGTGGTTGCCAACTCACGCACTCCCACAAGCTGCGATGCACCACCTGTTAAAACAATCGTGCGCCCCATCATCGAGGCAACGCCTTGCTTTTGTACGTGATCCCGCACCAATTCAAAAATCTCTTCGATCCTTGGGCGGATAATGCGTACAAGCTGTGCGCGTGGCACTTGCGCATATTCCACCGAATCTTCATCGCCCAGTGGCATCACATCCACCATCATATGTTCATCTTGTTCCGAATCCAAAACACTCCCATAAAGCGTTTTAAGGCGTTCGGCGTGCTGCAAGCTCGTGGATAAACCTTTCGCCACATCATTGGTCACATGCTTGCCACCAACAGGCACAATCGCAGAGAAGATATTACACCCCCCTTGAAAAATCGCGACACTAGTGGTCGATGCGCCCATATCAATCACGGTGACACCCAATTCTTGTTCGTCCGTCTCTAAGCATCCTAACCCCGCAGCATAGGGGGTAATCACCCAGTCCACCACATCTAAATGACACCGTGAGACTAAATGCATCAGATTCATCAAACGTCGTTCATCAACCGTGAGTACATGCACATCAGCCTTCAACAACATACCATACATATGTCGCGGATCACGTATGCCCTTCGCACCATCCAACTGATATTGCGTCACCATGCAATGCACTACTTGACGATGCGGTTGCGCTAACTCACGGCACGCGGTGCGTAGGATCGTTGCAATCGACTGATCGGTCACTTCACCATGCGCAATCGGCAATTCCACATGCACATTATGCGATGCAAGATCAGAAAAAGAAACATTGGCAATCACATGATCCAGCGTGCCACCTGCCATTTTTTCTGCAGCATTCACCGCATGGGCAATGGATGCTTGCGCCTCTTTGCTGTCTGTGACAATGCCACCACGCAAGCCCTTAGCATGATGATGCCCTATGCCAATAATCTGCATCTGCCCGTGTGCATCAGGCTCAGCAATAAAGCATCCTATTTTATTGCTGCCAATATCAAGCACTGCAACACTATGTTTACTACCGCGCAATGCGTAAAAATGAGAAGAAAGATGAGGCTCAACTATCATATCGTGACTTTAAGCATCCCCATCAGGTTCATCGCGTTCAACCGCTTCCAAATCATCAGGAAGGGATAGATATTGCGCATTAGGATCACGCATATCAATCTCTTTAATCGGCTTTGAAAGGATATTTTCTGTTTTTTGCAAGTCGATCATTTTCTTCCACGCACGTATGGGTTGTTCTTCGGGAAGTTTCACATGAATGCCCGTATCAAAATGAATATCCCAACGGCGATCACTGACCAACACAGAGGCAACAATACGGCGCGCTAAATCTTTATCTTCTTTGAATAATTGCACTAATTCATGCATGTGCTGTGGTGCTTCACTGCCAACCACTGTGATCATGTGCGGATAATCTTCGGGGCGTTCACCCTCCAATACTACGCCATCTTCATCAATCACACGCACTAGCCCTTCATGTTGCCACAACACATAGGGTTGACGCTCAATTAAATTCACCGTAATCGTTCCCGAAAGATCACGCCCCACATGCGCTTGACGTACTGTCGGGATTTTTTCTAACTGCTGACGTATATGATCCAAAGAATATAAAAATAACGGATCACCCGAAGCCATGCCCACGGCTGAGACAATCGCATCCGCAGGCGTAACCTTACGCCCCTCAACCACTAATTCCCTAAACTCATAGCCCGCATCATAGGTTACACGCACCCATTGCCTATAGCCCCAATCGACAATATCTTGATGCACGCCAAATACTACACCCAACCCCACCATCACTGTGGTCATACCGATCATGCCATACAGCATCATACGGCGTTGTTTCTCGCGTTGCTTTTTGCGCCCACGCTCTCTCACCACATTGACATTGCTTGCCGATACCATCTGCGCTTTGCTTTTCTTTGGGGCAGAAGCAGGCTTCGCGGCTGGTTTTGCTTTCGCTTTCGCCTTAGGTTTCGCTTTAGTTGAGGTATCAGCCATAACGCACAGCCTCATCCGTTGTTGCATGATCAAGCAAATGCTTCACAAGATCAGTAAAGCTAATGCCGTGATGGGCAGCAATTTCAGGTGCAAGCGAAAATTGCGTCATCCCCGGTTGCGTATTAATTTCTAAAATATAGAACATATCCCTACCAATAGTTTGGTCATCATAGCGGAAATCTGAGCGGGTCAAACCACGGCACCCAAGCGCATTATGGGCGCGCTCTGCCAAACGTAACACTTCCAGATAATCTTCCGCAGGAAGCGGGGCTGGCATCATATGATCTGCCTTACCCGCCGTATATTTAGCCTCATAATCATAAAATTTATTCTTTGGACGAATCTCGATTGCCCCAAGTGCCTTGCCGTTGAGTACTGCAACCTGAATCTCACGCCCCGGAATATAGGGTTCTACCAACATCAGCGTATCATCGGGAACGCACGCAAGAGAACGCAAATCATATTCTTCAAAAATCAAAAACACATTGACGCTTGAACCATCCGCTGGGGGCTTCACCACAAAGGGATAAGGAAATGGGGATTTATTTTTGATTTCTTCAATCGTGAATACACCACCATCGGGCGTGCGAATGCCATAATGACGGAACATCGCTTTTGAGCAAACCTTATCCATCGCCATTGCCGAAGCCAACACCCCTGAATGGGTATAGGGAATGCTTAACAACTCCAATACGCCTTGAATTGATCCATCCTCGCCATATTTGCCATGCAGTGCATTAAACACTTTGGTAGGCTTCATCTCCGTCAATATCTTGCCAATATCTGGCTGCACATCAATGACGCTATAGGGATAGCCCAACTGAATCAATGCTTGCTCCACCGCAAGACCACTCGCAAGCGAAACCTCGCGTTCACTTGACCACCCACCTTTTAATAATGCAATATGTTCACTCATGTTTTTATTACCCTTCATTCTACCGTATCACGCACTCTGCCGACACGCTTAATTTCCCATTCCAACATCACGCCACTTGTTTCTAACACACGACGGCGCACTTCTTCCCCGAGCGATTCTAGATCATTCGCACTAGCTTTACCATGATTTATCATAAAATTGCAATGCATCAATGATATTTGCGCATCCCCATGGGTAAGTCCACGACACCCCGCTGCGTCAATCAACTCCCATGCTTTATATCCTTCGGGGTTTTTGAAGGTCGATCCACCTGTTTTGCTACGCACTGGCTGCGTTGCCTCACGTGAGCGCATAATATCTTCCATATGCGCATGAATAGTCGCGGGATCATGTCCTGCACCACCACGCACCCACACACGCGTTATCATCCAATCCTTTGGAAGCGTTGAACTACGGTAACGAAAGCCAATCGCCTCAGCACCCACATGATGAATCGCGCCTGCCCGATCCACCGCCTCAATGCGCACCACGCATCCTGCCATATCACCACCATAAGCACCTGCGTTCATCTGCACTGCCCCGCCCATCGTACCCGGTATGCCCACCAAAAACTCTAAACCAGCAATGCCCGCATCGGCAGCATAGCGAGCAACATGCGCATCAAGCACCGCTCCACCTGCACACAGCATATCCCCTTCATGCGTCACTTGCGCTGCGTCACGTCCTAAACGAATCACGACCCCCTCAATGCCACCATCACGCACCAACATATTCGAGGCAACTCCCATCACCATCACGGGAATATGAGAGGGAAGTTGCGCTAAAAAATCACTTAAATCTTGAGTATCTTCTGGCGTAAACACACAATCAGCATTGCCACCAACCGCAAACCAACAACGCGATGCCAATGGCACATCAAAACGCAACCGCCCGCGCACCTTCGGCAGATGATCTTGCAACTGCATCATGAACCTACTTTTGCTGGTTGACTGCCCATATATTCTTGAAGCGCACTCGGCAATGCATTTGCCCATGCAGAAATTGAACCTGCGCCTAGGCAAATGACGTAATCACCTTCTTGGGCAATGTCTGCAATGGTTGCAGCAAGATCATGTTCGGATTCCAATGCGCGCACATGATGATGCCCATGTTGACGCATCCCTGCCACCAATGCATCACGGCTTATGCCCTCAATAGGCTGCTCCCCTGCAGCGTAAATTTCTGTGACAATCACATAATCGGCTTCATTAGCGCACACGCAAAAATCTTGGAATAGGTCTCTTAGGCGCGTATAACGATGCGGTTGAATCACCGCAATCACCTTATGATCACTGCCTGCTGCTTGACGTGCGCTTTTGAGTGTCGCAACAATTTCAACAGGATGATGTCCATAATCATCGACAATCGTCACCCCATCCACGCATCCCGTGCGCGTAAACCGACGCTTCACCCCACTAAACTGCCCAAGCCCTGAGCGGATGAGTGTTTCACTCATCCCCAATTCCAAAGCCACCGCGATAGATGCCAACGCATTACTGACATTATGCACTCCATGCATCGGCAAAAATATCTGCTCAATACGCCGCCCTTGCCCAACTAAATAATCACTTAATTGCACCGTGAACACCTGCCCATCACCATTGATGTGAATATCTAAAGCGCGCACATCTGCTTGCGCACTCATGCCGTAGGTAATAATACGGCGATCAGACACCTGCCCCACCAACTCTTGCACCATTGGATGATCCAAGCACAGCACACAAAAGCCATAAAAAGGGATGTTCTCTAAAAACTGCTTAAAAGCCTTTTTGAGTGCATCAAACGAGCCATAATAATCCAAATGCTCGGGGTCAATATTCGTCACAATAGCAATAGTTGCAGGCAACCGCGTGAATGTGCCATCTGATTCATCTGCCTCTACCACCATCCATGCACCTGCACCAACACGTGCATTCGTGCCATAGGCATTGATAATCCCGCCATTGATCACGGTTGGTTGAAACCCGCCATGCTCCATCAAGGCGGCCGTCAGTGACGTAGTTGTCGTTTTGCCATGCGTCCCCGCAATCGCTACTGTCATTTTTAGGCGCACCAACTCCGCCAACATATCTGCACGCTTAATCACTGGAATACGCGCCGCTTGCGCTGCTTCTACTTCGGGATTGCCGTGTTTGATGGCAGAAGAAATCACCACAACCGCTGCATCATTCACATTCTCCGCTTCATGCCCAATATGCACCGTCATGCCCATACCCCGCAAGCGTGTGATATTGCCATTTTCCGCAATATCTGAGCCTTGCACCTTATAGCCCAAACTATGCAAAACCTCTGCAACACCACTCATGCCAATGCCACCCACACCAACAATATGAATCAGCCCGACATCATGTGGAAGCGTATGCGCAATAGGTAATTTTTTTAAGGGAATAATTGTCATAAGTACCTCTTTCAATATGCTATGATGGGCGTGCAACACGCTCTACTAAATCTGCCAAATGCTCCGCTGCTTCGGGCTTGCCCAATGCCCGTGCGCTTGCTGCAGCTTTCGCTAAGCTATGCGGCATGGTAAGGAAATATTCCAGCTTCGCTGCCAATGCTTCAGGAGTGAAGGCATTTTGGGGCATCAACCACCCACCACCCATATCATCGATGGCTTTGGCGTTATATTTCTGATGATCATCCGCTGCTGAGGGAAGAGGCACAAGAATTGCGGGTCGTCCTGCTGTGGTCAATTCACAAATGGTTGATGCTCCTGCCCGCGCAATCACTAAATGCGCTGAGGCTAAACGGTTCGGTATATCCGCAAAAAATGGTGCTAAATCTGCATGTACGCCAATGGCTTCATATTCGGCGCGTAATCCTTCCAACTGCTCAGCGCGCACCTGCTGATCAATCCGCACACGTTTACGCAATGGTGCAGGCAACAACGCCACTGCCTTAGGCACAATATCCCCCAAAATCGCTGCCCCTTGCGATCCTCCCGTTACTAACACATGCACGATACCATCGGCAAGCATGGTAGGATAATCCACAGCGCGCAACGATTGAATCGCAGCACGTACAGGATTGCCAATACACTGCACACGTGGCTGATCTGCTAACTTTATCCCTCCCGTTTGCTCAAAGGAAGTCGCAATCACATCCACGCGAGATGCCAACATGCGATTAGCTTTGCCTAAAATCGAGTTCTGTTCATGGATAATCGTTGGAATACGCCCCGCTGCAGCAAACAAGGTTGGAAAAGAAGGATAGCCACCAAAACCTACAACCACATTCGGGCGCACTTCAGATAAAATCCTACGCACCACACGATAAGCAATGATATTTTTCACTAATGCCTTAGCACGCACCATCAGCGATCCACTCATGCTTGCTGCATCAATCACATGGGTAGGAATCGATCCTAAAACATAATTACTCGCACGCATATAATGTTCAAAGCGTCGATCTGTTATCACATGCACCTTATAACCACGCGCCAAAAGACATTCTGCCAACGCTTCTGCAGGGAAAATATGCCCTCCCGTCCCTCCTGTTGCCAAAACAACGGTACGTGACTGTGATGATAGCGTCATCCTTTTTGCCCTTCCATCGGTTGATAATGTTCAAATGATTGCCGTGAGCGCATCCCATATTGCTTGCGCGTCAACCCCAAAATCGCCCCTGCTGTACACGCCACCGCAACCAACGATGAACCGCCATAGCTTAAAAACGGCAACGTCATCCCCTTGGCAGGAAACATCCGCACGGCAACACCCATATTAACCAAAGCCTGAATCCCAATTTGCGTCACCAATCCCGCCACAGCAAGCATGATGAACATATCCTGAGCTGCGCCCGCCCGACGCAAGCCGCGATAAATAATCGCAAAAAATAAACCGATAATAATCAACGCCACCAAGCCAAATTCTTCCCCTGCTACGGCAAAAATAAAATCTGTATGCGCATCTGGTAATTGCCATTTTACCACGCCCTCACCCGGCCCCTTGCCAAGCAATCCACCCGACGCAAACGACTCCAATGATTTATCAATCTGATAGCTATCCACAGAGGTGGGATCAAGAAAGCCATCAATACGCTTGGTAACATGTGGGAACGTAAAATAAGCAATCACACCGCCAATAATCACCACAGCTCCTAAGAGAAAAATCCACCCTAAGGCAATCCCCCCCAACAATAGTTCCACACCGAGCAGCGCACTCACCACAAAAAACATACCTACATCTGGTTGAATCAATAATAATAACGCACAAGTTAAATAAATGGCAAACACCAGACGGTATGCAGGAAAATCAACCGTGCGTTGTCGTTCTGATAATAACCATGCTAAAACCATCACAAAACATGGTTTCATAAATTCCGATGGTTGAATCTTTAACCCCGCAATCGCAATCCAACGCGTTGCGCCCTTCGTCTGATCGCCCAAAATGGGCAATACCACCATAAGCAAGAGCGATCCCATAAGCCCTAAAACTGCCATGCGCCGAATAGTGCGCACCGACAGCATCGATACACCAATCATCACCGCAAAGGAAATCACAAGAAATTTATGCTGCGCATAAATGAAGTGATACGGGTCATAATCTAATCGTTGCGCCACAGGCGGAGACGATGCCGTCACCAACACCGCACTCAGCACCATCAAGAGCGAAAAGCAGATCAACAGCACGCGATCTGTCTGCCACCACCAACGCCCGAACCTTGTGGTATTCGTCCGATCAAACAACATATAATCCCTCACGCATGGGTATCTTCCCTTTCATGCTTCGCACCATACACCGAAGATTCCACATACTCCAGCGTTATTTGATAATGATGCGAGGGTTTTTTTATGATGCCCTATCCGCTAAAGTGCTTTCTGCACTTCCGTCTCCTGCACGCGCCCTTGATGCTGCACATCGGTGAGGTTAGCAATCTCTGCTTCCAGTTCGTGAATTCTAGACTGCATCTGATAATGATTTTCACGCATCATATGCGCTTGTTTTGCACCCACGCTAAAACCAACCATAGGGGCAACCACTGCTGCCACTAAGGCAGCTCCTACAATAACATTCATGGGTGTGCTATTTCCTTTGAAGGACACGTCAGCAATAGCCTCGGCTTCCATGCCAAGTTGGCGTCCGACAAGCCCGGCAATATCCTTAGGATGGATGACAGAGGTATTTTGACTGATATTGTGATATTTCTCGGCTACTGCTGTTACTCCAGATAACGCGATTTCACCAATACGCTCAAGCGCAGGAACATTGCGATGTATTAATTCCATAACCGAAGCAATCGATACACCCGTTAAAACGGTATTCGCAATAAGGCTGTACCGTTGTGATATGGCATTGCCAACAAGCAATTCATCCACCCCTTGATATTCTGCATCGTGCGATTTGTTAGCCATGTCTCACCTTGCGCCATAATATATGCTATTTTCACACATCATAGCTGATATGATACACAGATAACACAAAATTCTTATGAAGATTTTGTGACAATGCCAGCCACATCACGCCCTACTCAGGCATTGCCCCTTCATGCGCTAATTGGTTCAGTGCCTCATCCAAAGATATGATTTGTTGTTGTTGGCTACCCAAACGACGCATGGCAACGGTGCGCTGATCACGTTCACGATCACCGACCGCAAGCAATACAGGCACTTTATGGGTGGAATGATGACGCACCTTATAGTTGATCGTTTCATTGCTGCTATCCACAAAAGCACGCAAGCCCTTTGCGTTCAACGCTGTGACCACTTCTTGCGCATAGGATGCATGATCTTGACCGATGGTGAGTACGCCCACCTGCGTTGGCGCAAGCCAAAACGGAAACTTGCCCGCATAATGCTCAATGAGAATCCCCATAAAACGTTCTATTGACCCCATAATCGCACGATGCACCATGCACGGACGATGCTTCGCACCATCTTCGCCCATATAGGTGATGTCTAAGCGTTGCGGGAGGTTCATATCCACTTGAATCGTACCACACTGCCAATCGCGCCCAATCGCATCACGCAACACAAAATCTAGCTTCGGAGCATAAAACGCGCCGTCACCTGCATTAAGTTCCCACGCAAAGCCAATACGATCACATACTTTTTGTAGCACCGCTTCGGCGCGATCCCAATCTTCTTCTGATCCAATACGTTGCTCGGGGCGGGTAGAAAATTTCACACGTACATCATCAAATCCTAATTGCGTATAGACCTCACGGATAAGATCGCACATCATGATCACTTCATCTTCTAATTGATCGGGACGGCAGAAAATATGCGCATCATCTTGGGTGAAGCCCTGCACGCGCATCAAACCATGCCGCGCTCCATGCGCTTCATGGCGGAACACTTTACCAAACTCCGCCATCCGTAGCGGCAGGTCACGGTAGCTTTTGAGTCCCTGCTTGAATAATTGCACATTCCCCGGGCAGCTCATAGGCTTGAGTGCATAGGCAGCATCGCTTTCTTCACCAATCACAAACATATTTTCACGGTATTTATCCCAATGCCCTGAATATTGCCAAAAAGATACATCCAGCATTTGTGGCGTGTTGACTTCCGTATAGCCATATTTGGCAATTTTCTTGCGCATATAGTCAATCAGTAGGCTATAAACCTTCCAGCCATTATGATGCCAAAAAGGTTGCCCTGGTGCAGAATCCTCAAAATGGAATAAATCCAACTCACGCCCCAATTTACGATGATCGCGCTTTTCTGCTTCTTCCAGCATGGTGAGGTGCGCTTTGAGTGCCTTATCATCCGCAAAAGCAATACCATAAATGCGTTGTAGCATCTTATTTTTGCTATCCCCCCGCCAATATGCACCCGCCACCTTGGTGAGGCTAAAGGCTGTCGATATTTTGCTAAAATGCGGGGCGTGTGGCCCACGGCAGAGATCAACAAAAGCATCTGCACCTTCGCCTTGACGGTAGAGTGAAATTTTACCGCGCTCGGTGGTATCATCTTCCGCTGCACCGCGAATCAACTCAGCTTTATAGGATTCCCCACGCGCTTCAAACAAGGTAATGGCTGCATCACGATCCCACATCTCTCGCGTCACGGGCAAGTTACGCGCTAAAATCTCACGCATACGCGCTTCAATGCGGGGTAAATCTTCGGTGCTGATTGCCTTTGCGCAATCCACATCATAATAAAAGCCATGTTCAATGGTTGGACCAATCGCCAATTTTGCGGTTGGATAAAGCTCCTTGATTGCCAAGGCAAGCACCTGAGCGGTGAGCGTATGACGCATCACATCCAGCCCTTCAGCATCTTTGAGTGTGAGGAATTGGACAGTTGCCCCCTCGGGGATAATCTCACTTAAGTCACGTTGCACACCATCGACTTTCATCGCAAGGGCTGCTTTGGCAAGCCCTGCACCAATCGATTGCGCTACCTCAAACCCCGTCACCGCATTATCATAATGGCGGGAACTGCCATCAGGCAATCGAACAGAATACATTAGAGCGGAAGGTGCATGGATCATAAAAAACAACATTCAAAAATCAAAGTTACGTATTAAAGACGTAGGCTATCATGCGTTGCGACAAAAATACAAGCATAAAATGCCATCACCCCCCAAGAACCGTACTTATCGCTTTTTTTCTGTGTCGGCTTAAGCATGATAGTGATTCCTCATATGATAGACGAGCATTTCTTGCATTTATGTTCATGACGTGCTAAGAAGACGATCCATACATAAACCATCAATAGGATGCACGCCGCATGTTTAGTTGGAAAGCAACCGATATGGCCATTGACCTTGGCACAGCAAATACGCTGATTTACGTGCCAGGCAAGGGCATTGTCTTGAATGAACCCTCTGTCGTTGCCATGAAGCAAGAAGATGGACTAATGATCCCCTATGCCTTTGGTAATGAAGCAAAAAAGATGCTCGGGCGTACCCCTGAGAAGATTGAAGCCATCCGCCCCATGAAAGATGGCGTGATTGCGGATTTTCGCGTAGCAGAAGAAATGATCAAGCATTTTGTTTCGTGCGTCAATACGAAACGTAGCTTTATGGGACCTCTCATCGTGATTTGCGTGCCTTCAGGATCAACGCCTGTTGAGCGGCGAGCAATTCAAGAAAGTGCTGAAAATGCTGGGGCGCGGGAAGTTTATTTGATTGAAGAACCTGTAGCAGCGGCGGTTGGCGCGGGGCTTCCTGTGACAGAACCTACGGGATCGATGGTCGTTGATATTGGTGGTGGCACAACGGAAGTAGCGATTTTATCACTTGGTGGGATAGTTTATTCAAAATCAGACCGTGTGGGCGGTGATCGCATGGATGAAGCGATTATCTCCTATTTGCGCCGTTATCATAAAATGCTAATTGGTGAAACCACGGCAGAAAATATCAAAAAAGAAATTGGTGTGGCAAGCCCTCCGCTCGAAGGTAATGGGCGTACAATGTTGATTAAAGGGCGCAATCTTTCTAATGGTTCACCGATGGAATTAGAGTTTAGCGAATATGAAGTGGCGCACGCACTCGCCGAACCAGTGAATGCGATCATTGATTCCATCCGTACCGCACTTGAGCTTACCCCGCCCGAACTTGCAGCCGATATTGCTGATAAGGGCATTGCCATGACGGGGGGCGGTTCAATGTTACGTCATTTAGATGGCGTGATAAGCTATGCAACAGGGCTGCCGACATTTGTCGTCGATGACCCCTTGCCATGTGTGGCACTTGGAACGGGCAAAGCACTTGAAAACCTTGCTGCATTTTCCACCGTATTATTCAAACAAGATTAAAAGATTACGCTATGAAATTTACCCTTAGCTGGCTGCATGAATTCCTTGATACCTCCCTCAATGCACGCGATATTGCGGCAAAACTCACCCATTTAGGCTTAGAGATTGAGTCCGTACACTTCATGAGTGCAGGCTTAGAATCCTTCACAGTAGCACATATACTTTCCACTGCCCCGCACCCCAATGCCGATAAATTGCGTGTGTGCCAAGTGCAGACCCATCATGGCGTGCGTCAGATTGTATGCGGTGCGCCCAATGCACGCCCCGACATTAAGGTGATTTTGGCGGATATTGGTGATGTGATTCCCACCTCTGGCTTAAAAATCAAAGCAAGCAAAATTCGTGATGTTGAAAGCAATGGGATGTTATGCTCTGCCCGTGAGCTAGGCATTGGCACAGATGATGATGGTATTATGGAACTGGATGCATCGCTGGATGTGGGCGTGAAAGCCATTGATGCGCTGGGGCTTAATGATGTCTTATTTGATGTATCCATCACGCCAAACCGTGGTGATTGCTTATCCGTGATGGGGATTGCACGCGATTTAGCTGCCGCAGGTTGTGGTACGCTAAAAGCACTGCCTCCGCTCGCTGCACTCGAACTCCCTCACGGGCGGGAAGTGACGCTTGCAAGCGATGTGTGTCCTCATTTTATACTCTATGAAATTGCCGATGTGGTGAATGGCACAAGCCCCGCATGGTTGCGTTCCCGTTTGGAATCTGTGGGAATGCGATCCATTTCAACCTTGGTGGATATTACCAATTATTTCATGCTTGCCTATGGTCGCCCGCTGCATGTCTATGATGCGCACAAGGTGGCAGGATCATTCAGTTTACGCAGCGCACATAGGGATGAGCCGTTTACAGGACTCAATGGCACGAACTATGCCCTCGCTGAAGGAACATGTGTGATTGCCGATATGCATGGCGCATGTGCGGTGGGTGGCATTATTGGGGGCAATGCCTCTGGGTGTTCGGAATCCACCACGCATGTACTCTTAGAAGCTGCATGGTTTGATCCGATTGCTATTGCAGGAGCAGGGCGCACACTCAACATTGATACAGATGCACGTTATCGCTTTGAGCGCACCGTTGATCCAAGCACCACTGAACCCTTTGCGAGGCGTGCTGCTGAGATGATTGTCGCACTTTGTGGGGGTCGCATCACAGCCCGTACTTGTGCTGGAGAAGCCCCGAACCTTACGCGCACCATCGCCTATGATCCTACATTCATGATGCAGCGCACGGGCATGATGGTCGAGGAAGCACGTCAAGAGACTATTCTGACCGCGCTTGGATGCACTATCACCAAAGAACACGCCCTATGGCACGTGTCTACGCCATCGCACCGCCCCGATATGGAGGGCAAAGAAGATATAACGGAAGAAATTGCCCGCATGGTTGGCTATGAGCATCTGCCATGCACACCGCTTCCACCGGCACGCTTGCACGTTCGCTCCCCCTCCCTCACCGATAAGGCGCGTAGCGTGATGATAGCACGTGGGCTAGACGAGGCAGTGCATTTCGCTTTCACCTCGGAAGCGAATGCCTCCTTATTTACGGATGACGCAGCATCCTTAGTGCGGGTACGCAACCCAATTAGCTCTGAACTGAGCGTCATGCGCCCGCATTTATTTGCTGATCTCTTACCTGCCGTGGCACGCAACCATGATTATGGGCGCACCAATCTTGCACTCGGAGAAATTGGCACAGTATTTTTTGGCTGCACGCCTGCCGATCAACCGCTTCGGGCATGTGGTGTGCGCACTGGCACGACAGGAATGCATTGGCGCGATCAGCGTAGCTATGATGCCTATGATGCCAAAGCGGATCTGCTGCATCTGTTGGAAGGTCTCGGGCTGAGTAGTGCTGGCGTGATGGTCGACACCACGAATATTCCGCCTTATTATCACCCTTCGCAAGCGGTACGCGTATCATTGGGCTATAAAATAACGCTCGGTTTTGCAGGCGCATTGCACCCTGCAACATTGCGTGCTTTTGGTCTCACACATCCCGTGATGGGCTGGGAATGCTGGTTGAACCATGTTGCAACCTCACTAAAGCCCAAAAAATACACCGCCTTTGTGCCTTGTGCCTATCAAGCTAGTGTGCGCGATTTCGCCTTTGTGATGGATGCATCCGTTGCTGCAGGAGAATTACGCAAACTCATCTTGAAAGCCAACAAACAATTCATTCGTGATGTAACAATTTTTGATGTATATGAAGGCAAGAATGTTGAGGCAGGGAAAAAGTCCGTTGCTTTTTCTGTGACGCTGCAAGCACATGATCGCACACTTGCGCAGGAAGATATTATGGCGGTATCGAATGATATTATTACATCACTGCACACGGTTGGTGCGGTATTGCGATAGGTTAATCAGCCTATGAATATAGGATAAATTGTACACTTTTGATATATTCTGTGATAGTCTCAAAAAGATTTATATCTACCACATCCATCATGGGTTTACTCTATGCCAACATTAGAAGAAGTTCGCGCACAAATTAACAACCTACCACCTGAATTGCGTTATGTGTTTTATACCAAGCGTGAAATTGCCTGTTTACCTGATTTGATGGTGGATGGCGAATATATTCGCGCTGCCGTTTCGGGCTATGTGGGCAAGAAAACCGTGCTTGTGGCATGTACCAATAAGCGTTTATTATTTATCAATAAAGGTATGATTCTGGGGATGAATCAGTGGCAAATATCCCTTGATCGTATTCAATCGATGGATGGAAGCTATATTATCTTATTCGGCAACATTAAAGTATGGGATGGTGCAGCCGCAACCTTAGTCACCATGGTATTGGCAAGCCGTATTGACCCATTCATCAAAGAAGTGCGCCGTGCGATTGATGATTACAAACATCTCACCTATCAAGAAGCCGCTGCCGTTGCCTCCGCGCATGTGCGCCCGCAAGCAGTCGATGTTGCCTCACAGATTGAACGATTAGTGCAGCTCATGAATGCAGGGCATATCACGCAAGAAGAATTTCAAGCCCAAAAAGCCCGCATTTTGAATGGGTAACTAACCTAAGTTTTGGATAAAGTATAACCTATCCATATGTTTACTATAGCACGTTTCAGTAGGTTAGTTAAAGAACCTATCGCTACGCGCTATAGTGTTTTTTTTCTTACCCTCGTCACTCCTGCGAAAGCAGGAGTCCAGCGATCATGGATTATTCTGGATGCCTGCCTACGCAGGCATGACGAGTTTTAGACTTTATTTATACAAAACAACTGTTTATGATTTTTTCTTATCCAAAACTGAGGTTATGCTATAGACAAACCTCAGAAAATGTGCGATAATCAAGCCTTACTTCTATCTATGGCAATCTTCATTGCCAACCACTCTATGAAACGCACCAACCTGATTGACGCATTGCTTTCTGATCTAGTCGTTGGAACACATGGCGCGAAAGCCATTGAAGAAACGGTTGCTTCCGCAAGCAAATGTTTTACGGAAGATAATGATGCCGAGAAATGTGCATTACTATTAGACGAAGTCTATTGGATGATCCTTGACGATTTCACTCTATGTCAACATCTTCTCCCATTAATTGCACTCACAAATGCAATATTGTGGGAATTTACTGATGTCGAACATCTCAGGGTTATTTGGGCGAATCGCGCCAAGCAACACAATGATCGGATAGGATCTCTTAGTAAATATCACCTGAGAGTTTTTAATTTGCTCATCGAAAACAACTAACGCTGCTTTGTCATGCGTATCTTTATGATACGTATGACAAACGCATGTTGCGCACCGCACATTATTTCACGTTGTTGGTATTTCACGTTGTTTATGTGTATTTTTAGGCTTGTATTATGTGCATTATGCGCTAATATAAAGCCTCTTATGAAACCACTGCATCAACCTCATATTCTCCTTATCATAAGTGGCTCTATTGCAGCCTATAAATCTTTGGATATGATACGCTTATGGCGTGCGCAAGGGGCTATGGTGCGTTGCGTCTTAACGCCGTCAGGTGCGCAATTTGTCACCCCCTTAAGCCTTGCTGCACTCAGTGAACAGCCTGTTTATGAGGATATGTTTTCCTTAAAAGATGAAACCGAAATGGGGCATATTCGTCTTGCCCGTGAAGCGGATGTGATCGTCTTTGCCCCTGCCAGTGCGGATCGTATTGCGCGCATGGCAACAGGATATGCCGATGATTTAGCAGGGGCGATCTATCTTGCAGCAGGCAATTCGATTCCCCTATGCGTTGCACCTGCCATGAATCCGCATATGTGGCATCATCCCGCCACGCAGCGCAATCTTGCGCAGATTCGTAGCGATGGCGTACATATCATCGCACCCTCAAATGGCGTGATGGCGTGTGGTGAAGAAGGTATTGGGCGATTAGCCGATCCGCAAGAAATCACTCAGCGTGTTCTCGCATTAGCGAAGCATCCTACCCAACCATTACGCGGAAAACGGTTTATTGTGACAGCAGGGGCAACCCATGAAATGCTTGACCCAGTGCGGTTTATCTCAAATCATTCTTCAGGCAAACAAGGTATTGCGATTGCGCACGCCCTACGTGACCGTGGTGCGGAGGTTATCTTGCTGCATGGTCGTGTCGATATTCCCCTCCCCTATGGCATCACCTGCCACCATACCCCCACCAACGCTGCCATGCTCCTCGCGGCACAAGCAGCACTGCCTGCCGATGGATTCATTGCCGTGGCTGCCGTTGCCGATTGGAAGTACGCGCAACCGCTTGAACATAAAATGAAAAAAGTAAGCACGCAGGATGGTTGGCATCTTCACCTTACCCCAACCGATGATATTTTAGCAACCATCGCACAGCACCCTACACATCGCCCTCGCCTTGTGATTGGTTTTGCAGCAGAAACTCAGCATTTGCTTGAACATGCCCATGCAAAACGCCTCAGCAAACAATGCGATTGGATCATCGCCAATAATGTGTTGGGGGGTGCTATATTTAATGAAGATACCACCACAGTACATATCCTCGATGCTAGCAGCACAGAAAGTTGGGAATCATGCAGCAAAGAAGAAGTCGCTCATCGTCTTGCTGATCGCATAGTTCATTTTTAAGGAGATCCTATGATTCACGTTGCCATCACTCAACTTCCCCACGCACAGGACCTTCCGCTACCCGCATACGCCACCGAGCATAGTGCAGGGATGGATTTGCTTGCAGCGATTGCGCAACCTCTTAGCTTACAGCATGGTGAACGTGCGCTTATCCCCACGGGCATCGCCATTGCACTGCCCGAAGGATATGAGGCACAAGTGCGCCCCCGATCAGGGCTTGCACTGAAACACGGCATTACCACACTCAATAGTCCCGGTACGATTGATGCGGATTATCGCGGTGAAATTGGTGTGATTCTTATTAATCACGGCAAAGACAGTGTCCTCATCGAACGCGGTATGCGTATTGCGCAAATGGTGATTGCGCGTTATAGCCGTGTGGAATGGCAACAGGTGGATGCACTCGATGCAACAGCGCGTGGCACGGGTGGCTTTGGATCAACGGGCATAAAGAATGCATCTTAAGGAGCGCAGCATCGATGTTAGGCATTTCCCATAAATTATACGTCCTTGTGGAAGCATTGATTTTCATCGCCTATAATGGAGATGCGCACCCGTTGGGTGGCAAAAAACTCGCAACCATTCTGCACGTTGCACCACGTTATCTTGAGCCTTTGCTGCAAGCATTAGTGCGCGCACAGATTTTACGAAGCACTCGCGGTCCACGAGGTGGCTATACCTTGGCACGCGAACGTCGTCAAATCAGCCTTGATGAGGTACTCTTAGCAATGGAATATATCCGCTCTGATCGTGATACTCCCCCACGTTTTTCCCATGCTAATGAAACCTTAGTGCAACCGCTTTTTGCTCATGCTCGAGGTGCGTATATTCATGAATTAGGGCGTTATACCTTGGAAGATATTTGTGCCATGGTGCAAGAAGCGGATCTAAAATCCACCTTTTTGGTGCAGGATCATGAAATGGTACGTTATGATTTTTCTATTTAATTCACTCCTTGGCATATAATTTTCATGGTCAACCTACTTTTTATTGTTACTTCTCACGGCGAACTTGGTGTACATGGGGATGATGCAGGACTCTTTCTTGCAGAACTTTCCGTTCCCTACATGATTTTTGCACGCGCTGGTTTTTCGCTTGATATTGCCTCTCCGAAAGGAGGCGTGATCCCGATTGATCCAACCCCGTGTACGGTGCGCGATGTTGATCCTATGATGTTTGATGCAGCCGTGCAACGCTTCTGTGCAAGTAAAGGGGCAATGAAGCGATTACATGATTCTATACCGCTCGCAAAGGTGCAACGCACGCATTATGATGGTATGGTGCTGGTTGGAGGATATGGCGCATTGTGGGATTTTTCGCATAATAGTTTTCTTGCCCTAATCATTTCGCACATGCTTAGTGATGGGCGTATGGTTGCTGCATTATCACATGGAACAGCAGCATTGATGGATGTGCGTGCTACTGATGGCTCATACGCACTGAAAGGGCGCACCGTATGCGCACCTACTTTTGAGGAAGAAGAAATCCGCCAACGTGTCAGTAAAATACCTTATGTACTGGAACATCAAATGAAAGACCTTGGTGCAACCCATTGCAAAGCCCCCGCTTTTTCACCGCTTGCACTCGCTGATCACAACCTCATTACGGGGCAAAATACTGCATCTGCTGCGCATCTTGCTCAGCTTATTCTGGATTATTTTCACATTACATCACTGCAAGGGAGCAGTTTATGACATCATCGCACAATGAAGCAGCTCTACGTGGGCGCATCTATGATAATATCACACAAACGATTGGTAATACGCCGCTGGTGCGCTTGAACCGACTGGCAGAGCAGCATCACGCTAAGGCTACCATCCTTGCTAAATTGGAGTTTTTCAATCCGCTTTCATCCGTAAAAGATCGTATTGCCCTTTCGATGATTGAGGAGGCTGAAGCATCGGGGAAGTTGAAAGCGGATACGATCATTGTTGAACCAACATCGGGCAATACGGGCATTGCACTTGCTTTTGTCTGTGCATCAAAGGGCTATAAACTCATTTTAACAATGCCCGAAAGCATGTCGCTTGAGCGTCGTAAGATGTTGAAATTTCTTGGTGCATCGCTGGAACTCACCCCCGCTGCCAAGGGAATGCGTGGTGCGATTGAAAAAGCTAGTGAAATTGTAGAGAATAATCCCAATGCTATTATGCTACAACAATTCCAAAACCCCGCCAACCCTGCGGCGCATATTCGTTCTACCGCTGAAGAAATCTGGCGCGATACGGGGGGTGTTGTCGATGGTTTTATCAGTGGTGTGGGAACAGGTGGCACGATTACAGGCGTGGGTACATTCTTAAAACAGCATAATCCGAAGGTAAAAATCTTTGCCGTTGAGCCTGAAGATAGCCCTGTTTTGTCGGGTGGTGTTGCGGGTGCGCATAAAATACAAGGAATTGGTGCGGGATTTATCCCCGATGTTTTAGATAGAACCATGATTGATGAAATTATGCGTATCAGTAATCAAGAGGCTTTTGACATTGCGCGTAGTGCTGCGGTATTGGAAGGCATCCCTGCGGGTATTTCTTCTGGCGCGACTCTCGCTGCGGCACTCCACATTGCCGCACGCAAAGAAATGGCAGGAAAAACATTGGTGGTCATTGTCGCTTCCATTGCAGAACGCTACATCTCCACGGATTTATTCGCACCGTTCTAACCTATGCCCCTTACCCACGATCAAGAACGACGTTATGCGCGTCACCTCATCATGCCACAGATAGGACGCGCTGGGCAAGAGCGTTTACTCGCATCCCGCGTACTCGTCATTGGTGCGGGGGGGCTTGGCTCGCCCGTACTCACCTACCTCGCTGCTTGTGGCGTGGGTACATTGGGGGTGATGGATGATGATGTGGTGGAACGTTCCAACTTAAATCGTCAGATTTTGCATGAAACAGCGGATATTGGGCGCGCTAAAGTGTTCAGTGCTGAAGATCGCATCACCGAGCTTAACCCTGATTGTACGGTACATCCCTATAAACGCATCTTTGATGCACATGCAGCAGATGAACTCCTTCCGAACTATGATTTAGTGATAGACGGCACAGATAGTTTTGCGACACGCTACATCATCAATCATGCATGTTGTCGCCATCAGATGCCATGGATACATGGTGCGGTGCGCGGTATGGAAGGATACATCACCCGCTTCAACCCCGCTCATGCAGATGCACCCTGCTATCAATGCTTTGTACCTCATCCTCCGCGTGAACATGAACAAGATTGTCAAACACGCGGTGTTCTTGGGGCAGTCGTCGGAGTAATTGGTACGATGATGGCAGTTGAAGCAATCAAAACATTACTCCAGATCACCCCTCATGAGATTGGAATCTTGCACCGCTATGATGGGCTATCGGGCATATGGAAGCGTAGCCACATCTTGCGCGATCCTGAATGCATGGAATGCGGTACTCACTCCACCGTCACAGATTTTGCTAAATTACGTGGCTGATCAATATCCGCCCCCTTATGCAACGCGACATAATAGGAAAGTAATTGCAACGGCACAGCATAAAGAATCGGCGCAACGAATGGATGGCACGCTGGCACAGCCACACTATGTGTTACATTACCATGAAAATTTGCCACACGCTCTTTGCTGCTGATAAGCACAATATTGCCTTTGCGTGCTGCGGTTTCTTCAAGATTCGATGCAGATTTATCAAACAACGCATCATCGGGGGCAATGACGATGATCGGCACGCCATCATCCACCAACGCAATCGGTCCATGCTTGAGTTCCCCTGCGGCATAACCTTCCGCATGAATATAAGAAAGCTCCTTCATTTTCAAAGCCCCTTCATTGGCAAGCGGATAACTTGTGCCACGCCCAATAAACAGCATATCACGGGCATACATCAACGCTAACGCCAAGCGATCATAATGCATTTTCTCATCCAATACTTGCTGCGTTTGTTCAGCCACTCCAGAAAGATGATGCATTAAATGCGCCGTTTCCTCCGATGAAAGCGTAGAGCGCGCTCCTCCAAAATACAGCACCAATGCGGCTAATGTTGTTAGTTGCGCAACAAATGCCTTGGTTGATGCCACCCCAATTTCAGCCCCTGCTAAGGTGCGAATCACACTATCCGCTTCACGCGCCATGGTACTTGTCGGCACATTCACCAACGCAATCGTATGTGCGCCATGCTCTTTGGCATAACGCATGGCTGCAAGCGTATCTGCGGTTTCTCCTGATTGCGAAATAAATAATGCTGCTGAATCTTTCGGCACAATCGGGTGACGATAGCGATATTCAGAGGCAATATCAATACGTACAGGAATATGGGTTATCTGCTCAAACCAATAGCTTGCAACTTGCGCCGCATAAAAAGACGTACCACACGCGACCATGGTGATTGAGGAGATCGTAGTGGGGTCTAATGTTAAGCCCTCAAAATGCACAGATTGGGTCTCATGATCATAATAATGGCTAAGCGTCTTACGGATCACATCAGGTTGCTCATGAATTTCTTTAAGCATAAAATGTGCAAATCCCTGCTTATCATGAATCTCAGCACCGACATTCATCGATTGCATCGTCACCTGTATCGGCGTGTGATCTGCTGCAAAAAACCGCATAGTCGATGGTTGCAAAATGGCATATTCCCCATCCGCAAGATAATAACCTTGCGTTGCATATCCTGCCAATGCCAGCATATCCGAACCTACCCAACATTCCTGCGCATCGTTCGTTCCCACCACCATCGGTGAACCTTTACGCGCTACATACAGCGTATCAGGTTCATCTTCATGCAGCGCAACAATCGCATAAGCCCCGTGCAATAAAGGCAACATCATCCCAAATGCTTCTGCAAAAGAAACCCCTTGCGCACAACGATCATGCAGCCATTGGCTCATCACTTCTGTATCTGTATCGCTTAAAAAGCTCGCACCGCGCTCAATCATTTCCATTTTTAGAGCGGCGTAATTTTCGATAATACCATTATGCACCAAGGCAATCTGCCCCACACGATGGGGGTGTGCATTGCGCTGCTCTGGTGCGCCATGCGTTGCCCAACGTGTATGCGCAATACCCGCCGTTCCCTCAATAGGATGATTGGCAAGTTCCGCATCAAGCGCACTGACTTTACCCTTTGTTTTGGCAATCGCCATACCCGAAACACTCAAAACAGCTACGCCTGCGGAATCATAGCCACGATATTCTAACCGCTTCAACCCCTCAATTAATAAAGGTGTTGCGTTACGTTTTCCAACAAATCCGACGATACCACACATAAGAATTTTTACTCACACCAAAAACAAGGATTATACATCTGAAAGCCAGTGTACAAAGACGCATACCATACAGCCTTTTCACAAAAAATCCAGAAAAACTACAAACTATCGAGCATATAGTCGTTTGACTAAAAAATACCTCATTTTATTCGTCACTCCTGCGAAGGCAGGAGTCCAGCGATCATGGGTTGTTCTGGATGCCTGCCTACGCAGGCATGACGGGTTTCGTATTTTGTTTTTATAAAACAACTATTTATCATTTTTCTTATCCGAAAATCAGGTTAATTATCTCATGGCAGCACTATAATGCGTATGTCGCGCACGCCCACCTTGAATATTGATGGCATCGGCAATGTCGGCTGGAATAATCTCCGCACTAGGCTCATTGCGTTGCCTAGAGAGAATTTTTTGAATATGCGAACCAATTTTATCTTTCTTTTTATTCATTTCATTCAGAGCTTTATCAACGACTACTCCCCCGCCCGTCATGGCGATGCCTGCGACAATCGACGGATCCATGCGTCCTGAACTCATGAATGTCCCAAACATTTTCGCATAATGTGCCGAAGATTCCTCAGATGATAAGACGGAGACATAATCTTGTTGTGCTAATTGCGCTTTGGGTATTTCAAATAAATAATTTGCAGTTTCCCTATCGCCGCGATCTTTTGCGGCTTGTGCGTAATGAAGTAATGTGGTACGTAGGGCTGGAACAAAAGGCTGATTATCAGATCGTGCATTGGTCAATGCTTCCCCTACGGCTTTGCCAAATTCCATGCGTGCTTTGTGCGTTGGACGCTGCGTCAATAATGCCCCAAGATCAAAAATATTTACCTGCCACCCTGTCATCTCCCCAGCATCATTGCGGATAGGTTGCACTTTCACATTAGCTCCATGACGATCACTATCAAACATTTGTCCCGTACTAAGCCATAGATTCTCAACCGTGATGATGGCTTTTGCCAATTTTTTAATATCATCTTGTTCTAAGCTCTCATCATTGAGCAATTTTTTGAAGGATACGCCTTCTGCTATGCTTTCAATCTTAAAATCATCGCCATGCGTTTTCCAATCAACCACCTTAAAATGCACGGGCATGTCACCAATGGTAACGTTAAGATCATTATACATCTTTTGCGCTTTCTGCACCTGCCATTTGCCTATGGAGTAATTATGCTCTGTTTTCATCACATCATAGGATCTCTCCAAAAGCCCTTCTGCTAAGCGTAATGCGGTCGTATCATTGCCCATTTGATCATATTTTTGATGCACCGCACCTAATGCGCCCTGTAGCATCTCCGCTTCAAATTTGGCGCGTTCACGCACCGCATCATGCAAGCATGTCAGGGCTGATTCTTCGCCTTGATAGGTTACGATGCCCGTAAATTGATTCGATCCTGCAGCAAGCACCGAACCAAAATAGCTAATATCATCCCACACTTCAGGAGTAACGCGATCCTCAATCTTATGGAAATATTCCCAACGCGGCATATCAACGCTACGTTCTTTGCTGCTAGACATTCCCGCCCGCAATTCATCGCTAACATGCGGCATTCCTTCAATCGCTTGCGCGAATTTGACTCCTAATGGACCAAAAGATGATAAGATCTGCGTGAGCATTTCCCCCTGTTGATGTTCTTCACTACGTCCTTCGTGCGTGCTTTCCTGCATCGGCTTCGATAATGCTAAGGCATATCCAAGAATAGACATCTCATCATACGCATTGGTGTGATGGACATAATGATCCATAAATGTTTCCACTTGCATACGGGTTTGTTCATCCAACGATGCGGGGATAATGCGCTCTTTAATAAAATCTCTGATAGAAATCGATGATTCTTCATCTGAATCTATGGTCGGCATCATGGCATCTGGAGTTCTGCCATCCGCAAATAATAATGCTGTTGTGACCAAGCCGCGTATTTCTGGTACGGTATCCCAAAAAATGGCATTGCCCACATTCAGCAACGATTCTAAGGAAGTAAAATCTATGTCTTTTCCTGTGTAGGATTTGATATATTCTTTAATATCTTCCCATGGCATCTTATTGGCTTTGTGATAATCTTCAGAAAATTCTTTCACCATGTCGATGGTTTGACGTAATGGTTCAACCATTGTACGATAAGCAGACATAGTATCTTCTCCTGCAAATAAGGCAGCAAGATTGATCATATGATCCACTATATCAAACGTCTCTTGTAGTTTTTGCAACCGTTCGGCACGTGTCTCGAAGTCCGCTATAAAACAATCATGCAATCGGTTTTTGACATCATCCACAAGCACCGTACCCGGAGTGGGATGTATCAATAATCCCAGCATCTGTACGCTCGCTTGAGGACTCGTCACCAGCATCTCCCCTAGCAACTCACTGACACCACGCAGATAAAAATTATTCTTACGATCCCCTTGAGCGTGATGCTGTAATTTTTCTTCCAACATATAGGCATGATCAGGTTGCGCTTCGGTGAGTGTCGCTAACATGGCGATCATATGCGGGGCAAGCAAGGGGCGCGACACATGACGCAAAAGATCCTCTGCAATCGATGCCATCTGAATGCCTAGTTCATCTTTGCTCCCAACAGGATGAGCTTCCGTACCCAGTGCTAAAGCCACGCCCTCCTTCCAATGCTTAAGGACTGAATGGACTATCTCAGGTTGTACAATACCGCATGAAGTCAAGGCATAATGTGCCATACGCCCAGCGAATTGCGGATCATCTTCTGCTGCAATACTTATTTCATCTGCGATCTTCTTCTCCCATTGCATCCGCGCATTGAAATTATATTGATTTTTGGGCTTTTGCAACCATTCAGAAAACTCGCATAACACAGAAGGCACATCCTCAGATGCATCCCATTGCAACACATGTTCTATCGGCTCTTGCTGCGCTTGTTCTATGGATAAGCGATTCCTCATGGCTGCTTTTATAGGGTCTCTACTCGCTTCAATCAGACGATCATATTGCATCCGTGCAGGCACAATAAAGCCAAAATCATCGTGCAAGGATAAAGGATGCGCATGTACTGACATATCGATGACTTTTGATGCCATCAGTTCATCTTCGGATCGATAAACATAATCAGTGACCCCAGCATCTTGCGTTGCCTGCCTAAATGCGATGCGCAACTGATTCGATGCCGCATGTTCTCCCGCTTGTGATAATAACACATCTAAATGATAGGCATAGGCTGAGGCATCATTCCAAAATCCCATATAGGGAATCTCTGATAAGGACGGCAATGTTTCTAATGCTTCTTGAAATATCTGTGTTTGCTCTCTAAGAGATGCACCATGATAACCATGTGCATCCAACCATTGTTCAAGAGCAGATATACGCCTTGCGGAAGCAACATCTATTTGAAAATCATTATAATTGCCCTCCCCTGCAAAATCACGCATCGTGGCAGAACTATCATAGGTTTCTTGCCATCCTTGGGTACGAGTGCGCTTTGCAATGCCCATGCGCGTACTAAAATCCCGCGCTCTATCACTCATGTCACTGCCTAATACCGTCTCAACAAACTGCAATGGTTGCGCATTATTAAATTCATTCAGCAAGTCCAGTGCGCGCATCATGCCCTGTTCATTATAATCGGCATCGCGCATATAATCCATGGCATCCATGGTATAGGCAAGCGGACTATAGCGTTGATGGTGGGTGTGCGCAGTACGTTCTGGCAATAATTCATTTTTAAGCAACTGATAGGTGAGCATCGCAGCAAGCGTATCCTCATCCTTGGTTGCCGCAATCAAACCTTTGCTGATAATGATAGAAGCGTGATTCGTACCCTCATAGGATGCATCGGGCAAGAGCGCATCATCCACCATCATATAGGGTGCAGGATCATCCGCCAAAATAAAATCTATTTCAGGCAGCGTTATCGCATCATCTACCCCGTGATAAATGCGCTCCAGCATCGCACGCATTGCCGTATGAAACGCCTGCCCATCCTCACTTTCAGGGTCAACAGCACGCCAGCGATCGAGGTGTTCTTCATATGCCATCGCATGATGTTAGCAGAAGATCCTATGAAAAATTATTAAAGTTATATGACATTTTTAGCGCATTGCACCATAGGTTCACTTTAACTCGCTTGATCCGCCCCGCGACTCAGCAAAAAGATTCCCTTTTGTCCAAAAACATTCGCACACCATGCGTTCTGCATCAGCGCATCAGGCATATAATGCGCGCTCTGTATCATCGTATGGTCAATACGTAACTCCAACATCGTCACAAAATCTGAAAAATCCCGCAACGTACAAAAGTGAATATTGGGTGTTTCATACCATTGATAGGATAATTGCTTGGTAACGGGCATACGCCCATGCCATGCAAAATACCAACGATTGCGCCAATGCCCAAAATTAGGAACAGAAACAATCACATGCCGTGCAATATGGGATGCTTGTTTTAGCATCTGCACGGGATCGCGCATTTGCTGCAAAATTTGATTAAGGATGATATAGTCATAGGCATCATGCTGATAATGATGAATATCTACCTCCGCATCCCCCTGCACAACCGAAAGCCCACGGGAAATGGCATATTGCACCTTTTCATTGGATAATTCAATCCCTCGCCCATGCACAGATTTATGGTGTGTCAACCATGCCAATAAATGCCCCCGCGCACAGCCAATATCTAAGACACGCGCATGTTCTGGAATCATATCAGCAATGGTACGAAGATTTTCCGTGAGTTTTACATGATGCATACGCACTTACTTATCATCCTGTTGGTGCAAACGCTGCACCGACAAACGCACAATTTGATTGCTACGTTTCTCATCCACGGTAAATTGATAGCCATAAAATTGGAAGCTCGCCCCCACTTCTGGAATAGAGCGCGACTCATGGATCACAAGCCCCGCAATAGTCGTTGCTTTTTCATCAGGAAGATTCCAATCAAGCAATCGATTCACATCACGAATCGTGGTTGTTCCGTCAATTTTATAAAATTGCTCCCCAATGCGCTTCACCCCAACAGATGCAGCAACATCATGTTCATCATTAATATCACCAACAATTTCTTCAAGAATATCTTCCAACGTGATAACCCCTTGGCACACACCATATTCATTCACCACCACAGCAAAATGCCGTTTTTTCGTGCGAAAATCATAAAGTTGTTGGCTAATACTCGTTGTTTCAGGAACAAAAAGCGGAGCAGATAATAGGGCTTCAATTTCTTCTGGCGAGGGATGCTTATTTTTTGCCATCACCAAACGCATCAGATCGCGCACATGCAGCACGCCAATAATGTTCTCAGGTTCATCACGCCAAAAAGGCAAACGGCTATGGTTGGATGCCAAGACTGCTTTGATAATCTCTGACGGTGGCAAGGCGATATTCACGCTCTCCATCTTTTTACGGTGCGTCATCACATCACACACTTCAACGCTACTTAAATCAAGAATAGAACCGAGCATATCCCGTTCTTGCTTAATCATATCACCTTCTTTATGGTGCATCTCAATAGTACCACGAATCAGTTCAGAAGCGGAAACGATGCTGGAAGATAACGCAAAATCAATCCCAAAAAGCCGCATAAACCGCGCAATAAACCATTGTACGCTTTTCGTTATCGGCAAAAACACCTTCACCAACCACATCATCGGTGTTGAAACAAAAAGTGAGACCTGCTCTGCATAATAAAATGCGATGGTTTTAGGTAAGATTTCACAGAAAATAATCACGATCACCGTCAAGGCTGCTGTCGCAAATGCCACCCCATGATCCCCAAAAAATGCAATAGCGAGGCTGGTAGAAATAGCCGTTGCGCCGATATTGACGATATTATTCCCGATTAAAATGGTGGTAATCACTGCATCTCTTTTCTCATGCAAGCGCATCACTTTGCGCGCCCGACGATTGCCCTCCAAATGCATCTGATACATACGGGCGCGTGAAACAACCGTTAGCCCTGTTTCTGAGCTGGAAAAAAACATCGAGCAACAAAACAATAAACATACCAAGATCAGTTCAAAAATAATATTAGCTTCTGCCATATTTAGATAAACTCTGCAAAAATAGATTGCACCTGCTGCGGCATCACATCATGACGCACACACGCATCACCTATATGATTTAGGGCAATAAAGGTAAGCCCACCCGAATGGGCTTTTTTATCATGATAACATAATGCCGTCAACTCCTGCGCGTCCCACGCAATATTAGAGCATAGTGCAGACAAACTCGTTGCCATCCCTAATGCTTCCATATGCTGACGGAACGTTGCACATTCCTCAATGGTCATGTTTGAGAGACGCAACGCCATCAAACATCCCAGTGCCACGGCTTCCCCATGCAGAATACGCCCATCATATCCACCCTTATGCTCGATCGCATGAGCAAATGTATGCCCAAGGTTTAATAAAGCACGCCGTCCTTGTTCTTTTTCATCTTCCGCGACAATAGTAGCTTTCATACGGCAACAATGCATAATCATTTCTTCTGCCCACGCATGTTGTGGCATAGACGGCTCTGCTAAGGTTGCCAAAACTTCCTGCCCCTCATGAAGTAATCGCTGGTAAAATTCCGCATCCCCCAACAAGCCATATTTCAGCACCTCCGCATAACCCGCCACTAATTCGCGCCGTGGCAAGGTGCGCAAGGTAGCACGATCCATCACCACACATTGCGGTTGATAAAAACTGCCGATCAGATTCTTGCCCGATTGGGCGTTAATGCCTGTCTTACCGCCTACTGAGCTATCCACCTGCGCCAACAACGTTGTTGGCATTTGAATAAAAGGCACACCACGCAATAACACAGAAGCCACAAAGCCCGTGAGATCACCCACCACACCGCCACCAAGCGCAACAATAGTAGTTCGCCGATCAGGTTGATGCTTCAACATCGCTTCACACAGATGCGCAAAGGATGCAAAAGATTTCGCCCCCTCGCCAGCTTCCACCACAAATGATGCGATCTCATAGCCCCCAAGACGCAATGCTTGTTCCACCATTTCTTGATAAAGTGGTGCGACATGGCTATCCGTCACAAGAAATATCTTTTTGCCACGCACATACGGCGCGATAAATCTATGGAGGTCTTCTAAGAGATGCTCACCAAAAAAAATTGGATAAGAAGCCGACGGAATGCAGACATGATAGGAAGAAGGAGTGTTCATGACGATGTTCCCTCGCACGGTGTGAGAAAAATATGGGGATGTGATTCACGCAACCTACGGATAATGCAGCGAATAATCTGCTCTTGCGTCCCCTCACCACTATCCACCACCACATCCGCGAGTGCATAATACGGATTACGCTCCTCCGCCATTTTGTCCAATATGGCAAATTTATCACCCTGCTCAAGCAAAGGACGCGTATTCTTGCGTGAGACTCGTTCTACTAGCACATCAATATCAGCACGCAACCACACGCTCACCGCATATTGTTCCGCTAAATCACGCACGCTCGGGTTCATCCATGCCCCCCCGCCCGTTGCTAGCACACGTGGTGGACCTTCTGAAAGCAGCCGTGCAATGACCCGCCGTTCAAGATCACGAAAGATAGACTCACCATGCACCGAAAAAATATCGGAAATGCTGCACCCTGCAGCAACGGCAATATCATCATCAGAATCACTAAATTGCATATGCATAGCCTTCGCTAAGCGTCTACCAACACTTGATTTTCCTGCTCCCATAAGCCCAACAAGAATAATTGTTTTGCTTGATTTGTTTTTGTTCGTTGCCATACTTTCTTTTATATGCTATATGAACATTAAGTTACAACGTATAATTTGATTTTTACCAGAAAAAAATGATATATTAGCAACGTATCTAAGAATCAATAGGAGTTCCTATGGCAAAAAAAACGAATAAAACGAATAATAAGAAGAAGCTGATCATCATCGCATTGGCGGGAGCGTTCTTTATTTCACTAATTACACTCTGTCTCTTAGATCTCGCACCACAACAGCAAGGGCAGAAGGTCGATATACCTATCACCACCATATTAAAAAACTCATAACATGACGACCCGTTGAGTGATTCTGAATGCAAGCAGAATCACTCTTTTTTTTCATTCTAATGCATGGAGGATGCATGAACCAAAAAATCACACCGTCAATCTATCGTTTTGCACCGCGTTTTACTGTCATGCAAATACTCACCGTTTCTGGTCTCGTATGTATGATTGTTTTTGGCTTGGTGGATGCTTTATTTGCCACCGATGGCGGTCATGAACATCGTATACGTCATTATGAAAAATCCTCTCCGCAAAGCCCTGAACTAGCGCGTGATCAATTTCATAAAGATATGCGCCAGATTCAAAAGATGCTTGCACAATCTGATATGGGTGCGCCTCAACTGGAAGCGATCCATGAAACCACCTACTCCATGGAATCTTCCCTTAAAACGCTCTCTACCACATGGGGTACGAAGCCGCTCTTTTCTGATGTGGTTGCCTCTTTAGAATTGCTGCATAAAGCCTCTGAGGATCATCATGAACAAGAGACGCGTGCGCATTTTGCCGCTCTTTTAGAGAAATCAACGGAGTTGTTTGCACCTACACATTAAGATTCATTTTTCACTAGCATTATGTGAAATTTGATTTATAATGCACATTATTATTTTAACAAAACTTAAGGGGTCATTGTGGGTTCATTTGTTGATAAAATTATTGCAAAAAAGGGGCATTTGATTCACAAACTCAAAGCAAAAGACTCAACAGGACGTTGGGCATATTATTTTGTGTTGGTGGAACAAACGCGTGAACAGGCATTTCTTGCAGCGTTGGAATCGAATCAATCGATTGACTTGCTGGATTATGGTAAAGTCGTTGCTTCTAATTATGGTGAAGAACCGAGCGATGAAGTGAAAGCCATGCTCAAAGAAAAATATAATTTTGATGTGTGATGCGCATGAAATTATACGTCTATGATCATTGCCCTTATTGTGTCAAAGCACGCATGATCTTTGGCATCAAGGATGTTCCGTTCACCTTGAATATCCTCCGCAATGATGATGAGGCAACGCCTATATCCATGGTTGGCAAGAAAGTTGTCCCCATCCTTGAAAAGGCTGATGGGCAATATATGCCTGAAAGTATGGATATTGTGCGCTACATCGATGCCTTGGATGGCACGCCCATTCTACGAGCAGAGGATGAACACCACCCCATAGCAGCATGGTGCGCGGGTGCGCGTGATTATCTCTATGCGCTTGCCATGCCACGTTGGGTATGTGCGCCACTTGAAGAATTTGCCACGGAATCGGCACGATCCTATTTTATTCACAAAAAAGAGCAGATGATCGGCAATTTTTCTGATCTCATACAGCAATCGGAAGGATTGATAGAACAAGCGAATCAGCATCTTCTTGCCTTAGAACCGTTGCTGCACAACGATCATCTTAAGGCGGGATGGAGTGAGCATGATATTCATCTTTTTGCGATTCTGCGTAGCCTCTCGATTGTGCGTGGGTTGCGCTATCCAACGCATGTGGATGCCTACCGCACAGAAGTCGCACAGCGCACCCATATCCCGCTTCATGATGAGTATGCATCCTGAGATGTTATGATGAATCTATGATAGAGCGCATAAAAGAAGATATTCTCGCCTATCTGACGCGTGACCCCGCCGCCACATCACGCCTTGCCGTGATCATGTGCTATCCGGGGTTGCACGCTCTTTGGCTGCACCGCATTGCACATACGGTGGATAAGTTCGG
This sequence comes from Alphaproteobacteria bacterium, assembly GCA_004293935.1. Classification (GTDB taxonomy): domain Bacteria; phylum Pseudomonadota; class Alphaproteobacteria; order Rickettsiales; family UBA998; genus RDZH01. The sequence goes on along the minus strand of RDZH01000015.1, from coordinate 642 downwards.
ATGGCGTATCGTGGCGCGCTTTATTGCAATGATTTCACGCTTCATTACGGGCATTGAGATTCATCCCAGTGCCATCATCGGACGACGTATCGTCATCGATCATGGGATGGGCGTAGTGATTGGTGAAACGGCAATTATTGGTGATGATGTCACCATCTATCATGGCGTGACTCTTGGGGGCATATCGCTGCATAAAGGGCAGCGCCACCCAACCATCGGTGATGGTGTCATTATTGGTGCAGGCGCAAAAATACTTGGACCTATCCATGTCGGAGCGCGGGCGCGTATTGGCTCAAACGCCGTTGTCACCAAAGATGTAGGCGAAGATAGCACCATGATCGGAGTACCCGCCCATTCAACTCACGATGTGCGCGCCGCAAGCAATGCTTTTGTTGCATACGGGGAATGTATGAGCGAAGGTGAGCGCGACCCTATCTATGCGGAACTCAATGCCTTAAAAGAACGGCTGGACGCACTGGAAGCACGCACTAAGCTGTAGGTTCTGTTGCAAATCCCAATAAATGATAATGTTGATCATTAAAAGGGGCAGCTCTATCAACGGCGATAATTACATTTTTCTGCGTATAGATGTGCGGAGTCGTGGTTTATAGTGCCATTAGAGGCGAGCTAATTCCCACATTC
>RDZH01000038.1 GCA_004293935.1 Alphaproteobacteria bacterium | reverse complement strand
TGTTATGGCAGCCGCAGCAACAGCTGCTCCAGACTTCGACCCATCTGTGTAGATTCTGTCAAAACCATTGAAACCCTCAAGGAGTTCGTTCAGACTAGATTTGAACAGGTCTGGAGATGTTTCAGACTTGGGGCCGAAATTGTGTACATTGAAAATGAACTCAGGAGGTTGGAGGAGCCAAGGGGGTATGGGGGGTAGCGAAGATTTTCCAATACAGTCTAACTTGATGTCAGTAGCCAACAACAGCTGTTTCATTCGGATTTCGATTGGTGGAATGACTGAAGGTCTAGCCTCAAATAAAAGCGTGAAGCTAGGTTCGAAAACGCATTGGTAAGTTGGGTTCATGCTACTACGTTGGTCACTTGTGTATAGCGGCTGTCGCTTATGCGGATGATAGTTTGACTGTCACCCACGGTAGTGGCGACGAGATTGTTAGTAAATAAGTGTGACGAATTCGCCAACGTATCAAGACTAAATGTTCGGTATATTTAAACCATTACCATAGAAATGATAGAGTAGTTATGGACAAGACTCACGATGCTTTGTAATCTCAAATCAACAATATTTTGTGTTATTTCAGATATGTAGTTCATGTTCTAAAGCTTAAATTTGCTAAGACTTTTTGTTAAAGTTTATACGGTTAAGTTTTGTGGTAATTAGATCACTCCAACTTGGAAACCTTGTGTACCACATGGCGCAAAGGGTGGATAAGTGTTGGGACCTACCATATCATACAAATAGTAATATTTTAGCTACATAGTGTAATGCGTTAGATCTAGCGCGTCAGCTCGTATCTCATCTCAATTCCACTAGTCGTATACCTAACCTCCAGCCAGCGTATCGAGCTTATCGGCCAGTGCGACCGCGATGGCCACCGGCTCGCCCGGCACGGAGTCAGCAGGCCCAACCGGCTTGTAGTGCGCGGCGATGGCCTCCGCGACCCGGGAGTCCTCGCCATCCTTGCGCGCATAGTAGCGGCCGATGATGCCCTGCAGAATCACGATGCCGAGGGCCCAGAGCGCGAGCAGTCGCTGCTGGCGGTGATCCAACAGGTGGCGGTGCACTTCGGCTTCGAGACCGAGCCCACCTGGGCCACGCTGCGCCAGGAGCTGATGGCGCAGATCAACCTGCAGCGGCTG
>RDZH01000037.1 GCA_004293935.1 Alphaproteobacteria bacterium | reverse complement strand
CGACCGCAACCGAAAGCAAAGCGTCGCCACAAACCCGACGGGCTTCGCCATCGTAAGTCTTTGGGGCCACGCAGTCACTTGCGAACTAGCTTCTAATATTATACGCATCGCCCATGAAGTTCATGGGTATTGATCCCGGCGCGTTCGGGGCTGTCGCTATTCTGGATAAGGATAGCCGAGAACTTGTCATCATCGACATGCCTACATTAAAGGTCAAGCGCGGGCCGCGTGTGGTCAATCAGGTTGACGCACACATGCTGGCGGATAGCCTGCGGCCACATGTATCCGGCGAGATCAAAGCCCTCGTTGAGAAAGTTTCCGCTATGCCGGGAAACGGGGTTGCCTCGATGTTCAGCTTTGGCAGAGCGGCGGGTATCGTCGAAGGCGTGCTTGCTGGCCTGTCTGTATCTTTTGAGTTGATACCGCCTGCGACTTGGATTAAGTCTATGCGCACGTTCGGAGGAAAGGACGGCAGTCGTCAGCGGGCACAAGAGTTGTTCCCGGATTACGCCCATCTCTTCGCACGGAAAAAGGACGATGGCCGAGCCGAAGCTGCGCTTCTTGCCTGCTACGCCGCTGAGAGGGAAGACAATGAACCATCTATTCGATTACCAAAAGGTCGGCGCAGACTTTCTCTGTAAGAATCCCGCCGCATTCCTTGCCGATGAGCAAGGCCTCGGCAAAACACTTCAAGTGATAGCAGCCTGTGATATACTCGGCCTCACAAAAGTCGTCGTGATCTGCCCGGCCATTGCCAAGATTAACTGGCGTCGTGAGTTCGAGCGGTGGGGAACCGTCGAGCGCGAAGTCAAAGTCTTTAGCTACGACAAGATCACCCAATCGAAGGAGGTCCGCAATGAGATCGCAAAGTTTGAACCAGACGTTCTTGTTCTGGATGAGGCTCATTATCTCAAGAACCGTACTGCTAAGCGCACAAAGTATCTATATGGCCAGTACTGTCGCGGTGATGGCCTTGTTAAGTTTGCTGATCGTGTTTGGCTTCTTAGCGGTACTCCCATCCCTAATAATGTCAGCGATTTCTGGACCCATCTTAAAGCGATTTGGCAGTACCCACTGAACTTCGCCGAATACACAACGTATTTCTGCAAGACTTGGAGCGGACAGTTCGGCCTTCAAATCCTCGGCAACAAGGCCGA
>RDZH01000030.1 GCA_004293935.1 Alphaproteobacteria bacterium | reverse complement strand
TTGCTGTATCTGTGCCATAGCCCTTCTCCTTCAGCCAGTTGATTACATTCTGCCACATTATGGCATGTGAATCAACCCAACTTGACGGGGATGGACAATAAAGTACAGATTCCATTATAACGCCAGTGAAAAAAAACGCAACAAAAATAAATTTCTTGCGATTTTAGTTATCTATGCGTACAACAAGCGCATGAAGAAGAAGCTGTCATGGCACATACATAATGGAAAAAGCACTACACATCATAGTGTTATAGTCGTTCTTTGACATAAAAATGAGTAATTTTTTTGTCAAACGACTATATGAGATGCTTATACTATGATTATGAGGCGAAGTCCATAGCAAAACACCACTTCCTCCATATGGGTGAAGTGGTGTTTTGTTTTTAGGCGTTTAGCCGTAGAAGATATTATCCGTAGGAGTTACGGATATTTGTATTGATCCCAAGCTCACAAGCGACTGAATCCGAGATTTGAATAGAGTCACCATTGTTGGGACTAAAATCTCATCCTCGGGACGAACATTCAGCACGAAGCTGAATGTTGTAGTGACAACGGTTATCATATGAGAACCGACTGTAGCGATTGTGTTGGTCGTTACGGTTGTATTGAACACTATGGCAGGATTTATCACAGCGTACTCCAGTATTTTCATAACGTATGTTTTCTCATCCAAGGGGAGTGAGACTTCAGCGTCCGTTATGACAACAGAAAAAAGGTAACCTGACATAAGTGGTATAGATAAAGGTCAGATTTTATTATAACGCCATCAAAGAAAAAATACAACAAAATAAATTTCTTGCGATTTTATCTGTCTATGCGTACAACAAGCATAGTAAGAGACCTCTGCATAACTCTCAATTCTTGTCATACCAGCGAAGGCTGGTATCCATAAACTACTGCTGTTACTGGATTCCTGCATATGCAGGAATGACGAATTTGTTGGTTTTATGGGTAATGCAGAAGTCTCATTAAGGCACAAAAATGTTCAATGAGGAGTCATATGCATCAAGATAATGCACACCACACAACCGATGTTGTGATTATAGGGGCAGGACCGGTAGGGTTATTTGCTGTTTTTCAATGCGGTATGCTAAAAATGCGTTGCCATGTTATTGATAGTTTGCCTGAGATAGGCGGGCAGTGCAGCGCGCTCTATCCTGAAAAACCTATTTATGATATTCCTGCCTATTCTGCCATTTCTGGTGCGGAACTTATCCAGCAATTACGCAAACAAGCAGAGCCGTTTGATCCTGTCTATCATCTTGATCAGCAAGTCATGCATGTGGCGCGTCATGGTGAAGGGTGGCGCGTGACGACATCACACGGTACGATCATTGAGGCGCGGGTGATTATGATTGCGGGGGGCTGTGGCGCGTTTGGTCCGAATCGTCCGCCGCTCGATGGGCTTGCTGCCTATGAGGGCAATAGTGTTTTTTATCATGTGGCGCGTAAAGAGCAATTTCGGGGTAAGCGTATTGTGATTGCGGGCGGGGGGGATTCTGCGGTTGATTGGGTCAATGCGCTTGCGGATGTGGCATCAAAGATTTATGTGGTGCATCGTCGCCCTAAATTTCGCGCTGCACCCCAAAGCGTGAGTCAGATGCAGGCATTGGCAAAAATAGGTGATGTTGTAGAGATGGTAATCCCCTATCAGTTGCACGGATTGCATGGCTGTGATGGGGTGTTGGAAGCGGTGGATGTTGCCACACTTGAAGGAGATGTACGCCGTTTGGAGGCAGATATTTTATTGCCGTTTTTTGGATTATCCATGGAATTGGGTCCGATTGCAACATGGGGCTTGCAGTTGGATATGAGCCATATCAAAGTACATCATGCCACGATGCACACCAACCAGCAGGGCATTTTTGCTATTGGGGATATTGCAACCTATGAAGGCAAGTTGAAACTGATTTTATGTGGCTTTTCTGAAGCAGCGATGGCAGCCCATGCAGCCTATCCATTGGTTCATCCTGATACAGCATTGCATTTTGAATATTCCACCAGCAAGGGTGTTCCGCTCTAGGTGCGTACATTAGTACGCGCACTTCTTAGGTGCGTACATTAGTACGCTCAAGGCGCATCGGCAGATCAAGCGTGATGGTTGTACCAACGCCCACTTGGCTTTCGATGGTGAATGAACCTCCGAGCAATTCCACGAGCTTTTTGGAAAGTGGCAAACCAAGCCCCGTGCCATCATAACGGCGTGATAATTCGCTATCCACTTGCCCAAAGGGTGCCATTACTTTAGAAATATCCTTAGGGGCAATGCCAATACCTGTATCGCTAATCACAAACATGGCGCGGTTACGCGCTTGGTCATTCCATGCAGTGACTTTCACTTGCCCTCCCTGAGGCGTAAATTTTACGGAATTGGAGAGCAGATTAAGCAAAACTTGCTTGAGCTTTTTTGCATCGCTATGGATGATAAAGGCTTGTTTGGGGAGTTCTTCAAGCAAGGTCACTTGTGCCTCATCCGCACGCGGAATCATTAAGCGGATGCTGTTTTTTACCATTTTTGTGGCATCCAGTTCAATCAAATCAACCTCAAGTTTGCCTGCTTCCGCTTTAGAGAATTCTAAAATATCGTTGATAAGGCTCAAAAGATGTTTCCCTGAAGAATTAATGTCACGTATATATTCACGATGTACCATTTCTAATTTATCGTGTAGTTCAGTGCCTAAAATCTCAGAAAAGCCAATAATAGCGTTGAGTGGTGTGCGTAATTCATGAGAGATATTGGCAAGAAACATGGATTTATCCCTATTTTCTGATTCTGCTGCGGCAGCGGTGGCGGTTAATTCTAAATTGAGTTCGTGTTGTTTTGCTATGATGGCTTCCGCACGGCGAGAGAAAAAGATGAGAAACCCGAGAATAAGTAAGAATACCGCAATAATGCCAAACATAGCAATATATTGCAAGCTGATGGATCGTTGCCATGGTTCGGTGATGTCATAATCAATACGCATGACGGTATCGACAGGATTCGTATTATTCTCATCAAACATGCGATCGTTGGCATGTGCCATGATCGGTTCAAAACTGGATAATAACGTGCCTGTGACGCGTTGATATTGGGGATTGAAAAAGACCACATTTTCCCGAATATCCATGCCCATCTTCCCATTCGATGCTTGCTGAAAGGCGGGATAATCGGTTTCAAGAGGTTTGCGTGTTTTTTGTTTCGCATCATTGGTGGATAAAATAAACGCACCATCACGCAAATAAAGCCGCACCTCATTGACAGGCATCTGCGCAAAATAAGCAACCGTATCACGGCGGAATCGCTGAAATTCACGGTAGCGTTCCCATTTTTGTGGCGGTATGCGTGATAAACGCACCAAGGTGCGATGGTGCTTTGTCCACACCGCATTGACATAGCCTTGCCCAAGCGAGGATGAGTTGATGGCGATCATATCACGTATATTATTGGTTGCTGTGTGACTATAATAGACTCCAATAAAATAGGCGCATCCGATGATGAACAGTAAACTAATCATGGAAAATACACGGATATAACCGAACATGAATAAAAAAACCTCTTTGGTATTTGTAGTGTCCACATGAACAAACTAAGTTATAGAATAAAATTTATCAAAAAATGGTTAAATGTTACGTTTTATCATTGACGCATGATGGGAAAATTGTTTATAAGAAGTGCTTGTTTATAGAATATCCCGATGGAGTAGTATAGTGAAACGTACTTATCAACCAAGTAAAATTGTACGTAAACGTAGGCATGGATTCCGTGCGCGCATGGCAACACGCGGTGGTCGTGCTGTATTGGCGTTGCGTCGTGCGAAAGGTCGTATCCGTTTAAGCGCGTAGTTTTGTTGTGCGTGCAAAAGGAATGCGTGAACCATCGTAATCTATTATGTCTAAGGCTCTTCCTTTTTATACGCTGACTAAGCGATCGCAGTTTGTTGCATTGCGTGATGCTGAGCAAAAATACGTAACACCAAGTTGTGTGGTGCAGTATCTGCACCCCGCATCATTGCCTCAACACGCTCGCTATTCCCAGCCGATGCCCCCATTTTTTTTTGCTGTGGGTTATACTGTTACTAAAAAATGTGGTAATGCCGTAGTCCGTAATCGTATGAAACGGCGTTTGCGCGCTGTGATGCGTGAAGTGATGAAAGAATATGGTGTGCAGCATTTTCCGCAAGGATGCATCTGTGTTGTGATTGCACGGCACAGCCTTAATGAGTACGACTATCCGACGTTGCTGCACCATGTCCGTCGCGCTATGAAGCATATTGCCTATCAGTTTGCGCACCAAGGGCAGCACCATGTCGTTGCTTGCTAAGTGTATGTATGTTGTGCTTTCGGGTATGATATTTTTTTATCAAATCGTACTTTCTCCGTGGAAAGCATCACCTTCATGCCGTTATCATCCTACATGTTCCGATTATGCGCGTGAAGCATTGCGCACGCATGGCATCGTCAAAGGGGGATATTTGGCGTGCAAACGTATGATGCGATGCCACCCTTGGGGGGGGGAAGGCATAGACCCCGTGCCACCAAAAAAACATCGTGAATAATTTGAGAGCTATAGTGCTTCCATTATATTCGTCATGCCTGCGTAGGCAGGCATTCAGTCGCTAAAAGATATGGCAGGAGAGTTATGCGGAACGATCTTGCTAAGTAATCGATGGACCGCGTTTCGGTGCAGCACCTGCGGTGACTTGCGGTACGGCTGCAGGGGGGGTGACTAAATCGTCTTTAATATCTCCGAGATCTTGCCCCAGACCTCTTGCAGTTTCAATAACGCCACGACCTGCTCCTACAGCGCCGCCCGCAACTGCGCCAGTAACGCCACCAACTCCAGCCATTTGTACAGCTTCGGTGAATACTGTGCCGATAACATCGACCTTTTTTCCTGCTTCCGTATCTTGATATGCTTGAACGCCACCTTTGATCAAACCACCAAGAAAACCCCATTTCATCCCCGTAGTTCCCCAACCAAAAGCATGAGATATGGAGTCCAATGCTCCGACCCCCACATTGCGCACCGCATTCAGAGGTACGTCAATCAAATTGCCTGAAAATTTCAGTAAATCGCCGACCACGGGAATTTTGCCAGCCAAATTAAACAGCCCGCCAACAAGAGGGATATATCCAAAAACGGGAACTTTATCGTCATTTGCCATAGATAATTACTCAGAATCTTTAGAAGTTTCACTAATCTTTAGAAGTTTTACTAAGATGATAGTTATAGTATAGCATAGAATCGATGACATTTTTATGACAAAAGATCATCTTTTTTTAATTGGCGCGTTTTAGGCAGATGATGTGCTATGGTACGCATCATACCGTGCAGCATTTGCACCTCATAGGATTGTAGGTGGCATTGTCCGAGCAGTAAACGCAGATGTTGTTGGGCAGAATGCCGTTTTTCGGGATGCGCTGCACCATAGCCCACCTGATCCAATAATGACCACCATACATCATAGAGTGCGCTACGTTCATCGAGCGTGGCATGAATAGTGGGGCGTGCAGCAGCAGGGGAAGGAGGATTCGATGCTTGGTGCATCTGAAACCATGTATAGGCGATAATCACCACACTTTGCGCAAGGTTTAAGGAGGTATTACGCGCATCGGTGGGAATGGTGATCAGTGCGGAGCAATGGGTGAGATCATCATTGCTGAGTCCATGATTTTCTGGTCCAAAAATTACCGCCGAGCGTAATGATGCGTCATGCGCCCACCACGTGGGCATAGAGGGTACATCATGATGGGGGAGGGCTAAATCACGGCGTTGTGCTGATGCGCCATAGGCATAATGGATGCCACCCAAGGCATGATCGATTGTATCCACCACATGCGTTTGTTCGATGATTTCCTTAGCATGGGCAGACATTTCATGAGCCTTGGCGTTGGGCCATCCATCACGCGGTGCGACCAGCCATAAATCTGATAGTCCGAAATTCATCATGGCACGAGCGGTTGCGCCGATATTTTCCCCCATTTGCGGGCGCACTAAAATAATGCGGGGCGGGTGCTGCATGTTAATAATCACGCGCTTCGGGGACTAAAACTTCGCGTTTGCCGACATGATTCGCACTGCTGACCACACCTTCACGTTCCATTTTTTCAATGAGTGAGGCAGCGCGGTTATAGCCAATTTTTAAGCAACGCTGTATGTAGCTGGTGGAAGCCTTGCGATCACGTGCAACAATCGCCACGGCGCGATCATATAAGGCGCGATCCTCCTCGCTTTCTTCTGCATCATCATAGCTTGATTCATCGCTGCTTTCATCATAGGTGACATCTTCGACATATTCAGGCGGTGCTTGTTTTTTGAGGTGCGTGACAATTTCTTCCACCTCATGATCGCTGATGAATGGACCATGCACACGTGATATTCTGCCACCTCCAGCCATATAGAGCATATCACCCTGCCCAAGTAATTGCTCTGCTCCTTGTTCGCCAAGGATGGTACGGCTATCAATTTTTGAGGTTACTTGGAAGCTGATGCGTGTTGGGAAGTTCGCTTTAATCACCCCCGTGATCACATCTACAGACGGACGCTGTGTCGCCATAATAATATGAATCCCCGCAGCACGCGCCATTTGTGCCAAACGCTGAATAGACCCCTCAATCTCCTTGCCTGCAACCAGCATCAAATCTGCCATTTCATCGACAACCACAACAATAAAAGGCAAGGGTTCAAGATCGAGCTTTTGTGATTCATAGGTAGGTTGCCCTGTTTCGGAGTCAAACCCTGTTTGTACCTGCCGTGATAAGGTTTCGCCATTTTTCTTGGCTTCAGCAACGCGCTTATTATAATTCTCCACATTACGCACGCCAAGGCTTGCCATCAAACGGTAGCGATTTTCCATCTCTTTGACCGTCCATTTCAACGCAACAATGGCTTTCCCTGGTTCGGTGACTACAGGGGTGAGTAAATGCGGAATATCATTATAGACGGATAATTCCAACATTTTTGGATCAATCATAATGAAACGGCATGTATCGGGCGTATGATGATAGAGCAAGGACGTAATCATGGTGTTGATTGCTACTGATTTCCCCGATCCCGTTGTTCCTGCTACGAGCAAATGCGGCATTTTGGCTAAATCAACAACAATAGGTTCACCGCCAATGTTTTTTCCCAGTGCCATAGGTAATTTACTTTTAGAATCAGCAAAACTTTCATGTTCTAAAATCTCACGCATATAGACTGTTTGACGGTTGCTGTTGGGCAATTCAATACCAAGCGCATTACGCCCCGGAATGACCGCAATACGCGCCGATATGGCACTCATCGAACGGGCAATATCATCTGCTAAACCAATGACACGCGAGGATTTTGTCCCCGGTGATGGTTCAAGTTCATACAGGGTGACGACAGGACCAGGGCGGATATTAATAATCTCCCCTTTTACGCCAAAATCATGCAATACGGCTTCCAGCATCGTGGCATTTTGCGTAAGCGCGCTTTCATTAAGTGTGACCATCTTATTGCGAGGCACATCCGATAAAAGAGAGAGGGAAGGGAGTTCAAATGCCCCATTTTTATTACGTAATTCAAGTGATTGCTGTTTTGGGGTGTTTTTTTGATCTTTTCCTACTGTGACTTTACGCTCAATGCTTTGTGCGCGTGATGTATGTTCGGTTTCAGAACTTTGACTACGCTCTGAAGCACTTTCAGTACTTTGACGAAGGGTGCGTATTTTTTTATTAAGTGTTTTTTCTTCAATAGGTTGAACGGAAGATTGACGATTGCCGTGCAACGCTTGATCGTCTTTAATGAGGCGATCATAAAAATGGCATAGAATCGACCAAAGATATGATCCACTTAATGTTACGCCACCGCCCATTTTTTGCCATTCTTGCCGTTTCAACGCCATGCTATAAATCACGCCCACGCCACATAGGAGGATGAATAAGAGTGACGCGACTATGTCGGGCATGATGGATGTTGAGAGGCGCATCATCACCCGCCCCATATTACCCCCCATGCCTGAGCCTATGGGCCATGCTTGAAATGGTGGTAAAAAAGCGCATAGGGCAGCACTTGCCACCAATACAAGCAATAATCCGCAAAAACGATAGCGAAAATAGGATATTTTTCGATCCACATGCAAACGCCATCCCCATGCACCAAGAGTGATGGGCAGGGATGCTGCTCCCAATCCAAAAAGCTGCAACAGCAAATCCGCCACCCATGCGCCTGTCATCCCCATCCAATTATGGGGGGGCATGGTAGAGGTGCGGTTTAAGGAAGGATCGCCACTATGATAGCTTGTCAGTGCCACAATAAGCCATAATGCCATAAGGCATAAGATAATGCCTAGCGGCCTAAGAGAAGAACGCTTTACATAGGATGCCATAGGTAGAGAAAGACCAGTCATAGGAAATAATGCAAAGGATAATATGTGACTAATTTTAAGCAATAGCACATCCTTTGATGCAATGCTAGCAGAAAATATAATGTCCCCTCACCACCCCTCATGAGATATGAATGGCTTACTCTCCCGTTTGCGGGGGAGTCCAAGAATCAAGGTTTTTCAACGAAAAACCGCAGATGATTGGGTGGGGGCAAATAGAATGCACCCCCACGGTTCAGCATCGGATTTTTTTTGAGAAATCCTTGCTTCACTTGCTCCCCCGCGGGCGGGGGAGCATAAGACCGAATGCATAGCGTGAAATATTTACATAATGTGAAGGGTGGTAAGAAATGTCTCTTATGTCACTGCTTGGGCGCGTTCTTTCATCTGCATACGCCCTTCATGAATCACTTCAGGGGATGCATCAAGATAGGTGAGGGGAATACCACGCTCTCTATAGGCTTGTTTGGTGCTTTCTTCCCGTAGTCTATGTAGGGCTGCAGGGATGATGGCGATAGCGCACACGACACTCGCAATCGATGCGCCCGTTTTTACCCACGGCACGGCATTGAGCAAAGGTTCATTGAGTGGAATATGGATGGATTTCTCCGCCATGATTTTTTCCACAGGCACGCTCGCAAGCAGAGCAGAGGCAGACATACCCAAGACGAGCGGAAGCAAAGGAATAGAAGATTCTGACTTTGCGCAAGGGGAGTGATCGACTGTCTCATTTTGTTGGTTCATGGGAAAAACCTTTGTGCTATATGACGTTCTGAATGAGGGGGTAGGTTCTTACACATAAAAGTGCGTGTAAGAACCTACAAAGAGTCTACCAGCCTATTTTCTTCTCGAGCCAGCCACAAGCCTCAGTGAGTTTGCCACCAGCGGCAAGTCCTCCGCCAACTGCCATGGTAGCAATACCTATGGGAGGCGAAATGAGTGAGATGGCAGCACCAATCTGGACTATGCCACAACCAAGCTTAAAGCCTGCTTGCCCAAGGTCGCTGTATTCGCGCATGTGAGGCTTTTGATCACAAGCTTTTTCAAAAGCTTGCAGACCCTTTTGCACATCATCAATGCCCTTAACAGCCGCTGCAGCTTTGGCAAGGTTGGAAGCATCATCCGAAATAGACCGATCAGAGTTGTCATGTGACATGATAAAAATGGTTTCTAACTTGTTTTTAGCACGTTAGAGAGACTAAATTACTCTTTCTTTATACTATCTATCTATCTATCTTGTCAATTATAAAAATGTGACAATTATGTGACGATGAGGGATGTTGGCGCTTACCATCTTTCACATTATGTAAATATTTCACGCTATGCATTCGGTCTTATGCTCTCCCGCTTGCGGGGGAGCTAGTGAAGCAAGGATTTCTCAAAAGAAATCCGATGCTGAACCGTGGGGGTGTATTATATTGCCCCCCACCCAATCATCTGCGGTTTTTCAATGAAAAACCTTGATTCTTGGACTCCCCCGCAGGCGTGGGAGTAAACCATTCATATATCATGAGGGGTGGCAAGGTGCTGGAATGATCCCGCTTGCAAATGGATGAAACTTAGCTCATAGTCCGCGCCATGAAACGATTATTGCTTTGTTGTGTCTATCTTCTAACCTCTATCGTGCTTATACCTTGTGCAGGTGAAGCGCGTGATGAACTTCCTGTGATTATTGTCACCATCAAACCGTTGCACGCCATTGTGCAGCAGATTGTACGCGATGATGCAACGATTATTCGTTTAGTGCCTGATGGGCAGTTGCCCTCTGAAATAGAACTAAGCCCACAGCAAGTGATGCAGCTTGAGCAAGCAGATGCTGTAGTGATGATGGATCGTGCGCTCGAACCCGCCATAATGCCCTTTGCATCAGATGATGAACATCGTCATAAAGTGGCGGTGATGAGTATGATTCGTACATTAAAAATACTGCCCGCTCGTGATCCGTGGATGCGTATTGATGACCCTTCTCATGGTTTTTTCAAAACGAAACAAAATCCTTTCTCGCATGATCCGTATTTGTGGTTGGATGTGCGGAATCAGCATTTAATGATGGGGTATATAGCAGAATTTTTGGGTATGAAGCTGCCAAAGTATCGCGCTATATTCCTCAAACGGGCGCGCAAGGCGCAAAAACGCCTAGAACGATTGGATAAGGAGATAGAAACAAAAATCGAACCACTCAAAAATTATCCCTTTATGATGGTGCATGATGTGCTGCATTATTTTGAGAATCGTTATGGGGTGAAATCGATGGGAGCGATTGATCTTGTATCCCTCAGCGTCACCCCCATACAAAGAAATCGTGTGCATATGGTGCTAGCAAAGCATAAGGTGCAATGTGTAGTCTATCAACAAGGTGCGTATGAAGACACCATAAAGCAGATGATCGGAGCGTATCCGAAGCGCACCTTTGCCGTGATTGATATTTTTGGCGATGATGTGCCATTAAATGATGCGTTTCTTTCGCAGTTGATGCATAAGTTAGTGGATGTGATCACACCATGTTTGCGTGCGAATCCGAAACCATTCCGATCTCCAAAATAATCGTAACATGCCTATGCTTAATTTGATGCTGCCATATAGTTCTGAACCTCTTGCCGTTGCCACATCGGGTGGTAGTGATAGTATGGCATTAGTATGTGCCTTGAAGGAACGTGAACCTGAGCGCACCATTATTGCTCTGCATGTCGATCATCGCTTGCGCAGCTCATCAACAAAGGAGGCGCATCAACTGCAAAAATGGCTGGAGGTGCGTTCTATCCCATGCATCATACTCACCATTGATCCGCCTTTGGATCGTGAGGCGGGTAATCTGGCAGCGCAGGCACGCAGCGCACGTTATGCCTTGATGGAAGGATGGTGTATGCACCATGATGTTCATGTGCTTGCCACCGCGCATCATCTTGGGGATCAAGCGGAAACCTTTTTGATGCGCCTTGCTCGTGGCAGTGGGGTAGATGGGCTTAGTTGTATCGCGCAGGAACGTATGCAACCCTCGGGCATAAAATTAGTTCGCCCGATATTGCATTGGCACAAAGAGGATGCGATCAGTTTTTTGCAGCAACGCGGCATTCCGTGGATAGAAGACCCTACCAACCATTTATCTTGCTATCAGCGTAATCGTTGGCGGATGATGATGCCACAATTAGCAGCAGAAGGTTTGAGCATTGCACGGCTTGCACGTCATGCGCACCATATGGCGCGCCTTGCTGATTTTATGTACCAACATACCGCTGCATGGTTGCAGCAGCATAAGGTATTCGCTCCTCAAGCCTATGCCCTATTGCCCTATGATGCATGGTGTGAGGCGCATGAAGAACTTGCGTTGCGTCTGTTGCGCGCCTGTTTGATGCATATTCAGCCCCACAAAACCCCCCGTTTTGATGCATTAGAGCAGCTCTATCACGCCCTCCATAATGCTGCACCCAAACCGCAAACGGTGCATGGATGTATGATACGAACACGGCGCAATCAGATTTTTATGTATCGTGAAATGGCGCATTGCAGTCCGCACATCACTCTATCCCACATCCCACAATTATGGGATAATCGGGTGATGGTGGCGTGTGCTGCGCCATCCCCCGTGCAGTGCGGTGCATTAGGCGTGCATGGCTTAGCATGGTTGCGTAGGCATGTTCCTGATATTATTCCTGACCTTCCCGCAACTCTTTTGCATAGTTTGCCGACATTCTTCCATCTTGAAGAACCGATTGCTATACCCCATATTGACTATTATGCACATACGTGTGAAAAAAGGAATGTAATGTGTTTAATGCATAATAGCGTAGGAATCGATGCCGAATTTTAGTCGTAATATATTTATCTGGGTGGGAGTATTTTTTGTACTCGTGCTTATCTTTGATGCTGTCGAATCGAATGTGCAGCAAGGGGGCTTTCAACAAACCACCTTTTCGCAATTTCTCGCAAGCGTTGAGAGAGGCGAAGTGAGAGAAGTCGTGCTGAAACGCACGAATGAAGGCGCACGTCAAGTGATTGGAACATATACAAGCGGCACACGCTTTATGACATCTGCTCCTGAATATCCTGCCTTGGTTGATGTGTTGAAGCAAAATGGCGTAGAAATGAGTGCGCAATATCCTGAAGCTCCCGTTGGTGGTGTGCTTGGCTGGTTCTTATCCTTTGTATTGCCCTTTGTTGTGGTTATTGGTATTTACATGCTGATTATGCGTCAGATGCAAGGCGGTGGTCGTGGCGGTGGAGCGATGGGTTTTGGAAAATCGCGGGCGCGCTTACTCACTGAGAAAAGCGAGCGTAAAACCTTCCTTGATGTGGCGGGCGTCGAAGAAGCAAAAGATGAATTGCAAGAAGTGGTGGATTTCTTGAAAGATCCGGGGAAATTTCAGCGTTTAGGCGGAAAAATCCCTAAAGGTTGTTTGCTTGTTGGTCCTCCGGGGACGGGTAAAACATTGCTGGCGCGTGCTATTGCAGGTGAAGCAGGTGTGCCATTTTTCACCATATCAGGTTCGGATTTCGTTGAGATGTTTGTGGGTGTGGGTGCAAGCCGTGTACGTGATATGTTTGAACAGGGGAAGAAAAATGCTCCGTGCATCATCTTTATTGATGAGATTGATGCGGTTGGACGCTCCCGTGGTGTCGGGCTTGGTGGTGGCAATGATGAACGTGAACAGACCCTCAATCAGTTATTGGTAGAGATGGATGGGTTTGAATCAAATGAAGGCGTGATTTTGATTGCAGCGACTAACCGCCCCGATGTGCTTGACCCTGCTTTGCTTCGTCCGGGGCGATTTGATCGTCAGATTGTCGTACCAAACCCTGATGTGACGGGGCGTGAATCCATTTTGAACGTACATGGTAAAAAAGTACCGCTTTCTCCTGATGTGGATATTCGCGTACTTGCGCGTGGTACGCCGGGCTTTTCGGGTGCAGACCTTGCCAATCTTGTGAATGAAGCTGCATTGCTTGCTGCACGTCGTGACAAGAAAGTCGTCACCATGAAAGAGTTGGAAGATGCCAAAGATAAGGTGATGATGGGCGCGGAACGTAAATCCATGGTGATGAGCGAAGAAGAAAAACGCATGACTGCCTATCATGAGGGTGGACATGCGATTGTATCGCTGCATTGCCCTGCCTCTGATCCAATCCATAAAGCCACAATCATTCCACGTGGGCGCGCTCTTGGTATGGTGATGCGCTTACCGGAAGGCGATAAGCTCTCTTATCATCGTGATAAAATGCATGATGATCTTGCTGTTGCGATGGGTGGACGTGTTGCCGAAGAATTGATCTTTGGCTATGATAAAGTATCAAGCGGGGCATCGTCTGATATTAAATATGCGACACGTTTAGCGCGGGCGATGGTTTCAGAATGGGGTATGAGCGATGCGCTCGGACCTATTCTTTATGGATCAGATCAAGAATCTGGCTATCTTGGTGGTGGCGGTGGACGCGGATCGGTATCGGAAGGCACGCAAGAATTGGTGGATGCCGAAGTGAAACGTTTAGTGCAAGAAGCAAATGATCGTGCAAAAAATATTTTGATTGAACATCGTGAAGAATTGGAACGCTTGGCTCTTGCCTTGTTGGAATATGAGACCTTAAATGGCGAGGAAATCAAGCAAGTCATTGCAGGGGAGCAACCGAACCGTGAATCGAGTAGCCGTCCCGCTGTTCGCAAAATGCGATCTTCTTTTCCACGTGGTGGCACAAAGGCAGATGAGCAAAACACCAAAGGTGATGTGGATTTATTGGATCGGGAGGAATAGAGACGTATGTCTGTGCTTGGCATTGGTACGGACATCGTGGATAGCCGACGGTTGCAGCGTCTTATAACGCGCCGTGGTGAGAAAGCCTTGGATCGTATCTTCACGGCAGATGAGCGGGCTTATGCAGAATCAGCAAATTTTGAGCAGCGGCGTTTATTGCGTTATGCGAATCGTTATGCCGCAAAAGAAGCGTGCCTCAAAGCACTTTCAGGGCGCGGATATGGCATCCATTGGCACGAGATAGAGATTACCCGTCATGCATCGGGTGCGCCTTCCTTGGTGCTGCATGGGGCAGCCCATAGGCGCGCCCACGCCTTGCATCCCAACTATCAACTGCATCTTTCCTTAAGTGATGAAGCACCCTATGCCATGGCGTATGTGCTGTTGTGCGGTGTCTAGGCAACAATCATGCAATGTGGTTGTGCGTGCATTCATAGTTTGGTGTGCTTTCGTTGCGGTTAGGTGATTCTTGCGCCATGATAAAATGATGATAGAATTATATTGTACGCTGGATCGCACTAAGCATATTCCTGTATCAGTGAGTTTTGATGCTGTATTAGCGCGTTGGTCGGTGCGTATTATGATGCACCTTTTACGGCGTGATCGTCTGAAGCAGTTTCTAACCCATCATCTTAGGCTGCATTGTGGGAATCGTGAACTATGTTTTGTGCGTGAAGGTGATGTGTTATTGGCGGAAGTGAGTGACATGCCGATCATTGATCCGTGTAGTGTGATGCTACGCCACGCACCGATGATATGCGTGCGGGTACAAGACGGGCAACTTATGCATGATTTAGCAGATTATCATCGCTTGAGTGTGATGGAATTGCGTATGTTGGGGCAATATCCTCATGCGCATGTACCTTATAGCCGTACTGGAGCTATTTGGGAGCGTGTTCATAGTTATTTGCGCACGGATTTACACACGCATCTTTCTTCACAAATTAGCTCTGAAGGATTGTTAGAGGTCGCATCCATGCATGATGCGCTCTATCCTGTGGAACTGCTCGAACGCCATGGGATTACGACGGAAGGATTAACGCGTCATGCGATGCGATCCACATTTTTTGCGCCTGCTCGATCAGAAAAATTACGCTGTGAACAAGAGGATTGCGAGGTCGAGGGCATCTATGTTCGTGAGTTAAAAGAGCATCATCCTCAGGCATGGACGCGCTTTATTGAGGCATTGCATATTCCTGTGGATGAGGTGCATACCTTTGATATGCTTGAGCGTCAAGTGTACCGTATGCGCAATCCACTCACTAAAAACCCTGCGCTGGTACGCTCAACGTTGCTGCGTGTTGCGCAAGAATATCGACAACAAGGCATTGATTATGCCGAATTGGCGGTGACTGCGGCGTTTGATACCGCATGGTTACGCGCTGCAACTGAAGCTATTTTAGAAGCAGAAGAATGCACGGGCGTGCAATTACGCTTGCTTGCCGCCATACCGCGATCACTTCCCCCCGTAGAGATGTTGCATCAATTAGCCTTGGTGAAATATATCGCGCAACATCCCTATGTTGTGGGGGTGGATTTTTTAGGTTATGAGGCGAATAAAACACAAAATTTTGCATGGGCATTGAATCATGTGGCACGCTTTGCAGCACAACAGGCGCGTGGCATCGCAACGGATAGTACGGGATGGGATTTTGCTGATGATTTTATATTGCGTGTTCATGCGGGGGAGAATGGCAAAAATCCTGATAATGTTTCGGAAGTGTTGGATATTGCCTTTCGTCATGGCATACGGGTGAGGGTGGGTCATGCTGCCTATGGTCATGAACGTGATTATCAAGGGATTGCCCGTATTATGGGGCAACGCAATCAACTGATTGTTGAGTTTAATCCTGATTCTAATATGGCGATGAACAATATTGATACGGCAGAACAACTCCCCATCACGGCATGGGCGCAAGCAGGGATTCCGATTGTGATTGCCTCAGATGGTGCGGGGATTTATCAAACGGACGCACAACAATTACTTGCAGCAGGCATGTATGCGGGGCTGGAAGATGCGCATCTTGAGCATATTTTGGCAACAGAACAAAAACATTGTGCGCGTCAGCAGGCGTTGTTTGCGCGCAAACAGCAGGCATTTATCACGCATTATGCACATAAAGATGCATTTTTCTCAACCCTAGAGCAGCAAACGCGCCACTTAAAACGCTATGATGCGATGCAACGATTAGCCCATAAACGCCCGTTACTCATCGCTGGAGCGTCAGGCAGTAGCTGGAGTCGCATCAGCGTCAATCATCAAAAAGAAATCACACGGGCGATTCATCAATTAGTCCATAGCCTTGATCCCGATAAAATCTATTTTGCCCTTGGGCGGATTAAGCATGAAGGGATTGGGCGTATTGTTGATGATGCGATCAGTGAGTATCTTACCTATCATCCAAATTCTCGTCCTTTTGATGTGGTGGGTATGATTAGTCCGCATCAGAATATGCCAACGCTTGCAACGCATTTGAATCATATTGTGGTGCTGCATGGTGAGCTTATGTCTGTACCAACGCATATGACAGAAAAACTAGCCTTGCATCATGGATCAGCATTATATATTGGGGGCAGTGCCTTCACGCGTGATTTTATCAAGCGATCAGAAGATTTAGGGATACCCTTCGGAGTCATGGCAGAAATTGAAGGGGCATCAGGGGAAAAAGCCCGTGTGCTGGAATCACAATTTATCTTTCATGGGGCAGCAGGTATGATCCATCAAGTGCGCACTATGCTCGGCGATGATGTGTTTCGTGTGTAAGAGTTCTTTGCTTAGATTTGTTTTTTTTGATTGTATTCTTGTGCTTAATGCGATATAGAGAATGCGGTTTTTCTTGATTTTTCTTTTTATCAGCAATGATAAATAAGTTAAAAGATAGCTTAGCGATTTGTTGTTTTGATCTTTTAGGAGGCAAATAAATGAGCGCAACGATTAATTTAGAGACAAAAAATACCCCACAGCACCCGCTGTTGAGTATTGAGTCTATCATCATTTCTGAAAATTGTCTGTTCTTTCGTGTTGGATTCACCACGGAAGATTACCTCAAAGCCAAACAAGGCGAAGATGGTCTCTGGATTCTAGCAGCAGCGTGCTGTAAATCTGGGGAAGCTGGCAATGAGGACATAGAAACAGATTGAACATCTTGTTCCTCTGTTTCGACCATTGATTGTGTTAAGAAAGGGACTGATTTTTTTCAGTCTCTTTCTTTCATTGTTGTTTATGCGCAAGCGCACCCACACGGACTATGAACATTCATGTTGCTATTATTGCAGAAAAAAATGATTTGACTGCATTAGGTGTCGCATCGGAATTAAACGATCTTGGTGTTGAAAGCACCACGCTTAATTATCTTGATCTTCGGACGGTTACGCATGATTTTCAACGAGGTTTTCCCAAAAGTTTCTCATCCCTATGGTTGAGGTGGCTTAAAACCAGACCAACGGAAACATTAGTAGAAAAGCATGATCATGTAGAAATGCAAGCAGCTTTTACAGGGCTGTTGCTTGAAGCAGATGTGCCAACCGTGCCAACTCCGTTATGCAATCTCAAAGCGCGCAACAAACTCATTCAGTTGCGACGTGCTGAGAAGCATTTCAACGTGCCAAAGTGGATTTTTTCTTCTGAAAAGTCTGTGATTTCTGAGAGTTTTTCTTGGGGAAATCAGAGCATTATCTACAAACCTCTATCAGCATCCTTGATAGATTTGGAAGATAAATTGTTCGCGCAGGCAAAGCCGAGGGAGATTCAGTTGGATCAGATTATCCATTATGGGGAATCTGATGATACAGCACCATTGTTTTTGCAGCAACGCATTGATTCTGTTGCTGATATACGCGTGGTGATCATAGGGAGAAAAGTCTTTGCTGTTCGCATTCAAAAGAACAGTGATATACTTGATTCCCGACTTGAGTGGCTGGATTCTGCGGAAAATTATTCCCTAGTGCAGCTTCCTATGGCACTGCATGATGCGATTTTAGCGTATCAAGCGGAACTCGGTTTGAACTTTGGATGCATGGATTTTCTTGTTGACAAACAAGGCGATTATTGGTTTCTAGAGGTTAATGTGGGCGGTCAATTTTCTTGGCTGCAATTCATGTTAGCAAGGCAAGGTATTGATTGCAATCTTTCAAAAGAGGTAGCACTTCTTCTTGCTGGAAAAGAGCCATTGTTGGTTGTGTGATGTTGGTTGTGTGATATACCCTTAATTTCACTTCAAGGATTCAACTCCTTGAAGTGAAATGGGTAGATCCCTTAATTAATGCGCATATTTAATGCCACAACCATAAGGTGCAGTTGCTGAAGGGCTGGGCGTAGTCCCTGCTTTTAAGGCGTTTAGCGCACCTTGAACATAATTAGTCGCGCTAGAGATTTCATCCGGATTAACGCCATTTTTGCTATCAATCGCGCCCATATAGGCGATTTCGTGATTGGCATTAATCACATACATATGCGGCGTTGTTTTCGCACCGAAGGCTTTGCCGATTTTGCCGTCACCATCTAAAATCACATGAGTTGGGGAGGCTTTCTGCTCACTGATCAATTTCTTGGCTTGGTCATTATCCAGATGCCCTTGCTTACCCGGTGCAGAGGAATTGATCATGATCCACGTCACGCCATCTTTTTTAGCATGTTCTTGCAATGTCTGCATATTGTTGCTGGTGTAATGTTTTTTCACAAAGGGGCATTGCGGATTGCTCCATTCAAGCACGGTCACGCCTTTGATGGCATGAAGATCTACCTTTTTGCCAGAAATATCAGTCGCGTTTAGTGCGGGGGCAGTATCACCAATGTTCAATGCAGCACTTGCTGACGCATAAAATGTGAATCCAGCGCATAGTAAAACAGTCAGTAGTTGTTTTTTAGTTGTGTTCATCAGAATAAACTCCTTATAAGAATGACTATTGCTATAACATAGTCATTTGCTATAACATAGTCATTATCATATGACAAGCGTTTGCTGCGCGACTATTAGGGAGGGAAAAGAATCATGGAACAATCGATTGCTCCTGAATTGCTTGCAGGTTTATTAGCAAACCATGATCATGATACCATTATTGCCTATGTGCAATCGCAACATAGTGTGGATATTGCTCATGCATTATCTGCGCTTGAACCGCAGGAATCTATTGCGCTTATGGCGATGTTGGAGCTTGAACAGCAAGCCAGCATCATGGATTATTACCCCACTGATTACCGCATTGATATTGCTGAAGCATTAGGGGCAGAGCGTCTTGCGGCATTAATGCATCACATGTCCCATGATGATCGTGCTGAAGTGGTGCGTGGGCTTTCGGAAGAACTCGCAACCCAGACCTTGCAAGTAATGGCGAAGGCAGAGCGCGAAGATATTAAGCGGCTGGTTGCTTATCCTGAAGGCAGTGCAGGGGCGATCATGACAACGGATTATGTGACGCTTTTGCCGCATATGACGATACAAGAAGCCATTGATCATTTGCGTATTCACGCACCCGCCCATGAAACGGTTAATCGTGCGTATGTGGTGGATAAACAACGTACCTTGCTTGGCTCGATACGGTTGCAAACACTGATTCTTTCTTCACCTCATGCGGTGATTGAATCGTTGATGGAGCAGCACACCCATTCCGTAGAATGGGATGATCCGCAAGAATATGTGGCACAGCAAATTTCGCGCTATGATGTGGTGGCGTTGCCTGTGGTCGATCAGCATCATCGCTTGATTGGCTTGGTGACCCATGATGATGCGATGGATGTCATGGTGCAGGAGATCACGGAAGATTTTTATAAAGCGGGAACTGTGGGGAAAATGTCCAGCAATGTGCGCTATGCCAGTAGCTGGTTGCTGTATCGTAAGCGCATCATGTGGTTGGTGTTGTTGGTGTTTGGGAATATTTTTTCAGGGGCGGGTATTGCGTATTTTGAATCAACAATCGCTTCCCATATTCATTTGTTGTTTTTCTTGCCTCTTTTGGTAGGCAGTGCAGGTAATGCGGGATCGCAATCGGCAACCTTGATCGTGCGTGCGCTTGCAACAGGGGAGATTGTGGTGAAGGATTGGGGGCGTATGATGGTACGTGAGCTGCTTGTGGCAGGGGCATTGGGTGTGACGATGGCGATTGCGGTATCGTTGATTGGCTTGGTGCGTGGCGGGCAACAGCTTGCTTTGGTGGTGGCTTGCACGATGATGATTGTGGTGATGATTGGTAGTTTGATTGGCTTGTCGCTCCCTTTCTTATTACATCGATTACGGCTAGACCCTGCAACCGCCAGCGCGCCACTCATTACCACCTTAGCGGATTCTATTGGTGTGGTGGTTTATTTTACCATTGCCGCCTATTTTTTATAATCGTTTGACAAAAAAACGACTATAACGCACTGAAGCGTGCGATTACCGTATCAAACATGGCGTGCGTTAATTTGCCCGTATTAGTATTATAGCGCGAGCAATGATAGCTGCATAATAAGGTGATGGGATGATGTGTGAGTGTGTGGGTTGCGCCATGAGCAAAGACAAAGGCATTTTGCTTGTAGCCTAAGGCACGCAATGTTGCTTTATGCGCGATCGTGCCAAGCACAAGAATGGTGCGAAGATGAGGCATAGCCGCGAGTTCTGTAGCAAGATAATGATTGCACTGGATGATCTCGTCATTGATGGGTTTATTTTCAGGAGGAACGCAGCGCACGGCATTGGTGATGCGTGTATCAAGCAATGCTAAGCCATCCGCTGCATGGGATGCATAGACTCCACGCGCTAAGCCATGAGAAAGAAGAGCCGCATAGAGCGTATCTCCCGCATAATCATTGGTGAATGGGCGACCCGTGGCATTCGCGCCATGCAATCCGGGAGCAAGTCCGATAATGAGCCTTGACGCTTCCAGTGAACCAAATGATGGTACGGGGGCGTTGTGGTAGGTGGGAAATGCATCCCGATTAATGCGATGAAAGGCGCGTAGTCTTGGGCATAAGCTGCAATCATGAGGCGGTGGGATAAAATGCATCGTGGCAATGTAATAAGTTGTGTGAAAAAAGTATAGAAAAAAGATAAAAAAAATGTCATGCCTCTTGAAATGTTACCCATACGTCATATATGAAGTACAGGATGGATAAGCCATCAATTATAATATCAACGTCAACGCAAAATTAATGTGTGATAGGAGCAATTATCATGACAAACATCAAACCTTTATATGATCGCGTAGTGTTAAAGCGTCTTGAAGAAGATGAGCGCACTGCAAGCGGTATCATTATCCCTGATACGGCAAAAGAAAAACCACAAAGAGGTATTATCATTGCCGTAGGTGAGGGAACTCGCCGCGAAGATGGTAGCATTATCGCGCTTACTGTTCAAGTGGGTGATATGGTACTCTTTGGCAAATGGTCTGGTACAGAGATCAAACTCGATGGTCAAGAATTGTTGGTGATGAAAGAATCTGACATTATTGCTATCGTGGAAAACAAAATCGCTGATAAAAAAGCAGCGTAATTATCGTAACATAAGGAGTTAAACAATGGCTAAAGAATTAAAATTTGGTACTGAAGCACGCGAGCAAATTTTGATCGGTGCAGATATTTTGGCAAATGCTGTGAAAGTAACACTCGGACCAAAAGGTCGTAACGTAGTGTTGGATAAGTCGTGGGGCGCACCGCGTGTGACGAAAGACGGCGTAAGCGTGGCGAAAGAAATCACCTTGTCAAACAAGTTCCAAAATATGGGCGCGCAAATGTTGCGTGAAGTTGCAAGCAAAACTGCAGATACTGCAGGTGATGGTACAACGACAGCAACTGTATTGGCACAAGCGATTGTACGTGAAGGTGCAAAAGCAGTAGCTGCGGGCTTGAATCCTATGGATTTGAAGCGTGGTATCGACAAAGCAGTAGAAGCGGTAGTGGCGCATGTGAAAAGCGTCAGCAAGCCTATTTCTTCACATGGTGAGATTGCGCAAGTGGGTACGATTTCTGCCAATGGTGATAAAATCATCGGTGATCGTATTGCAGAAGCAATGGATAAAGTCGGCAAAGAAGGCGTTATCACGGTTGAAGAAGCTAAAGGTCTTGAGTTTGAACTTGATGTTGTTGAAGGGATGATGTTTGATCGTGGTTATTTGTCACCTTATTTCGTGACGAATTCTGAAAAAATGATCACAGAGTTGGATAATCCATTCATCTTGATCTTTGATAAGAAACTTTCTGGCTTGCAACAAATGTTGCCTTTGCTTGAGCAAGTGGTACAATCACAACGCCCATTACTCATCATTGCTGAAGATGTTGAAGGTGAAGCATTGGCGACGTTGGTTGTCAACAAACTCCGTGGTGGCTTGAAAGTTGCGGCTGTAAAAGCTCCGGGCTTTGGTGATCGTCGTAAAGCGATGTTGGAAGATCTTGCAGTCTTGACTCGTGGTCAAGTGATTAGCGAAGATATTGGCATCAAACTTGAGAACGTTAATGTTGGTATGCTTGGAACGGCAAAGAAAGTCGTGATCAGCAAAGAAGAAACAACGATTGTTGATGGTGCTGGCGAAGAGAAGATGATTGAAGCACGTTGTGCGCAAATCCGTCATCAGATCGAAGAAACGTCTTCTGATTATGATCGTGAAAAACTACAAGAGCGTCTTGCGAAACTTTCAGGCGGTGTTGCTGTATTGAAAGTGGGTGGCGTGACTGAAGTTGAAGTGAAAGAGCGCAAAGATCGTGTAGACGATGCCTTGCACGCAACACGTGCTGCTGTGGAAGAAGGTATTGTTCCGGGTGGTGGCGTAACGCTTCTTTATGCGTCTAAAGCTCTTGATTCGGTTGTGACTTTGAATGATGATGAGAAAGCGGGCGTGAACATTGTTCGTCGTGCGTTGCAAGCTCCTATTCGTCAGATCGTTGAAAATGCTGGTCTTGATGGCGCAGTGGTTGCTGGTAAATTGCTTGAGAGCAAAGATCATACGTTCGGTTTCAATGCGCAAACATTGGAATATTGCGATATGGTGAAATCTGGTATCATCGATCCAACCAAAGTAGTACGTACCGCATTGCAAGATGCAGCGTCTGTTGCTGGTTTGCTCATCACTACTGAAGCATTGATTGCGGATAAGCCTGATGAAAATACAGGCGGTGGCTCTTCTGCTGCTGGCGGTATGGGCGGTGGCATGGGTGGTATGGGCGGTATGGATTTCTAATCCATTTCTCTCAAGCATCGAATGCAAAGAGGCGTGATTCGCAAGAGTCACGCCTCCTTTTTATTTTTATGACGATCAATTCATGACATTTATCTTTTTTTTACATAAAGCATGATACTACTAAACAACATTGTTTTGTTAGGAACTGCTATGAAAGATTTTCTGAACCGTTTGAATATTTCCAAAAAAATCACCTTGCTTGTGGTGGGGGCTTCTATCTTAGCATCTGCGATTGCCACGACTTCGAGTGTGTTTTTAATCCGTGCGGATTTGACGAAGGAAACAGAATCAAAATTGCAAACGGTCGCTTTATTAAAACAGCGAGAAATATCCTCTTATCTTGAGAGAATACAAAACCAAGTATCGAATAACGCGGTCAATGCGCAGATTCTTCAAGCGGCACAAGCATTTTCGGAAGGCTGGTTTGCTCTAGGATTTGATGGCGGGCAAAGCAAGATACTCAAAGATTTGTATATTAACAATACCACACTTACAGAACCATTGCCTATTGGCAAAAAAGATCAGCTCGAGGATGCGAAGGATGGATCGCTTTATTCGCAAGCGCACAAAAGGCAGCATCCGTGGTTCAAGAGATTTGCTGCAACCAATGGTTATTACGATATGTTCTTAGTGGATATGCAAGGCAATATTATTTATTCCGTAGCTAAAGAACCTGATTTTGCTACCAACCTTGCCAATGGTCCGTATAAGGATAGCGATTTAGGTAAAGTATATCGTGACGCCATGGAATTAGCAAAAGGTGGCGTGTCATTTTATGAGTTTGCTCCCCATTCTGCGAGCCATGGAATCCCCGCCCTTTTTGTTGGATCGCCCATCTTTGATGGTGATGAGCGTAAGGGCGTATTGATTTTTCAAACACCCAATACGAAAAGCCAAGAAATGGTTGATGTCGGAACACATGCAGGGCTTACGACTCAGTCCTATCTTGTGGGATCGCAGGGGCTGCTCTTTACGAACCTAAAAAAAGCGGATGGTACAGTTGACGACAATGCATTGAAAATGAAGGCAAATAAGGAGATAATGTCGGTAGTTAGCAAGCTCAAGCATGGTGAAGTAGGGCTTATTGAAACAATAAATCATGTTGGGCATGAGATATTCGCAAGTGTTGCGGTGCTTGATGCTTTGGGCAATAAATGGGCATATGTGATTGAAATAAATCGTGAGGAGGTGCTTGAACCTGTGGTGCGGTTTCAAATGATATCCTACGGTATTGCGGTTTTGATTGCTGTTTTCGTTGGATTATTGGGATTTTGGCAAGCGCGATCCATATCCACCCCCTTGGTAGATATTGCTGATACCTATAATAAGCTGAATCAAGATGATCTTTCTCATCAAATTCCGCATACGGAACGTCACGATGAGGTGGGTTTATTGGCACGTGCTGCCTTGGTATTCAAGCGACATATTGAAGAAAATCATGCGCAGGAGGAGCTTTATAAGAAGCATCAACTGGATTTGGCAGATCGCTTTGAACGCGAAATTAAAGGATTTGTTTCGATGGTGGCTGCTGCGGCGACAGAACTTTCGCATACGGCAGAGGAGGTGGCATCCACGGTAGGCAAAACAACGGATACGAGCTTGCGTGCATCCCATGCAGCGGAAGATACGGCGATGAATGTGCAAACGGTCGCGCAAGCAACCGAGCAATTATCTGCTTCTGTGCGCGAAATATCGGCGCAAATGCAACGTTCAAATGATTTGGTGCATGAATCGGTGCGTCGTGCTGAACTTGCAGATGCTCATGCGCAATCACTTAGTACGGCAACGAATAAAGTGCGTGAGGTGATTGAATTGATTTCTGAAATTGCAGGACAAATTAATTTACTCGCGCTCAATGCCACGATAGAATCTGCACGGGCTGGTGAAGCAGGGAAAGGCTTTGCTGTGGTAGCAAATGAGGTGAAAAGTCTTGCGAATCAGACGGATAAATCGATCGGTGAGATCACCCGCGTGATTGATGAGATGAACGGAGCTTCCAATAATATCGTGCAATCGCTTGCCTCGATTAAAGATTCTATCCGCAATATTGATTCTTCCAGCCGTTCTATTGCCAATTCGGTGCAACAACAAACGGTCACGACGAATCATATCGCCCATAATATGCAAACGGCAGCCCAAGGTACGGGATTGATCAGTAGTGGTTTACATGAGGTGCGCACTATGTCCGCTGAGGCAGATAATTCCGCAGGGCAGATTCTTGATGCGTCGCTTGAACTCTCACAGCAAGCAGAACAACTCAATAGCCAGGTGGATACATTCTTGCATAGCCTAAGAAATATTTGATGGTGCAATGGTGTAAAGAGACCTTGTAAACTGTCATGCCTGCGTAAGGCAGGAATCCAGTAACAATAGTAGTTTATGGATACCCGCTTGATTAAGTGTTTAGTTCCTTTTTCTTATGGCATAAGCTATACTGATCTAAAGGAGACCAATTTATGGGAAGTATATTGCATGGTAACGCCAAGACTACGCCAAAAA
>RDZH01000014.1 GCA_004293935.1 Alphaproteobacteria bacterium | reverse complement strand
TTTTTGGCGTAGTCTTGGCGTTACCATGCAATATACTTCCCATAAATTGGTCTCCTTTAGATCAGTATAGCTTATGCCATAAGAAAAAGGAACCAAACATGTAACCTTTGGTACGTTTGTCACAGGAATGTTCGGAATAGGATGTTTGCCAAAAAAGTTGGTGTGTGTTACTGAAAAAGATGTAAACCAATGGGTACAACAAATTACAGATCTTGCAAAACCTAACCTATCACCTGAATTGATAGATAATGGAATACAGCAACTTGCGCGATCAGGAATTTCTATCACGCGTGATGAAATTAGGGCTTTAAGCAATTTTTCTCCAGGAAACATAGGAGATGTTGGACAATTTTTAAAGTATAATGACACTTGTGAAGCAGGTTTAGACGCAATAAAAACTAAATTTCCTAAAGAAATCATTGGACACGAATATAGCTGGGCAAACAACCTTCACAATAATTTCCCTGGGGGAATCACAGGTGCGGTTGTTGCAGCAGCAGTCGTCATTGGTGGATTAGCAGTATGTGCGAATCGTGCAGCAGAACATCGATCTGAACAGATACAGGAAGCAGCAATAAAACAACAACTCACCCACACCGAAGCCCTTGAAATGCGTCGCGCACAAAACGCACACAAGGTTATTATCTTGCGCTTGTCACCCTGCTTGTGGCATTAAGCGTTTCGTTGGTGGGGGCATTATTAATCACGGAATTATTATTCCCGCCCATGCAGCACGCCCACTCAGCACCTCACCCGTGCATATGATGCGGATGAGTTTTTATCTTGGCAGCCTTGCCCTAGTGCTTGGTGTGTGTTTTTCGGTTTATGTAATTGATGCACCACTCGCCGCGATGATCATCGTGATGAACGCTATCCTATGCTTGGTGACGGTGCGCTTCACACGGCGTGACGCGCTATAGTCGTTTCTTAACACAAAAAAACCCTCATAAAGAGGGTTTTTCTGCGTTAGAAGGCTAACCTAGATTTAAGAATCTGATGTAGTGTCAATGTTGTTTCCCAAACAGTGCGATTAACATTTGTTCGTGAGTTGTACCTTCAGGAAGATACTTCAGCATTGCCCTCTCAAAATCTGCGATAATCTCCCGAGCTTTGGGATTATCTACCATCATCGACAAGAGCATAGCATCGTATTCTTTGGCAAGTTTATAGCTAAGATAACGTTGTTTTGCCAACTGCTCTTTAACTGTTTGCCACAAATATGGTTTAAACTTGGACATAAACTGAATGTAGTTAGCAACAGCTAACTTACTGGCTTCAGCTTCAATCCGCTTGGCTTCCACCTCCGCAATCTTCTTAGCCTCCGCTTCCGCTTCAAGCCGCTTCGCCTGCTCTTGCTCAGCTAGGAGCTGTGCAATCGCATCAACTATCGTGCGGAGTTCCTGTTGGAACGTCCCCGATGTTTCAAGCCCCAGAAAATACTCAAGGGCAAAAATCGTCACGAGGTGTTCGTGAACTTTGGAACTTCCATGCGCCATCACCAGAGCAATATCCATGGATAAATCCACGGGTAATTGCTTACGTTTGTAGGAAGTTTGCACATCCTTGGCAATCAAAGAAAGAGCGTAGAGCGAATCATGAACGCACAAGCGTCGCATTGCTGTATCGCCACGAGTTCCAAGGAACACGCGATCATAATCCTCAACAAATTGCGCCCGCAGTTGCGCGTAATACGCTGCTTCTGCTACTTCCAGTTTCTTTGCCTCAATGCAAAGCATTTCCACTGATTGCAGCATTTGCTGCCGCGTTAGTTCAAGCTGTTGCGCTGATTGCAGCATCTGCTGCTGCGTTAGCGCAAGCTGCTGACTGGCTATGGCATTGCCTTGTTGCAATTCCGTTGCCATTTCACTGCCGTTCATCCCACTAAATTGGAAGACCAATTTAGGTTGAACGGCGAACATTGCCACCGTGTTATTGGAAAGCAGTTCGTTCCCTGACAAGGGGGAAAGATTCCCCGAAAATCCGTGAACCAAAGAACTAGAGTGTTCTTCACTGGAATGTTCTTCAGACGAGTGATGTTCAGACATTTGTTTTATTTGGTAAACAACATTATCCACAATGTTTATCAGCAGTGCTAGGCAAGCCTAATCACAATTTTATTACAGTTAAGCAATAGAATGGGTAAATAGGCTGACATCAACACTATTTATAAACAAGGTGAAACTAATGTTTATCACAGTTTAATCCTTACGTCAACAAAAACCACACGCGCAGAAAAACCACACCACCCCCAAATAAATTAGAAATTTCTTCCTTACTACCCGACAAGTTAATAGATTTGTAACGTATACAATCTAAACGCATTCTATCTTAAAGAGATAGGAGGTTATGATGCGGGTATTGAGCGGAGGAATTGCTCACGTTGCACGCGTGGTTGAGGAGGATTTATTTGATCGCGAGACGGGTTTGCGCAAGCAGCATGTGGAGGGCTCACCATGTTGTTGCTGACAATAACCGCAGGGCGTTTTTTACGAATTTCTCCGCCAATCGATGGATCAAAATTCACCCACCATACCTCCCCACGCCTAGGAGTTGGTTCAATGGGCTGCATGATCACCATCATGCATTAAGGCTTCAGACCATGCACTCGCTTCCGCTTCCCGCTCAGTATCTGCTGCCATGGCAGCGTAACCTGCCGCAATATCGCCCTGCACCACATGCGGACGTGCAATGTTGCTAAGGAAACGGCTGATATTACCGCGTCCAATGGTTGCGTGTAGCCCATGATAGACATCATCGTCCAGCGTAATAGTGATTTTTTTCATTTGTGTGACCTCTACATAGCGATACGTCATCATACCACCAAACACCACTCTTTGCAAGACAGACCCAACGCGATAAGTCTTCTACAACTCACTAAGCATCTTCTCAACACGATGCGGTGAACCACCAAATTTACCAATCACATCATACCACCACGGGATCACATAAAGCGTGAGGATGGTTGCCCCACTCACCCCAAACACGATCACCATGCCCAACACATAGCGACTCTCTGACCCTGCTCCTGAAGCAAGAATCAAGGGAACTGCCCCCATCACCGTGGTGATCGATGTCATGATGATGGGGCGCAGCCGTAATGTTGCCGCCTGAATCAGTGCTGCACCATAATCCATACCCTCATCACGCAACTGATTGGTGAACTCAACAATCAAAATACCGTTTTTCGTGGCAAGCCCCATCAGCATCAGCAACCCGATCATGGAATAAAGATTAATGCTCACATCCCCCACCCACATGCCGATCAATCCCCATAATAATGCCAAAGGCACAGTCATCATAATGACTAAGGGATGAATAAAACTCTCAAATTGCGCTGCTAATACCAGATAAATCACCACAAGTGCCATAATGAATACAAAAATCGCATCCGATGATGCGTCACGATATTCTAATGATTGCCCCTTATAATCAATCGTTGCTGTAGGTGGCAAAGTGTCCCGCGCCACGCCCTCTAAATAATCCAATACCTCACCTAAACTATAGCCTTCCGCGACATTGGCACTCAGAGTCAAGGCTCGTTGACGATGATAACGGTTCAGTTTCCCTGCCGTTCCCACTTCTTCAATAGCAATAAGATTATCAAGGCGTATCATTGCCCCCGTAGTTGCGGATCGCACCCGCAATGCCATGAGCGCATCACGTGATCCCAAAAGCTCCCTATCCGCCTCTAATATCACATCATATTCTTCACCATGCAGATCAAATGTGGTAACGCGTCGTGATGCAAGGAAGGTTTCAAGCGCATGACCAATCTGTGCGGGTGTTACGCCCATATCCCCTGCCCGTTCATGATGAATATGGATACGCCATTGCGGTTGCGTTTCTTTATAATCCGAATCTAGCCCCGTAATCCCCGGATAGGATGCGAATTTCTCAAGCAACACATCACGCCATTGCCCCAATTCTTCATAGGTTGACCCACGTACCACAAACTCCACAGGTTGACGAAATCCTTGGTTTAAGCCTTGCGGAATAATAGGAAAAACGGTAACTCCTTCATAGCCTGCCATCTTCGGCATCACCTCCCCCACGAGCGAAAATACCGATCGCGCTCGCTCCGCCCACGGCGTGAGTACCACAATCGCTAAACCGCTATTCACCGCATCAGACGTAGAAAAATTTCCCGGAATACGCATCAATATCCGCGTTGCATCACCACGTTCTACCAAGGGCATTAAATCCTGCTCTAGGCGGCGCGCATAACGCTCGGCGTACCCATAGCTTGCCCCCTCAGGCGCAGCAAAGCGCACAAAAAACACACCCCGATCTTCAGACGGCACTAATTCTTCAGGGAGGGATCGATAGAGCAACGCCATCGCCACCAGCATCAACACCACGCTACATCCGATCCATCGTCCATGACGCAAACTCAACGCTAAACTTGCGCTGTAGCGTTGCTCAATCCGCCCAAACCATTGATGCAGCGATGCACCCTTAGCGGAGGAACGCCGCAGCATCATAGAGCAAAGTGCTGGGGAAAGGGTGAGTGCTACCACCATCGAGAATAAAATAGTCGCAATCATCGTCACCGCAAATTCAGTGAATAACCGCCCGACATTACCTGCCAAAAAAGTGATGGGTACAAATACCGCACACAGCACCAAACTGGTCGCAATAATCGGCATACTCACTTGCCGCGCTCCTTCCAATGAGGCACGCAGCGGATGTTCGCCCTCTTGCACTTTGCGTTGAATATGTTCCAGCATGATGATCGCATCATCTACCACCAAACCAATCGCAAGTACCATGGCTAATAAGGTGAGTAGGTTTAGGGAATAATCTAACCATAACAGTAGCATAAAAGCTGATATGAGTGATACAGGAACAGCCAAAGCGGGAATGATCGTCGCACGTAAGCTCCCTAAAAACACATAAATCACCAGCACCACCAAGATCAAGGCAATGACTAATGTTTCATACACTTCATCAAGCGAGGCTGAAATGAACAAGGACGAATCATAACTGGGATAAAGCCGTGTATCGTTCGGAAGATTTTTGGATAATTCCTCTAATTTTACACGCACATTACGCGCCACATCAATCGTATTAGCCCGTGATTGCTTGATAACCCCAAGCCCTACCATCTGCTCACCATTACCACGCAATTCATTACGCTCACTTTCTGCACCTAAGCGTATTTCTGCCACCTGCTCCAAATGAATGACTTGCCCATCACCACCACGCCCTACCACCAAACGCCCCATCGCTTCGGGTGTTTGATAGCCCCGCATCAACCGTAAGGCATAATCGCGCTGCGTAGATTCGATACGCCCCGCTGGAAGCTCAACATTCTCACGTTGTAACGCCAGTTCAATATCTTCCGTGGTGACTCCGTGCGCTGCCATCGCATCAGGGCGCAACATAATCCGCATGGCATAGATGCGCCCTCCTGCCACACGCACTTGCGCCACGCCATCCACCACCGCCAGAGCATCAACAATCACACGATCCGCATATTCTGTGAGTGCTAGGGAATTCATTGATGTGCTGCCTAAATTAATCCACATCACAGGATCAGTGTTGGCATCCACCTTAAACACTTCAGGCGGTTCAGCTTCTTCAGGCAAATCTTGCGTCACCCG
Source organism: Alphaproteobacteria bacterium (assembly GCA_004293935.1). Classification (GTDB taxonomy): domain Bacteria; phylum Pseudomonadota; class Alphaproteobacteria; order Rickettsiales; family UBA998; genus RDZH01. Next base: position 80,633 of record RDZH01000014.1, on the reverse strand, counting down.
TGCAATGCGATCACGTACATCATTCGCGGCATCTTCAATATCGCGCTTTAAGGTGAACTCAATCGTCACGGCGGATCGCCCATCTTCACTGAGTGATTGCAGCGTGCGTATGCCTTCAATCCCACTGACGGCATCTTCCACAATCCGTGTAATACGTGATTCAATGGTTGCAGCCGCTGCCCCACGATAGACCGTTTCTACGGATACCACAGGCGGATCAATATCAGGATATTGACGCAACGGAAGTTTCATATATGCCACCATCCCAAATGCAACCAGCAACATGCTGCATACCATCGCAAAGACGGGACGTTTAACCGAACTATCCGTGATAAGCATCAGCAATATTCTCGGTAGATCGCAACCATATCCTGCAGCAAGCTCAATGCTTCGGCGCGGGGACGTTGAAAGGCGTTACGCCCAATAATCGAACCATCGCCACCACCTTGCGCAATAGCGCGTGTATCTTCCAGTACATCCCCTTGGCTTTTCGATGCTCCACCAGAGAAAATAACCAAACGTCGCCCACCCAAACATGCTTGTTTCACATGCGCAACGCGTGCAGCAAGCGTATGGAATGTTTCCTTGTTTGCCTCATAGGCTTTGCGTGCCTCTTTCTGCTCAATATGCTCGCTTGGGAGTTTCACCTTAATAATATGCGCCCCCAATAATGCTGCCATATGCGCTGCATACGCACAAACATCCAATGCCGTTTCCCCGTCTTTTGAGAGTTCTCCCCCACGTGGATAGGACCAAATAATCACCGCCAAACCCGCTTGCTTGGCTTCATAACTCATCGCGCTTATTTGCTCATACATCGTATAGGTTTCGCCACTTCCGGGATAGATGGTAAAGCCAATCGCCACACAACCCAAACGCAACGCATCCTGCACTGAAGCCGTGATGGCTTGCGTTGGATGATCGGTACGTGGTGCTAAACTGTTGGCACTATTCACTTTAAGAATGGTTGGAATACATCCTGCAAAATGACGCGCCCCTGCCTCAAGCATCCCAAGCGGTGCAGCGTAGGCATTAAGCCCTGCATCAATCGCTAATTGATAATGATAATACGGATCATAGGCAGGTGGATTCATCGCAAAACTACGAGCCGGCCCATGCTCAAACCCTTGATCCACAGGAAGAATAATCATCTTACCTGTCCCACCAAGCGCACCATGCATCATCATTCGTGATAATTGATTGAGTGTCCCCGCATGTTCATGCTCATAATAAGAAAGAATCGTGCGTACTGCGTCTGTCATTGCCATGGTTTATCTCCCTAAGATGTGTCTGTGCATCATCAACCAGCACGTACCATACCATAATAACGCGCCCTCTTGCAAGTTTTTGCATCATTATCCCTGCACGCACACGTTTTTTTAACCAATATAGGACTTAATAGAGCTATAAAAATAATTGTCTCAGTCATGCTTCAACAATCGTTGAAAGAGGTAGTACATATGCCACGTAGAATGCTCATGGTCATCAATAAAATCGCTTCCGATGTTGAAGCCTTTGCCACATTAAATGAAAAAGTGGCGGGTCAAATCAATCTCTTATCGCTTAATGCGACTATCGAAGCAGCACGCGCTGGCGAAGCAGGGCGTGGTTTTACCGTGGTAGCATCCGAAGTGAAAAACCTTGCCTCGCAAGCATCGAAAAACTCCCTCAATTTCCGTCAGACGGTGCTTGGACGCATTGAAAAAGGGCGCGAAATTACCGATGCCTTGGTGAAAGATTTAGAAGGCACACGCCTCACCGATATTGCCTATAACACCGTGCAGTTAATGTCACGCACCCTCTATGAACGTATGTTGGATGTGCGGATGTGGGGTAGTGGTTTATCTTTTTGCGATGCCCTTACCTCGATGAATCCTCTTGCGATTGATCGCGCCCAAAAGAAAATGATTTCCATGCATCGCATGACAAAAATCTATACCAATATCCTATTGATTGATAATAATGGAACGGTTATTTCCTGTTCAAACCCACAAGTATATCCGAGTGTTGTTGGCGCGCAAGTGGGAGCGGAGCGTTGGTTTCGTGATGCCTATCGCAGCCAAACCACCGATGATTTTACGTCGGAAGATGTCCATGCAAGCTCTTTTCATAATAATCTTCCGCTCATCTGTTTTGCAGCACCCGTGCGTGAACGTGGGGAAGTCTATGGCAAACCACTTGGGGTCTTTGCGGCTTTTCTTGATTGGCCAGAGCAAAAACGCGTTCTGTTCACCAATGAAATATGTTTTTCCGCAGATGAGTGGCGGCGCACACGCGTATTGATTCTTGATCGTCAATTACGCGTTATTGCTGCATCGGATAATCGTGAACTGTTCACGAACTATCCTCTCGATATTACTCTTGGGTCACGCGGCTCTTACGGCAATGAGCATAACCAAATTATCGCCTTTGCGCGTGCTACGGGATATATGGGCTATGAAGGCATGGGCTGGTATGGCGTTGTCGAACAAAACCAAGAACTCTTCCATGAAAGCGATTTAATGAGTCTTTAGAACCTGCCTACGTCTATCGTCTGTCGTACCCGCTTAAGAAGGGTATCCAGAACAACTTAAGCAGAGCTGATGAAAAAATGAAGTATTTTTTGTCAAACGACTCTAGATCCTGATTTAATAACGCGGAATAATATACATATCACATACAGCATTAGCATTATTCATGGCATAGGCAGCCGTGAAATTATTGCCATCTGATGCAGTACTGCATCTCCAATTCGTAAAAATCATACCCGTGGCAGGCAGACCATCATCAAGTTTTTTATCGATCATATGCATTTGCTGCACGCTAAAATCTGCGCCCGCAAGAGTGAGGGTGAAATTAGCAACCCTATTAAACAAGGATGCATCGGGTGCGCCCGCCACAAAACTCGCACTGTTCCATTTTGCTTGGCTTTCTGCCTCCGAACGCGGAACATTCACCCCCGCAACACCCGTATCATATCTTCCGAGTCCATCGGCTGTGGCAGCGGTTGCGCCCGAATAACGCCCCGCAATCAATTCTGCGCGTGACAACTGCGTCCACATTTGCATCTGTTCGCTACTCGCATTCGGCAGATTCACCGATTGCACGATCATATCACCATTGCCATTGCACGTACCAAGATCGCCATCCGCAATAGACGCATCAGAACATAAGGCGGGATTATCCCCCCAAAAAGTCGTTGCATTGGGGAGATCGCCCGGAAGTCCCGCATATTTTTCATGAAACATTCCTATCGCATGACTATAAAGCTGCGCTTCGGTATTGGCAGCGCGCATACGTGCGGATTCCACCATATTTTGCCCAACCATCACCCCACCTGCGAGCAAACCAATGACGGCAAGCACAATGGCACATTCGATAAGTGTAAAACCTTGTTCATCTGACATAGTGTCATGATGCCACAACTTACTTAACATCCACTAAACATTAAAGCGAAAATGGAATATATCCCCATCATGCACCAGATAATCCTTCCCCTCCAAGCGCATTTTTCCCGCATCTTTGCACCCTGCCTCCCCCTGATAGGTGACATAATCAGCATAGGCAATAGTTTCAGCGCGAATAAAGCCTTTTTCAAAATCACTATGGATACGCCCCGCTGCTTGCGGAGCGCGTGCGCCCTGATGCACCGTCCATGCACGTGCTTCCTTTGGTCCGACGGTGAAAAAGGTGATGAGATCCAATAATCCATAACCTTCTGCAATAATACGCGCTAATCCCGTTTGGTTCAGCCCAAGGGAGGATAAAAACTCCAATTTTTCTTGTTCGGATTCCAACCCTGCAATTTCAGATTCAATCCGTGCAGAAATCACCACACACGGCACGGCTTGCTCTATGCAACGCTGCGCCACCGCACGCGTCAACTCATTGCCCGATGCGGCATCGTCCTCAGCGACATTACAAATCACCATCACGGGCTTGGTGGTAAGCAGATTCAATCCACGCACACAGGCTTGTGCCTCGCTATCTCCCGCCATTAACGAACGAAGTGGTTTGCCCTCAGCCGCAAGCTCCAATCCGCGCTCCACAAATGGCAACAGCATCATGGCTTCCTTATCATTCCCCCGCGCTTTCTTTTCCAGTGCGACTTTACGCTTTTCCAGCGATTCCATATCCGCAAGGATCAATTCCGTCTCAATAATCTCCCAATCCGACAAAGGATCAATCCGCCCTTCCACATGCGTAATGTCATCATCAATAAAACAACGCACCACATAGGCTATGGCATCCACTTCACGAATATGCGCCAAAAACTGATTCCCCAGCCCTTCCCCTCTGCTTGCGCCACGCACCAAGCCCGCAATATCAACAAACTCTAACTGTGTTGGGATGATCTGCGCCGATTTTGCAATTTCAGCGGCACGTTGCAACCGTTCATCAGGAACAGCTACCTTGCCCGTATTCGGTTCAATCGTACAAAATGGATAATTCGCCGCTTCCGCTTGTTGCTGTGCAAGCAATGCATTAAACAAGGTGGATTTTCCAACATTTGGCAACCCAACAATCCCACAACTAAATCCCATATATCATCGCTCCTTTTTTTCATTTACGCTTATAGCGTGCTTTGTGAGAAAAAGCATCCGTTATTTTATATCGATATTTCTGCATAACCCATATCACTACAAATTCGTCATTCCTGCGTAGGCAGGAATCCAGTAACAACAGTAGTTTATGAATACCCTATCTTTAAGCGAGCATGACAAGAATCAAGCGTCATCCAAAACTCATGTGATCCTCAATGAAACCAATCACACCACAAAAAAAAGGCTTGCCCACATTGCTATGAACAAGCCTTTTTTCAATAGTATGCACGCTCTATTTACGCCATACGTACTGCAGCGAGTTGCTCGGGAGCAACAACACGTTGACCATAAGCAATTTCAGATACCTTATCTTTCGGTTCTTGCCCTTTGCTTTCCAATGGCAAACCATCTGTCGGAGCGATATTATTGGACTCTTTAGGAGTAGCCACAAAGTGCGCCCCCGCTTCCACACGTTGCTCAGATTTTCTGGATTCCAACGCCATATCCATACGAGAAACACGCTCTTTTGATGTTTCCACATCCAACCATGGTGCTTTCTCAAACGCTTCCACACGCACACGCACCTGCTCTGCAATATGATCCGATGTGAGCTTCACTTCTTTTTGCGATGCTAAGAACACCGATGCTTTATCAATCGCTTGATCGCGCTTTTCTTCAGGAAGAACAACAATTGCTTGCGCCACACGCGCATACATCTCAAGATAGGCATCATCATTAGAGAATTCCGCAGGGCGTGTCTTGTGCGCACGCGTATTCAAATAAGACGAGAGAGCATAAAGAGCGGTAACGCCGAGGGTTATATCACGAACTGTATTACCTTGCGCAAACTCAGAATTAGCAGCAGCAAGATCACGGCGATCTTTTTCATCTTCTTGCAATGATTTGATTGTTTTAGCATAGCCAGTGTTCTTGCCTAATCGATCTTTTCCTTGCTCCACCTCATAGAGTTTAACCTCTAAAGCATCTTTCTTCTGCTGTGGAGTAAGCTTTTCATCAAGCTCTTTTGTAAGTAATCTTGCCTGTTCCTCAGGCTTCATTTTGCCATAGTCTGAGCCACTCATTCGTTCTCTGCTTACCTGCTCAGCTATTTTGTAAGCGTCAAGACGCTCTGTAGAGCGCGTGTTTAATTGCGAACGCAATTCATCAACATTATCTCCATGCTTAGCAAACATCGCTGTTATCTCTGCATCTCCTTTATACGCACTCTGTGCATGCTTCACAAGGAATTCCGATTGCGCTTGAGGAGTTTCCAGCTTCTTAAAGTCATCACTTTGAACCAAATTATCCAGTGCTTTTGCAACCTTCCCCATTTTCTCATCATGTACGCCGTGATAGCTATCAATCGCATTTGCTTGAATTCCAAAAATCTTTCCCGGAAGCATTTGGCGATTATCTTCTAATTTCCGACTCATGTTCAGGGCATCTGTAACCCCCATAAAATTTTGCCAGAGGTTGATATTACCTGCAATTGCCAAAGGATGAGCGTTAACAAAAGCAAGTCCTTGCTCCACGGCGTTCTTATATTTCATTTCTTCCATGTCAACTGGGGCTTCATCACAAAAAATTTGCGCAAAGCAACCAATCAAACTTGATGCCCCCTGACCTACGCGTCCCCAGCCATATTCTTTATCCGCCAACCCTGATAGAAGCTGTGCAACATCTCCAAACCCACCGATGGCATGGCTCAGAGCAAATGCATTATCATGTATCACCTGATTCAGTTTTTGTAGCGCATTTTTATCAGCATCCGCACCCGCCACATGGCTATCAAAGGATATACTTTCACCTTCAAGATATTTTGATGCTTTATACATCACTGGTTGGAAGTTAATTTCATCTTGACCGCTACCATAGATAAACTGCAATGAGGTGGATGCACCATAAAATATACCATTGGCAACACGATTACTATCACCCAATTTCACCCCAAGAAGACCAGTCAAACCATGCCCAATCATACCAACAGCCGCTTGGATTCTAAGCGCATGACGATCAACAAAAGCTACTGCTGATGCCAATACACCATCTTCTTGACGCAATTTTTTCGCTGCCATTTCTTCAGGCGTTGGCACATCAAAGGTTTGCGTTTGCACCGAACCCTCAACCAAGCGATGCGTCTGCATGATATTCATGATGCGCGATTCATTACCGAACCCATACATCACCAAATTGACTTTGTTTGTTTCAGGGTCTAATTCGGGGAACGCCGTGATACCTGCTTTATTGAGTGCTTCAGGTAGATTTTTCAATGCAACAGCATCCACTTCATCGTTAAAGCGAAGCACCGCTTGCTTACGACCGAAGGAAGTTTTGCTTATCTCTAGGTTAGCAATACCTGCCGTGCTATTTTCCCATTGGTATAATTTATGCTGCATAAAAATCCTTTTTTTGCATAGTGTGAACTCAGTAAATTCACAATAGATGGAATTTATGACAATATGATGACAGAATGTAAAAAAGTGACTTTTTTGCAACGCAAAAAAAATTGTGCAGGAGCAATTTTGTCTTAATAGTTCAAACCGATAGATGAATAGAACGATTTCTGCTCTTTCCATCCCTCGGTAACTTTAACAAATAAAAACAAATGCACTTTGCGTTCCATAAAACGTATCATCCGCGTGCGTGCCGCTTGCCCAACTTCCTTCAGCATCTCACCTTTATGCCCAACCACAATCTTTTTTTGATTATCATTCTGCACATAAATAACCTGACGAATCTCAACACTACCATCTTTGCGCTCGTTCCATTGCTCGGTTTCCACAGCGATGCTGTACGGCAATTCCTGCTGCAAGCGATAAAATAATGATTCACGCGTCACTTCCGCTGCCCACTGCCGTAGCGGTACATCCGTCATCATATCTTCAGGATAATGCCATGGTCCTTCAGGCAGATTCTGCGCAAGATACTGACGGACATCATCCACCCCATCACGGGTGCGCGCTGCAATCATAAAACATCGCTCAACGGGATAGTGTGCGCATATATGCCCTGCCAATTCTAGCAAACGCTCTTTGGCAACCTTATCAATTTTATTCAGCACCAACAAGCATGGCGCACCCGCATCACGTACCGAATCAAGCACGTGCTTGCTATCATCGCACATGCCACGATAGGCATCGATCACCACCATCACCTTATCCGATTCTTTGGTGCTTCCGAGCGCACTATTGACCATCGCTTGTTCAAAGCGGGCTTTTGCTTGAAAAATCCCCGGCGTATCAATGAGGATAAGCTGCGTTTCTGCTTCCGTCACAATCCCCAAAATACGGCTACGGGTTGTTTGCACCTTCGGAGTGACAATCGCCACACGCGCTTTCACAAGTGCATTGACTAAGGTCGATTTTCCTGCATTGGGCGCACCTACCACCGCGACAAAACCACAACGTGCTACCATGTTCTTTCTTCTCCTAAATGTTGCAGCATTAATTGTGCTGCTTTATGTTCTGCTTGTTTCTTATTTGAGGCAATAGCGCGAATGGGGGATACGCCTTCCACCTGCACTTCTATCGTAAAGAGTGGATCATGCGCCGTACCTTCCCGTGATAATTCATGATAGAGCGGCAAAGGCAATCCACGTGCTTGCACCCATTCTTGCAACGCCGTTTTCGCATCTTTCGGAGGACGCACCAATGAATGCATCAAATTATGCCAATGCGTATGGATAAATGCTTCCGCTGCACCGATGCCTTGATCAAGATAGATCGCCCCAATCAACGCCTCACACGCATCAATCAGATTCGATTCATTATCGCGCCCGCCCTTGCGCACTTCATGGTCATCCAATATCAGCCACGCTCCCATACCCAACTGACGCGCCACACACGCAATGGTTGTACCACATACTAAAGCAGAAAGACGCATCGCTAATTCGCCCTCGCGTTCATCAGGAAAAGACGTATAGAGCATCCGTGCCATCACTAAACCCAGCACACGATCACCCAAAAATTCTAAGCGTTGATTATTCTGTCGCGTATCTTTTCCACGATGCATCATCGCAAGATCGCATAAAGCAGGATCGCTAAATGTTGCGCGCATAGCCTCATAAGATACCGACATTTCTATAAATCCTTCAATAAGCGTTCGGTTCGCAATGCCCAAAACCAATCCCATATTTTCCACATGCTGGTGCGATCATCAATAGAGAACAGCACAAGTTCAGCTCGCCCTACAATATTTTCCTCTGGCACAAAGCCAACCATCGACATCTCACGGCTATCTGCGGAATTATCACGATTATCCCCCATAAGAAAATAGTTTTTTTCAGGCACTGTATAGACATACGTATCATCAAGCAATCCTTGTGTGGTTTCTTCTAATACGGCATAACTCACGCCATTATCCAAGGTTTCACGATAACGCGGGATCTTTTTGATTGTTCCATCGGGCAGAATATCCGAAAAATCGCCATCACGCACCCGCGATACAGGAAGATCATTAATATAGACGATTCCATCCAGCACTTGAATCTTATCCCCCGGCAGCCCCACAATACGCTTAATAAAATCAATACGCGGCTGCGAAGTTGGACGGAACACGACAATATCGCCACGCTTTGGGCGTGCAGATGAAAGCACTCGACCATCAAACCAATCAATACCATAAGGAAAAGAATAGCGACTATAGCCATAGCTATATTTGGATACAAACAGATAATCCCCTACCAATAAGGTTTCCTTCATCGAACCTGAGGGGATATGAAACGGCTCAAAAACAAAGCTGCGAAAGACAACAGCAAGAAGAATCGCATAAATAAAGGTACGGATATACTCGTTCCATAGCGGAGGCTGAGTTGCTTGCTTCGTCTCATTCGTTGCGCTCTCATCCGACGCTGGGGGAGTTTTGTTCATGGGTTGCTCCCTAAATCTCTCATCTAATTTTTTGTATTTATATAGCACTTCCATTATATAAATACCGATCAATCGGCAATTATACAATGACAAAAACACTATAAATCATAAGGTTATATTCGTTTCTTGACATAAAAAATGAGTCATTTTTTTGTCAAACAACTATAGTGCTATTTTTACAAAAAAACAATCAAAAGATGTATGAGATTGGTTGCTATACTCATCGCACATGAAGATACGTAGTATCAAAATGTGGAAAAGATGAGTATTTTTAATAAGATATACCCTTAATTTCATTTCAATGATTCAACTCCTTGAAATGAAATGGGTATATCTCATCGCCTCATGCTGCAACAAGGCACTTTTTACCGCTAGCCCACCCGCAAAGCCTGTTAATGTACCATTTGCTCCAATCACACGATGGCACGGTACAATGATTGAGATAGGGTTTTTGCCATTGGCTGCTCCCACGGCACGCACTGCCTTTGGATGCCCCATCATCTGCGCTTGGCATGCATAACTGCGTGTTTCACCATAGGGAATCATTTTCAGAGCATCCCATGCCCGCCTTTGAAAATCTGTGCCGATAGGGTCAAGTGGCACGGCAAATGCGGTGCGGGTGTGAGCAAAATACTCATCTAATTCACGCATGGCGTGAATAAGCATAGGGTGATTGCGTTGCTCCAAACTCTGCCCTAGGCGCACCCGCTCTTGGGACTCATCTTCCCACAGTACAGCGCGTATCCCCACCTCACTTGCGACCAACAGCAATGTTCCCACTGGGGATGGATAGGTGCAGTGATGCATAATATGCCTTACCGCGTTATGACCAATCAATCAACATTTTGCCATAATGGGTGCGCCGCCGCATCAGTTCATGCGCGTGCATCACCTCATATGGGGGTACTACCTTATAAATATGCGGTGCGATGATGCCCTCATGGCACGCATCCCACAGATAATCCCGCACCGCTGCGATAATCTCTGCTTTACGATCATCGCTTTGTGAACGTAGCGTCACTCCATGCCATGTAAGATTCTTCATCAATAGCCCACCCATCGAGCATTGCACCTGCGCACCATCCATGCACGCAACCGATAATAACCGCCCGCCATACGCTAAGGCTTTCAGATGCGCTCCCACATACGCACCGCCAAGAATATCCCACACAATATCCAACCCCTGCGGTGCGTGAGTTTTGATCTGCTGTGCTAATGTTTCAGGCGTTCTATCCCACGGGATAACGGTTGCCCCCAAAGAACGGCATAGATCATCCTTTGCCTCACTGCTTGCCATCGTATAGGTGTGCGCACCTAAATAACGCGCCACTTGCAAAGCAATCATGCCAACACCACTCGAACCCCCATGAATCAACACATGTTCACCCGCGCACATTTTGCCTACATCACATAACGCCAACCAACTCGTCGCCAAGGCTTCCACCAAGGATGCTGCTATTTTGGCGGACATAGCATCACCCACTGCTAATAGATGCCGTGCATCCACCGTCACATAAGGCGCATAGCCTCCTTCCAAAAGCAAGGCGCACACATGTTGACCAATCACCCAATCATGCACCCCTTCCCCAACTGCATCGATGATGCCCGACACTTCCAAGCCACATATCCCCGATATGGGCGGTGGATAGCCTCCGTCACATTGCAGAACATCAGCGCGATTTATGCCCGTATAGGTAACACGAATACGCACCTGCCCCGCCAAACAAAGAGGCATAGTATAAGGGCGCATTATCAACCCACAACTCGATTCATCACGATATATCGCATCCATAGAGCATTTTGCCTTGTTCATTGCACATCATATACTTATATTTTATAGACTTAAGCCGATTAAAAAGTCAAGCAATGCTCGCTATTCTTATGATATATAGCGCAACCTTGAATCTGCTACGCACAGATTCAACGCGCTGTCTTTATTGATATATAGCGCGACCTTGAATCTGATGCATACAGATTCAACGCGCTATAATGTACATTATATAAAGTTTTTTATTGACATGCACGTGCAGAAGCGTTAGAAGTCTTTTCTCTTATATTATCAAAAAATAGATTGCGGTATTCTATGAAAACCTTCTCTGCAAAACCTGCTGATATTCAGCAACAATGGTACGTGATTGATGCCAACCAAATCGTCCTTGGTCGCCTAGCGGTTCAAGTGGCAACTTTGTTGCGTGGAAAGCATAAGCCTTATTACACTCCGCACATGAATTGCGGTGATCATGTGATCATTATCAATGCTGATAAGATTCAGATCAAAGGAAAAAAATTGACTGATAAGATTTATTATCGTCATACAGGTTTTCCGGGTGGAATCAAGGAAACTACTCCTGCTAAAATATTTGCAGGCGCACATCCGCAACGCGTTGTTGAAATGGCAGTGAAGCGTATGTTGCCAAAAAACACACTCGGAAGACAGCAATATAAAATGTTGCGTGTTTATGCTGGATCAGAACATCCCCATGAAGCTCAACAGCCTATGGCTTTTGATTTTGCATCTAAAAATGAGAAAAACGCACGGTAATTGATTATGACAGAAGCAACAGAAATTCAACGAGTCGCAAAAGTAGATGCCTTGGGTCGTTCCTATGGTACAGGTCGTCGTAAAAACGCGATAGCTCGCGTGTGGGTAAAGCCCGGCACAGGCAAGATCATTGTCAATGGTCGTGATCAATCCACCTATTTTGCACGTCCCGTACTACGCATGATTATCAACCAGCCCTTTGGTGCTTTGGATCGTGCAGGTACATTCGATGTATTTGCTACCGTGAAAGGTGGCGGATTATCAGGTCAAGCAGGTGCGGTACGTCATGGTATCAGCCGTGCATTGGATCGCTTTAGCCCAGAATTCCATTCTGTATTGCGCAAAGGCGGATTCTTGACACGTGATAGTCGTGTGGTAGAACGTAAGAAATATGGACGCGCTAAAGCTCGTCGTAGCTTCCAGTTCTCTAAGCGTTAATGATAAAGCTAATAATAAGGGTGATGAATTGTTTCAGTGCATCACCCTTTTTTTTAGAACCTACCCCGAATCAAGAAGATCATGATTATGTCTGATTTGCCTATATTTGCCCTCGAAGCATATCTTGGAGCGCGTGAGTTCAGCACGCCCCATATGTTCTGCTCCTCTGATATGGAGAGTTTTTCGATGCAGGATATTCTCACTATGGCAGATGCAGAATGTTTGAACCTATGGAATAATCTACGTTTATCCTATACCGAACCGAAAGGTATGCCCCTATTACGCGATGAGATTGCACTGATCTATGGGGAACAATTCACACGCGATCATATCCTATGTTTTTCAGGAGCAGAAGAAGGGATTTATTGCGCAGCACGTACCTTGTTGCGCCCAGAAGATCACGCCATTGCAGTGACCCCATGCTATCAATCCTTAGAATCCATTCCTGCCTCTATCTGTGCTATCACCACCATTGAGCTTAGTTTTGAGCAACAGTGGGAATTAGACATAGAGCGCATCAAAGCAGCCATTCGCCCCAATACAAAACTGATCCTCATCAATTATCCGCATAATCCCACGGGCGCGATCCTTTCGCACGCCACACAACACGCCCTTGTTGCCCTTGCGCGCACCCATAATTTATGGATATTTTCCGACGAAGTCTATCGTCTCATTGAGCGTGATCCCGCTGATACGCTCCCCGCTTTTGCTACCCTCTATGATAAAGCATTAAGCCTTGGGGTGATGTCCAAAGCCTATGGGCTTGCAGGATTGCGTATTGGTTGGATTGCGTGCCAGAATCAGGAAATGCTGCATCAGATGGAATTATACAAAAACTACCTTTCCATATGCAATAGTGCGCCTTCGGAAGTCTTGGCATTGATCGCGCTGCGTCATGCCGATACGATTCTCACGCGCCAACGCAATCTTATCAAACATAATTTTGCCTTGCTGGAATCCTTTATGGAGCGTCATAGCGATCTGTTTGATTGGGTGAAGCCCAAAGGTGGCTGCATTGCCTATATCGCCTTCAAAAAGGCTATCAACAGCTATGATTTTGCGGAACAAATGCGCCGTGATATTGGTGTGCTGGTGCTTCCTGCGCAAGTCTATGGGCAAGATAAACCCTATTTTCGCATTAGCTATGGTCGCGCTTCCATGCCACAGATGCTTGCAATGTTTGAGGACTATATTAGTCTATAGCACGCTTCACTCAGTTTGTTTTTGAACAAAAACTAACCGAATGAAACGTCCCATAACTTATAACTTTGGACACTCACATTTGCAAACATTCTCACGAGAAGTATCTAAATGAGACTTGGCTATTGGCAGCGCAATGCTCCCAACAGAGAGTGTTATAATCCAAATCATCAGCCACTCTATGAGTGAGAGGCTTTTGACGCTACGTAATGCACCAAACAATGCACGAATCATAAAAAGTACCTCGTGGGTATAAAGAAAGGTATCCAAATATTATAACCCACTCGCAATCATCGTGCAACTATTCATTTTATTTTTGTATACTCATCGCGCATAAAAATGCGTAGCATCAACATGTGGAAAAGCTGCGTATATTTTAATAAGATATACCCTTAATTGCACGTACAAGGACTCAACTCCTTGCAGTGAAATGGGTATATCGTTGGTGGGCGATAGTGGACTCGAACCACCGACCTCTACCATGTCAAGGTAGCACTCTAACCAACTGAGCTAATCGCCCGCACATCAAAGCACCATACGCACTTTTGGGTAAATGTAAATAGTTTTTCTTATCATTTCTCCTAAAAAAGCAATAAAATTGCCAAACTCGCATCAAGTGCATTGCAAGCGATGGGGGAAATATGGTATAATCATTACGCTTTTGAAGATAGAGCGTAGTTTGAATGATCAGAGGATAAGGTAAGGTACCCAATGGAACAAGAGAATGAAGTGGAATTGTATAAAAAATTAGATGCTTTGCGTCGTTCACACGAACTTCTTGAGCAGCAGATTCATGCCGCATCTAAAAACGCAACCTGTGATGAATTTACCGTATCACGCTTCAAGAAGCAAAAACTTGCGATACGTGACCAAATTGCGTTATTGCAAAACACCCTCTATCCCAACATCATTGCCTAAGTAAGGATACATCGCACGGCGCACGCGCTTAGATTAGATTATTGCAGTACATTCGACTGAATAACTCGAATCTCATGCACCACCGCCATCCATAGCCCTGCCTCAGCGACCATAGCTTCCTCCATATAATCCATCATCTGGTGCATTGCGACTGATTCTGCATCCTCACCATAGCGTGCAATATAGTCATAGGCGTAGAAAGAGATTAAGGCACGATCATTGGACATGGCGCACGTTCTGCATTCTATGATTGGTCATGAACAGTAACATATCGATCTCCCACCCTCTCTTATTCTATCATCCATTCCTAGCGCATGTCACTGGGGAATGTTTATATCCCACACCCCCTCTTAGCGTGGCAGCGCATCGCGGAATCGCCGATACATCGGTAATTATATAGTAGCAGCACTATGTACCCCACTATAAGTATATAGAAACATAATAATCCTTGCAATGAGACTATAGCACGTTTTAGTAGGTTTGTTCTTTTTCAAGAGCAACCCTACTGAAAATTCGTGCTATATTCATATGTTTATAGCGCGACCTAGACGATAGGTTCGTTAACGAACCTATCGCTACGCGCTATAGCATATTTCTACCTCTAGGTTGCATTATACCCATGTCACTTCAAGGATTTGATTCCTTTGATGTGACACCGAACAACAACAATACATACAAACATTACCCTATCATGTGATAAATGCAACGGTTGCATCAGTTTTTTGCATATGTCATCATATTGTCATTTGCAAAATGGATCATTCTTGCGTTATAACTAAAGCTGCAGTGCAACATTAGCTCAAGCCGAGAATAGCCATGGTTACAACCACCCGCCTATCATCCGATGACACCATTCTCTTTTCTATGGAGGATTATGCCCGTGAACGCCTATCGCTTCTGGAGCGCGTTCAAGACGGGCATGAATGGTCCGCCCGTGTGGTGGCAACCAGCGATGATGACCAAAAAGCACTCGCTGATCTGCAAAAATATTATAAAAACAAACAATGCTCTACCATTATCAGCACAGATGAACATGGACGAAGCATGTTGGATATTCGTCATTATGGCAAAGAATCCGATATAGCTGATGCATTCCAAGGCATGGGGGTTATAAAAGGCACAACGCACGCCATCAAACAAACAAAATCAACGGTAACCGATGCGTTGACTGGTGTGCGCGATTATATTGATACGCCGATGAAAATCCTCTCTGGATGCTATTTTTCAGGGGATGTCCTCTTCTTTCTCACTGCACTTGGTGATAAACGTCAGGGTTTTGCAGAATGGTTGAAAGCCTTTTCTGTGGCGTGCAATTTTTCCCAATCATTCATCTTAAATCACTATGGTGAAGATGATAGCGTCATGCATCTTGATAAAATAAAAAAGGAGATTGATAAAAATTTCGCTGTCGGCAATGAAGATACCTCTGCAATATTACAAAATTCTGCCTCGTTTGATAAAATCAAAAATCCAATATTGAACAAGATCAATGAGTTTTTGGAGGCTCACCCAACAGAAGCAGGAGTTGCCGTATGGAATTTGGGGCAAGCGATGGTCTTAACGTCGGGTATCATGCGCTGGATGTCCACAGCCAAAACATTAGCGGATGGCACTATTGACCCTAAGGTTCGAGAACAACTACAAGAATATCAAAATAATGCTAAAATTGATGTTACACGTTCTCTTATCTCATCGACTGGTTGGCTCACCCTATTAGCACCACAAAAACATACGGAAGAAAAAACATCCTTTTTTGAAAATCCTTTTGCGCGCCTTAAAGAAGAAGTACAAGAAGCACCGCAACATGTCTCAGGTGTTCTTGCTTTGCTTGCGAGCTTCATCAGTTTAGGTAGCACGAACCCGTTCCAAAAAGCTGCAGAAGGTCTCTTTATCGCAGGAGACACCAGCATGTTTTTCCTTGATAAAGAGGATTATGGGCAAAATTCCATGGGCAACCAACAGGCACTCACCAAAGCGATTACAGGCTTTCTTGAACAAATGCCCATTGTTTTTTCACCAAGCACACAACAAGAATTCGTCAAGGAATTATCTGATTATCTAGTGCATCGCGCTGAAGAAAAAATAGGGCGTTCAGGAAAAACACTCGAAGAAGGGCTATCGGAAAAAGTGCAAGTCGGTGTGCTTACCGCGATCGCTGAGAAAAATAATCGTTTTGCTCATATCGCCACACAAACAGCGATCCTCAGTAATATGTTTCCTGAAGAACAACGCGCCACCGTGACGGATAAATTATGCGATATGGTCGTTGGTGCTGCTGGTATTAAGATGAATCGTGAAGAACTCGTTGCACAAGTGCGCATTCAACAGCACGCACTCGGGCATCTTGCCAACCAAACTACCACCCCTCCTTCCGTTGCTCAGGTAAGTGACGGGATTGCACATCTCACTTTTAGCCTTCCTCCTATTGCCAGCACAGAAAATGCCTTAGATATTTTTAGTGCCGTCACGGATTATCTTAAGCCATCACCGAAAAAAGAAGAACTATTCCAAAAAAACATGGTTGATTTCGTTGCGAACAAGCTCGATATGCCCGCACAAGAACTCCATAATTTAGCACAACACACATCAACACCGCAGGTTGGAGTAGCACAAGCACGCTAAAACCGTATCATCTATCGTTACCATTCTTTGAGAGGAAGCCATGAACATCAAATCTTCGCCTACCATATCCTCCTCTCATGATGCGTTCGTCATGGTCTATGATGATGCAACACATGATCGACTAGCATTGCTTGAACGGGTGCAAGGCGAGCATAATTGGACAGCGCATATTGTCATAGACAACGCCAATGCACACACCGCCCTTGAAACATTGCGCAATGATTATGCCAAACGCTCATGCCGCACCACGATCGGTGTTGATGAGAACAACCGCACAGTGCTTGAAATTGATCATTTAGGGCGAGAAACCAGTGTTGAAGATGCGTTCTTGAAATTTGGTTTTGCACAAGGGGCAACACATGCGGCACGTTCCCTCAAACATTGCGTTACCGATAGCGCGCAAGGCATACGTAATTATATTGACACACCGATGAAAATGCTCTCAGGGCTTTATTGCTTTGGGGATGTGACTCTAGGGCTAGCCGGCTTCTTTGATAGAACTCCCGATGGCACTCCTCCCCCGCTACCATTAAGGGTACTCAAAGCAACATCAACGGTGTGTAATATTCTGCAATCCTTCATTTTCTTGAAATATGGTCAGGATGATAGCATCCACCATCTCTATTTACTCAATCAGGAAATTGAGCGACAACTCGCTTCAGGCAACGATCAACCCATTGAGGCTTCCCTACAAAATAAAGATACATTGGATAATATTTCCGATCCTCTCCTCAAGAATGTGCATCAATTCCTGCTCGATCATCCGATGGAAACAGGGGTGGCAGCATGGAATCTTGGTCAGGCTCTCGTGTTTACCTCAGGTTTGATGCGCTTGAGGCAAAATCATGATGATCGTGATGCGATGATTGATATGGCACGCGCCGTTGTATCCTTCACAGGATGGTCGATACTCTTAGTACCTCGCGTGCATACAGAAGAAAAAACCTCTTTTTGGAAGAATCCTATTGAGTGCATCAAACAACATATTCAAGAAGATCCACAGCATCTTTCAGCTATGGGAGCGTTGGGTGCAAGTTTAGTCAGTATGAATAGTTCAAATCCTGTACAAAAAATGGCAGAATCAAGCTATCTAGCAGGTGATGTCAGTATGTTCTTTCTGCAAAAAGATGATTATGGTGAGCAATCTGTTGGAAATCCTCGCGCATTGACCGAAGCTATTGCTTCATTCCTTGAACGGCAGCCGATATTATTTTCACCTACCACGCAAAGGGATTTCATTAAAGACTTGTCAGAATATCTAGCACAGCGCGCTGAGGACACATTGCAACGCCAAGATAAGCATATTGTCGAAGGGCTTGCTGAAATCGTGCAGGAACATGTCGCTATAGAAATGACCAAACGCAATCATCGTTTTGAACAAGTCACCATGCAGGCAGCCGCGTTGATTGCACAATTCCCTCCCGCACAACACGACAAGATTCGTGAAGAACTCTGTGCGATTATTGAAAAATCTCCTGCCGTCGATGTGAACAGCCAAGAGCTACGATCTGAGGTGCAACGGCAACAAGCATTATTGCCCACCATCGCTTCTCGTCATGAACCACCCCCCATGGCGGATGTTAGCGAGGCGATTGCCAAACTTACCTTTAGCTTACCCCCCATGGCAAGCACTGATAATGCCATGAGGTTTTTTGAAACACTTCGTGCTTATCGCACTCCCAACCCCGCACATGAAGAAATATTTCAACAACAAATGGTACATCATGTCGCCACTGAATTAGGCGTACCGCCACAACAGATGCAGCAATGGACAAAAGAACAACTCATGCAGGATAGAGAAGCTGCCCGTTAATATATAGCGCGTCATCCCTGCCTAGGCGGGCATCCAAAACCACGGTTCTAACTGGACTCCTGCCTTACGCCAAGAGTAACAAATTTGGTGGTTTTATGGGTTATACCTTGCCACCCTTCACATGATGTAAATATTGCACGCTATGTATTCGGTCTTATGCTCCCCCGCAGGCGGGAGAGTAAACCATTAATATATCACGGGGGGGCGGCAAGGACACTAGCCATAAAAAAAGCCTAGATTGAACACAATCTAGGCTTTTTTATACTAAGAACCATCATACACACCATGCATAATGGTTCTTTGAACGTGTTACTTAGAAAATAAAGTCAGAGCTTGTAATGAACGCCGTCAAATCACCTTCCAAACGTACTTCAAAATCATTTTGGTGATAAGAAATGTACGTATTGCCTTCAGATGTGAAAATGCTTACTGCATTGAGCGAATTCAATCCAGTCGTTTTCTCAATGCCT
The DNA here is from genome assembly GCA_004293935.1 of Alphaproteobacteria bacterium. Taxonomy (GTDB): domain Bacteria; phylum Pseudomonadota; class Alphaproteobacteria; order Rickettsiales; family UBA998; genus RDZH01. The sequence continues at coordinate 61,239 of RDZH01000014.1, read as the reverse complement.
GAAAGACCAAACGCGCTCACATCAATTTTATCAACACCCATTTGGAAATCTTTGATGGTATCGATCAAGCCAGAGCTATCAGTGAATGATTCAAAAATAAACACATCTGCACCATCACCGCCAGAAAGGGTATCTTGTCCAAAACCTGCAACGATGCTATCATTGCCACCATTGGCTTGAATCACATCATTTCCATCGCCACCAAACAATGCGTCATTGCCTTCACCAGCTACGATAAAATCATCGCCTGTGCCACCAAATGCGAAATTATCACCCGCACCTGTATTGATGAGGTCATTACCATTCCAACCATAGAGCGAATCATTGCCATCACCACCATAAAGTGAATCATTGCCATCATCACCGCCGATCACATCATTGCCTGCATCGCCAGCAAGCACATCATTACCTGACCAGCCCCAAATAGTATCAGCACCTTCGCCACCATACACCGTATCATGACCAGCATCACCACCGAGCAAATCATTGCCAGCATCGCCATTGATCAGATCATTGCCTGTCCAGCCCCAAACGGTATCAGCACCTTCGCCACCATGCGCAACATCATTGCCTTCATCCGCATAGATAAGATCATTGCCAGCATCGCCACCAACTACATCATCACCTGCATTGCCATACAGCACATCATTGCCTGCCCAGCCCCAAATAGTATCATTACCCGCTGCGCCTGAAACCGTATCATCGCCTTCATTGCCATAAATAAAATCTGCCGCATCCGTGCCATAAAAATTTTCTGATAGATTTGTTCCAATAACCGTCATATTATTCATCCTTTCTTAAATTATTCTATGTTATCATGTTTGATAACTTTTCTTGATAGAAGATAGCAAATTTAGTTCGTTTGCACAAGAATAATCTTTGCTTTAGTCGTTATTTTTTTTTAATACGGCTTGAACGTACCGTGTGTATTAAGAACATATTCTTAGAAAATTATCCAACAATGCATGTCCATATTCGGATGCAATCGATTCGGGATGAAACTGTACGCCATGAATGGGATAATCCGCATGGCATATGCCCATAATTACGCCATCTTCGGTTGTAGCAGTCACACGCAAACAATCGGGAACACTCACGGGATCAATAACCAAAGAATGATAACGTGTTGCTGTAAACGGGCTTGGAAGATCACGAAAGACACTCTTTTGCTGATGATAAATCGAGCTGGTTTTACCATGCACAGGGTGATGCCGCACCACGGACGCACCAAATACAGCTCCGATCGCCTGATGCCCTAAACATACACCAAAAATAGGAAGCGTACTCCCCAATGCTTGCAGCACATCAAGACACACACCGCTATCATGTGGCGTTCCGGGACCGGGGGAAATGACCACCCCATCGGGCGCAAGATCGCGCACACCTTGCACATCAATCGCATCATTGCGCACAACCTGCACCTGCGCCCCTAGTTCAGAGAAATAATGCACAAGATTGTAGGTAAAGCTATCATAATTATCAATCAGAAGTAAGCGCGTCATGATGAAACCTCCTCATCAAGAAACTGCATAGCAAGTTCGGCTGCACTCATAATCGCCCGTGCCTTAGTGCAGGATTCCTGATATTCCGCTTCCTCATCGCTATCATACACCACCCCTCCCCCTGCTTGTATGTACAGCATACCATCTTTAATCAGTGCCGTGCGCAAGGTGATGCACGTATCCATCCACCCATTCGCGGAGAAATAACCCACCCCACCTGCATAGAAGCTACGCGATACTGGCTCTAATTCGTCAATAATTTCCATCGCACGAATCTTCGGCGCACCACTCACTGTCCCTGCGGGAAAGCCACTCATCAGACATTCCACAAGGCTTGCATCTGGCGTGCGTATACCTTCAACGTTCGAGACAATATGCATCACATGTGAATAACGCTCAATCATCATCTTGCCCGTCACTTTAACCGTACCCGGAACCGCAGCACGCCCAACATCATTTCTACCTAAATCGAGCAACATTTGATGTTCCGCAATTTCTTTAGCATCGGCAAGCAATTCTTGCTCTAGGTACGCATCTTCGTCAGGCGTTGCGCCACGTTTGCGCGTACCTGCTATCGGGCGAATCGTGATGACATCATCACGTACCCGCACTAATATCTCAGGGCTTGAACCAACCAATGAAAAATCACCCATTTGAAGGTAAAACAGAAAGGGGGATGGATTGCGGTAACGCAAAGCACGATAGAGCGCGAACGGATGCACCGCAAAGGGCGTGGAAAAACGCTGGCTCGGCACTACTTGAAAAATATCTCCTGCCACAATATATTCCTTCGCTTTACGTACCATGGCATGATACGCCTCACGCGTCATATTGGAGTTAAAGGTCAAAGGCTTAGATTGCTCAGGGCGAATATAGATACGCGCTCCCGCACGCTCCTTGAGTTGATGCATCGTATCACGCAGCAAAGCCACTGCATCATCATACGCTGCTCGTGAATCCATGCCTTCACGAAACCATAAAGGCGCAAAGCCATACATCACGCCATCGACATTATCAAACAAAAGCATAAGACGTGGGCGCATCAAATAGGCATCGGGAATGCCAATCACATCAGGGTTTGCATGAGGCAACCGCTCCGTTTGCTTGATCATATCATAACCAAAATAGCCCACTAATCCTGCGGCTACATGCGGCACACCCGCAGGTGTATCAATATGCAGTGCCTCTAATTCTGCTGCAAGTGATGCCATGGCTGGTTGATCACATGGTTGAAACTGTGGCATTGCCGTGACATGATTACAAAACTCCGCCCGCGCTCCAAAACAACGCCATAGCCGATCAGGATACAAGCCAATCATGGAATAACGCCCACGATTCTCCCCGCCATGCACCGATTCCAACAAAAAGGACGGGCTGGTGGCATCCATACCCAATTTTGCCATAGCGGATACGGGGGTTTCCATATCACTGATAATTTTACTCCACACAAGGGCATTTTTTTTGTGCGCCATCATCGCTGCCACCGCAGCATAATCAGGAAAACATGGCATCATCGATTCTTGGTGGTTCATTGGAACTGATCCTTGACACGATTCATAATCTCAGGATAATATTGCACAGGGAAATGAGTGCGCAGTAATTCTACATATTGTTGCATCACCTCATGCTCATAAGATTTCTCTAGGCGCGCCTGCACGGTTTTATGATGATTATCGCGCTCCTCCTGCGTATGCGACACGGCACGTTGATAGACCCCACCAACAATCTTACCCGAGCGATCGACATAGAAAGGCAAAACCGTTGGCGCGTGCGTTGCGGCAAACAAACGTGCGGTAAAATCAGGCTTCCACTCTTCTACGGCAAGCGGATTCTCTTTGCTTTCTACCCCAAGGCGCGAAAATTGATACAATGCTGTGGTGGTGATTGCTTGAGCAGCAAGCATGTCCTGCACTTCTTCAGCGGCAACCGTAGGCATCATTGCAGTGAGTTTTTGTTCCAACTCCGTGATAGAACGCTGCAATGCTTGCTTTTGTTCATCTTCTTGCCAATCCTTGGTCACTTGCCCGCGCACTTCTTCGATGGCACGTTGGCGTTGTGGCATAATCTCGTGCAGATGCACCACAATATATTCACCATTAGAAATCTGTGTCACTTCAGATAATGCATCAGGCTTAAGCATAAAGGCTACGCGCAACAATTCTTGATATTTTTCAGAGTCAAGCCTAGGCTGCGCATCGGCTGCACGCCCTTGTGCATCCACCAAACCTTGTTCTTGCACATCCAGTTGCAACACGGACGCAATATCTGCAAGTTTTGCACCCGACGCATGAATATCTTCCATTTTTTCTATGGTCGCATTCCATGCTTTGTCAACTTTTTTACGTACTAATTCCTCTTTCAACTTTTGCTTCACTTCATCAAAGGGAGCTGTATGGGAAGGCACAATATCCGTCACCTTAAAAATATGCCAGCCAAAATCTGTTTGCACAGGCGCACTCACGCCACCTTTTGCAAGAGCAAAAATAACATCCGAGGCAGAGGGTAATTGCTCCTTCGTGATCGTACCAAGCTCAATAGATTCAGAAGCAGCCATCGGCAACATCTCACGAATCTGTTCAAAAGATTGCCCTGTACGCGCTTTTGCATAGGCTTGCTCCGCTAAATCTTTGCTTGGATATAATAGCTGAATGACCGTGCGTTGTTCAGGCACTTTGGTTTTTTGGGCATAGTCAATATAGGATGCACTGAGTTCTTCCTCGCTAATGTTGACACGCTTGCTTAGTTGTTCACGATTAAGCACGACATAAGCAAAACGACGATATTCTGGTGCGACATAGCGATCTTTATGCTGTTCATAATATTGGCGCACCACGCCTTCTTCAATAGGCGGAGTAGTCTCAAATTGCTTAGGATCAAGCGTAAAGACTAAGACTTCGCGCTGTTGCGTCTCCAGATCGCTCATCTGCGCAATCAATGCATGTGGCACAATCGCATAGGGCGTGATGGTATCTTGGATCATCTTATGCTGCACAGAACGGCGTATATGATCCAAAAAATCATGCTCATTCATCCCTATTTGCTGAAGACGACGTTGAAATATCTCACGATCAAAAACATTCTTATCATTATGGAATTGCTTATCTTTTGCTAGCACTTCTTTTAATAATTCATCACTCACACGCACATGCAATGCTTGGGATTCCTGCTCTATCAAAGAGTCGCGCACCAGATTTTCAAGGGTGACATTGAGCAAATCAAGCTGCTTCACCATCTCAGGGGTAAAATATTGCCCCAAATTGACGCGCAACTGCCTCAATGCCGCAAGATATACCTGCTCCTCAATATCTTCTTCTCCGATCTTAGCCACCATACGTGGTGCATTTGATGTAAAAATATCTCCAATCCCCCACAAAGCAAAACTTGCTACCAATACACAAAGTAGCAATTTTGCAACAAAGCCTTGACTGAGTTTGCGCATGGTCGTGAGCATCGTTATGTTCCTTACATCATCAAATGGGCGAATATTATCTATATATACCCATTTCACTTGAAGGAGTTGAGTCTTTCATGTGCGATGAGTATATGCGGTTTTATGCGTATTATACACGTTATTCAAGTGTTTTATGCATTTTTTGCGAAGTTTGTCGACTTATAGCGTCTTTACAATAAAACAATAGTTTATCACAGCGCATAAATGCATCTTTTTGTATCTAATCATGAGCGTACACGATATACTCATGGATCATAATGATAGTCACACCACGCCACAATAGGACATTATGTATCTAGTAGGAAATTGGAAAATGATCGGTGATCGTGCCTATGCCCGCAGGCATATGAGTGCCATCACCCTTGCTGTGCGCGCCATGCCGCAGGATGATCGCATCACTGTCATTCATTGCCCTCCTGCCATTTGGCTCACTGATCTTGCAGCCATCACCCAAAAAAGCCCTGTCGTGCTAGGGGCGCAGGATTGTCATTATGAAGCAAAAGGCGCGTTTACAGGCGATCTCAGCCCCTATATGTTGCGTGAGGCGGGATGTCGCTATGTGATTGTGGGTCACTCCGAACGCCGCACCATGCATCATGAAGGTGATACGCTCATCGGACGCAAAGCCCGTGCTGCCATTGAGGCGGGAATGCAACCGATTCTTTGCGTTGGGGAGAGCGCGCAACAACGGCATGACGGGCGTTATTTAGACATCATCACGCAGCAATTAGACCATATTTTATCACTCATTGGTGAACGCAATACCCTACTCATTGCCTATGAACCCATGTGGGCAATCGGGGCAGGACGCACCCCGCATATGGAAGAAATAGACGAAGTATGCACAATTATTCGTTATCATGTGAAAAATCGTGGCATTCTTGCGCCATCTGTATTATATGGTGGATCAGTGCGTGGATGTAACAGTAGTGAAATTCTCAATCTTAGTTCTGTGGATGGCGTGTTAGTCGGTTTAGCATCAACACAACTTCACGAATGGACAGAGATCATGAAAGCTGCTATAGACATCACTTATTCATAAATTTACGTATATGGTGTATTCCTTCTATGATAAGTACAATTTTATTAGTGGTGCAAATTATCCTATCCTTATTATTGGCAGGATTTGTCCTTCTGCAACGTAGCGACAGTGATGGCTTAGGTTTAGGCGGATCAAGTGGCGGATCAGGGCTTTTTTCTGCACGCGGGCAGGCCAATTTTTTAACGCGTACCACATCGATTATCGCAGCCTTATTCTTTGTGAATTGCTTGCTGCTCAATATAGTATCTGCACAAAACAGCTCCAGCACCTTGATTGATGAGATTGCCGAAGAAACCAAAACCATCAGTGTGCCGAAAGATGGCGTTACGCCACCAGATGTGAACAGTCCTGCACAGGAAGCTACACCTGCCGTAGAAACCCCTACGACAGAATCCACACCCGCCCCCGCAATATCGCCTCCCCCTGCTGACGTGCCAAACGCTGAAGTGCCAAGCACCATAGATACGCCTACGGATGTTCCTGCACCAACCGATGCACCAAAAACTCCAGAAACACCAAAACCCTAAATTTTTCACGAGATCATCATGGCACGTTTCATCTTCATCACAGGCGGAGTAGTATCTTCTTTAGGCAAAGGGCTTGCCTCTGCTTCACTTGCTTCTTTGTTGCAATCACGCGGTTTTTCGGTACGTTGTCGTAAACTTGATCCGTACCTAAATGTCGACCCCGGCACGATGAGTCCCTTTCAGCATGGGGAAGTATTCGTCACCGAAGATGGCGCGGAAACTGATTTAGACCTTGGGCATTATGAACGCTTCACGGGCGTGGATGCGCGTAAAACCGATAATGTCACAACGGGAAAGATTTATTCTACCCTCCTCACCAAAGAACGTCGTGGTGATTATTTAGGTGGCACAGTCCAAGTTATTCCGCATGTCACTGATTTAATTAAACAATTCATCTTAAAAGACACGGAACAAGATGATTTTGTGCTGTGTGAAATTGGTGGAACAGTTGGAGATATTGAAGGATTGCCCTATTTTGAGGCGATTCGTCAGCTTGGCTATGAATTAGGGCGTGAGCGCGTTTTGTTCATGCATGTGACGCTCGTTCCATGGATTCCTGCCGCGAAAGAATTAAAAACCAAACCGACACAACATTCCGCGAAAGAATTACGTTCGATTGGTATTATTCCTGATATTATCCTATGCCGTGCAGATCGGGAAATTCCGTTATCGGAGCGTCGTAAAATTGCCTTATTCTGCAATCTTCCTGAAGATCATGTGATTCAAGGCTTGGATGTTGCCTCTATTTATCACGTGCCGAGTACCTATCACAAGGAAGGTTTAGATACACAAGTCTTGAAACATTTTGGTATTCTGCACGCCCCTGCCCCGAATCTTAGCCGTTGGGAAGGCATTGCGCGTGATGAAAGTGAACGCCAAGGGGAAGTCAATATTGCCATTGTAGGAAAATATACTGGTCTTGGGGATGCCTATAAATCACTTACTGAGGCACTACATCATGCGAGTATTTCCAACAAAACGCTTGTGCATGTTCACTGGGTTGATGCACGCGCTTGTGAACCAGAAATGATGAGCGATGTCTTGCGTGGCATGGATGCAATTCTTGTCCCCGGTGGCTTTGGTGAACGTGGTGTACGTTCCAAAATTGCTGCGGTTAAATATGCCCGCGAACATAACATCCCTTATTTTGGTATTTGCTTTGGGATGCAAATGGCAGTTATTGAATATGCGCGTCATGTGGTAGGGATGCCTCATGCTACGTCAAGCGAGTTCGGAAAAGTGGAACGTGATGAAGATGCACGCGGCTCTTTGGTTGGTCTCATGACGGAATGGGTGCATAATGGCACATTAGAAACGCGCAGCAATGATGATGATATTGGTGGCACAATGCGCCTTGGTGCATATGATTGCGTCTTACACGAAGGATCACTGGTAGCAAAGCTCTATGGCACTACCAAAATCAGTGAACGTCATCGCCATCGCTATGAGGTGAATCGCGCTTATATACCTGCACTTGAATCAGCAGGCTTAGTATTCTCTGGCATGTCACCCAATGGTCAACTCCCTGAGATTATTGAGCTGCCCAGCCATCCATGGTTTGTGGCGGTACAATTCCATCCTGAGTTCAAATCGCGTCCTTTTGCTCCGCATCCTTTATTTGACGGATTCGTCAAAGCTGCCGTGACGCACCGCGACACAGTGAAAGCAACGGGTTAAAAACAACCGCCATGCCTGAGCTTCCCGAAGTGCAGACCTTATGTACTGGATTGCGTAGCGCGATTGCAGGCAAGAGGGTGGAACGCGTAGTGCTTTTTCGTGAAAATCTACGTTACCCTTTCCCTGAGCATCTTGCAGCATCGCTGGAAGGCACGATCATCGAGGATGTGCAGCGTCGCGCCAAATACATCCTTATGCCCTGCGGATCGCATCACATCATTGCGCATTTAGGTATGTCGGGTAGCTTTACAGTGGGGCATAATGCCTTAGCCAACCGCCATAAGCATGATCATATGATATGGCAGATGGAGGGCGGCATGGATGTCGTCTATCATGATCCACGCCGTTTTGGTTTTATCTTGCTCACGGATCGCGATCAGTGGCACACCCACCCAATGATTGCCTCACTCGGAGTAGAACCGCTCGAAGATGAATGCAGCATTGCCTATATGCAGCAGCATATGCGCCATAGTACACGCCCCATAAAAATATGGCTCATGGATGCTCGTATCATTGTTGGTATCGGCAATATTTATGCCTCTGAGACGCTATTTCGCGCACGCATTCATCCCAACACCCCCGCTTATGCCTGCATAGACAAAGCTGAAATGCTTCGCGCCTGCTTTCGTAGCGTATTACACGAGGCACTTGCGTCAGGTGGATCTACGTTGCGCAACTATAAAAACGCACTGGGAACAACAGGATATTTTCAACATAAATTTCAAGTCTATGGGCGTGAAGGGCAAGCATGTTTCACCTGCAATGATACGATTCAGAACATCACCCACGCAGGAAGATCAACTTTTTTTTGCCCTTCCTGCCAAGCTGAACCAGCTTCATAAGATATTGAATAATCATAAATCAAGAGAAAATTTCTAAGATGATACATGAAAAAAGAAAGGAAAATAAAAAGGTTGCAAAACTTATCCACATGTGGCATAAGACATTTTCATACTTGACGTAACGCGCAATGCAGAGTACTTTATGTACCGATTTGCGCACCACGTTTGCACTAATCATGCATTATTCACTAACTTAAAAGATAACAAAAAAAGAGTTTTTCTATGGCACATCATAAATCAGCAAAAAAACGTATCCGCCAAACTGAACGCGTAACTGCCGTCAATCGTGCGCGCCGCAGTCGTGTGCGTACGTTCATCAAAAATGTTGAAGCTGCCATTGCGCAAGGTGATTATGCGTTGGCTACCGAAGCATTCAAACATGCTGAGCCTGAAATCCGCCGTGGCGTAACCAAAGGTGTTCTGAAATTGAACACTGCATCACGTCAAATTAGCCGTCTTGCTGCTAGCGTAAAAAAACTAGCCTCCTAAATGACGCTGTGATGCCTTGACGCACGATCTAATGTGCGTCACGACATGCCACTATCGCAACACTACGAACCATCATCCTATCTTTTTGGGAGGGGCTTTCCTTTGCTTGTATGACCCATATTTCTACACTCAACACAGCCGAATCTCTTCCCTATGCAGGTGATGTGCGTGCAGATGATGCATGGCAGTTCATGAAGCATCATGTGTGCGCACTCATTGATGTGCGTACACCAAAAGAATGGTCTTCCGTAGGCGTAGTCGATACATCGGATGCCCAAAGCACCAATATCTTATTATCCTTATTGTTTGATAATGGCGTGAGCAATCCTGATTTTGCAACGCAACTTGCGCATCACGTACCCGATAAAGATATGCCCCTTTTTTTCTTATGCAAAATCGGTGGGCGTTCGGCGCGTGCTGCGGCATTAGCAACTGAAATGGGATACCACCATGCCTATAATATTGCGCATGGTTTTGAAGGAATCGAAGATAGTGCAGGTCTGCGTGGAACAATCAATGGATGGAAAGCGGAGGGACTACCTTGGAACATGGTGCGTTAAACATAACTAGCTCCCCGAACACACAGCCTCATATGCGGTATGAGGATGCCTTGTGGAATGCTGTATGCACGCGCTTGCGTGTGGTATTGGGTGAGGATGTCTATCGTAGCTGGCTAAAACCTATTCAGCTTGATATGATTGATGATGATTGCGCCCGCCTTTCTTTACCTACGCGCTTTATTCGTGATTGGGTGCATAATCATTATAGTTCGGCACTCATTGACGCGCTCTCTCAAGAAGATGAACGTATTCGCTCGATTGATTTGATTATCCAAGCTCGCCCAAACAACGATGCAGCATCCGCTCTTACTCCTGCGCCTGTTGCGTTGGAAGTCATCACACCTGAAGCAGATGCAGCACCTGATATGGGGGCATCGCTTGATCCACGTTATACTTTTGATCGTTTTGTCGTTGGTAAACCCAATGAATTAGCCTATGCCGCTGCAAAGCGTATTGCTGATTCTTCTGAAGCCTTAGTCGGATGTAATCCACTCTTTCTCTATGGTGGTGTCGGTCTTGGCAAAACGCATCTTATGCACGCGATTGCATGGCATGTTCGCTTGCACCATCCGCAACGGCGCGTTGTCTATCTTTCAGCAGAACAATTCATGTATCAGTTTATTAAGGCATTACAAAGCCGTGATACACTTGCGTTCAAAGAGCAATTTCGTTCCGTTGATGTCTTAATGGTCGATGATGTGCAGTTCATCAGTGGCAAAGACTCAACGCAGGAAGAATTCTTCCATACCTTCAATGCATTGGTTGAACAAAATAAACAGCTTGTTATCTCCGCAGACCGCTCACCAACCGATTTAAGCGGTATTGAAGAGCGCATACGTTCGCGCTTGGCATGGGGATTGGTTGCTGATATTCATACCACCAGCTTTGAATTACGCTATGGTATTCTTGAATCGAAGGTAGCGCAGCAATCTATCACTGTGCCACGTGATGTATTGGAATTTCTGGCACGCCGTATCACCAGCAATGTTCGTGAACTTGAGGGCGCACTTACCCGTGTTGTGGCGCAAGCCGATATGCTTGGTATGCCCGTCACTCTCGAGGGTACGCAGATTCTATTGCAAGATTTACTCCGCTCCTGTGATCGCCGTGTAAGCATTGAAGATATTCAAAAATTTGTTGCTGATTATTATCGTGTCAAAGTATCAGATATGTTTTCTCCGCGCCGTTCGGTGTCGGTGGCACGCCCACGACAAGTCGCAATGTATCTTTCTAAAATCCTGACGGATAAAAGCCTTCCTGAAATAGGGCGAAAATTTGGTGGAAAAGATCATACAACAGTGATGCACGCCGTCAAACGTATTACGGACTTTATCCATAATGATCCTGAACTTCGTGAAGATGTGGAACGCATTCAACGCATGATGGGTGCTTAAATGCCTCGTACTATAGGAAATGCTTGCATAGCTTGAAGAAATACATTATTTTCTTTATCTAACTTTTACATCACAGCATAAACTATGACACCTTTTATCACTCTTGAAGCTATCGCTGCACCGCTTACCCTGCAAAATATTGATACGGATATGATCATCCCGAAGCAATTTTTGAAAACGATTAAGCGCACTGGGTTGTCGGAAGGCTTGTTTTTTGAAATGCGCTATGATGTCTCGGGTAAAAAAATAGAAAATTTCATTTTGCATCGTGCGCCGTTTGATCAAGCGCAAATCATCGTCGCAGGGGATAATTTTGGATGTGGATCAAGCCGTGAACATGCACCATGGGCATTGTTAGATTACGGCATTCGTTGCATTATTGCCCCAACTTTTGCAGATATTTTTTACAATAATTGCTTCAAAAACGGTATCTTGCCTATTGCCTTACCGCAAGCGCATGTGGATAGCCTCTCTGCCCACGCTGCTACAGGTGAAAAAATTGCGATTGATCTCCCCAATCAAACCATTACAGCCGGAGCATTAACCATCCGCTTTGAGCTTGATATGGCACGCAAAACATGTCTTTTGGAGGGACTCGATGATATTGGGCTGACGGAAGCACATCTTGATGCTATCAGTGCCTTTGAACAACGCCAAGCGAATGATGCACCTTGGCTTCACACCCATCACGCCTAAGGAGATGATACGCCATGAGTAAAAAACATATTCTTCTTTTGCCGGGCGATGGCATTGGTCATGAAGTGGTGCGCGAAGCTGTGAAGGTTCTTCATTGGTTTGTGGCACATGGCACGTTTGATCTTACCTTTGACGAAGGCTTAATCGGAGGCAGTGCCTATGATGCGGTTGGCACGCCCTTCCCCGCAGAAACATTACGTCAAGCCCATGCAGCAGACGCTATTTTACTCGGTGCAGTTGGAGGGCCACAATGGGAAGGGCTTGATTATTCGGTGCGCCCTGAACGTGGTTTGCTTGCCATCCGCAAAGAATTGGGATTATTTGCCAATTTACGCCCTGCTCTATGCTTTGAAGCGTTGGTGGATGCCTCAAGCCTGAAGCCTGAATATGTATCTGGTCTTGATCTGATGATTGTCCGCGAACTTACAGGGGATGTCTATTTTGGCACGCCGCGTGGTGTGCAAATGGAAGATGGTGAATTGGTCGGACGCAATACCATGATCTATCGCGCTTCCGAAGTGGATCGTATTGCGCGTGTTGCACTTAACTTGGCGCGTGGTCGCTTAGGTCGCCTTTGCTCGGTTGATAAAGCCAATGTCTTAGAAACCACGGAAATGTGGCGTAATCGCGTTTGTGCGATTCACGCGGAAGAATATGCCGATGTCGCACTCAGCCATATGTATGTCGATAATGCCGCGATGCAATTAGTCCGCAATCCAAAGCAATTTGATGTGATGGTGACGGGCAATTTATTTGGTGATATTCTCTCTGATTGTGCTGCCATGTTGACAGGATCGCTCGGCATGCTCCCTTCTGCATCATTGGGGGAACGGCAAGAAAACGGCAAGCAAGCGGCACTTTATGAACCTGTTCACGGCTCTGCTCCTGATATTGCAGGGCAAGATAAAGCCAATCCGTTAGCCACTATTCTTTCTGTTGCGATGATGTTGCGCCTCTCTTTTGATGCACCTCATGCAGCATCTATGATCGAAAAAGCCGTCAATCACGTGCTTAATGAAGTACGCACGGCAGATATTATGGGTGCAGGCAAAAAATTGGTTGGCACATCTGAAATGGGCGATCATGTCATTGCCTGTTTAGATAAACTCAAACTGGCACAAGCAGCATAAATGTTCCCTATATTATCCGTCTCTCTACTCTATACGGGACTAAGTGGCATCATGCTCTTAGTCTTGTCGGTGATTGTCATTAAGTTTCGCGTCAAACATGGCGTTGTGTTACTGGATGGTGGATCACAAGAATTAAGCCGTGCGATACGCGTACAGGGCAACTTCACAGAATATATGCCGATCTTTTTGCTCTTGCTCGTCTTGGCAGAACTGACGAACGCAGCACCAAGTTGGATGCTTCACCTACTTGCCTCTATGATGCTGTGCGGGCGTATTGCTCATGCGTTCAGTTTATTGGTCATTGAACCTGCTTCTGTTGCGCGTGGCACTGCCATGAACATCACCGTGCGTCAAGGGGGCATGTTCTGCACCTTTGCACCGCTTGCACTTCTAAGCCTTATGTGCTTATGGCGCACTTTTATCGGGTAGAATGCCATGACACGGCAACATTCGGATATGGGGTGGATTTATGGTCTTATCCCCACATTTCCTAACGCACTAGATGATTTTCCTATCTGGTTGCAGCATGAACCATGGCATGGTGATGGTTGGCATCGTTATGCCCATCATTGTGAGGCACACGGGAATCTTGATGCCGCGATTGATGCGTATAGTCGCGCCATTGACATTGCGCATCGCTATCATCCCATCATTCATTTTGATCACGCAGCGTTGCATTATCACGAAGCTATCATCTTGCACGCACTCAAGCGGGATGATGAAGCACATAGTGCCTTAACCAAAGCCATCTTTCAAGATCATCAACATAGCCCTGCCCTCGCGCTCCAGCGTGATGGATGGCATAATGCACCATCCTTTCACGCGTACCACACGCCTTTTGCTGCTTATCACGATAAATGGCAGCAGCTCACCCGCAACATGGCATTATCCCTGCCCATGACAGCCTATCATCACACCCACGATGCATGGGTACATGCCTATCAAGAACATGACTTTGAGGCTATGCAAGAAATCAGCGCAACTTTATCTGACGCAGTTTTATGCGCATCAGGCTGGTTATATCGTAGCCTCACCTATGCCTATGAAGGCGCATGGGAGGCGGCATTCTCTGCCATCCAACACGGACTCACATGCATGGCAATCACCCATAAACATTATCATTATGGTGCATCGCTGCATTATCTTGAACGCGGTCGTTGTTGGTTGGCGCAACAAGAAGCAGCCCTTGCCTATATGGATGCGGTGCGAGCGTGCGATATTGATATTCACCATCGTGAAGCGAAACTATTTCTTTTCGAGGCGCAAAAAGCCTTGAAGCTGTGACTTTTTTATGGATTTATGATCAAAATCAGGCTAAGTTACACCCCTTATTATTTTTATTAGGAGTACCCCGTATGGGATTAGATATTTTAGTTAAAGGCGGCCCTATCATGTTCGTCCTTGCGCTTATTTCCATCTATGCATTGGCAGTGATTTTTTATAAAATCGTGCAATTCAACTCCTCTGGGGCGAATAAAACTGGATTTATTGAACCCGTAATGCAGCATGTGAAGCAAGGTGAATATACCGATGCGGAACAGATGCTTGAGAAAACTACTGGTCCTGTTGCACGCATTATGCGCACAGCGATTCGTTGCGTACTTAATCGTGATATGTCCATCAAAAGCCGTGAATCGGAGATTGCGCGCATTGGTGCTGCTGAAATCCAAGTATTAGAAACGCATATGCGTGGCTTAGAATTGGTTGCCAATACCTCACCGCTTCTCGGTTTGCTTGGAACAGTGACAGGCATGATCACCGTCTTTGCAAAACTTAGCGAAGGAAATGGGCGTGTTGATCCTGCGATTCTTGCAGGTGGGATATGGGAAGCATTGATCACAACCGTAGGCGGACTTGTCGTAGCGATTCCTGCCATCACGGCTTATTATGTGATTGATGGGCAAATTGAAAAAGTACGCGTGCGTATGCGCGATGTTGCTATTCAGATTTTAGCTCTTGAAGATGTTTTTATTCGCAATGAGAAAGAGCAAGAACGTCGTGAATTAATCAATCAACGCGATTTTCTGAAACAAGAACATGAAGCGATTGCAAAATTGCGCGACGAACAAGAAAAACTCAAACAAGAACAAGAGCATTTATTGGATCAGGTGCGCACCACGCCGCAATCTTCCAATACATTAAAATTACTCAGCCCATCCTATCGTTCTTAAAATTTGCACGCCCAAGGATAGCTTATGCGTTCTTCATCCCTCATTTTCTGCTCCCTCATCTTTAGCACCATCCCTCTTACCCATGCTAAGGCGTGCGATGAGCATGATAAGCACGCATCACATCCGCTCGCTTCTGCTTCTGCAACCCTTATGGATCAGGCAAAAAAAGAGCTGGGAACATTATCCCTTAGGGAAACACCCAACGGTATTTTAGCACAGATCCATGTAGAACATACTCCTGCTGGCTGGCATGGCATCCATATTCATGCACAAGGTCTATGCGCTCAGGGTGATTTTGCAGATGCGGGGGCGCACGCCTCACAACAACCGCACAAAGACCATCAGCACATCACATCGCATGGATTTTTGGTGAAGGATGGCTATCATAGTGGTGATATGCCTAATATTTGGGTGCATAAAGATGGTACAGCGCGAGTCGATTTTTTCTTGCCCCATCAAACATTGGCGACATTTTTGGATGAGGACGGTGCAGCAGTCATTCTTCATGCCCAAAAAGATGATTATCAATCCCAACCTGCGGGCAATGCAGGGGCGCGCATTGCATGTGGCGTGCTGAACAAGCGTTAAAAATAAATTGTATTTTTTTACCGACTATTCTATAGTCGCTCTATGATGATTGTTATTCCTATTCCTGCTCTTGGTGCTGGTCTGTTAGCAGCACTTCTTTATCATGCTGAGGTACAAGGCTGGATTTATGGTATCACTGTGCCGTTTCTCCCTATCCTCGTTTTTGCCCTTGCCACCATGCGTTATAGTCACCATGGCGCAATCACGGCGGGAGTGATGGCTTCTATTACCTTATTGTTCTTATGGTCACCTATGCACGCCCTCGCGCATTGCACCGCACAAATCATTCCTGCCATTATCTTTTTTCGTTCCCTGATGATGGTTGCCATAGACCCTGAACGCAAATTACTTCATTGGACACCCTTAGGATACGCCCTTACCTTAGCGTGCATGTATACCGCACTTTTTTATCTTGCACTGGGCATGTCGGAACATGCTTTTCCTTTTATGCTAGAGCAAAGTTACCTCTCAGATATTCCCCTCCTTATCGAACAAATACAAAAAGAATTTCCTGATTATAAATTTTCCAAAGAAATGCTGCAAGAAATTCTGATTTCATCCCTATGGTGTCATTATGTCGTGATGCTTATCTTAGCGGCAGGGCTTGCACATCAAATCATCCAATGCTTTTCTGCATCCCCGCGCCCATCGGTGCATCTCACGCCCTATGTGCCTGCGCATCCTATCTTTATTTTATTGCTGCTTGTATGGTTTTGTGGTGCAGAAATGACGGGGGCTTTCGCTCATTCTGCCCGTATTGCGGGGATTATTCTGTTGATTCCTTATACTTGTTCGGGCATAGCTGCCCTCCATAATGCCATCAAACGCTTTCACCTACCGCGCACTAACTTGATTTTCTTTGCAGTCTATGCTTCTTGTATCATCATTCCCGTCATCGGCTCTACCTTACTTGCGACAAGCACCCTCTATGGTTTATATAGCTATGCTCGCATTGCGCTGATGCGCGCACATCCCTCACGTCGATAATCATCACCACATATTCTTAAATTCTATCTCGCACGCACGTTGATCATGCGCTCTGTTATAGGTATAAAGCTCTGCTGCCGTGGAACTGCTCGCGGGAAGCGTATTGCATAGCGCGCCATCGCGTTCTCGCGTCACCACCATGCCAATACCCGGCAATCCATCATCCATTTTTCTATCAATATTGTAGGCTTCCTCGGGAAGCAAAACATTGTACGTGTTGTCATTCGACTTATACACCATCGTATGCCCATATTCCCCTTCAAATGATATTAAATCTGATCGCGGTATAATTCCCCCAGGATAAGAAACGCGATAATGATGGGGAATCACATAGGTACTTTCCCCAAATTTGCTAAAATAAAATGATCCTGCTGCTCCCCACCCACTAAATACACCGCTATAACGTCCTTCCCACAGCCCAGCATTACTCAAATGCTGCCAAAACAACACGCCTTCCGCATTATTTCCAACTGAATGCGGAAACCATATATCGCCATTACCATCACCATTGCAGGTTTGTGTACCCGTGGCATCACGCGCTCCTGTCCCATAACCAATCTGGCACGCCCCTGTCGGCATAACGCCCCATAACGCCACTGCACCCGCAAAATCTCCGGGTAGAGCATCAAATTTTTCCTCAAAGGTGTTTACTGCGGATTGCAGACGATCTTTTTCCGTAATAATCGTGCGTAGTTGCGCGCTACGAATAAGATGTCGCCCTGTCAAAACCCCACCTGCGATGATGCCTAAAATAGTCAAAACGATTGCTAATTCTATGAGAGAAAAGCCTTCACGATGATGTTGTGGCTTGGAAATATGATCCATAAAGCAGTTCCATTGATGGTTAATACCACCTCCTATCATATAGGACTTAGGTTAAATAAGGTTAAATATAATTTTATGCTTTACCTCCTCTCAAATCCTGTTATACTCATCGCACATGAAGATGCGTAGTATCAACATGTGAAAACGATGAGTATTTTTTAATAAGATATACCCTTCATTTCACTTGACAGACTCAACTCCTTGAAGTGAAATGGGTATATATAATGTATTGTGTGTGCTTCGCAATTTTGCGATACCACAACGCCCCACAGAATAAGGAACATTATGCCCACTCCACTGCACCGCATACGTAATTTTTCGATTGTTGCCCATATTGATCATGGCAAATCAACCCTTGCGGATCGCCTCATTCAACATTGCGGTGCGATTGATGCACGCGACATGCACGATCAGCTACTTGACAGCATGGATATTGAACGCGAACGTGGTATCACCATCAAATCACAAACAGTCCGCTTGACCTATCACGCTAAGGACGGCGAAACCTATATTCTCAACCTTATGGACACTCCGGGGCATGTGGATTTTTCTTATGAAGTAAGCCGTTGTTTGGCAGCTTGTGAGGGATCACTTTTGGTGGTGGATGCATCGCAAGGGGTGGAAGCGCAAACATTAGCGAACGTCTATCAAGCCATTGATGCCAACCATGAAATCATTCCCGTCTTGAATAAAATCGATCTTCCTGCTGCAGACCCTGAGCGTATCAAAGCACAAATTGAAGAAGTGATCGGCATTGATGCCTCCGATGCCTTACTCATTTCTGCTAAAACAGGTATTGGCATTGCCGAAGTACTCGAAGCGATTGTCACCCGCCTTCCCGCTCCACGCGTTCTCTAGCTGATATAGTCGTTTGACAAAAAAGTCCGTCATTGCTGCGTAAGGGCAGGCATCCAGTACTAATAGTAGCTTATGGATACCAGCTTATCACTGGCATAACAAAAATTGAGAGTTACTCAAAACTCTCACCTATATTTTATTTGAAAAAATGGAGCGGGTGAAGAGATTCGAACTCTCGACTTCAACCTTGGCAAGGTTGCGCTCTACCCCTGAGCTACACCCGCATTTGCCTAACGCATTATGTATTTTTTTTGCGTTATGTTTAGGTTGCGGATAATAGCGTGTTTATGCTAAATTGCAAGAAGAAAAAACACCTTGAGGAAATTTTTTATGTCTGATAGCTCCACGCCACGCCCTAACCTCGCATTCAACGAGGAATTACTTAGTCTGCTTGTCTGCCCCATCAGCAAAACATCGCTTATCTATGATAAGGAAAAACAGGAACTTATTAGTCTTGCGCAACAGTTAGCGTACCCCATTCGCAACGGCATTCCTATCTTACTTAAAGAAGAAGCACGCGTGCTGGACGATGCGCCACACCCCCTTTTGGCACAATCTGACGTATAATCGCAGGGACAAGCCCCCGATCCGCACTCACATCCGTTGCGCTTGCGGGTTTCAAGCCTTCTTGATTATGATGGTCACATGCGCCCAGCATCATTGTGCTGCCTATGCATAAAGCAAGTAGAATCCTTTTATCCATAAAAAAATCGCCCTCCTGAGCATCATATTGTTGCCATGATACGCTATAGTCCTAAAAATTCTATGATGGTTCGCATTTTATTGTAGAAAAAAATCCCATTACTTGCTACACGAGTAGTTATCATGACATAGAGGAGATACGCACATGAACAGAACATTCGGTATTACATGCGCATTGGTTGCACTTTTGGGCGCAAGCAACGCCAACGCATTCACCATGGCAACAGTGGATATGCAACGCATTATGGCAGAAGCAAGTGCCGCAAAAAGTGCAAAACTACAACTAGATAGCAAATTAAAAGAATTCCAAGCACAGGTGAAAAAAACTGAAACAGAATTGCAAAAAAGCGATCAAGAGCTTGTTAAACAACGCAGTTTGCTCTCTGCGGATGTATTCAAGGAAAAAGTCCAAGCATTCCGTGAAAAAGCAGCAAATGCCCAAAAAGATGTGGGTACGAAGCGCATGAAATTACGTCAGGCGTTTGAAGCATCGATTGGAACAATCCAAACACGCGTGATCACGATCATCGCGAAAATGTCGCAAGAGCGCAATTATGATATGGTCGCGCCTTCCACGCAACTGCTTTATACCAAACCATCATTAGACATCACCAATGATGTATTGCAGCAATTAAACAAAGAACTTCCTAGCATGAATGTGAATGTAGGCGGATAAGCAAGCAACTTGGAACTGATAATCAATGGCTGATCCTCGTTTTTTTCATCGCACAGATGCCAAGATTCTTGCAGATCTTGCGCACCATATCGGAGCAACCCTCGCATGTGCGGATGATGCGGAATATGTGGTGCATGATGTCGCCCCACTTGATCGCGCTGAAATCACTGATCTTGCATTCTTCGATAACCGCAAATTTCTTCATGCATTCAAGGTAAGTAAGGCTGGGGCGTGCATCATACGCCCCTCCGCGCAAGCACACGCCCCGCACGGGATGCGCCTACTCCTCACTGACGATCCTTACCGTGGCTATGCCCGCATTGCCCAACTCTTTTATCCCGCACCAACTGCACGCCATGATCACCATCCTTCCGCTATCATTGATCCTACGGCGCAGATCGGCGCAGATTGCACCATTGGTGCAGGAGTCGTGATTGAGGCACATGTGGAGATCGGCAATGGCTGCATCATTGGCGCAAACAGCGTCATAAGCCAAGGCGTAATGCTCGGTGATGGCTGCCATATTGGGGCATTATGCAGCATTTCTCATGCACTTATAGGAAATGGCGTAGTGATGCATCGTGGCGTGCAGGTTGGGCAAGATGGCTTTGGCTTTGCCTTGTCGCGCAGCGGGCATATTCCTGTGCCGCAACTTGGACGCGTCTTGATAGAAGATGGCGTGGAGATTGGCTCGAACACATGCATTGATCGTGGTGCTAATTCAGATACCATCATCGGAGCAGGCACAAAAATTGATAATCTTGTACAGATTGCCCATAATGTTCGCCTTGGTCGTGGCTGTGTGATTGTCGGGCAGGCAGGGGTTGCAGGTAGCAGCGTACTAGGGGATGGCTGCGTACTTGGCGGACAAGTCGGTGTTGCTGGGCATATGCATGTCGGAGCAGGCGCACAAATTGCAGGTCAGAGTGGTGTCACCTATGATTTAGAGGGTGGCAAAGCCTATGGTGGATGCCCCGCCGTTCCCATCAAAGATTGGCATCGTCAGAGCGTGAAGCTCGCACAACTTATTCATCCTAAACGATCATCAGAACATGAGGTACTATGACAGAAACAACCGCACCAGAAAGCGCGCCATGGATCATTGATACAGGTCTTGATAATGTCGGGCATGAGCGCGTCAAAGATATGATTCCGCACCGTTTTCCTTTTCTCATGGTCGATAAGGTCGTGAATCTACAAAGTAATATCTCGGGGCTAGGCATTAAGAATGTCAGTGCAGGTGAGCCATGTTTTGCAGGGCATTTCCCTGATCAAGCCGTCTTTCCGGGCGTGTTGATTGTTGAAGCCATGGCACAGACAGCGGGCGTTTTGGTCGTCTATACCCTAGGCAAAGAAGCAGAAGGCAAATTGGTCTATTTCATGACGGTTGATTCGGCACGTTTTCGTAAATTGGTTGTGCCGGGGGATCAGTTGCGTGTCTATGTGCGCGTGGTACGTTCGCGTGGCAATGTCTGGAAATTCATCGGCGATTGTTATGTGGAAGGTGTGAAAGTAGCGGAGGCAGAATTTTCTGCCATGATTGTTGATAAACCTCATACGGATGCCTCCTCATGAACCATCATTCTTCCATTCACCCAACGGCGATTATTCACCCTAAAGCACAATTAGGTACGAACGTATCGATAGGTGCATATTCTATTGTTGGTGAGCATGTCACTTTGCACGATGGCGTGACGTTGATGGCGCACGTCTTTGTTGATGGGCATACCACCATTGGCGCGCAGACTATCGTCTATCCCTTCACCTCCCTTGGCACTGCCCCACAAGATTTGAAATATCGCGGTGAACCTGCAACTTTAATCATCGGAGAGCATAATACCATCCGTGAGCATGTCACGATGAATATCGGCACCGAAGGCGGGGGCGGCATTACCCGTGTCGGTAATCATGGCTTATATATGGTGGGCGTGCATGTGGCGCATGATTGCGCGATTGGCAACCATGTGATTATGGCGAATAATGCTACCCTCGCAGGGCATGTAAGCGTGGGTGATTATGCGGTGATTGGTGGTCTTGCTGCCGTGCATCAATTTGTCCGTATTGGGCATTATGCCATGATTGGTGGTATGTCGGGCGTTGAACATGATGTCATTCCGTTTGGTTCAGTGATGGGCGAACGGGCGCATCTCTCTGGATTAAACTTAGTTGGCTTAAAGCGCGGTGGCTTCACCCGCGAAACCATCCATGAAATGCGCGCCCTCTATCGTGCGCTCTTTCATGGTGAGGCGGAAGGGTCATTGCAGCAACGTGCTGAACATATGACACAATCCTCACAGCATGATGCGGTGTTACGTGATGTCCTCGATTTCATCCGCATGGGCAGTAAACGCTCGCTATGTGTACCCAAGCAAGATCATCCAAACCATGAGGATGCAGCATAAGCTATGGCATCGAACATCGCTCCCATTGGAATGATTGCAGGTACAGGGGATTTACCGCAGCGCATTCTTCGTGCATGTTCCAGCCAAGGGCGTGATGTCTTTATTATCGCGATCAAAGGGCAAACTCCCCAAGCATTGGTGGAAGGGCAAAAGCATGTATGGTGTCGCATGGGCGCAGTGGGGCAAGCAATGGATGCCTTACGTGCGGAGGGCATTTCCGATATTGTCATGGCAGGAGGGGTCGTGCGCCCTTCGCTTGCCTCACTCATGCCTGATAGTATGGGACGCGCCTTACTCAAACGCATAGGTGGCACATTAATTGCGGGTGATGATGCCTTATTATCGTGTATTGTCGCATTTTTTGAAGAACAGGGATTTCACATGTTACGCATTGGCGATGTGACCGATACGCTCACCGCCGATTTAGGGGTGATGACGCATACCCACCCAAGCGCACAAGCACGCAATGATGCTAAGCGGGGCTATGACATCCTCATGACCTTATCCCCCTATGATTTAGGGCAAGCGATCGTAGTATCCCATGGGCATATATTGGGCATTGAGGCAATGGAAGGCACAGCAGCCTTGTTGCAGCGTTGCGCCCATTATCCCCATGCACATGGTGCGGTGTTAGTGAAACTGCCCAAACAAGGGCAATCCGAACAGGTGGATATGCCTGCCGTGGGATTAGAAACGGTGGAAGCCTTGCGCCATGGTGGCTATGCAGGGATGATGCTTGCTGCCCATAAAGGCGTGATGATTGATAAAACCGAGATGATTGCCCGCGCTAATGACTATAGCCTCTTTATTGAAGGCATGATGGTGGGCGCATGAAGAATAAACAACGCGTCTTTATCATTGCAGGTGAAGCATCGGGTGATGTACTCGGCGCACGCTTAATGGACTCGTTGCGCTATTTCACTGGTGATCGCCTTGAGTTTGTGGGCATTGGTGGCGTGAAGATGGCGGAACAAGGGATGAGATCGCTCTTTCCTATGCGCGATATTGCCCTGATGGGGTTTGTTGAAGTCCTCCCCCATGCATGGCGTGTGCTGTGCCGTATTAAAGAAACATGTGATGCACTTGCCGCAAATCCACCGGATGTCATCATTACCATTGATTCTCCGGGGTTCAATTTTCGTGTGCTGGAATGGGTACGTCGCTATTTTGGTACAAGCATTCCCTGCATTCATTATGTCGCCCCGACCGTATGGGCGTATAAACAAGAACGTGCCAAACGCACGGCGGAACTATGCGATCATTTACTCACCCTCTTGCCGTTTGAACCTCGTTATTTTGAGGTATATGGCTTAAAAACCACTTTTGTGGGGCATCCTGTGGTGGATCAATTAGGCAATGATTGCGCCCCGATTCTGCCTCTTGCCTTAGGAACGCCTTTGCATCTTACCGTATTTCCGGGGAGCAGACGTGGTGAAATTCAGCATTTATTGCCCATTTTTCGTGACAGCATCACGCAATTAAGCAATCATTATCCCGATATGCACGTCTCTATGATTGTGCATCCGATGGTGGCAGATGTGATTGATGTCTCCGATTTTTGTTGCCCTGTACGCCTTGTGCAACATGAAGATGAGCGTGCGGAAGTGATGCGCACGACCCATCTTGCACTCACCAAAACAGGGACTGTTACCCTAGAAATTGCCACCTACGGAGTACCGATGGTAGCAGCCTATCATGTGCATCCCCTCACCGCCTATATGGTACGACACCTTATTCGTATCCCGTATGTGAACCTCATCAACATCATGGCACGCGCCTATGTGATTCCTGAACTGATTCAAGAACAGTGTAATCCCACGCACCTTGCTAACGCGATGCACGCGCTGCTTAAACATCCCCAAGCACGGCAAGAACAAGCAGATCGCGCCATCACGGCGTTGCATCAATTACGCAATCCTCAAGGGATTCTTGCCAGTGATGCGGCAGCGCAATGTATTTTGCCGTATCTTGCATAGAATTCGTTGCGCATAGGCGTTTTTTGTGCTATAGTAGGACTATGGGAAATACAGATATTGAACGCATGATTATGCTGGATTATCGCCTCACAACGGCGGAGATATTTTATCGCTTTCCAGATCACCCAAGTTTATTACAATGCTATGTGTGGCAAGACCTCGATGCTACGCCTGATTTTCCTGAACTAAAGAAATTCCTTGGTTTTTGGGAACGTAGTTTGGACGGCAAGATTCATTCTATCAAGATTTGCTCGTGCGTTGATATTCGGGGCAGTGGTTACAGCACACGCACCATATTATAGCGAAAAACTTCAAGATGCTTGCAAAAAACCTCAACTCACCGTACATTGTATGTCTGGAGTGAGGAATAGGCTGATGGGTACAATACGATGGAAATTATGGTGGTTGCAGCTTCAAGTTGGGGCAGCATGGTTTGCGGAAGCACTCACCCATGAGCCAATCTACCGCCCCGCATGGGCGTTGACCCATAATCGTGGACGAAAAATCATCAAACGTGAATTCACCTTTTGCGGTGAAACTGTTGAAATGGCAGGGCATATCCAATGGAATGTTGCAGAAATCAGCGTTGATTGGCATCGTGAGTTTTTTTCCTTCGGATGGTTGCAAGATGTGGTTGCGATTCATAGTGAAAAAATTGCCAGCTCTTTTGCACGCGAATTCATCAATGGCTTCACCTTAATCACGCCACACGATGATCTCCACTCCAGCGCGTGGGAACCTGAAGTTGCAGGAGAACGCTTGGCGCATTGGCTCTATTATCGTGCCTTTGTGTTGCGCGGTGGCAGCAAAACTTTTTTTGTGCGTTATGAACGTGCCTTATTGCGCCACATTCAGATGCTTTATCAATTAGGGTGTACGAACCCCGAAGCATTAAGCCCCAATGCACTCAAAGGTTTGCTTGCGGCAGCCACAGCACTCCCTTCCCTGATTGACTTATTGCAACCTTTATTACGATGGCTTGAGATGCTCATACAGCGCGATATTTTACCCGATGGCGGGCATATTTCGCTCAGTCCCCATCATCATGTACAATTTTTGCGTACCCTCATTGAAATGAAAGAAATGCTTGAAACCATTTCGATTGCTTTTGAACCGCTTGATCACGCTATTGCGCGTATGGGTGCTTTTTTACGCATGATTATCCACGGGGATGGCAAACTTGGACTTTTTCAACAGAATCTTATGGATGACCCAACATTGATTGCACAATGTTTGCAGCAAGCGGGTATTGATCTTGCGTCACCATCACCTAAAGCGCATAGGGCAGAATCAAGCGGTTATGCACGTATTCATGGCGCGCATCAATCGCTCTTATTAACACGCATCCCCCCGAGCGCACGGCAGGATGCACCCGTGGGCGTAGGTTCAATCGAATTTTCGGTGGCGAAAGAGCGTCTGATCGTGAATTGTGGGACGTATGTCGGCACGAGCAATGCATGGATACACGCCATGCAGCAACCTTCGGCATTTTCCGTTTTAAGCAGCACTGATGATGCACCAGATACGCATACGCCCTACCATGCCTCACAAACACTTAAGTCGCATGATAGCCATACCACCCTACAACTACTTCTTCCCTTAGCGCATGGTGTAACGCATGAACGTCAACTAGATGTCTATCATCATGAACGCATGATGCGTGGCAAGGATATGTTGCATTGGTCAGGGGCAGAGCATCTTGCCACAAACGGGCTGGATGTCGCGGTACGTTTTCATTTGCATCCCGATGTACGCTGTCAACCGCGCAAAGAACATGGCATCCTCCTCACCTTAGTAAGCGGGCAAGAATGGTTATTCTCCACCAGTGCTGCAAATTTCTTGCATGTCGAAGAAAGTGTGTTTCTCGGGGTACAAGGCAAGCCTCAAAAAACCTTGCAATTATGCATTGCATGGCGTGCCACAGAAGAACGTAGTGGCATTAGTTGGGAGCTACGTTATGTTGCTGCACCGTAACCAGCAAAAAAATGCTCTATAATACAGGCTTGCTAATAGTTTCTTAAATATTTTGGCACATTGTTTGCATTCAATCAACTATACAAATAACATGATTATGGTAGAAGCAGCTTTAGAACTACGTATCGGACAAGGCTTGACGATGACACCGCAGTTGCGGCAATCGATTCAGCTTTTGCAACTTTCCACGATAGATTTGAACCGTGCCATTGATGAAGAAATGGAAAAAAATCCTCTCCTCACCCGTGAAGATGAGGGTTTCTCCGATGATCCCGCACGCACGCTTGAATCCCCCTCCTCTGATCTTCCTGATCCAACCACAGCGTTGGATATGGAAGGGGAACATTTATGGGGAGCGGAAGCGGACGACCATGCTGAATCATGGCGTGATCCTGCATCGGGGCATGATCTCTCCTCTTATGATGGGCAGGATCATCTTGTTGCCACACGTTCCTTGCATGAAGCACTCATGGAGCAACTGCGCATGAGTGATCTGCACGGATGGGAGTTAAAAGCAGTCGAATGGATGGTGGATATGCTGGATGCTGCGGGCTATCTGCCCCATGATTCTGAAGCACGCGCCGCGCTCTTTGGCATTGACCCTACGCTGCATGATAAACTCGTCAGCTATCTCCAACAATGTGAACCGACAGGCATTGCGGCGCGCTCCTTAAAAGAATGCCTCACCCTACAACTTATCGAGCGTAATCTTTATAGCCTGCCCATGCGTGCTTTGCTTGATCATCTTGATCTTGTGGCGCAACGATCGATGAAGGCATTATGTAAGGTCTGTGGCGTGGAACTGCCCGAACTAGGGCAGCTCATCCAACTACTCAAAAGTTGTAATCCCAAACCTGCCAGTGGCTATGATACCAGCAGCATCACAGATTGTGTTGTCCCTGAACTGATGGTACGGGCGATGAAAAACGGTGGCTGGAGTGTGGAACTCAATCAAGAGGTATTACCCAAAATCGCACTCAACACGCAATATTCGAATCATTTGCGCGCTCAGATTCGTGATCGCAGCGAACTCAAAGCTATTAATGAACATATGATGCACGCAAATTGGTTGGTCAAAGCCATTCATCAACGCAATCACACCTTATTGAATGTTGCCCTAGCCATCATTGAATTACAGCATGATTTTTTTGCTTATGGTATTAAATATCTCAAACCGATGACACTCAAAGATATTGCCACCAAAATATCCTGCCATGAAAGCACCGTGAGTCGTATCACAACGCAAAAATATCTTATGTGTGATCGCGGTACATTTGAACTAAAATATTTTTTCAATGCCCATGTGCATAATAGCAATGGCGGTGAAGATTATTCCAACCGATCAGTGATGCATCTGATTAGCACCATCATCGATGCAGAATCGCATCAAAAAATCCTCTCCGATGATGCCATTACTGATATGTTGAATAAACGTGGCATCGATGTCGCACGCCGTACCGTGGTGAAATATCGTCAGCAGCTTGGCATCCCTTCTTCCATCGAACGAAGAAAAAATAAAAAAAAGGATGTATTTTGCTTAGAAATACTTTAATAGTTTTGCTTTATACTCATCGCACATGAAGATGCGTAGTATCAAAATGTGGAAACGATGAGTATCTTTAATAAGAACTACCCTTCATTTCACTTACAAGGACTCCACTCCCTTGAAGTGAAATGGGTATATTACGCAACTTTAGAGGATTGACTATGAATGAACTTGCGCAACAGTCACAAAATGAATTGATGGATGCCATCAAGGATGTGACGGATCATGTATATCACACACTTTCAATGTTTGAACAGCTTGCATCACGTCTTGAGACGCGTTGCTTGAATTTGGACGGACACCAACCAAGTGCAACCATTTCCAACGAAGAAATTGCGCATGTCATTGCAACGAACATCCCAAAAATGCCTGATTACCGTGCCATTGCGCCCTTATTGCAAGACCCCACCATCAATGATATTCTCATCAACGGCGCGAATCAAATCTTTGTTGAACGTCAAGGCGTGATGGAACTCACTCCCTTAGCCTTTGAATCAGAAGAAGAATTAGCACAAATGGCGATTGAAATTGCTGAATATTGCGGTCGTCGTTTGGATGGCGAAAATTCCTTAGTGGATGCACGCCTTCCCGATGGATCGCGGGTCAATATCGTCATTCCGCCCGTCGCGATTGATGGTGTATCACTCTCGATTCGTAAATTTAGTGGTGGCAAGCACACGCTGGAATCCATGGCAAAAACAGGTGGTATCAGCGATGAAATGGCAGTCTTTTTGCGTTGTTGCGGTAATGCGCGTGCCAATATGGTGATTTCTGGCGGAACAGGTTCGGGGAAAACCACCCTCCTTAATGCTATTTGTAAAAATATTGGTGAACGTGAGCGCGTTGTTACCATCGAAGATTCTGCGGAATTGCAACTTCCCATCAAACATGTGGTGCGTCTTGAATCCATCACCCATGAACAAAAAGGGCAACGTATTGTCACCATCCGCGATCTTGTGAAAAATGCTCTGCGTATGCGCCCTGAACGTATTATTGTCGGAGAGGTGCGTGGATCAGAAGCATTTGACATGATTCAAGCGATGAATACGGGGCATGATGGCTCACTCACTACCATTCACGCCAACACGCCACGTGACGGCTTAGCGCGTATTGAAAATATGATCGGCATGGCAGGGTTAGGTTTGCCAACCATAGCAATCCGTAAGCAAATGGCATCAGCGATTCATTTCATTATTCAAGCAGAACGCTCTGGCAGCGGGCATCGTCATGTCAGTCGCATCACCGAAGTCATTGGCATTGAGGGTGATGTGGTGACGATGCAGGATATTTTTGTCTATAAAGAAGAAAAGAAACCTGATGGCAGCACTCATGGCAGCCATGCATGGACAGGAACGTTCCCACGTCATCCACAAGTATGCGCGATGGTACGACAAGCAAACATATTAAAAGTAGGACGTTGATCCACAAAGGAGTAGACATGAGTGATGAAGCCATTGGAATGTTAATGCAACATATTCGTCGCCTAGAAGATGAAATTAATGCGATACGTTATGAACGCCACCAGCATCAACCGCAGCCTCAGGGGAAGACTGCTGAACCTATCGTCACGCAACGTCTTCAATCGTCCGTTCAAGCACTCGGATCATCATCGCAAGAAGAACTCACGCAAGCATTATTGCATCAGCTCTCCAATATGGGGGTGTTGCAGCCCTTGCTTGCCGATGAAACCATCAATGATATTTTAATCAATCGTCATAACTCCATCTATGTTGAACGTCGTGGTAAATTGGTAAAAACCGATGTCACCTTTCCTAGTGACGGTGAAGTCATGGATATTGCCGAAAAAATTGTTGCAGCCATTGGCAGGCAGATCAACCCAAATCGCCCATTAGTCGATGCGCGTTTGCTTGATGGCTCTCGTGTCAACATTATTGCCCCGCCTTTGGCTGTGGATGGTACATCGATCGCCATTCGTAAATTCTCCAAGCGCAGCATCACCTTAGATATGATGGTCGAACAGCAAAATATCTCGAAGCAATTAGCGGAAATCCTCAAAATTATGGGCAAATGCCGCCTTAACATTATCATATCAGGCGGAACAGGTTCAGGGAAAACCACCTTGCTAAACGCAGTATCCAACTTTATTGAAGATGATGAGCGCGTTGTGACGATTGAAGATGCAGCGGAATTACGCTTACAGCAACCACATGTGGTGCGCTTAGAAACCAAGCCGATGACGTTCAACAATCACGGGGTGCGTGAAGAAGAAGTATCGATGCGCGATCTGGTAAAAAATGCCCTACGTATGCGCCCCGATCGTATCATCGTCGGTGAGTGCCGTGGTTCTGAAGCCTTTGATATGATGCAAGCGATGAATACGGGCCATGAAGGATCGCTCACCACCATCCACGCCAACCACCCACGCGATTGCTTATCACGTTTAGAAAATATGGTGGGTATGGCGAATCTTGGTTTGCCGATGCGCTCTATTCGTCAACAGGTAGCTTCTGCTATCAATGTCATTGTGCAGATCAGCCGAATGCGTGACGGAATGCGCCGTATCACCTATGTATCAGAAATTATCGGGATGGAGGGCGATACGATTACCATGCAAGATTTGTTTGCCTATAATTTCACAGGTGAAGAAGCGGATGGAAGACTCAAAGGGGAATTCAAATGGAGTGGCATTATGCCGCGTTTCATGCGTCGCGCTGCTTATTATGGTGAATTAGAGCATCTTGCGCAAACACTGAATGTACGCATCCCTAAATTTTAGGGAATGCTACTTCCTCACCAAAATAAAACCATTCTGAACCAAGGGTGTGATCCGTGGTTGTTTTAGGGAGTACCAACACCCCATCTTTAGGGGCGCGAATTTCTGTTCCGTCTGCATAACGGGCAATCACTTGCCCCAATGCAACGCGATCACCATGCTTCCATGGCTGCACCAACGCGCCATCCCGCTCTTTATAATAGACTGAATGCATCCGAATGCATTGTTGCGTTGCATATTCCACAGGCTCACATGGCATCCTATCCACCATTCCCACATGATGCATGGCACGCATCATATTATCATAAGCAATATCGGCATTATCAGGGTTGCTATGATGCCCACATTCCAACGTCACCGCACATGCGCCTCGCTTATTCGCCCGCACGCGATCGGTTGTGCCAAGCGATGCACGCTGCTGCTCTTCCGTTGCATCACGGCTAAATGCTTCTGCCCATCCGTGAATATAGGTAGATACGTTCAACGCCCGCGCAAAAGCAATTTCCTGCGCGCTGCTTGTCCCAAGAAAGCAAAATGCCCCGCCTTGTGATTGATAGGAATGAATATCCAGCAAATAATCTGCCTCATCCAACAACGCACATAACGGCGCGTCCAGCCCATCTTCATAAGCCTGCAATGCTGCTTTGGGGTAACAATGACGGTTCAAATTACGATCAATAAAGCGCACGCCTTGTGCATAGGCACGCGGATTAGTAATCGGCACAAACGTCACCATGCCACATGTTAAGGTTATTTTTTGCGCTCTTATATCCGCAATCATCCGCGCAATCGCTTCTGCCCCGCATGGTTCATTGCCATGCACTGCCCCAAGCACCACCAGATGCACATAGCGCGCCATCGTGCTGGTACGTGGCACACAAAACCGAACTATTTCCATGAGGTCATGCATGGCACGTACTTAATGTTTGAAATGGCGTATCGCGGTAAAACTCATCACCATATCATGCTGATTCGCGGCTGCAATCACATCATCATCACGGATCGATCCCCCCGGTTGAATGATTGCCGCAACGCCTGCCTCTGCTGCCAAATGCACATTATCATCAAAGGGGAAAAACGCCTCGGATGCAAGTGCCGTACCCACCGTACTCAACCCTGCTGCTTTGGCTTTTTCACACGCAATACGCACGCTATCGATACGGCTCATTTGCCCTGCCCCAATGCCAACCACTGCACCATCTTTTACCAAAATAATCGCATTGGATTTCACATGCTTGGCAACGGTGAACGCCAACATCATATCTTCAATTTGCGCTGCCGTAGGAGTGCGCTTCGTGACATGCTGCAATCCCTTGCCTTCCAGCATCACCACATCATCATGCGTTTGGATCAGATACCCCCCGCTGACACTGCGTACATTCATCATATGTGATTTTGGCAATAATGCCCCTGTGCGCAACACACGTACATTCTTCTTCTCACGCAATATATGGATTGCTTCTTCGGTATAATCAGGCGCAATCACCACTTCCGCAAATTGTTTGCCGATTGCCTTTGCAGCTTCAGCATCGACAGTACGGTTTGCCGCGATGATACCGCCATAGGCACTTTGCGGATCGCACGCGAAGGCACGTATGTAGGCCTCAACCATTGTTTTTGCCGTTGCCATACCGCACGGATTGGCATGTTTAATGATTGCAATGGCAGGTTCTGCCACATCGCATACCAACGCCCATGCGGCATCTGTATCATTAATATTATTAAAACTCAATTCCTTACCATGCAGTTGCTGCGCTGCTGCAAGCGTTCCTTGCACTGCCCCGGAAGCATAAAACGCTGCTTCTTGATGCGGATTCTCCCCATAACGCAACGCTTGTAGGCGGGTCATTGGCACGGTGAGTTGCTGCGGGAATGGCTCTGCACATTGCACACCATACCAGTTGCTAATCGTCGCATCATAATGTGCTGTATGCGCAAAGGCAGTTGCTGCCATCTTTTTGCGCATGTCAAAGCTGGTAGCACCCGCGTGCCTATCCATCTCGGCAAGCACCGTATCATAATGATCAGGGCAGACGACTATTGTCACATGCGCATGATTTTTTGCTGCCGATCGGATCATGGCAGGACCACCAATATCAATATTTTCAACGCATTGCGCATAATCTGCTCCGCGTGCAACGGTTGCCTCAAAGGCATACAGATTCACCACCACTAAATCAATCGCCTCAATAGCATGGGCGCGCATCGCCTGCGCATCGTCCGCAACATCACGGCGCGCTAAAATACCACCATGCACTTTGGGATGCAATGTTTTCACCCGTCCATCCATCATTTCAGGAAATCCCGTATGATCACTCACATCGGTCACATCCAGCCCCGCTTCACGTAATAAACGTGCCGTACCACCTGTTGAGAGTAGACGCACATGATGACGTGCCAACCCTTGTGCAAATGGGATTAGCCCCGTCTTATCGGTTACAGAAAGCAATGCGGTTTTGATTGAAGTCGGGTTCATAGATTTTTCTAAATACTTTGACAAAAAATCATTAAACACACATAAGCAAAAAACGCAAGAAAATTCATGCGAGACGCGCTGTTACTATGTTAATAGTTGACAAAATAGCAACCATGGTTTATATTTAACACTTACCCTTGTTTACGCTTCTTTTAATGAAAGCACCTTATTTTTTATAGACTTTCTGTCTGAAGAAGCTGTAACTTTGGGATTGTACACTCACAAAGGAACGCTAGAACCATGTCAACCAACATTGATTACGAACAAGTCGAAAGCATCATGATCGATGTAGCACGGCAAAAAATTGCCCTGCTTCCTGCCACTAAAATCCAAGCATTTGCGATTCGGCTTTCCCTTGTCGGAAAAACGAGACATAGCATGGCTTGGGTGAAGGAAACAGATCTAGAAGAAATCGAGCAACTCCTTCTCGACATAGAGAAGGAACTCGCAAGCTAATAGATGCCAATAGGTTTGCCTTGAATAAAGGACAAACCTATTGGGATTTATAGTGTTTTACCATTATATGTTTCATGAACGAAACACATTCATCATTCAAACCTTCGCTAATTCTGGGTTATATTCTTGTACCAAACGCTGCAACCAAAAACGTGATTTTTGTGGTTGATAGGCATGGCATACATGATACAGCTCATCCATGGCATCATCATCCAACACCACATGCGCCAAACTATCGGAGCGTCGAATCTTGGGATGTGTTGTCGGCTGCAAGGCTTCGGTATGATAGACCAATTCTTCCGTTAATTTTTCACCAGCGCGTAAGCCCGTGAAGTGAATATCAATTTCCTCATAGGGGCGATAGCCTGCCAAGCGTATCATCTGCTCTGCCAAATGTACAATTTTCATCGGCGTTCCCATATCCAACACATAAAGCGATGCGCCAGCATGAGCAATCGCTGCGGCCTGAATGACCAATCCCGCTGCTTCACGAATCGTCATGAAATAACGCTCCATATCGGGATGCGTAACGGTGAGAGGTCCACCAGCGCGTAATTGTTCTTGGAACAGCGGCACAACCGATCCCGTTGATCCCAACACATTGCCAAAACGCACCATCACCACCTTGATAGCATCGGCGTAGCGCGTTTCATGCATCCATACATATTCCGCTAACCGCTTTGTTGCCCCCATCACATTCGCAGGATGCACGGCTTTATCTGTAGAAATCAATACCATCGCTTGCACCTTATGACGCACACACGCACGCGCAACAATTTGCGTACCAAACACATTGGTGAGGATCGTTTGCTCAGGATTAATCTCTGCCAACGGCACATGCTTTAATGCTGCAGCGTGAAAAACAATATGCGGCTGATGCAATGCAAAAATACGCTCAATATGGGCAGCGTCGCGCACATCCGCCACCAATGCGGTTCGTGGAATAGCGGGCGCAAGCTGCATTAATTCTTTATCGATTAAATATAAATGATATTCATTTTGTTCCACCAACACCACATGCTTGGGTTGATGCTGCACAATATGGCGCACTAATTCACTACCAATCGACCCACCTGCCCCAGTAATCAACACGGTAGCACCACGCAACAAGGCATCCATCGCAGGTATATCATGCGAGCTTTGTACTCTGCCTAGCAAATCCTCAATCGCAATGGGTTTAATATCATGATCCACCCCCTGTTGAAAATCGGTAAGACGTGGCAAACGCGCAAGCCCTATACCCAACATATCACACGCAGAAAGCACACTCACTGCTTGCTCATGATCCATATGCTCTTGCGCAATAATCATACGTTGCGGTACTAATCCTCGATCTTCAAGGCGTTTCATCGCCTCCAACACCGCATGATCATCGGCTAAATAGAAAATAGGCACACCGCGCATGGATCGTCCATCACGCAAGGATTTTTTATCCAATACCGCAATCACGCGATACGGTGCTTCAGCACTACGCTGCATCGCACGGATAAACCCTTCGGCATGATCATTCGCGCCCAAAATCACCACAGGGATGGCGCGCTTCATCGTCTCAGCATGATGCTTGCCATGTTTTTTTTCCTTATGGCTCTCACGCAACAAGCGATAGCCAATACGTGAAGAACTCAGCATCGCGCCAAGTGTCATCCATTGGATCACAGGCACAGAGCGGGGGACATCCGCTAAGCGTTGCACCATAAATAAGGCTGCATAGCTTATCGCCACACTCACCGTAATCACTTTAGCAATGGTTTTTAGCTCATTGATGGATACATAACGCCACACTTCCCGATGCATGGAAAATCCAAACAATGCCGCAAGATAACACACAATAAACAACAGAAAATGCTCCACAATATGCATGGGTGCGATCTTCCATACCGCGTCGCCAAGGCGCATATAATACGCAATAGGCAAACTCAAGGATGCCATGATCACATCATGAATAATGGAGACAAGGGAACGCTTAGGTAGACGCATGTTCCCTCAAAGCGTTTGGTGGGGTTGCAGAGCGCAGCGGACGCATCCGAAAGAAGATAAACAAAAGCATTGCCAGAACATAGGCGCACGCCACCGCAACCACGCGCACTGGTGCTGCTTCAAACGTACTACTTACCGCTAGTCCTAGGCATAATAGATTCACCAAACCTAGGGCATAAATCGTATGACGATGCGTCTTGCCACTACGAACATAATACTGATAAGCATGTTGTGAATGCGCTTCCCACGGCTTTTTCCCACGGAGCAACCGCGCCATCATCGTCACACCTGAATCCACAACATAATAGGACACCAGAATCAACCCGACTTGCCATTGCCCCTGTTGCGCTATCATCAGCAGCATCCAGCCCATCAATGCCCCAAGCGGGATACTTCCTGCATCGCCCAAAAAGATACTTGCGGGATGACGATTAAACCGCCAAAATCCAAGCATGGCAGCAAACACAATCAATGCATCATAGGCAAGCACATCACTCACCGATGCGTGCAGCAATGCGATTATTGTAATCCCTATAGTGATAGTGCTGGTCTGCACACAGGTAATTTCATCAATGCCATCCATAAAATTATAGAGATTAATGAACCATACCAACATCAGGCTTAATAAAACGCGTTCTTGCAGCGCGGTCATATATTCTGAGAAAAATTGCACCTGCACAGTAGAGGTTATCAGTCCTGCCGCCACTACATGCACGATCAGTCGCCCCCATGCAGGCACACCCCAATGATCATCCATAAAAGACACAGCCAGCAATAACAGCAACGCACCAATGAACGCACCTTGCGCACCTGTCACCGTCAACATGGCAATCACCGCCACTATCACGGGAAAACCCGCACCCTTAGGAGTCGGCATACGGTGATTATCGCGGGCATTCGGAGTGGCGGGAGGCGCGAGAAAGCGCAACGATTCACGCATCGCATACACACCCACATACGCAAAAACGGCAGCAGAGATAGCCATCAAGAGTGTATAAAACCATTCAAACATCCCTGCCCTCCTTGATGCAGCTATTATGCACTACTACGATTCGTAGGATGCATCATTATAGCCATCATCATGCGCATCATAGGACGATGTTGCCACATCGACAATCTCATCATTCTTCGGACGGGTAGCCTTCACCAATGCATCCATTTCATGCTGCGAGCATAAACCAAGCAACACAGGGTCTTTCGGTGTCATATTTTGTGCATTCCAATGGCTCTTATCGCGTACCGATTCAATGGTTTTCTTGGTCGTACCAATCAATTTAATGATTTTCGTATCAGAAATATAGGGATGATTTTTCAACAACCATGCCACCGCCTCGGGCTTATCCTGACGGCGTGCAATGGGGGTATATTTACCACCTTTTGCTTTCTTCTTCACCAATTTCATGGATTGCGCATCCACTTTCAATTTTGATTTCGGATTCGCCTCAGCAAGCTCAATCACCTGCTTGGTTATCTGCCCTGCTTCGATTGGATTCACCCCACGAATTCCCACAGCAACTTCACCATCTGCAATCCCCTGCACTTCCAACGGGTGCATTCCACAAAAATCTGCAATTTGATCAAACGTCAATGCGGTATTTTCTACCAACCACACTGCGGTCGCTTTAGGCATTAATGGCAACGTCATAAATTCACTTCCTTCACTACAACTATGTTGTGCATATCAACCTACTTCATTACGGCATCTGCACATAAATCTCAAGAAAATTGTCATCATATCCGATATTTTTCTCACATAAATTTGTACGCTATAGCGAGCATGGGTAGCAAGCACAATAAAAACGCACATGCACATCTGATTGCAGCGGTGGCAGCGGGTGAACTCACACCACAAGAAGCCAAAGCATGTGCTGATTTATTGGAAGGCTACCGCAAGCACTATGAAACATTAGATCTAGAGCAACGCATCACCGCACTGGAGGAACGTAAATGAGTGTATTATCAAACCGCATCAAACGCATAGAACGCAAGCGCACCACACCCCAGCACCCGCATGTGATTGTATGCGGAATAGGACAATCAGAGCAAGAAGCCATAGCAGCCTATCACGCCACCCATCCCGATTTTAATCCACATGATGAAGATGGTATATTGCTGATTGTGAGGAAGGTTGTGGGGTAATCGGATTGTTAATTGCAATGATAATTGCCCCCACCATCTCTATAGCAGCTAAAACCTCGTCTTTCATTGGCAAAAGGGATGCCCGTATATGGGTTAATGCCTTGCTTTTCCATGTTGTAGCGATCAAACGCTGGTTGCATTGCATTCATTGCGCCGACTATACCTTGTAAAAAATTATTTGATGATTGCTGTTGTGTTTGGAGTATTTGGATTGTTAGTTGCTTTTCCTTTTCATCCCATTCATTAAGCATTACAAGAGATTCTTCTCTAGTTATTTCACCTTTTTTTCTTTTTTCTAGTAAAAGCAAATTATAGTCAAACCTTCTATCCAAGTAACCAAACATTTCTAATGGTATTTCTTTTGCTTCATAACCTGCCAACACCTTTTTTCTTGTACACTCAATCACCTTCTCAGAATTAGGATGGGGGATGTCCTTAAGATAAGGTTCTACATAGTTGTATTCTGCATTGCATTCTTTGCCTATTTTTATGAAATAATCCTCAGGCGGACTTGAGACACACCCACCCAAAAACAGCGCAACAGTACCTGCTAATATCAATTTTTTCATATTTCCCCTGCTTTCAAAAAGTGCATGGTGATCGGGGAGTTCAGAATACCATCTGTTGAAGGTACGCAATGACCTTTAGACCTAAATCTTATTACATAGTCATTGCCTCCCCGACCAAAAGCCGAGGAGTGCAAAAACGGCAGCACATTGCCGCAACAGATGAAGTTCTGACGCTCCAGATAGCCAACTGCGACTATCATGCAATGAAAATACAGAAAACATCAGAAAAACACAAGCGGAAATATCCGTTACAGTCCACAAAAATCCACGCCCAACCAAAGATTATTTTGTGGGCTGATTTGTGGGTACGTGCAGAATAATATGAAGAATATCGTTATAAAACAGTGCATTAAACCACTAAAATGGTGGAGGATAGGAGATTCGAACTCCTGACCTCCTGCGTGCAAAGCAGGCGCTCTACCAACTGAGCTAATCCCCCACATCGTGTGGATGGCATTTCTAACCTGTTTTTTCTCCTACGTCAAGAAAAAAAACATCATCTTGCTTGCATTCTTATGGTGAGCGCGTATAGTACGAGTGTCACTACAGGGATAAGGCTTTACTAATGACGACGATACCGCGTTCTACTCTTTCAATGGAGCAAGAAATCAACCGTTTGCGGCGTGAAATGAACGCTGTGATTCTTGCCCACTATTATCAAGAAGATGATCTGCAAGATATTGCAGATTTTGTTGGGGATTCGCTCGATTTAGCGCGCAAAGCAGCACAGACGGATGCGGATGTGATTGTCTTTTGTGGCGTAAAATTTATGGCGGAAGGGGCGAAGATTTTGAACCCTGCCAAAACAGTATTGCTACCTGATTTAGAGGCGGGATGCTCGCTTGAAACCTCTTGCCCTGCTCCTGCATTCAAAGCGTTCCGTGAAGCGCATCCCGATCATATGGCGATCACCTATATTAATTGCTCCGCAGAGATTAAAGCACTCACTGATATTATTGTCACATCTACCAATGCCGAGATGATTTTGCAGCAGATCCCCGCTGATCAAAAAATTATTTTTGCACCCGACAAGCATTTAGGGGCGTATTTAGCGCGCAAAACGGGGCGTGAGATGTTATTATGGGATGGATCGTGCATGGTGCATGAACGTTTTTCTGAACGTGAGTTGATCCGCCTGAAAACGCAACATCCCAAAGCACATATTATTGCCCATCCTGAATGCCCTGAAACCTTGTTGCGTTATGCGCATCATATTGGTTCGACTTCCTCTTTGTTGCATTATACCGCAGCGCACCCCGCGCATGAATTTATTGTACTGACCGAACCGGGCATCATTCATCAGATGAAACAACGATCTTTGGGCAGTAGTTTTTATCCTGTGGCTGGCGTTTCTGATGGCGCGTGCAATTCGTGCAATACTTGCCCTTATATGAAACTCAATTCACTAGAAAAACTGTATCTCTGTATGCGCGATTTAACCCCGCAACTTGAACTAAAGGACGATCTCATCATCGCGGCACGCAAGCCTTTGCAGCGTATGCTTGAGATGTCAACCTCTATTCCCAATTCTGCGAAAGAGGGGAACTAAGGATGGCACAGACGCGCATACGTTGCGCCATTATTGGTGCAAGTGGCTATACGGGGGCAGAACTCATACGCTTATTACGTTCCCATCCTCATGCAGACATTGCAGCACTCAGTGCCAACAGCCATGCAGGGCAACACATGCAAGATGTATTCCCGCATTTGTTCTATGATACGCTGCCACCACTGACCACCACCGAAGCGATTAACTTTGATGATATTGATGTCGCATTTTGTTGCTTGCCCCATGCAACCAGCCAAAAAATTATCGCAACCCTACCGAAGCATCTCAAAATCATTGATCTATCAGCCGATTTTCGCTTAGTCGATGCCGAAGCCTACCGCCATTGGTATGGTGAAGAACATCACGCCCCCGCCCTACAAGCGGAGGCACTGTATGGTCTTACGGAACATTATCGCACCGATCTTCCGAACCATCGCTTAATTGCCAATCCGGGATGCTATCCGACTTGCTCGTTATTGCCGTTACTCCCACTTGCCAAGGCAGGAATGCTAGAAGCTGATCCTGTCATTATTGATGCGAAATCTGGCGTAAGTGGTGCAGGGCGTACCATTAAACAAGGGATGCTCTATAATGAAGTGTCGGAAGGGATGACGGCTTATAGCGTCAATCACCACCGCCATATGGGTGAATTGCACCAAGAGCTTGGCTTGGCATTGGGCGCGCAACCAAGCATTACATTCGTCCCTCACCTTATCCCACAAAAACGCGGGATGGTGGCAACCATCTATGCCCGCCTTCAATCTGGTTATGATATAAACGCCGCACGGGCGCAGTTGCACCAAACCTATGCAAATGAACCTTTTGTGCATCTTATGCCGCAAGGCAACGTGCCATCCACCCACTCAGTGCGCGGGTCGAATCATTGCCTAATAAATATCTTTGCGGGATCAGATGCACGCAGCATCATCCTTATTTCCGTCATTGATAATCTGATGAAAGGCGCATCGGGGCAAGCGGTACAAAATATGAATCTTCTATGCGGATTCCCTGAAACCGAAGGGTTGATGGGTAGCGCGTTGTTTCCTTAGCAGGAATCATAAGAGTATGAAGCAGATGTTGTTCAACTCAGCCTTGAGAAGCAAACCATCTGCATTATTATTGTTGCATATACTCATCGCACATGCAGATGCGCAGTATCTGAATGTGCGAAAGATGAGTATCTTTAATATTATGCACCAAAAGTCAAGAACAGAAAAAGTCAAGAATAATTTTAGATAGGTACTTTATGCAACCACTCATTCTCCCTTATAAAGGCATTATGCCGAACATTGCTGATGATGTATTTATTGCCCCCAATGCCGTGATCATTGGTGATGTCACCATTGGCGCAGGTTCATCCATATGGTTTGGGGCGGTCATTCGCGGGGATGTCATGCCCATCACGATTGGTGAACGCACCAACATACAAGATAATAGCGTCATTCATGTGACACGCAAAATTGGTCCAACGGTGATTGGATCAGGCGTGACGATTGGTCATGCGGTGATGCTTCATGCCTGCACCATTGAGGATGATTGTTTCATTGGAATGCGCGCCGTGATGCTGGATCATTCTACAGTGAAGCAAGGTGGGATGTTGGCTGCTGGTGCGGTACTCACGCCGCGCAAAATCGTGGGATCAGGTGAATTATGGGCAGGATCACCCGCCGCCTTGATGCGCCCAATGCGCCAAGAAGAATCGGATTTCATCCCCATTTCAGCGGATAATTATGTGCGTTTAGCAAAGGATTATCTGTAGTGCGCTCACTGTTCATTCATCCGCGCAACCTAATCAAAAAAATCTATTCTATCGTCATAGAACCGTAATAACTTTTTGCTATACTGTAATCTATGAACAATACTGTACCTTCTGGATTGCCACCTGTACCAACTGCTGCACCTGCTGCACGAACCACTGCGCCCGCCGCACCTGCAGCAACGACTCCGCCTGCATCTGTACCCGTGCCAACCGCTGCGCCTGCTGCACAAACCACGCAACAAAATCCTTTAATGGCACTTATGTCGATGTTTGGGGGAGGCAATCAAACAGCCTCTCGTCCTGCGCCTCAACCTGCAGCACCGCCACCGCAAGAAAATAATTTTTTAGGCGGTATGCTCGGTGGATTAGGCAACATGTTTATGCCCCTCATTGCTATCGTGGGCATGGTGTTTCTATTGCCTAAATTATTCTCTGGTGATTTCATGAAAGGAATAGGAGATTTTTTTGGCAACATGTTTGGTGGCGGACAAAATAATCTGGGAGCAGGGCAACCAACAACGCCCTCAGCCAATACGCCTACTGCAACACCTGTATCTTTCCGCACTAATGCTCAAACAACATCTGTAGCACCGACCGTTCTAGCTGCCGTGCGTGATGTGAGCAACGCCCAAGGGATCACCAATAATAAAAATGAGGCGCAATGGGCTTCTGTTGATCCGCAAGGATTCCTCATTCGAGGTAATCGCGTGAATGAGATTGGCGATACCGCATCGACGACAAAAGCCATTGCTGCATGGTTGGTTGCCACCGATCCAAAGTTAAAAGCGGCGGGCGGTGTCACGGCAGATATGCGCAAATCCATCAATGAAATGTCGGCTATTTCCAGCAACATAGAATCAGATAATTTGATGAATCTTGTGGCAAAAGCACGCGGTGTTACGCCCGATGCGTTGATCCGTGAGTATAATCAACGTCTTGATGATATGGGTTTCAAAAACCTTGAGATTGCCAATTTCTCAGGGCTTCCCACGGCAAGTTCAGAACCGGGAAAATTTTATGTGGAAGGATTAAAAAATGTTGGCACAGCCTATGAACTTGCTCTTGCGATGCAAAAATTCGGATCAGAAGCACCCGATATAGCAAAAATCTTTGCACCATCCAATAACCATACAGGTTTGAGGGGCATAGACTCGAATGCCGTCAAATCAGGAACTGCGCGTGGCGTGATTGCTCACGATTCCGGAGCAAACAAATCTGCGGTTGCGTTCCGTGCAGGTGCTGGAAGCATCGGTGTCATGGAATCTATGGAAGGGGAATGGATACCGACCATCAATCGTGCGCTCGATAGCCTATCATTAGCCGTAAGCCGCAATATCGCCCCTCCGTCTAATGCGCTCGTACCGCCACCGCAAACCCCAGCTACCAATATCACAAGGCGCGATGTACGTAGCGTTTAATCATAATCATCCAAGGCAATCATCATGAACACAGCAATTACCATCGCTCGAAGCAAAATAGGACAAACCGAAGCCACAGGCAATAATGATGGACCTGTCGTGCGTTGGTGCATGGATGGCAAAGAAGGAGCTGATTGGCCGTGGTGTGGCGGGTTCGTCACCCAGCCCTTCATGGATGCAGGGCAAGATGCATGGCTGCAAGGGCTTGGAACAGGACGTTATAATGTCGATGCGATCATGGATCACGGCAAGAAAAACGGACTAAATACAGCTATGGGGAAAGAAATGCCCGTGGAAGGAGCATTAGTCAGCTTCCGCGCTTGGGGGCATATTGGCATGGTCACCAAAGTGGAAACTAACGCCCAAGGTGAAAAAATGTATCATATCACGCACGGCAATTCAAGCCGTGGTGTTGCCAATGATGTTGTTCCCGCATCGCAAATGAAGGATAAATTCTTTGAAGAATATGTTGATTCTCGTAAAATCGATGCCTTTAATCGCAAAGAAAATCCCAATGTCCCTCCCGTTGTGCCTTCAGCATCTGCACCTCCCGTTGCGCAACAAAACGCTACACAGGCAGTGTTTGCAAATGTGCCGACACAACAACAAATCACCCAACAATTACAAACCTCGACAGCAGAGGGTACATACAACCAATATATGGGCGGTATGCCACCATTTTTGCAAAATTTTGGGCTGCAACCCATGTTTGGGCAGCTCTTAGTGGCCGCGATATTGCTTGCAGCGGGTGCGCAAAGCCAAATCCCTTCCCAACAGAACTATCAACAAGACCCCAATGCAGGGATCGGGGCGTTGCAAAATATTGATCGCCAACGTGCGCAAAATAACGGGCAATTTTTACCCGAGCCACCGCCAGTCTATCGCAAGCCTGAGAAAGACCCCGCGTCAACACCCGCAACGCCTGCGCCAGCACAGCAATCTCAGATCGCCCCTCCCCTACCAACACCTACCGTGAAACTCCCTACAGCACCTGTGATGGCACGATCATAATAAAACTATTTATTCTCTGAAGCGAATCTGCTATAAGGAATCATAAAATTATATTGAGGTTTTATGATACCACGTTATGCTCGCCCTGAAATGGTTGCCATTTGGGATGCCCAAAATAAATATGCTATATGGTTTGATATTGAGGCACATGCTTGTGATGCTCTTGCCGATTTAGGCGTGATCCCACAAGATGCAGCGAAGGCGATATGGAACGGCAAGCCCACGCATTTTGATATTGCCCGCATTGATGAGGTGGAGCGCGTCACCAAACATGATGTGATTGCTTTTCTCACTGTCATTGCCGAAGGCATAGGTGATGCAAGCCGTTTTGTGCATCAAGGCATGACAAGTTCTGATGTGCTAGATACGTGTCTTTCGGTGCAACTGATGCAAGCGACTGATCTGTTGCTTGCGGGCATGGATCGCGTTCTCGCTGCGCTGAAAAAACGTGCCT
The DNA here is from genome assembly GCA_004293935.1 of Alphaproteobacteria bacterium. Taxonomy (GTDB): domain Bacteria; phylum Pseudomonadota; class Alphaproteobacteria; order Rickettsiales; family UBA998; genus RDZH01. Next base: position 16,682 of record RDZH01000014.1, on the reverse strand, counting down.
TTGAAACAAAAAATATGGTGGCAGTTGGGCGTTCGCATGGGATTCATGCCGAGCCTGTCACGATGGGTTTGAAATTTGCACGTTTTTATGCTGAGTTTGAACGTGGCAAAGCACGTTTGCACCACGCCCGTGCAGAAATTGCCACATGCGCGATTTCCGGTGCTGTGGGAACATTTGCAAACATTGATCCGCATGTTGAGGAGCATGTGGCGCACAAGCTCGGACTCAGCGTTGAACCTATTTCCACGCAAATTATCCCCCGTGATCGCCATGCTGCCTATTTTTCAACACTCGCCGTGATTGCTTCTTCTGTTGAAAATATCGCCACAGAAATACGCCATTTACAGCGCACCGAAGTATTAGAAGCGGAAGAATTTTTCTCAAAAGGGCAAAAAGGTTCATCTGCCATGCCGCATAAGCGCAACCCTGTGCTTTCAGAAAACCTCACTGGTCTTGCGCGTATGGTACGTTCTTATGCCCTGCCTGCCTTGGAGAATGTCGCATTATGGCATGAGCGTGATATTTCCCATTCCTCCGTCGAACGCTTTATTGCCCCTGACGCAACCATCACCTTAGATTTCGCCCTACATCGTTTAGCGGGACTCATTGAACAATTAGTGGTTTATCCTGAACATATGCAACGCAACCTCAATCAGTTGGGTGGCTTAGTATTCTCACAGCGTGTGCTTTTGGCACTGACGCAAGCAGGAGTAAGTCGAGAAGATGCCTATGCTTATGTGCAGCGCAACGCCATGAAGGTATGGCAAGAAGGCAAGGATTTCCTCACCGAATTATTAGCCGATGCAGAAGTGATGGCTGCCCTTCCCGAATCCACCATCCGTGAAGCATTCGACATGGGCTACCATACCAAACATGTAGATACATTATTTGCGCGTATCTTCAAAGACGTATAAGCGTATCTTGCAAATGCGTATGCACTTGGCTTGCTTTATCTTTGTTGGTCATGCCCATCGCTTCATCGCGCATTTCACGTAGGCGCACTGGTTCAACGGGTTTCTCTACCTGTTGCCGCTGCACTTCCGCCTCATAGGCTTCAGAGAATGCCTGACTTTGCGCCAAACGCAGCATTGCTTCGCCGTCATCTGCCTTTAGATCGTGAATAACGAGAGGCGTAGGCTGGTATGGGGATGATTCCCCTGCTATGCCCAAAGCATCCATGGCGGTACGCTCTAAAGGCTCACCATGCACTTCTTCAGCAACCCCCATCACCAATGATGCCGCTGCTCCAATAACTCCCCCATAAAGCCCTCCCCCTGCAATGCGCGCACCAAGGGATAGTGTTTCCCCAGTGGCTGCACGGTAGGCGTTGGATAGAATAGGCACATGATGCAGTGGATTCACCGCATCAACCAGTTCAGAAAAAAGCGAAGGTGCATCGCCCTTAGCAGAAGCATCATCAGATGGCTTCGGCAAGGTTGATACACCAGCGGAAAAATGGGTAATGGGAATTGTGTCTTTCATAGCATGATAATGAATGCAATCACCATGCCAAAAGCGCATCACACACTTTGACTTTTTTTCCTGCACATTATATAAACAAGAAAAATAAGGGAGCATAGAGATGAACCTACTCATGATAGGATGTGGCGCGATGGGGCAAGCAATGCTAGTACGATGGCTAGATACGTCATGGTTGCAGCATGTCACTATTATCAAGCCTTCCCCCCTGCCCGTGCATCTTGCTTCCCATGCGCGTATCGCGTATCATGCCAATGTGGCGCAATGCACCCTCGCCCATTATGATACCTTAATATGGGCAGTCAAACCGCAAATGATGGCACATGCGTTCGATGCCGTGCAATCTGTGGGGGATGTGCGTGCGCACCTACATATCAGCATCGCAGCAGCATTGCCACTCGCATGGTATGAAGAACGACTCGGAATAAACACACGCATCGTGCGTGCTATGCCCAATACACCCGTAAGTCTTGGTCTTGGAGTGACAGGACTCACCGCTAATGCTGCACTCACCGACAAAGATCGCCTCATGGTTGAGGAAATGATACAAAGCCTAGGAAGTGCCTATTGGCTGCACACGGAATCAGAAATGAATCTCTTTACCGCGATTGCTGGGTGCGGTCCTGCTTATGTCTATGCATGGATGGATGCGTGGTGCATGGCAGCAGCGCATTATGGTATGCCTTATGAGGATGCACGCCATATCATTCGCCACACCATGCGCGGCGCGATGGCACTCAGCGATCATCATATCGACGTTCCTCTTGCCACACTTACTGCCCGCGTCACCAGCAAAGGCGGCATGACTGAAGCTGCTTTGCAACAGCTCAACAAAAATCATCAATGGCGTGAAGGGTTTATCGCCGCTTTTAACGAAGCAATGGAACGCGCCCAAGCGTTGTCCTCCTAAGATGCGGTAAATTTACTGCACTGCAAGAAAAAGATATTTGTGCATTGCACAATAGGCTTGACATGCTTTTGTTTTTAGTGCATAGTCCATTGTGTGATGGGTTTAGTTTTTACACCCTGAATTTGTTGTCACTATCTTAACCAGACGGAGCATATCATGGCTGCAGCCAAACAAACTACTGATTTTTTCAAAACATTTTCTGATTTCAAAATGCCTACTTTAGATTACAATGAATTGTTCAACGTAGGTCGTCGTAACTTGGAAGCATATTCTGCTGCCAACCAAGTGATGATTGAAGGCGTTCAAGCAATCAATAAGCGCAGTGCTGAAGTATTGCAACACAACATGGAAAAGTGCATGAGTGCATCTCGTGATATGTTCACTGCAACTAACGGTATGCCTGAAATCAATGCGCAAAAACAAACAGCCGTTGCTAAAGACGTATTTGAATCATGCGTAAATTCTGTGCGTGAAATTTCTGAAATGGCTTCTAAATCTACATTTGAAGCATTTGACGTACTCAACAAGCGCGCTTCTGAAGCAATGGAAGAAGCTGGCAAGATTGCAAAAAAAGCTGCATAATTCTCAGTTCTAGTCATACCAGCGAAGGCTGGTATCCATATACTACTATTGTTTTTGTATAATGCTTGTATATCAAAAAGCCTCGTTTCTTTTTTATGAAGGAACGGGGCTTTTTTTTACTTGACGTGCCACACAAAATCATTATGATGCACAACTCAATAGTGCTTCCATTATAAAACTACCGTTCGGTCGGCAATTATATCATGGTAAAAGCACTATAAATCATAATGGTATAGTCGTTCTTTGACATAAGAAATAAGTATTTTTTGTCAGCCGACCATAACAATGCCCCGGTGGTGGAATTGGTAGACGCGTCGGATTCAAAATCCGATGCCGCGAGGCGTGTCAGTTCGAGTCTGACCCGGGGCACCATCATCTCATAACATAGCGCACATCACATGTGCGTGAGTCTGTTCTTGATGCGTTTCCTATAGCGCGTAACGATAGATTAGTTAAAGAACTTATCGGCTGGGTCGCGCTATAAACATATGAACTAGTGCCACGAATGTTCAGTCGGGTTGCTCTTAAAAAAGAACAAACCTATTGAAACATGCTATATAAAAAATATTACACACTTAATGGCAGCGCGCTCTATTTATGCATTTTATCGATGAAGCAAAAATATATTTACGTTCGGGTAATGGTGGCGCAGGATGCGTGAGCTTTCGCCGTGAAGCGAATGTCCCCTTTGGCGGTCCAGATGGTGGCAATGGTGGACGTGGCGGTCATATCATCATCCGTGCGACTACGAACCTCAATACCTTGATTGACTATCGCTATAAACAGCATTTCAAAGCCAAAACAGGGATGCATGGCATGGGCAAACAGCGCGATGGCGCAAAGGGTGATGATATTATCCTCTACGTACCTATCGGCACACAAATCCTTGAAGAAGATGGTGAACGCGTGCTGATTGATATGTCCTATGACGGGCAAGAAGTGACCCTGATTGAGGGAGGACGTGGGGGTCTTGGCAATACGCATTTTAAGAGTTCCATCAATCAAGCACCACGTCGTTCAACTCCTGGGGAATTGGGGCAAGAATTATGGGTATGGCTGCATCTGAAACTCTTTTGTGATGTCGGGCTAGTTGGGATGCCCAATGCAGGTAAATCCACATTGCTTTCCGTTGTAAGCCGCGCCCGTCCGAAAATTGCAGATTATCCCTTCACCACCCTCACCCCACAACTTGGCGTAGTCTATGTTGATGAGCGTGAATTTGTGATGGCGGATATTCCGGGGCTGATTGAAGGCGCGCATGAAGGTATTGGACTTGGTATCCGCTTTCTCAAGCATATTGAACGCTGCCGTGTGATTATTCATCTGATTGATGCCACCCACGACAATATATGTGAAGCCTATGATGTGGTACGCAACGAGCTAGAATCCTATAGTGAATTGCTGGCAACCAAACGTGAATTAGTCGTCCTCAACAAATGCGATGCACTCGATGAAGATCAGCGCAAGCAAGCGATTGCGCAACTCAGCAATCATTGTCATGCTCCCGTCTATGGCATTTCCGCCGCCACAGGTGAAGGCATCGATGCCCTCAAACGTCTTGCCTTGCATTGCGCCGATGGCGAACCTGATGATGTATAGATCGTGCAAAAAGCACTAATGGGGTAATCGTCTGATTGCTTTTTAGATAAAAATACTATAGTCTCTTGCACATTACCTACAATAGTTTATAGTATATGCCATGAACAATTTAGACATTATAGAGATTTTAGCCCCCGATCATGAAGCAACGATGGAAGCATATCGACTGCAGCAACAAGAGGCGATTGTCCAATGCGCTATGGAACGTGCAGGCTTTGAGGGATGGAATCGCGCCACTCTTATTCAATCCTCAGTAAGTGCAGGATTCGCACCGATGGATATTGATCGCTTATTCCCCGAAGGCGTAAGTGATGTACTCAATGTCTATGGCGCAATGCTTGATCGCACCTTGCATAATGAGGTACTTGCGGGAGCGTGTGCCTCCATGCGCACCCATGAACGCATCACATGGCTAGTCAAACGTCGCTTTGAACTGATGGCACCGCATAAGGAAGCATTACGTCGGGCAGTGGCATTGGAAGCATTGCCATGGCGTGCGGGAAATGCATGGCAAAGACTTTGGCATACATGCGATGAATTATGGTTTTTAGCGGGTGATCGCTCAACGGATATGAATTATTACAGCAAACGCTTATTGCTTGCCCAAGTCGTTTCTAGCACAGCCCTTGTCTGGTTGCATGATGATAGCCCGCATCATCACGTAAGCTGGGAATTCTTGGAACGACGTATTGCGGATGTGCTGAACGTTGGTCGTCGGATGGGACAAATCTCAAAGCGCGTCACGAAACTTGTTGAACAAGCTACTGATTCCTTGCTCTATCGTAATCGCTATCGTGCCAAACGTCACTAATACGAACAGGGGGTATAATCATGAATATAGCACTTATTCTTGCTGGATGCGGTCATTTAGACGGATCAGAAATCCGAGAGACCATTTTAACGCTCTTATATCTGAGTGAAGCCAATATCCATGTGCAGCTCTATGCCCCTGATAGCGATCAGCATCATGTGATGCATCATCACACGGGCGAGTCCACGACACAGACCCGTAACATATTAACCGAAGCGGCACGGCTAGCGCGTGGAAAGATTTCCCCCCTCAATGCCCTAAAAGTCACAGATCATGATGCCTTAATCATCCCCGGTGGCTTTGGCGTGGCAAAAAACCTCTCGGATTTTGCCTTCCGTGGCGCATCCATGACACCCGATCCGCTTTTTGCTTCCATCGTGCGTGATTTTTATGAGGCGCGCAAACCCATTGGTGCGATCTGCATTGCCCCTGCTATTGTGAGCGGTATTTTGCATGATCACGGCATCACGGTCACGATAGGCGATGATGCCTCGGTTGCATCAATCATTCGTCAGCACGGCAATGTACATCATGAAAGTGCAACACATCGTGCTATCGTGGATTCGCGTCATCGTATTGTGTCATGCAGTGCCTATATGCGTGATGATGTTGCCATCCATGAAGTTGGGCAAGGCATTCACGAATTAGTCGATGCCATCATCATGATGGTGCAAGAATCTCACATACAGGCAGCCTAGCATGAATCCACGTACCCGAACCATCTTCACCATTGCCACGATCCTTTCTCTCCTCCATACTATGCCCGTTTTTGCCGATGGTATGCGTCGCAGTGGCACACCTGAAGATGCGAATCGTTCCATCACTACAGGAAAAGCCCCCTCCACTGTTGGATCGGGCGCACCGCAAGATCGCAGCGCGTCCCCCATCCCTGAGGGGGATCGCTTTGCCAAACAATGTGGCAGAACGCCTCCCTTGGTGCGCTATGGCTATCCGGGGCGGGATGCGATACCACGTTCCAGCAAACTAGCACGTCCTGCTGGAAAATCACAATTTACAGCGGGGCATCTTCTCTATGTTCGTGGTCGGGTGTTTGATGCTGCCTGCGTCCCCTTGCGCGATGCCGATGTCGAATTATGGCACCGCAATGCTGATGGCAAATATATTCTGGCAAATAACAAGGATTTATCCAACCCTTATGCCCTTTTTGCGGGCGCGGGGCGTGTGGTGACGGATAATCGTGGTGAGTTCCTTTTTGAAACCATTTATCCGGGAACTGTAGGCACTGACACACCCTATCTGAACATCCGTGTCTCCCATCCTAAATTAGGCGGGGCGATTCAAACAGCGTTCTTCTTTGAGGGTGAAGTGCGCAACGGCTCAGATCCATCCTATACACGCTTGCCCGAGGGTGCAAAAAAAGCACTCACCGCCACCGTAATTCCGATTGAGGAAGAAGATGCATCAGCATCAGGTATGCTCGTACATACCGATATTGTCTTGCCGACACGCGATCGTTTTCGCGGATTTTAGTCATTTATAGGAATCTCTGCAAAATAACCCTTTTGCAGAGTCTGCTCTACTCATCGCACATGAAAATACGTAGTATCAAAATGTGGAATAGCTGCGTACATTAACAAGGGTCACGCTTCGCTCTGGAAGTTCGTCATTCTTTGATGGTTCGCGGTTATCACTGCCATGATCTGTTCATACACGGGTGATGCGGTTTCAGAGTTACCATTCAGTTTGCCGAAAAGCGACGTGGCGGCTTTGGCAACATCGTTATTGATGGTCACAATCTGACGCTTAACAAAATCTTGGCGGAAACCGAGAGCAACACCAAGTTTTTCCCAGTGGCGGATACTGACCTCTTTGAATTTGTATTTGCCCCCGATTTTCATGGCCATTTTCGCGTTAAACGCATCGCTGTAAATTTGCGTGCATAGCAAATCATAAAATGGCGCGAGGGATTCTGATTCGCCATGATAGAGGATGGAAAAGTTTTTGCCATGGGCATCGCCATTGCCGATCAGATAATTGAAGATGACACCTTGTAGCAGTGTGATTTTATTTTTACCAGCCATTGCGCCTGAGGCAATGCGTGCATCCAGTAATGCAAAACATTGCTCCAACGCAGGGCCGCCTTCGTTTTCGTATTTGATTTCCGGCGCGATATGCATGGCCTGACAGAAATCTTCCTGATGTAGGCGGTGGACAGTGCCAGAAGCATCCGCTTGGCGGTCATAGCGTGCGACAAGATAATATGGCTTGCCCGTGATCCATAAAATACGGGTTTCCGGCGCAGGAAGACCAGCGTCACGGGCAAGTTGCATACAGAAGAATTCGTTAAAAACTGAATCCTCCAGTCCCGCAATGGGTGGCTTAATGATATGGGTGGAAGCTGTGCTGCCAGTGGGAATAGCGATTTGCCCTTCTGCGTCAAAGGCAATCATTAACTTGTTCTGCGCGCCCGCGCCAGAGATACGCACATCTTCCTCGCCAGCAAGCATCGGACGCTTGTCGAGCGAAGCTAATACTGCGTCAGCTTCCGCTTCGCTTAAACGTCGATAGGTTGGCTCTGCTTGCGCATGTGGCGTGATGCCTTCGGGATAAAGCGATATGGCTCCCGCGCATTCGCCGCCGATAGCTTTCAGCAGCGCGAAGGTGTTTCGCTCTGATAGCGTCAAGTACCGCGCCAAACGCGCACGCACGCCTTCATCGGGCAGCAAGCCGGAAAAAAATGGCGCGGCAATGCTATGACCAAAGGCCTCCGGCTGCAGCGGCATGGAAGCAGATAATTTTCTGCCATTTGGATGCTGCAAATAGTCGGCATCGTAAGCAAAGCTCAACTCTGCATTGGTTGCGGTGAGCTTGCCTGCGAGCTTGCTTTGTAGATAAACATCTAGAATCTTGGTTGTTGTATGTTCACTCATAGATTATTCGTTCCATGTGTATTCAGCGATAAGCGATATGCCAAGGCATTGCAGCACATGCAGAGTTTTCGCAAGTTGGGCGGTTTCCTTGCCGCTTTCCAACTCACTGATGAAGCGACGGCCTGTACCAGTAAGCCCAGCCAGATCATCCTGACTTAGTTTTTGCGCCTTACGCGCTGACTGTATTATCATTCCCAAATGTTTGGATTTTCTTATGGCTACTTTTGTATATCCCATAAAATGCCCCTTGTTACCGTTCGGTAACATTGTAGCATAGTTTCGGCATAAAACAATAGAAATGTTACCGTTCGGGAGCATAACGCCTGTTCCGCTCGAAAAACCAGCTATTTGCTCCCGTTCGGGAGCAGGAAGGATATATAGCGCGTCACAAACGACTATCCGTACCCTTAAATCGCGTGGCGGAGAACGCCAAGGTTGCCAGTGCCAAGCACATTACCCCAAAATACAACAATATTTTTGTATGAACTTCAACCTAAGGAGTCCTGACAAGCTCGAATATACAATGCATTATCCCTTCAATCTGTTTGTTGATACAAACAAAACTGGAGAATGGTGCGGTCAAGAGGACTCGAACCTCCACGGGTCGCCCCACTACCACCTCAAGGTAGCGCGTCTACCAATTCCGCCATGACCGCATAATCAACAATATTATGCTTTGTAGCAAATAGCACGGCATAAGGCAAGTATTTTCCGCATGTGCTAACCATTAGTTCGATTTCAAAAAAATAATCACCATAAAAAACATCTTCTTACCCCCGCATAGCGTATTTTTACATCATAAAAAATTCTTTTTTTGGGTTTTTTAACATTTTTTTTATCAATTTGTGCTAAAAGTAGTTTTGTATGTCCCTTTTTTGTGGTATAACTATGTGCGTAAGGACGGATGTTGCATGTTCTCATCAACATCATTCCTTATACTACCATACATTACTACAACACACGCAATGCAGTCGCATTCTGGTTTTCAGGTGGGGTTTAAGCATTGCCTAACAGGCTATAGGGGCAGCATGACAACGAATCAAATGAACTTCATGATTGGACAATATGTAGTATATCCTACGCACGGTGTAGGCGAAATTACGGATATTGAAACACAACAAGTCGCTGGTATCACACTAGAAATGTTCGTTATTCATTTTAAGCGTGATAAAATGACATTACGCGTTCCAACGCACCGCGCCGCTGCTGCGGGATTGCGTTCTATCAGTGATGCACATTCTATTGAGAAAGCGATTAAAACCTTGCGCGGTCGTGCCAAAACTTCACGTGGTATGTGGAGTCGTCGTGCGCAAGAATATGAAGCAAAAATCAATTCTGGCAACATCATTCAATTAGCTGAAGTCGTGCGTGATTTGCATAAAAATGTCGATCAATCAGAGCGTTCTTATTCTGAACGTATGATTTATGAATCTGCACTTGGACGTTTGGCGGGTGAACTTGCCATTGCTAATGATGTTGAACATCAAGAAGCTGCGAGTGAATTACTTTTAGTATTACGCAAAACCGCTGCGTAAATTAACTATCACAACCGCTTTAATATAGAGAGCAACTCACGCTAACAATTCCCGCAACTTGGGAATTCTTATCTGGGGTTGCTCTATTTTTTTATATACATACCCATTTCACTTCAAGGAGTTGATTCTGTCAAGTGAAATGAAGGGTATATCTTACTCAAAAATACTCATCTTTTCCACATTTAGATACTACATATCTTCATGTGCGATGAGTATAAGCACTATGCTTCGCATCAAAAAAGCAACGCTACTTCACCAACTTCACCGACGATAAGCCATTCTTTATTCTTCCTCTTTACTCTTGATTAAGGATAATGCTCTAATAATGTTCGAGCGATAATTTAACCAAAAACATAGGAATAATAAATATGAGCAACGATATAACCGTAGCATTTGGTGATGGTATTGGTCCTGAAATTATGGACGCTACCTTATTTATTTTGAAAGAAGCGAAAGCACGCCTCAACATTGAAACCATCGATATTGGCTCATCCTATTATTCAAAAGGTGTTTCCACGGGCATTCCTCCGCATGTGTGGAAAACGCTAAAACATTCCAAAGTATTGTTGAAAGCTCCTATCACCACGCCACAAGGCGGTGGCTATAAGAGCATCAATGTGACGTTGCGTAAGACGTTGGGCTTATATGCCAATGTGCGCCCTGTGAGTAGCTTCCACCCCTTCGTACACAGCCTACACCCGATGATGGATTTGGTGATTGTGCGTGAGAATGAGGAAGATTTATATGCGGGTATTGAATATCGTCATACTAATGATGCCTTCCATTCCCATAAGGTCATCACCAAATCGGGATGTGAGAAAATTATTCGCTATGCATTTGATTATGCCATACAAAATGGTCGCCGCAAAGTGACATGTATGTCGAAAGACAACATCATGAAAATGGCAGACGGGGCATTTCATAAATTATTCAATGAGGTGGGTAAAGAATATCCTGATATTAAACAAGATCACTACATTATTGATATTGGTGCAGCACGCGTTGCGTCACGTCCTGAGTCCTTTGATGTCATCGTCACGCTCAATCTTTATGGCGATATTATCTCGGATATTGCCGCAGAAGTATCGGGTTCTGTGGGTCTTGCAGGTTCATCGAATGTTGGTGATGATTTTGCGATGTTTGAGGCGATTCATGGTTCTGCCCCTGATATTGCAGGACAAGGCATTGCCAATCCATCGGGTTTGCTCTCGGGTGCGGTAATGATGTTGGTGCATTTGGGGCAACATGATGTCGCGTCAGTCATCCGCAATGCGTGGCTGAAAACGATTGAAGATGGTATGCATACGGGGGATATTTATAACGCTTCCACCAGCAAGCAAAAAGTCGGCACAATGAACTTTGCAAAATCGGTTGTAGAGCATCTTGGGCAGAAACCGTATAAATTCAAAATTGCGGATTATGCGCCACTTCCTGATGATGTTAAAAAACCTAGCGAGTATATTGATCTCATCACCTGCGAAAAATCCTTGATCGGCGTTGATATTTTCTTCTCATGGCTCGATGGTGATTATGACAAGCTCGGTGAGCGACTCAATGATTTAGCAGGTGATGATGCGCGCCTTGCAGTCATTTCTATGAAAGGTCTCAAAATCTGGCCTGATCCTGAAATTGAACATTTCCAAAGCGATTGTTTCAGAGCGCGCTTTATGGTCGATTCTAAAGATGGATTCCTTGGGCGTGATTATCCCGCAAAACTCTATCAACGCTTGATCGATGCAGAGATTGATGTTGTGCAGATGATTAATCTGTATGATTTCTGTGGTGAGTTGGGCTTCACAAAATCACAAGGTGAGTAATATCGCACTCCATTGTAGTCGTTTGACGAACAAATGTCTCATTTTTTATGTCAAACGACTATCATGCCCTACAACAAAGAACAACAAACACGCAATCACCATGCCACATATCATACTTGAATATTCCTCCCCCACCCTTTCCCCGCACGCTGATCGCATCTTGAGGGCTGCCTATGATGCCGTCGTGGCAACGGACATATTTCAGTATGAAAGCATCAAGGCACGCCATATCGCCTATGATGCCTTCATACTGGCAGAACACTCAAAGAGTTTTGCGCATATAACCGTGAAAATCCTTGATGGGCGCACGCAAGAGCAACGCGCTCATGTGGCGGATGCAGTATTTGCTGCCATACTCGCAACGGGCATCGCCATCGATAAACTATCTATTGAACTGCACGAAATGGATAGCACAACCTATCGTAAATAAGCGCGTCATCGAACCAGCACCTAAGGAAAACATCATGAAGCATTATCTTTGGGTAAGCGTCACCATCATCGCAGTCATGCTCAGCCATGAGGCATCGGCGCGCATCGGAGCAGTCGTCAACGCCAAGGTCAAAGAACGGCAAGTGACGGCGTTTACACGGGTGCAATATACCACAGATGATGAAAGCAAAGCGCAAGATAACCGTATGCGCCATCGCATGTTCGTAGATTATGGTGTCAATGAATGGTACGCCGTCTTAGGATTGATCGAAACGCAAGATCTGCAAGGAGAATCCCCCGAAGTCGCACGTTATATTGTAGATCAACGCATCGAACTCACAACCATGGAAGATGATGGCTTTTATAGTGGTTTTCGTGTTCGTTATGAACATTGGGAAAGCGATAATCAGGTAGATACCACCCATATACGCCTCATTGCAGGGAAAGAAATTGGTAATTGGGATTTTCGACTCAACCAAATATGGGGTGCTGAATTAGGTGCAAATCGTCAAGGTGGCATGATATGGGATAGCCGTAGCCATGTTTCCTATAAATATAATCCGCTGCATCATGTGGGGATTGAATCCTTCCATCAACTCGGCAATATTGCCAAAGTCGATCATTATTCGCAGCAGCAGCATTATGTTGGTCCAACCTTTTTTGGCGCGCTCACTGATAAGGTACGCTATGAAGTCGGATATATGACGGGCATTTCTCGTAGAGCGCCCGATCATGCCTTTTATATCGGCTTTAACACGGCATTTTAATGGGCTTGTCATTCTTGGCGTAGGCAGGAATCCAGCAATAACTATTTATGGATACCAGCTCACCACACCTCATGAGATAGTAATGGTTTACTCTCCCGCCTGCGGGGGAGTCCAAGAATCAAGGTTTTTCAACGAAAAACCGCAGATGATTGGGTGGGGGGCAAGGGATACCAGCTTATCGCTGGTATGACAAAAAGATGGACTTATGCAGACTTCTCTATAACCTATCTTTGGCTTCTTGCGCTAAGCGGTACAATGTGGTGCGTGACCCTCCGAGCGTATCCGCAATGATCTGTGCTACTTTTTTGGTCGGATAATGCGGGATAAGTGCCTCAATTAACGGCATCCATGCATCTTCACATAAGGCTATCTGTGCGGGTGGCTCAATCATCAGCACGATTTCCCCTTTGACTTGCGAGCGCGCTGCATAGTTCCGTGCTAATTCTTCTAATGTGCCTGAAGTAAATTCTTCAAAATGTTTTGTCAACTCCCGCCCAATCACTGCACGCCGTGACATTCCCAAAATAGATGCAGCATCACGTAATGAATCAACCAAACGATGATTCGATTCTAGCAGCACCAATGTCGCATCAATGCCTGCAAGCCGTGCAAAAGATTCTTTGCGTGCCGTTGTATTATTAGGAAGAAATCCCGCATAATGAATATGTTCGGTTGGCATCCCTGAGGCACTCAGCGCACAGAGGATACTCGACGCACCGGGCAAAGGCACGACACGCAATCCTGCAGCGCGTGCTGCAACCACCAAACGATAGCCGGGATCAGAAATAAGTGGTGTTCCTGCATCGCTCACTAGGGCAATATTGTGACCCGCCTGCAACGAGGCAATAATCTTCGGCACGACATGATCGCTATTATGTTCATGATACGCAAAAAGCGGGGTAGGAATACCATAATGTTTGCATAACACCCCCGTCACGCGGGTATCTTCACAGGCAATATGATCCACCGTGCGTAAGGTTTCAAGCGCACGTAAGGTAATATCCGCAAGATTACCTATGGGCGTAGCAACCACATATAATATTCCTATGGCATCTGATTCACGAAAATGTTCTACGGATGATTTACTTTTCATAGAAACCGTGCTTTAGTAATGGATACATAATTCATGCACTAAGCATAAAGACGGAGACCCGTATGATACAAGGAAAAAATATCCGAATGCGCAATCTTTTTATCCTCACACTTGTGAGTATGGTGGCGTGCAAGCCAATGCCCCCAAGCAACGACGCGGGCAACGCCATCCCGCCTTCTCCGTATCACGCCTCACAGCAAACCCAAATCCCCGTGAGTCGCTCGTCTCTACCTGCGCCTGCCAATAGCTACGTCCCCGCACCACAAGTACGCTACCAGCATAAGAAGGTGGCGTTTCTTGTGCCACTCAGCGCACCATCGGCAGAGATAGGCAAAGCGATGCTGGATGCTGCGATGCTCGGTTTATTCGATGTCTATGCCAATGCCCCCGTCCATGAAGGAGCGGCACGCATTCAACTTATGCCCTATGATACCCCTGCCGATCCGAAACTTTCTGCCAAAGTGGCACAAGAAGCGATTGATGATGGCGCACAAGTGATCATCGGACCACTCTATGCAAGTTCGGTTGCAGCGGTTGCACCGATCGCCAAACGCCATAACATCCCTATGATTAATTTTTCTAATAATATCGGCGTGACGGGTGCGGGCAATTATACATTGGGCTTCATGCCTGCAGAGCAAGTGCTGAAAGTATTAGATGCCACCATGGCACGTGGTGATAAAAAAATTGCCGCGCTCTTGCCTGCCTCTCCTTATGGTGATGTCGTGGAAGAAGCTGTGATTGATCACACTGATGCCCACGCTACCGAATTAGTCGGCGTAGCGCATTATCCACTTGATGGATCAAACATCGCTCCCTACGTGCAACGTCTGATTGGCAACACCTCCGAAAAAGACCCACTCCCTTTTGACGCTTTAGTCGTAGCAGAAGGCGGAGAAACTTTTATCCAATTACTGAAAGACCTGAAAAAATTCCGTGTCACGCCTGATAAAGTGCATTATCTAGGAACAGGTTTATTGGATGATCGCAGCCTACTCGGCATAGCGGATGGAATCGGCACATGGTATGCCACCACGCCCAGTGCGATGTATGAAGGATTTTCCACACGCTTTGAAGCAGAATATGATTATCGTCCGCCACGTTTAGCGAGCCTTGGTTATGATGCAGTGGCCTTAGTCGCCTATTTATTAGAGCAAGGAGGCGTGACCGAAACAATCATGACCCGCTATCACGGATTTGAGCTTCCTGCCAATGGGCTGATACGTTTTCACCAAGATGGCAGCAATCAACGCAGCTTAGCAGTGATGGCACTCGGGGCGCATACGATGGAAGAAATCATGCCCGCACAGCGTGTATTGCCTGAATAACGAGCCTGTGGATAAGTCTGTGGGCAATGTTGGGGAAACAAGGATAAATTCTTATCAAACAACAAGTTCTTAAAAAAAAGAAGAAAGTCTATTGACCTGCTAATTATCTGATAAATATATTTATTTTATACTACACCATAGGGTTGCGGAAGGGTAAAAATGCACAAACAGAGTTTTTTCTAGCTTGTGTACAATTTTTTTGCTTCTGAGCCATTCAAACACGAACTTCAGCTACTTTATTGCTTAATGAAAATGAGTAGCTTAGCACCTGTTCATTTCATGACACCTCATTTGGTGATTGAATAAAATAATAAAATGCACTACAAGACAAACGATATAAGGATATTTTTTATGAGTACGACCCATGCATGTGATGTTTTGATTATTGGTTCTGGTGCAGCAGGATGCACCGCTGCAATTTATGCTGCACGTGCAGGCAAAACAACGATAATGGTACATGGAATGCAGCCGGGTGGGCAACTAACCATCACCACGGATGTTGAAAATTATCCCGGTTTTGCACACCCCGTGCAAGGTCCTTGGTTGATGCAGCAAATGGAAGAGCAAGCGGCGCATGTTGGGGCAACCATCATCGCGGATACCATCATTGAAGCGCAACTCCCTGAAGGAGGGCCGTTCTTATGTATCGGTGATTCGGGCGATCATTATGTTGGTAAAGCACTCATTATTGCGACAGGTGCATCGGCACGTTGGTTAGGACTCGAAAGCGAGAAGAAATTTCAGAATTTTGGTGTATCTGCCTGCGCGACCTGCGATGGCTTTTTCTTCCGCAACAAACCCGTTGCCGTGATCGGTGGCGGTAATAGTGCCGTAGAAGAAGCATTATATCTGGCGCAAATTGCCTCGCATGTGACATTAATTCATCGTCGTGATAGCTTGCGTGCTGAGCATGTGATGCAGCAACGACTCTTCGCGCATGAAAAAATATCCGTGATTTGGGATCATGTGGTTGATGAGTTTGTGGGAACAGATGCCCCGCCTTCTCTTACTACCTTGAATCTGAAGCACGTCACCACAGGTGTCATCACGCCTTTAGCCGTAGATGGTGCATTTGTCGCGATTGGGCATGTACCCAATACATGGCTGTTCCCTTCCCTTGATAAAGATGAATCGGGGTATCTCATAACCGCATCAGATAGCACAAAAACCAATATTGCGGGCGTGTTTGCTGCGGGGGATGTCCAAGATGCCATTTATCGCCAAGCGGTGACGGCAGCGGGTACAGGATGCATGGCAGCACTGGAAGCGGATCGTTTCCTTGCAACACATGGATTATAGCGCGTAGCTGTTTGGTTCCTTTTTCTTATGGCATAAGCTATACTGATCTAAAGGAGACCAATTTATGGGAAGTGTATTGCATGGTAACGCCAAGACTACGCCAAGACTACGCCAAGAATCCGAAAAGAAATACAAGAATCTC
>RDZH01000011.1 GCA_004293935.1 Alphaproteobacteria bacterium | reverse complement strand
CTATAATCACTTGCTTCCACAGAAGGCTATCTGTTATAAAACACCAGCAGAAGCGATCGCAGAAGCTATGAATCAACCCAACCTGACGGGGATAGACAAGGTTTGGATCATCACAATCCGTTGTCGCGGGTTGATCTGGAGCATGTGTATCGTCTATTTTTGGATGCCATAGATCATGGCAAGTGGAACGCTCTTTCTCTGAAAGATTGGAAAAATGCGGCGTATCTTATGTGGTATGGAGATCGCATGATTGCATTGGAAGATGCATTTAGAAGCCGTTATGGCGTATTCCTGCAACAACAAGCGCGTGGGTTGCGTTGGAAATCTTTTATACGCGCCTATTTAGTGCATTTTGATCTGCATGAGGCATATCCCGCGATCTATAAGGAGTTTGCGGGATGGATTGTGCAGGAAGGGCTGAAACATTCTGTGTGTGATGTATGGAAGCAGCATCATCAACGGTTCGGTTTGTTTCGTACTGATTTTTCCGTGGAACAGATGGCTGCATTTTTTATGGGCGCATGTGCAAGTGATTGGGATGTGTTTATCCAAAAAGCCAGCATGACAGGAGAACTTGCGGTATCGGGTTATATGCGTGCTGTGGCGTTGATTTTAGTGCAATGTGCGCATCATCATCCAGAAACTGCATTCCGTGTGATACCATTTTTTGTCGATGAAAATTCAGGGGAACGACGTTTTGCTGCATTGCGCTTTCGATTAATTGACGCATTATTATTGCCGTGGGTCGATAAAAAACCACCAGAAAAACATCAGCGCGATGTGCAAAATTGGTTGCTGGATCAGTTTGGTGATCTACGATTAATCGCTCGTCGGCATCAGTGGAGTGGCGCATCTGAAGATGCAAAAGCGGTGATGCGCAAATGGCTGATTGGTGAAACGCTCAGGCAATTTTTTGAGATTATTGATCAGGTCGCGCATGTTGAACACTGGCAATATCGAAAAGCCTTTTGGCTAGCCTATTACGATCAGGGGCATATTGATGATGCATGGGTAATAGTGGGAGATGATGCTACTCGCTATGCCAGAAGATCATTTGGAAGAAATTTTACCGCAGGGCAGCTTGTAAGCGGCAGAAGAGAGAAAACACATTCCGTACTGCTTCTTCGTATTGGAGATTATGTGTTTGCTGAATGGAGTCACAATGGAAAATGCAGGGCATGGCATAAAGAAGATGCAGCTTGTCCAACATTTGGGGGCATGGAATATGATGCAGATGAATTCCGCACGCCATCCATGAAGATTGTTTCAGACTATAATGAAGATGGTATCATTCATCGCAATAGCGATCGTTATAAATGGCAACCGAAACTTGCCACATTTATTCACCATCATACAGGGGCAAAGGTAAGTGACCATGCGTATCGGATTTAAGCGTACCATAGCAACGAGCGACCATTTAGAGCATCATCTTGATGATGATGCCATTCATTTTACGCTACGGCGTGGTGATGCGATCATCACGATCAAAGATTGGGAGCAATCCCAGCATCGTGGCGCACAAGCATTAGTGCAGCACATGTACGATCAGTCCACACCATTGCATAGGGAGGATACATCCATCCACATGACCTATGATGCACTGATGCGCTGGTGTGATGGGCAAGAACATTATGTACAGTCCTTGTTGGAATTGCCTCCCTTATATAGTGGAAGCATTCAGATCGAAAGCAGCGGTATGTTTCATGTGCCTGAGTTTACTCTATCCTATGCATGGTTAAAACCGAACGGTGGTAATCGCTACACTTCTGCAAAAGAACAAGGGTGTTTTCTCACCGTAGGGGGGAGTACCTATATGCTACCTGCCCAAGCATGGCGATTGAAAAACGCCGTGCAGGCGGTGCAAGTGCGATTAAAAGAGCGCACAGAAACAACTCAGCGTATGCTTGATTGGCATGAAGTGCAGCACTTACTGGATGCCTTACCCGAAGATGAGCGACAACAAACATTGCAATCTTCTTCCCTGCGCAATGTGCGCCTTTACTATGCCAATGCGTTTAGGTTAGAGGCTTTGCCAACGCCAAGCGGTGCGTATGATATTATGCCCGTGTTGATGCGTCAAAAAACTTCTGTGAGTGCTACGGAAGATAGCCCACCTGCGCATGAAATGTTACTCACCCCTGCCATGCAAGAAAACTATGCCAAGCATTATGCGAATGCTAACAGTATTTCACGGTGCTATTCTTTGGATGTTGGTCGCTATGTTATTCTCGGAGAGGATGTACATCGCGTGCTAACGCATGTTCAAGAGGTGCGCAAACGCTCACCCGAAGAACGGTTGGAGTTTCTAAAAAACCCACGCGCTGCCTTAATGCAGGAGTTTGAATATAGCATTCCAGAGGAAGTCTTTGTTGCCATGCTTTCAGAGCGCATCACGGGTTTAGGTGCATGGCAGAAAAAAATTGTACCTTATATTCACATGAAGGGGCAACAATGGCTTCCTGATGGGAAGTTGCCTGAAGGAGTTGAGCGTGGCATCAAAATAGGCGATAAGTTACTTCCGATTGATTCAGAAGAAGATGCGCGTGACATAATACGTGTTGTGCAGGAGGCACACAAAGAAGGAAAGGAGCATTTCACCTTCAAAGGAGAAGAATATCCCATGCAGGATGGGATTTTGCAGGCAGTGCAACAATCATTTCCTCCCGCGAGCCCCCTATACAAAGAAGCCTCGAAAGGTAACGATGATAAAGCACTCACTTATGCGATTGTAATTAAAGATAACTTCAATGAATTGTTATATGAGGTACATGCGACACCGCGTTCTCAAATTCCGCGCGATAAACACCTTCCCGAACAGGTGAAATCTACGCTTGATCCCCATCAAAAAGAGGGGTTTGATTGGCTGTGTCGTCATTACCGCACAGGATCACATGGCGCGCTCCTTGCTGATGATATGGGGCTTGGTAAAACATTGCAAGCATTGGTGTTCTTAGCATGGTTGAAGCAGGGTATGGATGATGGACATATGGATCGCGCCCCGTTATTGATTGTTGCACCTACAGGATTATTGGAGAACTGGAAGCAAGAAATTAAGACACATTTGAAAGATGGCTTGGGAAATTCTATCTATGCGTATGGCGCGTCCTTATCTGCCTATAAAAATGATAAAATATTGGATACGCAGAAATTGCAGCACGCCGATCTCATCCTCACGACCTATGAAACACTTAATAACTATCAAACAAGTTTTGCCCTAGTCCGCTGTGCTGCTGTGGTATTTGATGAAATGCAGAAAGTGAAAAATCCTGCATCGCAAATTACCAATGCCGTAAGTGGCATCTATGCGGATTTTTGGTTGGGGATGACAGGTACACCCGTTGAAAATCGTTTATGTGATTTATGGTGCATTACCGATATTCTACAACCCGGTTGGATGGGGAGTATTAAGCACTTTAGTGAATGTTTTGAAAAACCCCTTACGCAAAAACCCGCCTGCTATAAGAATCTGGAAGAATTAAACAGGCGTATCACCTTTGACACCCCCTCGAAGCCTGCCTATATGATGCGGCGCATGAAATCTGATGGGATTGTCACTATGCCCAACAAAATAGAACATCCATGGCATGAGGAGATGCCCCCACAGCAAGCGAGTGCTTATGATCGTGCTATCACCAAGGCACAAGAAGGCAAGAAAGGCGATATGCTCATGGCATTGCAACAAATGCGCGCTATTTCACTGCATCCTGATTACCGACGCACAAGCATCGATAGTGATGAGGATTTTATCAATGCATCGGCACGCCTAAAAAAATGCTTTCAGATTTTAGAAGACATCAAAAAGAACCAAGAAAAAGCATTAATCTTTGTGGAATATGATCTGTGGCATAAGTTTTTGCCTGATATGATAGCCAAATATTTTGGTATGATGCGCCCCTTAAGCATCAATGGTGCTGTGACGGGACAGGAACGGCAAAAGCGTGTCGATCATTTTCAGAAGGCGGAGGATGGCTTTGATGTGATGCTCATCAGCCCTAAAGCAGGAGGAGTGGGTCTTACGCTCACTGCCGCAAATCATGTGATTCATCTAACGCGTTGGTGGAATCCTGCCGTGGAGGATCAAGCAACTGATCGCGTCTATAGAAGAGGTCAAAAGAAAGAGGTGCATGTACATTATCCTATGGCGGTTCATCCTGATATAGGAGAAAAAAGCCATGATCTTCTTTTGCATGAACTATTGGAAAATAAGCGTCTGCTAAGCAAGAAGTCCCTTATTCCTCTGATGGATGAGGCAGCAGACTGTAGCCATCTATTCAATAAAGCAGTGTGGCAAGGAAAAAATGCAACGAGGGATAAGCAAAGCATCGATAGCCTAACAGGGCAGGAGTTTCAGCAGTTTATCACACAACGGATTCAACAAGTTGCGGGGCAATATGGTCTTATCGTTCGATCTGCCGTGGATTCATGGGATGGTGGGGCTGATATAATTATTGAGACACATGATGGTGATATGCTGGCAATTATTCAATGCAAACATAGTGGCAATCCCGAGAGTACCACTACGGCTAGCCCTGATATTATCCGCGCATGTGCGAATTATGGACTGCGTGATGGTTTTGGGATCGCGATCACCAATGCGCGTGCATCTTCTATGGATTATGCGTGGCAGAAGGAGAATCCTGACAAACATATGTTGCTTGAGGGGCTTGCCTCTCTAACTCCAGAAAGCATCTTGCCACGATTAGCCGAAGAGAGTATGCGCTGAACTGTGCAAAAAAATATTAGAAGTGCCCATTCAACATTGAAACGCGCCGCCGCCTAAATTGAACATTATAGGCAGTTGAGCGAGGCATGTGCTACTTTATGGTTTACAACAACTATAAGGGAGTACTTATGCCTCATCTCAACCAAATGGAACGATACCAGATTTATGCCTACTTAGGATAAGTGGTTTATCGCTTCGGGCAATAGCAAAGCATCTTGGTAGGCATCACAGTGTCATCTGCCGAACTTGCGTAAGTCAACGACCAAGGAAGATTCTTAATTTTAACACGCCATATCAGGTAGCCTACGCCTCACATAAACCTAGTGGCGCGTGTCAGTGTTGAATGGGCGTTCCTTTTTATGGGTAGATCACACAGTTTTTAGTTGTAAAATACGCCCAATATGAAAAACATATTCCGCATGGTGCGTAGTGCAATAGGCGTGCAAGGCAGGGAAAGTTTTGCCTTTATAGGCTTCATCGCCTATTGAGCGCGGAATAATAATCCGTGTGGATTTCTGATCATTTGCCTTCAAATAGACCATTTCTAGGGGCTTTTGGGTTTCTAAGGCACGGTGAAGCATCGCAATTTTATCCTCCCACGAGAGCTGCAGCGCGGCTTGTGCATAAGCGTGGCGAGTGAGGAACTTAAAGATCCGTGCATCGGTGCGGATATGCCCTTTTTTGATGGGGGTTGCTAAGCGAATACCTTCCAATGAGGTGCAACGGCTGAGTGCAACATAGGTTTGCCCGCCGCTAAATGCTCCTTTATCCATATCAATCACGATATGATCAAAGGTTTTGCCTTGGCTTTTATGAATGGTAATCGCCCATGCAAGTCGAAAAGGATATTGGGTAAAACTGCCCGCTGGTTTTGAGATAATAGATCCCGCATTGACGGAGAATTTATAGACCTCCCACATAAAGGGATAGACAGAGACAGATTGTTCCTTATCATGGAGACGTACACGTATATATTCGTCGCCATCATCATCATGTCTGAGTGCGATAATTTTACCAAGCGTGCCATTGACCCAGCGTTGTTTGGGATCATTATTCAGCAACATAATGTGCGCGCCTATTTTGAACTCTAATGCCTGCGCTGTGGGATGATATTCTTTGCCAAAATCCCCATCAATGATGGCTTTGCGCATGTGGAGTTTGCCGGGCAATGCTTCTAAATGGGTTGCATTAATGGCATCGGCTTTGCTGTTGGTGGTGGTAAGGTGGATCGTGTGCGTGTCTTCATCTTCGGATGTGGCGGGTATATGACGCGTATTGAGGGCAGCAATATCAGCATCTTCAACCGAATTGGTGCGAACTTTATTGAGAAGATGCACAAAATCCTCGTCTTTTTGACGATAGACGGTTTCTAATTCGATGACTTCCAGCGGTTCACCCTCTAATGCTTTGGCACTGAAGAAATAGGGTGAGCTATAATGATGGGTGAACATGTCAGATTCATTCTGATTGGTGACAGGGGGGAGCTGGTAGAGATCGCCCACAAAAATCATTTTCACGCCACCAAATGCTTGCGATTCATCTGCACCATACATGCGCAAAAACACATCAATGCAATCCAGCATATCCGCCCGTAGCATCGACACCTCATCAATGATGATGGTGTGCAGATTTTTATAGAATTCAGGATCGCTCGGTACGCTCTCTTTGGTGCGGATTTTTTCAGGGGTAACATCAATATAAAAATTGAAAAAGCGGTGAATTGTCTGCCCTTTAACATTCAAAGCGGCAACGCCCGTAGGGGCAAGCACGATAGGCTTCGTGCGCGCATGTTCGCAAAAATAGTCCAATAAGGTGGATTTTCCTGTTCCTGCTTTGCCTGTGATGAACAAATGCACGTGCGGTTGTTCCATCATGGTGAGGGCATAGCTAAATTGGTCGTTCAATTCTAATGCCATCAGGGCAATCCGTGCGGGAGTATGACAAAAAATACATTATTACATGAACATTGCCATATGAATTTTATGGTGGGCGATGAGAGACTCGAACTCCCGACATCTTCGGTGTAAACGAAGCGCTCTACCAACTGAGCTAATCGCCCAAACGAATCTTTGCAGATTTCTGTTTGTGAACGACGCAAATAACATGGAATTACTTGCGTCGTCAAGAAAAAAATGAACTTATGCAGCCTTTTTTTGCAAAGCGGCGTTTACAGCATCTTTCATTTGTTTGCCTGCTTTGAATTTAGGCTGGTTGGATGCTTGGATTTTAATCACTGCGCCGGTGCGAGGGTTACGTCCCTCAGTTGCTTTACGATGGCTCACACCAAACGTGCCAAACCCTACAAGGCGTACTTCGTCACCTTGTGCTAAGGCCATGACAATCGCATCACAGCACGCATCAAGTGCTTTCGTTGCATCTGCTTTTGTAAGGCCAGCGGCATCTGCGATAGCTGCCACGAGTTCGTTTTTATTCATACTTATCTCCTATTTAGGTCATGGTTTATGGTGTTGACTATGCGAGTTCACATGAAACATCACTGCAGCTATCTTATGCATGGAATTTTTGCAATGTAAAACAGTTTTTTATGCTTGATGCAAAAAAAATAGCCGTTTTGTGCCGTTTATGTATCATTACGCCACCATACGATGAATTTGCTGCACAGGAACTAGAGGCTCGCGTATTCTTTCATCATTCGTTGATTCTAGGATGGAGAGGGGAAGATTATCCTCCATGGAACGCTGCACGCGCATCAAGGCATTATGAATGAAGGTGGCGTGACATGCGGTGACATCCACTTCGCCATCATGCGTCATGACGAAATAACGTGGATGAGGGAAGGTAGCTCCCATCGTCTCTTTAGAAACGTCATAACGCCATTGATAATCCCGCACCCATGCAAGTAATTGATTTGAATTCTGCACATAATCCTTCGGAAGGTTAGGGTACGAACCTTCAAGCGGGATATGGATGAATTGATGCGGTTGTTCCCCAATCTCAACAGTTCCCAAAATCTGAGGTGTTAGGGGGTGGTCAGGGCGAATACCCGTCATGGCAATAAGATGCTGTTCTGCCTTCGATGCGAGATCAGCACCTAGATGCGGTGGTGATGTGATGGCGTTAAATGAGCCAAAACCCAATTCAGGATATTCTGGATGGGTAGGAGTGCGACATAATAATACCGCAACCTCATGTGAATGCGCATTGCGCACGGTATAAATGAGGTTGATGTTAGTGTTATGATCGGTGGGTGTATGAAGTTGCTGTGTCATTGAATCTATCCTTTGTTTCTTGCTTCACGTGAGCGGATGCTAACCTACTGCACTGCAAAAGACAAGCGAAGCTGTGTGAAGATTGGATGACAAGATCATGCCTAAAAATTAGACCATGCACAAATTGCATGGATGAAGTAATTCATGTGTAGTTTAATAAAACTATAACAATTTTTAATTTAATTATAAAGTATTTCTGTGGTATTATTATTATTATATTATTTATAATAATGTATTTTTTTGGGGAGGCATGGAAAGCCTATGAGTAAAGACAAAGATGCTATCGTAACGAATCATACGAATAGAACATTTTATGCCATACAAGAATCAGGCAATAAATTTGATATTGTTCCTGTGCGACCGGGGCAAACAGTCGCAGGCGTTGATGTGCTGTTCGCGGAGAGTGACCCGAGGAAGATTTCGTCGAGTGCGCCTGCAATACGTATCCCAAGTGGCGTGATTGGCTCGCCACGGGTGGATATTCGCATGGATAGTGACGGCGTGGTGGTCAATGTACGATCAGGGATTGCGGGGATGGTTGCCCCTCTCATCCATAATGAGCGGGCGGCAAGTATGAGTAATTTTGTGCCATTTGCAGAGATTGTACAAAATGAGCCATTTTGGGGCAAGGTATTACAAGAACATCGAAGCGAGCTAGGGTTGCGTGCAGATGCGCTTGGCATGGATGCGTCTGTGGTGGCGCAAGTCAACGCAATTAAGAACTCGTCCATAGGGGTTGGCTATGATGGCGCGCCCACATCAACGATAGATTCCCCCATGCTGCCCAATGTGATGGGTTCTAGGGACAAGTCGATAGGAATAACCTAAAAAAGTGACGCAGCGTGAAGAAAATGCTTGAAAAATTACCGTATAATTACTAAAATGTAATCATGAGGTAATTTTTATGCAGAAGTCCTACATTGAAGAAGTGACGCAATTTTTGAAACTTGTTGCTAACGCTAATCGTCTGTTAATACTGCAAATTTTATTAGATGGCGAAGCGAACGTTGGTGATCTGGAAACTCAGTTGGGGGTGTCGCAGCCCGCTCTTTCGCAGCATCTTGCACGGATGCGTCAGGAAGGTATCTTGGAAACGCGGCGTGCGGGGCAGCAGATATTTTATTCTGTCCGTGATCCGCGTGTGGTAGCTATGCTGAAGACGATGAAGCACGTATTTGAAGATCAATCGCACCTTTATGCGGATAATAGCGCATCATCCCGCTCCTACACAGGCTAATATTTTGTGCGCCACGCACCATGAATTTTGGGTAATGAAAATCGCAACCTGCCATGCTTGGCGTAAGGCAGGCATCCAGAACACCCTAGGATCGCTGGACTCCTGCCTTACGCCAAGAGTGACGAGGACGCGCTATAATAGCGCGTTGGTTCATGGCTGAATAAGGTTTGTTAGATGCACATCCATGACATACATCTTCCCTTGCGTTATTGCCGTTGCTAATGGATGTGGCGTGATGCTGCCAAGTGCCATATAGGCAGAAGGGATGATGACGGTACGCGCCCCACCAGCACGCATATTGAGTATGCTACGATCTAGGCCGTAGAACCATTCAGATTTTCCAACATTGAGGGTAAGGGGTTTTTTATCGCCCGCCTCGCGGCTATCATAGGCTCTCGTGCCATCTTGATTCCATAAAATCAGATGCACTTCAGCAGTGCTGCCACAT
Organism: Alphaproteobacteria bacterium; assembly: GCA_004293935.1. Classification (GTDB taxonomy): domain Bacteria; phylum Pseudomonadota; class Alphaproteobacteria; order Rickettsiales; family UBA998; genus RDZH01. Next base: position 175,555 of record RDZH01000011.1, on the reverse strand, counting down.
CCAACCGCAGGTCCGGTGCCTTCGCTCATATCCATGGCTTGGAACGGTATATGAAGTGGATCGCTATGTGGGGTGAGGCTGCGTAATTGCACGCGATAACGCACGACATCCGTATCATTGAGGGACATATCGGTGCGTTGTGACGGTGTGAAAAAATTGCCAGCCACAAGGGATATTTCACGAATGCCTTGAATATTCATACCCGGCAGTGCTTGCACCCATGGCATATCGGCATAGGTAGCCCCAATTTGTACGGTCAGTTCTTTTTGTTGCGCGGGAACATAGCTACGTGTTTGTGTGGAGTTGGGGAAAATCTCATCCATGATGATCTGTGCTGTTTGCCCACAACGTGCTTCTTCTCCTGTTCCTGCAATATCCCCCACAATGTTCATATGTTGGGGTAAGCGGTGCGTTCCGAAATCGGCGCGTACTAGTGCAGAACCATCATTGCGCGCTTGCCCAACGCCAAAAACAGATGTGCCATCGTGACGTATCTTGTGTTGACGATCAGAAAAATGCAAAAACATGGCATAGCCAATAAACAACACCACAAGCCACTTGAGCAAAGGTGGTGTCGGATCATAGCGTTCTTTCTTTTTACGACGAAATAAATTCATGGGAGTATTCTAGCATAGCTGATTATAATACGCCATGAACAAAAGATGTATGCCATGCCTTGAGGCGTATGCACGCCTCTTCTATGTCCTTCATGTCACCACAAAAGGAAAAACGCACATAACGATGCCCTTGTTCTTGGTCAAAATCTGTTCCTGCAACTGCACATACCCCCGCTTCATGCAATAAACGTTGGCATAAAGCACGGCTATCATCACTGAGCGCACTGCATTCACCATAGAGATAAAACGCACCATGTGCAGCATTGAGTTCACGAAAACCAATCTGTTCGAGTGTTTCTTTTAAGCGGCTGCGATTATGCGCATAACGCGCCACGGTGGAGCGCAGCAGATCATCATGTTCCCATATGGCTAAGGCGGCATATTGTGAAATGGCGGGCGGGGAGATGAAGAAACTTTGGACAATCGATTCATAGGAGCGCACTAAGCGTTCGGGGATGACTGCCCATCCCAAACGCCATCCCGAAAGGAGGTAATATTTAGAAAAGCTATTGACCACAATCGCCTCATCATCATAACGCAAAATCGTATCATAGGCAGTGCCATCATAAGTGACGTGATGGTAGATTTCATCAGAAATCATCTGAATATTATGTGTGCGTGTATAGGCGCAAAGGTCACGCAGTGCTTCAGGGCTGAGTACGCTTCCTGTGGGATTAGAAGGGCTAGCAATCACTAAGCCATCAAGCGGTGGCGTGGCGCGTAATAAGGCGACATCTGGTTGAAAGCCTAAGGATGCGTCTGCACGTAAACCGCAACTAATAAGCCCCATGGACTGCATCATATTCGGATAGGCAGGATAGCAGGGCAGGGCGATCCCCACACGTTGCCCAACATCGAAGCTGGCGAGCAATGCCATCATGAATGCTGCCGATGACCCAACCGTGACAAAGATGCGATGGGCGGGGATAGTGAGACGATAATGATCATGATAATGCTGGGCGATGCGTTCGCGCAATTCAGGCATCCCGCGTGCATCCGTATATCCCATAGGAGCGCGACGCATGGCGGCATAGATGCTACTGAGCGCATCATCAGGCAGTTGCGTAGCGGGTTGTCCGAGCGAGAGATGCACAATATGCTTACCCGCTGCCTCAAGTTGGGCTGCTTCACGAAAGGCTTCCATGACTTCAAAAGGGCGGATGCTACCACGTTGTGCTATATGCATGTTCTTTCCTTGTAGAGCGCGTAAAAATCGCGTATATTTTGATAAAATTGAAGGCGTGCATTATGAGATGGTTGTGGCAAAAAAGCAAATGGTTTGTTGGTGTGGCGGGAATATGCGCGATGCTTATCTGCGCCCCTGCCCATGCCTCCTTGATTCGTGATGCTGAAATGGAGGCGTATCTTCGCTCTTTATCACAACCTGTATTTTATGCAGCAGGGCTTTCACCAGAACAAGTGCGGATGTTTGTAGTGAATCGTCCTTCTATCAATGCCTTTGTGGCGGGGGGGAGTAATATCTTTCTGCATACAGGACTGATTGCCGAAGCACGCACGCCCGAAATGTTGTTGGGAGTGATTGCGCATGAAACAGGGCATATTACGGGGGGGCATTTGATTCGAGGGAGCATCTATGCGGATCAGCACTATATACAAGCATTGATAACCTATGTGTTGGGGGCGGCAGCCGTGGCAGTCGGAGGGGCGGATGCTGGAATCGGTATTCTTTCTTCTGCGTCGCATATGTCGATGCGCACCATGCTTGCCCATACACGTACCAATGAGCGTGCAGCGGATCAGGCAGCACTTGGTTATTTTGATGCGATGGGGCTTGATTCAGAGGGGATGTTACGCATGTTTGAACGGTTGCGCCAAGATGAAAAGCTGCATGTCTCCCCCGATGCGGATCATTATAACCGATCACACCCTTTGTCGCAGGATCGGATTACGCATATACGTAATCATCGCACTACCACCACGCATGTGGGAAAAAAACTCTCATCAGAGGTGACGATGCGTCATCAACGGGTGCGCGCCAAACTAGCAGGGTTTTTGTTGGATCATGCGGAAGTGATGCAAAACTATCCGCTAAGCGATGTGAGCGTGCCTGCACGTATGGCGCGTGCGATTTCCTATGCGCGATCATCCTATCTTAGTGAGGCACAGCGGGAAGCGCAATCGTTGGTGGAAGAACATCCCGATGATCCTTTTTTGAATGAATTATTTGGGCATGTGCTTGCTGATGCGGGGGATATGCAAAAGGCAGCGCAGCTTTATAAGCGGGCGCATGACAATGCCCCCGATAACGCGCTGATTGCGAGTGATTATGCCAAAATGTTGGTAGCAACGGGCAAACCTGCCTACGGGGAAGCGAAAAAATTATTGACACGTTCTGTACGCATTGATCCGACGTACCATCAATCATGGCGATTATTAGCACAAATCTATGGAACTGAGGGGGATATAGGTATGGCGGAATTATCCCTTGCGGAGCTTGCTGCACTGAACCATGACAAGGAAGAATTATTGCTACGCTTGGAGAATTCAGAGCGTTATATTGATGCCTATAGCCCTGAAGGAATCCGCATGGAAGATTTACGCTTGCTTGCGAAAACGATGGAAGACCCCAAAGAACGCACGCGCTAGAATGTGCGTTACGGGTTGCAAGGTTTATTTATACAAAACTTAGGTGGATAAGTGACCTCATTTTTGGATAAGAAAAATCATAAACAGTTGTTTTGTATGAATAAAGTATAAAACCAGTCATGCCTGCGTAGGCAGGCATCCAGAACAATGCTTTTGACTGGACTCCTGCCTTGTGCCAAGCATGACAAGTTGATAAGCAAAAAAGATGCATTATCCACCAATGCTTAGTTCTGAAGATGAACCACGTTGCACGCGAGGTGTAGGGTTTGGGGTCACATGTGTGCCATTGGTTTGCTCATTGCATGTTCCAATGGAAAGTTCTTTCGTGGGGTTTGTGCCGAGCGAAAGTTCTTGGCTTGATTGCCGTGTATTCCCACGTTCTTCAGATGGGGTATTCCGAATGCGATCAGGATGGAGGGTTGCAGGTGGTGTTTTGTTGTAAAAGAAATCTAAGAGTTCACGCGCTGAGGGAGTATCTTTTAAGCCATTTGCCCGCGCTTCTATGCCTAATTGTTCGGCAGTGGCATACATGATTTCTTGTTTGCGTTCTTGAAAGCGTTCAACGGCAGTTTCCACAGTGATGCCATGGCGTTGTTTGAATGCTTGATCAAACGCATCGGAACGTTGCCTTGCATCTTCCAATCGTTGTTTGGCTGCTTCAATTTCTTCAGTATTCGGGGTGCGACGTGGTGCTTTTGGGTCATCGCGATCGCGCAAAATGGGATCGTTCGCTGCCCGTATCACTTCTTGACGGTGCGCTCTGGCTTCCACTAAATCCTTCCCAGTCACTTTGGTTTGTGGGTCACTATAGCCCATTTCTTCAGGACTCATGGCATGGATGGTTTTGAGCGTCGCGTGCATTTGTTTGCCTGTTTTTGACATGCTGCTATAACCGCCATCACCATTGGCTGCTAATTCGCTAAAATCTTTTCCTTGCCCTGCACCCGTGAACATATTCATAAAGAATGAGAAGATAGATTTCAGAATCCCTCCAATATTATCAAAAATACTGCCAAAGAATGACTCATCTTTTCTGTTGATGCCACGATCAAGCGCAGTGCGCACAGCATTGAATTCGCTATCAGATTTGAAAAAATTGGAATCACGCATGGAGCGTAAGATATTATTGCCATTTTCATCACTGAGTGGGCGTGTTGCTGGAGGGGGGGGGTTGGTTGATGTGGATGGAGTGGTAGTTGTTGGAGTGGTAGTTGTTGGAGTGGTAGTTGTTGTGGATGGTGTTGTAGTTGGTTGTGGAGTCGTGGTAGTTTGTGTGCGATGACTCACTAATTGCGTTGTTGGGGCGGTTGGCTGTGGTTGTGGCACAGCGAGTTCTGATGTTGATTGTGGTGCAGGTGCAGCGGGTACTGACTTTTGCGCAGCGGGAGCTGGCGTTGGCTGTGGTTGCGGTGCTGGTGCAGCGGGAGCTGGCTTTTGTGTAGCGGGAGCGGCGGGTGCTGGTGTTGGTTCTGGCGCAGCAGGTTTTGGTTGTGGCGCAGCGGGAGCAGGTGTTTGAGCGGCAGGCGCAGCAGGTGTTTGAGCGGCAGGCGCAGCAGGTGCTTGCGTTGGCTTTTGTGCAACGGGAGCTGGCGTTGGTTCTGGTACTGGCGCAGCGGGTGCTTGTGCAACCTCACGTGTTTGTGGAACCATAGAGACAAGTTGCTGTTGCAGCGGTTGACGTAACATATCAATGCTGATTGTCGGTAAATTGAGAGGAGCTTTGCTATTAGCGTACTTCACAATATCATTAACAAAGCCCATATATCTTGCTGTTAAATTATCTCCTTGCATGGTTTGCATATAATCGTTTGCAATAGCGTTGGAGAGTGCTTCTCCTGCAAGTGTTGGATTGGCGTTTGCCACTTTATGAACTGATTCATGTAATTTCATACTCGCATGTTGAGCAAATTCCCCCTGCAATGCGACTTGCAGCGTTTGTGAAGGAGTGCCATGCCAAGGAATGCCATAATTGCTTGCTAAGTTTGAGACATGTTGTGTTAATTCAGCACCTGGGTTAATCAATCCGAAGTTAATATTTTCTGCGCCTCGTACCTTGCTAAGAACACCCTCAATACCCCCTTGCATACCATTTTGTTGTAACGAGTTATTGATAATACTCAATGCCGTTACGTTGATTTCTTGTGGGGTCATGGTAAGAATATTATTCGTCATAGCGATTACCTGATTGTGGGGGTAATGAGTGATTAGGTGAGAGAAGGTGAGGTGGTACGGGTACGCTCGGTTGCAACGGTTGGGGTTGGCGGAGGAGGCGCAACTTCAACTTTTCCTTCCTTAGTTGGTTCGTGCGTTGTTGGTGATGCAGCAGGAGTCGAAGATTGCGATGCCACTGCTTGTTGTGCAAGAATCTCTTTAGTTCTTTTTTCCACGGGGGCGCGAACAAAACTCGGCATGGGGATACGATCAAGAACAAATTGTTGCATTTCTTGCGGAAGTTTTCCCACCAATGAAGCAATACCGCCACCCACGGCATCTAATGCAGGGGACACAACATTATATGCGCGGGTAATGTGCGGTTCAATGTTTTGTTGATACCATGTCAAAAGTTTGGATCGCGCTGGTTCTGTTTTTTTATCCACGGTTTGGACGAACTCTTGCCGTATCGGGTCTACGTGCTTGGCTATATCTTGTGCGCCCGGAATTTTATTCAGGGTTTCTGTGACGTTACGCACAGGGTCCCATTGCTGCACTAAGTTTCCAACCAAATTCAATGCATTCTCAGCATTGATCGGGTTGCTATCAGGTGCAATGGTGGTAGACGCAGGATTCACCGCATCTGTTGATGTGCGTTCTTTTGCAAGTAATAATGTATCTGATCTATTCATAGATAGTATCATACAACTACTTGCATTATTATTGTGTGAAATTTTTATGACATTTGGTAGATGGGGGTTTTATACGCCTATAGCTTTGTGATCATAATGAATATAGGTGGTTTTTATTTATGAAAATAAATTACTAACCAATAGTTAAAGCGCAATATATTTATTATTTACTGCAGTTGTCATATTTTTGTCACATTTTATCTGTATATTCAATATATGGAAGCAATCCTGTGAGAAGTATCATGGGGTATAATAACACTTACACATAACTTATTGGAGAATAATATGAGTGAAGAAAATAATGATATAGCACGGAGAGAAAAACCGAATTGTTCTAAGAATGTGACAGTGTGTCGGAACATAACTGATAGTTACAAAGAATTTGAAAGGTGTATGGCAGCAAGAGGATGTCCTTTGGCTTCGGTACAAGGCGGAGAGGAAGTGGCAAGTGCTAACCCTCCTATGTGTACGCCTCCGTCAGAAAAACAAACAGGTCGTGAGAGATAATATCCATTGCACATGATAACATTTACAAATAGCGAACATTGGAGAAGAATATGAGCGAAGAAAATAATGACGTAGCACAGAAACCTCGGAGAAGGGAAACGGAACGAGAACGTTGTGCTAGGATGTTGGCAAAATGTCAGGAGGAATATGCTAATAATCCATCAGTAATTAGAGGCTGCTTGAGATCGAATGGATGTGCTGGATTTGCGTCAATAGAAGGCGGGGAGGAAGTGGCAAATGCTAGCCCTCCTATGTGTACGCCTGTGCCAGAAAAACAAACGGGTACTCGTGAGCGTTAATGGCAATAGAGACTTCTGCATCATTAGCAAATCCGTCATTCTTGGCGTAAGGCAGGAATCTAGCAACATATAGAGTCGTTTGACATGAAAATGAGACATTTTTTTGTCAAACGATTCTATGTGCATTTTCTGCTGTACTTCTTCTTCAGAAGATTTTATAAAATGAGGATATGAAAAAAAGTCCTCCCCCGAAGCCTCAAGCATTTTTGCGCGCTGCGCGTACCATTACCGAAGCATTGCCCTACATGAAATGCTTTGCAGGTGAGATATTTGTGATTAAATATGGCGGTCATGCGATGGGGGATGCCGAATTATCAGAAACATTTGCGCAAGATATTGTCTTGTTGAAAATGGTGGGGATCAAGCCCGTGGTAGTGCATGGCGGAGGGCCGCAAATTGGCAACATGCTGGAACGCCTCAAAATCAAAAGCGAGTTTATTGAAGGGCTGCGTGTGACGGATAAGGCAGCGGTTGATATTGTGGAAATGGTGCTTGCGGGAACGATTAATAAGGAGATTGTCACCTCCATCAATCAGGCGGGGGGCGTTGCCGTAGGGATTTCTGGCAAGGATGGGCAGCTTATTCGCGCCCAAAAATTGACGCGCACCACCCGTGATCCAGAATCAAACATCGAAAAAGTGTTGGATTTAGGTTTTGTCGGTGAGCCAACTCATATTAATGCTGATATTGTCCATGAATTGACAAATTGTGGCATGATTCCCGTTATTGCGCCCATTGGTATGGGGGATGATGGCGCAACCTATAATATTAATGCGGATACTGTCGCGGGTGCGATCGCTGCTGCATTAGGGGCGCGTAAGCTCATGATGTTGACGGATGTTGCGGGTGTTTTGGATGAGCAAAAAGAATTGATCAGTGAATTGAGTGCGGATGAAGCGCGTGCCTTGATTAAAAGCAAAGTGATTACAGGGGGGATGATCCCCAAAATTGAAACCTGCATCCATGCTGTTGAGCATACGGGCGCATCTGCCCATATTTTAGATGGTCGTATTCGGCATGTATTGCTTCTTGAAACATTCACCAATCATGGTGCGGGTACGATGCTGGTAGCGTAAGAACCTGTATAAAAAAATAGCCAATATCTTTTTTTGGTTGCATTGCACCAATATATGTGCTATGCAACATATAGTTCTTTCTTTTTGATGTTTTTTTTATGCTGAGCTATCAACGGTTTCAGGCAATCAATAATCCCTCATTGCACGCAACTGTGCGCAATGGCATAGTGGAAATCACGTTCAATAATAAACCGATTGCTAAAAATTTAGCAGAGGTTTTGATGAAAGGTGGGGGTACAGATGAAGGTACGCCCAAATTGAATAGCTTTGGCTTAGATACGCGCTATTGGCGTGCTATCTAGGTAAAAAAAAGAGAGTTTAAGCAAGTGCTTATCTCTCTTTTTTTATAGTCGTTTGACAAAAAAATGTCTCATTTTTTATGTCAAAGAACGACTATAACACTATGATTTATAGTGCTTTTACCATTATATAATGGAAGCACTATAGATAAATAAAAATTGCAATGTGTCATGCTTGGCACAAGACAGGCATCAAGAACAACGGTTCTAACTGGATTCCTGCCTTCGCAGGAATGACAAAGATAAGCAAAACGCAGGTTATTTATAATCCCAATGCAGGTTTATACATGCTCGCTGCCACAAAGCGACTCATCGATACAAGGTAGCGTTCTACGGCTTTAACGTGCCGCACGCGTGCTTCTGCCAAGGTTTCTTCCCGTAAATTAAGCAAAAAGAAGTCGCTTGCACCATCTTCAAAGCGCAGCCGTTCTGCGTGCAAGAGGGCTTCTGCCACCTGCATTTCTTCCGCCGTGATCTGCATCATTTGTTTGCCAATGGATAAATCATTCTCGATGGTGCGCAGGGCAATCAAGATTTGCTCATTCATACGGGAGCGATCCAATGCGATCATGCGTTTATCGGCATCTGCCATCCTGATACGCCCCTCCGCTTGGCGCGTTTGCAATGGAATGGAGAGCTGCAATTTCACACGCGATTCGGTTTGCTCATAGATGCGCTGATCATTACCGACATCTTGTGAAACTTCGGTGCTTAGATCAAGTTTGGGCAGGATTTGATTTTCGGCAAGTTTACGGTTTTGGTCAAAACGACGATCCAGAACATCAAGACGGCGGAGATCGGGGCGACGCGTGATGAGATCCTTGGCAAGATGGACAATCCCTTCATCATGATGATATTCTTGATGCGCCTCCCATGCCATCTCCGCCCAACTGAGATCAAAATCTTTGGGCAAGGATGCATCATTGGGAAGCAAAGGCGTGCCTTCCGCATCACGATGATAAAAGGATAAATCTTGCGCACTGCTTACCCAAGAACGTTTTGCATCGCGCAGTGCGGATTTGCGCTTCAGCATATTTTGCTGGTTTTCCACAAGAAAGATTCGGGCTTTGTTCCCTGCATTCACTTCTGTGGTGAGGGCATCTTGACGATTATTCGCAAGCCGCCAAATATCTTTGCGTATGCCATATTCAAGCCCACGCGATACCCATCCCCAATAGGATGTAATCGCAGCAAGTTGCGCATTAATCTGTTCAAGTTCGAGTGCTAATTTTGATTCTTCAAGGCGGAGTTCTTCATCAATAATGGCAAAACGACGGCTATCAATATCACGATCACGCAGCAATGAGAAAATCGCACCAACCGCGACTTCCCCACCATCTTGGGTGCGGAATTTGCCTTCATAGGAAGGATAATCCCCCCCTGAGATACCATATTGGGCATAGACGCGTGTATTAAAATCTGCAATAGGCTGATTCAGACGCAGTGCGCTGTAGCGTCCGTCATAGAACCCTGTGCCACGAATATCATGATCGCCATCAAGTGTGGGATCAAACGCCCCCTCAGCAGAAAGTACCGCAGCTTCTTGTCGGGCAATGCCTTCTTTGGCACGCAAAATTGTCGGCAAATGCTGCGCTGATCGCTCCAGCACATCATGCGGCATGAGTGGGCTTGCACATGCCTGCCATGCACTCACGCTGCTTAGGCTGAAGCAGAACGCCCATAGGAGAGTTTTTTTATAGGACTTATGCAGTTGTCCGCAAAATAAAAGATTATTTTTTAACATCGGCTTTCCTGATCAGATCAGTGTTGTTCGGTGGGAAGCCATTGAGCTGTCGCCATAATTCAAATCCAAGTGGCACGGTATCAAGCAAGACCCATGCCTGTACTTTCGATCCATAACGTAGATAGGTTTCATTAGGCCAGTGATAAGACCCATCATGATGTGGGGTGGATTCTGTGATGGGTTCGGGCAGAATCAAAACACGAAATTTTCCGCTTAAAGATGCTGCAGGATCAACGGATAAAACACGCCCACGGAATGTTCCGACTGCCGTTTCTGGCCATCCACTAAATTGGAGGGCAGGCCAACCTTCAAAGATCATACGTACTTCACGGTTAGGCTTGACAAGAGGCGCATCAAGACCGCTGATAAAAAGTTCTACCGCCATCGAATTATTGTCGGGCAAAATATCTGCCAAGCGATCACCGCTTTTTACAAAACTTGCTGTGCCGGATGTGCGCATATTGGTAATCATCCCATCAGTAGGGGCGATGATCTCTTGGGTGGAAAGGCGGGAGAGTTGCACTTGCGATTTATTAAAGGATGCCCGCGCATCGCGTGCTTTGGCTTTTTTCTCTTTATAGACGATTTTTGCTTTTTCAAATTCTTTGCGTGAGGCAAGCCCTTGACGGAAAAGATTTTCTTGTCGAGTATAATCGAGGCGGGCAGTATCGCTGGCGATTTCGGCATATTCAACTTTTTGGCGCATTGCATCCCGATCGCCTTCTAAGCGTTGCAATAATTGCGGATCATTATCCACTAAACGCGCAATCACTGTGCCTGCTGTGACATGCTGCCCATCACGCACCAGCCATTCTTGAATCCGCCCATCGATCATGGCGGTGATAGGTTGCGGGCGTTGTGCTGGATCAAGCGCGGTGATCGTCCCTTGCCCTTCAGAGGTTTGCACCCAAGGCGTGAACATGAGTCCCACAAACATTGCGAGCAAGGCTGTCAATAACATGCGCGCAATAAATCGTCCTGCACGGGGCATACGTTGTTTGTGCAGTGTCGTAAATAGGTTTGTATGTTCTGGATGATATTGAATATGAATGATTGGTTCTGCGCCCATGACTATGCTCCTTATCGCTCACTATGACGATGCGCTTCATATTCGGCGCGTGATTGATAATAATATTGGGTGGTTGCTGTGATGTCCATATAACCATCAAAGCCGTCCAAAAATTGTGCATTACTGCAATAGAGGAAGGTAAAGGGCAAGCCCATGATCCGTTGCACTATACGTTCGCGCACATCGCTATGCAGTGCATCAAACAGACCGTTAATAATCAACATGCGCGGGCGCGCAAGAAGGGCGGCAGCTAATTTTAAGCGCATCATCTCCGAAAAATGCAGTGGATCACCTGAGGGGCGAATAATGGTATCTAAGCCTTCAGGGAAATTTAGGATAATCGTATCTAACTCAACCATATGTAAGGCATTGATCATTTCATCATGGGTGGCATCGTCTTTGCTTAAGCTGAGCCAATGGCGTACACTGCATTCCATCATATGATGATTATCAAGGATGATCACGCCATCTTCAACGGAACGGGCATCTAAATCACGAAGATTGATGCCGCCTAGGGCAATACGCCCTTTATAATGATGAGTATTTTTGCGGATGAGTTCAAAGAGGCAATATTCAATCTGATGGGTTGCGATGCGCGCCATGATATTTGCTCCCGCAGCAAGCGCAAAATCAAAAATGATGGGTTCAGTCTGCCCATGATAATGCACATGCTGCATTTCTAAACGTATCGCGTCTGCTTCAGGAAGTATCAGCGATCCCTCTTGGTGATGGGGAGGGAGCGTATAAAAATCAGTCATTTTCTTGCAAGAGGTGAATAAATCATAGAAATCGTTCAAATGATAAGCAAGGCGGGTGATGTTGTAAAAAATAGCAGCCATGATTAATTCGGCGGCTACTAATTGTGCAATCGTCAATTCTGCCCGAATCACCAACATACCGCCAATACCAAGCAAGGTGGAGCTTCCTAAGGCATAGAGAAGCAAAAAGCTGACATGCTGTGAGAAATAACTGCGGAAAAACTTCCGCCGCTTCATGACATAATCGGCAGAAGCCTCATTGACGCGTTCACAAGCATGAATGGTGTGCCGTTGTGAACGAAAAAGGGGATTATACAGGGTTAATTCGCTAATAATCCGAGCAGTTTCATATTTGGCATCGGATACTTTGGTTGCACGATATTTTGCTTGATGACACCAAAGCCGCCACACCACAAAGACATAAACGGCGGTAAACATATTCAAGGCAAACAAAAAAGGATGGTATAATGATACCAAAACTAATCCTACGGAGGCTTGCAAGATAAGGGAAAATCCTCGCACAAGAAGGCTTGGCAATGTTTTTTGAATATTCATGATTTCAAAATAGCGATTCGCAAGCGTCGTAGGATTGCGATCCGCGAGTGCATACGGATCGCAATAGAGCAAACGCAATGTTATATCGCGGGTGATGCGCGTATAGATATGGCGTTCCATCGTCTCAACAATATAAATTTTCAATGAATTGAGCAATGCAGAAAATAAGAGTACCCCGCATAAAATCATCGCTAAAATAACAATAGGCATCATCATCATCATGTTGGTGACGCTGCTGATGAGTGCTTGTACGGAAATAGGGATGGCAAGCGTGAACAAACTTGTGACAATGCCATAAAGGAACAAGGCTACGTAAAACCTACGTTCAGGAGCAAGTACGGTTTTGGCTAATGACCAAAAACTGGGAAGTTCTGACTTATATGAGGTGGGTTCTTCCATAGATGAATCGATAATAGGGTGTAATATATCCATAGTTAAATGTGGTACAAAGAATATGTTTTTGCAAGAGCGAAGATGGCTATTGGATCAAATTGATGATATTGCGTGCCAAGCGGCTCGCTTCATCAAGTCGTAGCCCACCCACCCACAGCGGATGAATATCCTGCAAAGAACGCGCATAATCACTTTCTATCATCGCTTGCATAAAGGAGCGATGTTTATCAGACATGGCATCACGTGGGGCGTATAAATAAAGCGGTTTGCCAACAAAGGCAGCTTCAGAAACCATAGAAATGGAATCTGCGGTGACAATGCACCGATCCGCTTGGGCGAGCCACGCATGATAGGGGTTTTCACCTTCTTGCCCAATATGATAAACATGCATCCGTGTGAGGGGATAGAGTTTTGCAAATTCATCCATCACGGCGCGTAGCAAGGCATGGGGCGTGCGACGGCTTGGAGTCAGCAGTAATGTGCCACCCTCATGCGCTAAGGGAGCAAGCAACTGCACAAGATGCAGCGCATCGGATAAACGAAACGAACCATGCGGGGTGTTGCCACCCAGAGCAAGCATCGTCCATGGCTTAGGAAATATATCAGGGTTTAAGGGGAGGCGGGCGCGTGCTTCAAATAATAGGGTATCGGTCAATAGGTGTGGCGCACCAAAAGAGGTGACAATATTGCCACGTTCTTCTGTTCCGTCATGTTGTGGCAGAATAATCAGATCAAATTGCGATAAGGGTAATTCAGGATGCATCAAATGCACTAATTTGGTACTCGTATGCGTGCGTTTAATATGGTGTGCTACGGGAGCAGCGCGCCTTCCTGCAGCAATCACGACATCAGGCCAAGGGGGGCGAATATGCACACGGCTCGCTTTGATAAGCCCCATCAATCCATAAAAATGGAGTGCGTTGGGTAATTGTGCCAAGCGGTTATATTCAAGATGTTTTTCAACAATCGTAAAGCCCGTTGCACGCGCAAGCCCGATTACTTGATTGGCAGTTCCGGGGCGATGATCAAGTAATGTCCAGCATAAAGTCATACAAAGGATGATAATGCAAGAAAGTCAGTGTTGCTAGTTTTTTATGCGCTTGAAGAAGTTTCGTTATGTGTGTGCTTGCTTTTATGGGGTATTTGTGCCATAGCTGATTTTATTATTACTTATATCACTTAGCAATGTTCAAGAGAGTGCTTTATTATGAATTTACGTCTTATTATGTTGGGCTGTACCTTGTTATCTGCCACCTTATCCTATGCCAGCACAGCGGATGCAACGCCAAGCGTTGCGGGCGTGAGTGCGCCAACCCAAGGGCAAGATTATGTGATCTTGACAATCAACGGGCAACAGGTGCGCAAATCTGAAGTGGAAGCGATCTGGAGTTCACTCTTTCCAGCAGGGACTGCGCCACAATTTTCTACAATGGAAGAAACCGTGAAGCAAAATCTTTTACGTGGAGTTATTGGGGAATATCTGTTGATGTCGAAAGCGGTAGAAGCGAATCTTGAACAAAAGCCCGAGGTGAAACAAAAACTTGAAGCAATGAGAAAGAAAATCCTTGTGGATTCCTTTTTGCAAGAAAAATCATCAAGTCTTGTCACTCCTGCATCCGTCAAGTTAGAATATGAAACGCAAAAAGCAAGCACGGCTAATGAGCAAGAAGTGCGTGCAAGTCATATTTTGGTGAAAACGGAGCAAGAAGCGAAAGCATTGCTTGCAAAAATCAAGGCGGGGAGTCCGTTTGAAGAAGTGGCAAAGACAGCATCGGTGGATAAAGCGAGTGCGGTGTCAGGTGGTGATCTTGGCTATTTTGTCAAAGATGGCGCGATGGTTCCTTCATTTTCGCAGGCAGCATTTGCACTAGAAAAAGGTGCTATTTCTGAGCCTGTGCAATCAGAATTTGGTTGGCATATCATCAAATTAGTGGATAAACGCGTGCGTGCCATCAAGCCTTTTGCAGAAGAAAAAGAAAAAATTGAGCAAAAATTACGCGCCAATGCCTTAGGTGATTATATTAATTCCTTGGTGGAAAGTGCGAATGTCCAATATTTCAATGAAAAAGGTGAAAAGTTGGTATTAACGAATGGCACACAAGAACATAAGCATTAAGGGGTGGGGATGGATTTTTTAGCGACCATTGGGCGCGCTTGCTTTTTGTTCATGGAATATGTGGGGCGCGTGGTGTTGTTTGCTAAAGATGGCATGATGCCACTCTTTTCACCGCCATGGTATCCACGGCAGATTCTTTATCATGTGCGCGAAGTGGGATATTATTCCCTTCCCGTCATCGGACTCACCGCGATCTTCACGGGCGCGGTGCTTGCCTTGCAAAGCTATAGTGGCTTTTCACGTTTTTCAGCGGAAAGCACGATTCCAACCGTGGTGGTGCTTTCCATCACGCGTGAGCTTGGGCCAGTGCTTGTTGGGTTGATGGTGGCAGGGCGTATCGGTGCGGCATGTGCAGCGGAGATCGGCACAATGCGCGTGACGGAGCAGATTGATGCCCTCATGACGCTTTCGACCAATCCGTTTCGTTATCTGATCTTCCCGCGACTTTTGGCGGGAATGTTGATGTTGCCGTGCCTTGTGCTTATCGCTGATGTGATAGGTGTGATGGGGGGCTATCTTGTGAGTGTGCATAAATTAGGTTTTTCTGAAGCACCCTATATCATCAATACGCTTGCCTATCTTGAGTGGCGCGATGTGTTTTCTGGTGTGGTAAAGGCGGGAGCGTTTGGATTTATTGTGACATTGATGGGCTGTTTTCATGGGTATTATTCCCGTGGAGGCGCGCAAGGGGTGGGGATTGCGACCACCAATGCCGTGGTTTCTGCTTCGATCATGATTTTGTTGAGCAACTATATGATTACTGAATTATTTTTTGCGTTATGAAAGTGCTATGAATTCTGTACCTAAAATTCGCGTTTGCGATCTTCATAAATCCTTTGCTCGCCCTATTTTGCAGGGTGTATCCTTCGATGTGCAACCGCAAGAATCATTGGTGGTGATTGGTGGTTCGGGTACAGGAAAATCTGTATTGCTTAAGGCGATCTTGGGGTTGATTAGCCCTGATGCGGGGAGCATCTCTATTGACGGCAATGAAACGGTGGGGTGTTCCATGCGTGAGCGGGAGCAATGGATGCGACGCTTTGGGATGTTGTTTCAAGGGGGCGCATTATTTGATAGTTTGACGGTGTGGGAAAATATCACCTTTGCCGTGCGACAACGACAAAAAATGTCCAAAGCACATGCGATTGAAAAAGCAATAGAAAAATTGAAAAGTGTTGGATTGAAGCAGGATGTAGCCTTACAATACCCTTCTCAGCTTTCTGGGGGGATGCAAAAACGTGTGGCATTAGCACGGGCAATATGCGGTGATCCTGATATTATCTTTTTTGATGAACCCACCACAGGGCTTGATCCAATTATGGCGGAAGTGATCAATGAATTGATTGTATCATGCTGCAAAGAGATCGGTGCAACTGCCATCACCATCACCCATGATATGCACAGCGCCCGCACGATTGCGGATCGCATTGCGATGCTCTATCAAGGGCAACTTATTTGGCATGGTCATGCGGCGGATGTCATGGATAGCGGTAACCCGTATGTCGATCAATTTGTGCATGGAAGGTCTTTAGGACCAATCGAATAATTCATTAGCTCGCTTTGAATTGTTGCTGTGCTAAGGTATGGTATAATTCATGCGAGGCAAAAAGCTCATCATGCGTCCCCACTGCATCAATCGCGCCATTATGCATTACGAGAATCTTATCAGCATTGCGTACCGTGGCTAAACGATGCGCGATCACAAGGGTAGTGCGCTCCTGCATCACCCGTGTGAGGGCTTCTTGCACCTTGCGTTCATTTTCAGAATCAAGCGCAGAGGTGGCTTCATCAAGGAGCAACAGATCGGGAGCGCGAATAATGGCACGCGCAATGGAAATACGTTGTTTTTGTCCACCCGAAAGACGTATGCCTTTTTCGCCAAGATAGCTCTCAAATCCTTGCGGTAATTGCTCAATGAACTCTAAGATTTCCGCATCATGCGCTGCTTGACGAATGGCATCCATTGTTGCATGGGGCGTACCAAGCGCGATATTCGCACGCGCACTTGCTGAAAAAATCATAGGGTCTTGCGACACCACTGCCATGCGTTGACGCAACGCACCAATGTCATAATGATGTAGGGGGGTGTCGTTGCACAAAATCCTGCCTGATGCGGGGTCGTAATAACGCAACAACATACGAAAGAGGGTGCTTTTTCCACTTCCTGATGCACCGACAATCGCCACCGTTTCGCCCCGCTCTACCGTGAAGGATATGTGGTTCAACGCGGGTATATCGGGACGTGACGGATAGAAGAATTGCACATCTTCAAACCGCAATGTGCCAAGTGGTGGATCGGGTAGGGGAATGGGTGGAATAGTACGCAGTAAGGTTGATTCCGTTTGCTTGATCTCCGCTAAGCGTTCCACTGCACCAGCGGCGCGTTGCATATCGCCAATGACTTCACTAATCGCGCCTGTAGAGCCGGCAACCACAACGGCATAGAACACAAAGGAAGAAAGCTCGCCTGCACTCATTGTACCAGCAAGTACATTTTGTCCGCCGATCCATAATACGGTGGCAATAGCTCCTAAAACCAAGGTGATCACTAAGGCGGTGAGTTGGGCGCGCATGGCAATGCGGGCGCGTGCCGTGGTGAGTGATGCCATCACATGATCATGAAATTGCTGCTCATGGCGATCTTCTAAGGTAAATGCTTGGATCGTTTGAATAGCATAGATGGTTTCTTCAGCATGAACATTGAGATCGGCAATTTTATCTTGCGTTGCGCGTGAAAGCGCACGGACTTTTTTGCCAATAATAATGATCGGAGTGACCACCAAAGGTACAATCAGCAATACATAGGCGGTGAGTTCTATGCTGGTAGAAAACAGCATAATCAGCCCACCGCATAGAAGTAGGATATTGCGAAGTGCCACCGATACCGAGCTGCCAACAACGGCTTGAATGAGCGTTGTATCGGTTGTGATGCGTGAGAGTAGTTCGCCAGTACGATGTGTTTCAAAAAAACACGCATCCAGATGCAATAAATGATGATATATATCGCGGCGCATCTGTGCGACTACGCGCTCCCCAATCCATGAAACAAGGAAATAACGGGCATATGTCGTACCTGCAAGCAGCAGAATCACCGCGAATAAGAGGAGGAACGAGCGATCCAGCAAAGCGCGATCACCCCGTGCAATGCCTTCATCTACTAAGGTGCGCAAAGCATAGCCTAGCCCCAAAACAGAAGAGGACGTGACAAGCAATGCCAGCAACGCGCATACCACCATCAGACGATGCGGGGCGATATAATGGCGCAAATAGTGTAAACTTCCTAACGATCCCTTGGCTAGGGTTGCCGATGAATTCGGCACAGAATGATCCCTAGACATGCGCATAGTGTGCAATGCCTCTATGAACCTAAGTTCAAGGAAAATTCACCGCCCGTATGATAGTTCAGCTCCGTTGCTAACATCACGGTGAGCGTCACTTTTGAACGCGAAACCCAATCTTTGCCTGATTCACTTGGCGTAAAGACGGTCAAGCCACTGAGGGGAGAGCGCAATTCCAAGGTGGAATAATCCGCTGCAATGTCGATGTGAAAGACAGTGTGTGTATCCGCAACAATAATAAGTTCGCGTTCACCACAGGATAAATCAATGCGCGCTTCGGTATCCTCGGATTCGATGAGATCAAAAAGGCGATTGATCCATAAGGTGGTTGCGTGGGCGCGATTATGTAGTACTAGTTCATCTAATTGTTTTGTCATACCTATCATCCTTCGTAGTGGGATGTTCATTATTCTTTTGTCAATCGGCTAAAAAATGTCTATATGTATTTTTTCATGCTGAACATAATCTATTCTTCTCAAAACTTCCAGTATTTTTTAGCAACCTGCACCGATAAACCAAAAATAAAATGACAACGCACTCTAAAAAACATGAACCAGTATCCTTGAAGCGCGATCGCACCCGTTCGGGAACACCTTATTTTTATCGTGATACGCCCAGCGGTCGTAGGCGACAGACGCAGAGCCGATTGCGTCGTTTTTTCTCATGGCGAGGCATGATAAAGAATCTCTTTATCCTACTGGTGTTTCTCATGCTCGTGGGATGTGCGTTTCTTGCTTATTATATTGTCATGCTGCCTGATATTAGTGGGTTAGCAAAATCGAAAGAAGAAGCAGGTGTAGAGATATTGGCGATGGACGGGACGGCGGTCGCACGTTATGGGCAAATTAGCGGTTCTTTTATTGAGTTTGAGCAATTACCCCCGCATCTGATTCATGCCGTTATTGCCACGGAGGATCGTCGCTTTTTTTCACATTTTGGGGTGGATGTTAAAGGGGTGCTTCGTGCCGTGGTGGTGAATGTGCAATCAGGACGCATGACGCAAGGTGGCTCGACCATCACGCAACAATTAGCAAAAAATCTGTTTTTTAGCCCGGAACGCACTTTGAATCGTAAGATGCAGGAATTGGTGATGGCTTTGTGGCTTGAGCAGAATTTTAGCAAAAAAGAGATATTAGCGATTTATCTTAATCGTGTCTATATGGGGGGAGGGAGCTACGGTATTGAGGCGGCTGCACGTTTTTATTTTGATAAGCCTGCCGTGCAACTGGATCTTGTCGAATCTGCAATGATTGCAGGGATGCTGAAAGCACCGTCACGCTACAACCCAACATCGGATAAAGCACGCGCGATTAAGCGTACTACACAAGTATTGCTTAATATGCATGATGCGGGCTATTTAGGCGAAACTGAGATGCGTGCTGCAATCAGCTCCTTGACGGATGGTAGCCGAACATTCAAACAAACCTTGTTTAGCAATCAACGTTATTTTACTGATTGGATTATGGAGCAAGTGCCTGAATATGTTGGTGAAATCAATGAAGATATGGTGATTAAGACCACCATTCAACCACAATGGCAAGGAGCAGCGGAGCGTTCTATGGCTACGGTGATGACACCCGAGGTGCGCAAAGCGCAGCGCGTGTCTCAAGCAGCGTTTATCGCCATGAGTCCTGACGGTGCAGTGCGGGCAATTATTGGAGGGATTGATTATAATAAAAGCCAATATAACCGTGCAACGCAAGCCAAGCGTCAACCCGGTTCAGCATTTAAGTTGTTTGTCTATCTTGCTGCCATGGAGCATGGATATACACCCGATACGGTAATGATGGATACACCCATTACCATTGGGCGATGGACAGCGCGTAATTATGAGGATAAATATCGCGGAAATATGACGTTGCGTAGTGCGTTGGCGCAATCCTCCAATGTGATTGCGGTGCGACTAACGCACATGGTTGGCGTGAGTAATGTTCGTAATGCGGCAAAGCGTTTGGGCGTGCTATCCTATATTCCTGCCTATCCAAGTATTGCTTTAGGCTCTGTAGAGATGAGCTTAGAAGAATTAGTGCGTGCTTTTGCGCATATGGCACATAATGGTAAGGCCGTGAAACCCTATGGCATATTGGAAGTACGACGCAAGCGTGATGGCAAAATGCTCTATCAACGTACCCAGCGAGATGACTATAGTGATGTGACCGTCGTTGCAGAAGAACAAGTGAAAAAGATGAATAATGTGCTTTCTGAGGTGATTAATAGTGGCACAGGGCGTTCCGCACAGATTGGGCGACCTGTTGCGGGAAAAACGGGTACGACTTCTGATTATAAGGATGCATGGTTTATTGGTTATACGCCGCAATTAGTGGCAGGGGCGTGGGCAGGTAATGACGATGCCACACCAATGCGCAAAGTCACAGGTGGCGGTATTCCTGCACGTATATGGAAAGGATTTATGATGGAGGCACTCAAAGGTATGGCGGTTGCGCCATTGCCACGTTATGAACCCGTATGGCAACCGCCTGCAACGACCTTGCCATGGCTGAATCAGTCAGCCCCTCATGCACCTGCACCTGCTCCTGTGACACCGCAAGCACCCGCACAAGATTATCAGTTGCAGGATAGTTTTTGGGATAAACTCTTTGATGAATCCGATGTTGAATATCGTTATCCGAGTGAATAGATAGGCATGATAAAAGCATCCTTATTCTGTCTTCGGTGGTTACGACGGTTGGTGCGGATTGCGCTTGGGTTGATGCTGCTATCTATCATCGGGCTTGGTGCGTGGTTTGTGAGTGCGCCACGTACTGTGCCGTTTGGGCATGATGCGATCGAATATCTGATGATGCATCGATTAGGGGCAGAAGAATTGAGTTTTGATTCTCCAACCTTTTACATCCATCTTAGCAAAAATCGTGTGGAAAGCGAGATTCGCTCTCTTCATGCGCGCTTTGGGGAAACGCATATAGGGGCAGATCGGATTGTGATTGCATTGCCCCTCACAACGTTACTCACGGCGCATATTGCCTATGATGGCGTGTTTGCTGATGGCTTGACGATTATGCCACCACATGAGGAATTGCCGATTACATTGCCTTTTGTGCGGATTAATCCTGATTCGGATAATATACAGGAAAATCAGTTGGATATTATCATTAAGCAAGGAGAGTCGGTTGCATCTGTGCAAGGAACAATGGGTGTACGTGATCACGCATTTTTTGTGAAGGCGCAGTTGGATAATGTACCCGCACGGCTGGTAGCGGTATTGCATTCCGATCTTGAGGGGCTGAGCATGAATATCGATGGGACGATTGATGGGATTATCAAGAAGAATATGCGTATTAAAACGCTGAATGCACAATTAACTAGCCCTGACATCCTCTTTGCGCATCCTCTCTATTACCCAAAAAAGCCACTGAATCTTAAAGATTTTTCGGTGCATCTGGCGTGGGATTCGGTACATCGCGCTCTTAATATCACGCATGGCGTAGTGCGCCCAACCAAAGGTGCAACTTTAGAGTTTCAAGCTCGGATTGCGCGTACAGATGAAGATGCGCATATGCAGATTAATCTTACGCAACTGCCCGTGGCAGAGGTAAAACATCTATGGCCAAAAAATGTTGCAGCAGAAGCGCGCACATGGGTGGTGCGCAGCATGAAAGATGGTCTGATTACCAAAGGCAAAGCGGATATCACTATGCGCGAAGGTGAGCTGAATCTTGATGCAGAATTGCTGATGCGTGATATGAAGGTGCGCTACGCTAAGCATCTTCCTGAGGTGCGTAGTGGCAGGGGAACGGCACGCTTCACGCAGGATAGTATGCATATCACGATCGATGAAGCGCATTCTTTATCTGGGGGCGTGGTGCGCAAAGGGATCGTGGAGATTCCTTCTTTTAGCGATAGGAAGCGTGGCGTGCCGATGCTGATTACCTTGCCCGTTGAAGCTCCTGCACAGGATGTGGCGATGTTTATGTCTGAGAAACACTTGAATATCGCGCAAAAATTATCGCTACGTCCCGATGCAGCTTCAGGAGCGGTGGAGGGCATGG
Source organism: Alphaproteobacteria bacterium (assembly GCA_004293935.1). Lineage (GTDB taxonomy): Bacteria > Pseudomonadota > Alphaproteobacteria > Rickettsiales > UBA998 > RDZH01. Next base: position 153,327 of record RDZH01000011.1, on the reverse strand, counting down.
TAAAACTCGGATTTCCGCTAGAGCCTGCCGATATTGCGCCCAATACCCATAGTTTTGATTATTTGGATCTTGAGATTGATGCATCTTTGCAGGATGTATCGCATATGAGGGTGCTGAGTCAGTGGGATATTCATCAATTTAAGGGCAAGGTGCATGTAGATAATCAGCGCGTTACCCTAGACGGCACGTTAGGTTTGCAGGGGATTCCTTCAACATTGGCTGTCTCCTATGATTATAGTGGTGCGCGTAAGCATCATGCGCAATACAGCATCAAAGCGCAACTAAAAGATGATCAATTACCTTTGCTGCATATTCCCATCCCCAAGGGTATTGTGCAAGGCATAACCCATTTAGATGCAACGATTGCGAGTAACCCAAGCCAAGAAACCACCAAAGCGCGTCTTGATTTTACCGATGCTGCACTTAACATTCCTCAGATAGAATGGAGCAAGCCGTTGCAACAAGCTGCCACCTTAGAGGTAACGCAGCAAAGCTATGCTGATCGCAAGGAATTAGAAAAAGTGCATTTTAGCACCAAGGATGCCGAACTATCGGGGCGTGTGACGTTAGCAAAAGATGGATCGATTCGTCATGCGGCACTGGATCGCATTATTTCACCACGTATGGATATTGCGTTAGAATATTATGGGGATAATCCCGATCAGCATCGTGTGCGTATTCATGGTGAGCGTATGTATTTCTATGTTGGAAAAGAGAAAAAAGCGGAAGTCTCTGCAAGCGCACAGCCGTGGAATTTGAGCAATCCTGAACATTATGTGCTTGGGCGTGATATTGAGATTTCCCTAAAGGAATTGGCAACTAATCTGGATTCGATGCGTGATGTGCGTATGCGTATACAATGTTCTAAAACCGTATGTGATGCGATGAATATACAAGCACATTATGGCAAGGGGGCAACTGCCCATGCCTATCTAGTGCGCAATGATCAGCAGGTGCGCACGGTGCAAGGGCATGTGAGTGATTTAGGGGCATTGGCGCGCATGTTTAATCTTTCCTCGCAGATAGCAGGGGGAGGGGCATCGTTTCAAGGAGCATATGAAGGGGCAATATTACAAGGTGCGTTGACCATCAAAGATGTAGCAACCAAGGAACTTCCTGCCCTCACCAATCTTTTAACCCTAGCATCATTGCGCGGTATTGGGGATACGCTCAGCGGTGACGGTATTGCCTTTGATACAATCGCAACAAACATGACCTATGACGGCAAACGCTTTGCTTTGACCAAGGGCGCGGCGAAAGGTGATGCGCTTGGGATTATGCTTGAGGGATGGATTGAACCTTACGGCAAAGCCCGCCTTGATTTATCTGGGACGTTGATTCCATCCTATACCTTAAACTCATTACCAGCGCGTGTACCCATCCTTGGGGAGTTACTGATGGGGGGAGAAAATCAAGGGGTATTTGCGACGCGCTTCTCTGTGCGTGGTGCAGCGCATGACCCTTCCGTGATGATCAATCCTCTCTCGATGCTCACCCCCGGCTTTTTACGGAATATCTTTAGTGTATTCCCTGATGTGCAACCTGTAGAAGAACAAGAAAAACCCCATGAACCAGCTTCCTAATTATCCCATCATTGATTCCCATTGCCATTTGAACTTCCCTGATTTTAGCGAGGATGTGGAGGAGGTAATCACACGGGCGCACGCAGCGGGCATTCGTATGATGCAAACCATCTGCACCCATATGGGGGAGTTTGAGTCGATTCATGCGCTGGCGATGCGGCATGATTCCCTTGTCTGTTCGGTAGGAGTGCATCCTCATTCAGCAGATAAAGAACCGTTGGTGGAAGTCGCGCATCTGATTGAGTGCGCCTCACGCCCTAAAGTGGTAGGCATTGGGGAGACGGGGCTTGATTATTATTATGAATATTCTAAGCGTGAAGTGCAGCGAGAGAGTTTCCGCCGTCATATCGCTGCCGCACGCGCTTTGCAACGCCCTGTGATTGTGCATACACGCGACGCAGAAGAAGATACGTTGCGTATTTTAGAAGAAGAAATGGCTGTGGGGGAGTTTCCTATACTGATTCATTGTTTCACCTCAACGCAACGGTTGGCAGATGCGGTGATTGCGATGGGGGGGTATATTTCTCTTTCAGGCATTGTGACCTTTAAGAAGGCAACGGAATTGCAAGAAACAGTGCGTACTTTGCCGATTGAACGCGTGTTGATTGAAACGGATTCCCCCTTTCTTGCGCCGATGCCACATCGCGGGAAGCGTAACGAACCCGCTTTTACGCGCCATGTATGCGCTAAGGTTGCCGAACTGCAAGGCATCACCGAGGAAGATTGCGCCCGCATCACGACGGATAATTTTTTGCGCTTGTTTAATTTTACTCTATAGCACGTCATGCTTGGCGTAAGGCAGACATCCAGTAGCAACAGTAGTTATGGATACCCGCCTGCGCGGGTATGACGAAGGTAAGAAAGAGATTATCTTTTCTATGATCGCTTGTTTTTATGATACACATCATCATAAACATAGAATATCGCAATGACGGCAATATAGGAGATGATGGTGATCAAATACATCGTCAAGGGTGCAATGAAAATCAGTAGAGCGAGGATAGCAATAACTGTGAGAATGAGGATGATTTTATCACGTTTGAAATGGATAAATTTTGTTGAAGGTGTTTTGATATAACTCACCATTAAACCAGCAACGCAACTCATATAACATGCGGTGAAAATTGCTGATTGATCTTGAATATAACCTTCCAACATCAGCACCATAGGAAGAAACGAAAGAAGCGCGCCCGCAGGAGTTGGCACACCAACAAAGAAATGACTGGAGATATTTTCTGCACCACCCGTATGCATCACGTTAAAGCGCGCAAGACGATACGCCCCTCCCGTTAAAAAGATGAGAGTTGCTGTCCATCCAAAAAAATATAAATCTTTCAAATGCCATTCATAAATAATGAGAGCGGGTGTGACGCAAAAATTCAAAAAATCCGCCAAAGAATCAAGCTGTGCGCCAACGGGGCTTTGCACATTGAGTTTTCTTGCAATTTTGCCATCAATCCCATCACAAATAGCGGCAATAAGGAGCAATAAGAGGGATAATTTCAAATCTTCTCGAATATAACTTAGGCGCAGCGCAGTAAGCCCCAAACACATCGCGGTAAGCGTGATGGCGTTCGGCAAATATCGCAATAAATAGCGCGTGTTCATCGTCTGCATGGTACGAACTAATTTTTGATCCAGCTCATCTGCTCTGGAGCATAGTGCTGTGGGTTGAATGCGATAATAGTTTCACCACCAACAGCAACGCTGTCACGTGCAACATGCACCTTATAGTGAGATGGCACATAAATATCGCATCTGCTACCGAAGCGAATAATGCCATAACGATCACCTTGGGTGATTTTTTGCCCATCATGCAGCTCACATACAATACGACGTGCAACAAATCCTGCAATTTGCACAAAGCTGAGTATGTCCCCATGTTCGGTGCGTACCGCAACGATGGATCGTTCATTCTCGTCACTTGATTTATCTTCAGCGGCATTGAGGAATTTGCCGGGTATGTAGATTTTCTTGAGGATGTCTCCGCTCACGGGAACGCGGTTCACATGCACATTAAATACGTTGAGAAAGATGGAAATACGCGTATAATTTGCCCCCATATCCTGCATCCCTAATTCTTTGGGGAGCATCACCTGCTCGACAATATCACAGACGATCCCATCACCTGATGCAACCACAAAGCCATCACCTTGCGGTACCATACGGTCGGGATTACGAAAGAAATAGAGCGAAAAAATACTCAGTACTAAGAATAAGCACCCAACGGGCGTATAGAACGCATAACCAAGCGCACTCAAAAAAAGAAAGCCAAAAATGAACGGCTTACCTTTAGGATGCGTTCCGACACATAAGGTTTGTTTGGTGGTAGCAATGATCGACATATAAACTCGCTTTGACAGCGTCTGCCCTTATTGTTCGTGTGAACACACCAACGATCCTACATGACAGCGCACGGTAACATAATTTCACTTATGTGATTAAACTATTTATCATCAATGTTCAATATCAAATATGGCAATGCCCTAAAGATTTTGACATAGATGCAGGAAAGAAGGTTCTAAGAAGCTCCTAACGTGAAACCTCTGCACAACGATCACTTCTTGTCATGCCCTTGATAAGCGGTTATCCATAAACTACTGTTGCTGCTGGATTCCTGCCTACGCAGGAATGACGAATTTGCTAGTTTTGAGAGTTATGCAGGACTTTCAACGTGTAAGTTTATTTTTGGATGGAGAGGTAGGATGCACGGAAGGCACAAGCACCTGCGGGTCTTGTTTGGTTTCATCAAACGCGATGGCGGGTTTTTGTGATGTTCCTGTGCGTTTTTCGGTGATTTCTTTTGCGGTGCGTGCAGGGGAATTAGGTTGCAAGGAGGTGGGAACATCACCTTTACCCTGCGCGCCTTTAAGGCTGTTGTGAATATTTTTAAGGGAATCCGCATCCAATAATTTTGCCATACTGTTCTGCTTGCCGTGATCCATCTGCTCTTGTTCACGATCAATGCGTTGTTGTTCTCGCCGTTGTTGCTCCCGTTGTTGCGCTGCGATGATATGTTGACGCGTCTGTTGCCGTGTTCTCTGTGATGCGCGATCACGTGTGCGTGAGGTGTCATCTTGCTCGCGTTGTTGTGATCCTTGCCGTAGAGCTTGGCGTTGTTGACGCTCCGCTTCGCGCCGTTGCCGTGCGGCTTGCAGCATTTCTTGTGCAGCAATATCACGGGATGCTTGCCGTTGCTTGTCTTGAGCCTGCTTTTTCTGTTGGTTTTGGTCTTGTTGTGGTGCGTTTGCGGTGCGTCGTGAGGTTGCGTTTTGTTGGCGTTGCTGCTGCTGTGCTGCTTGCATTTGGGCTTGTTGTTTGGCTGCTTTTTCTGCTTCTGCTTGCTGCTGCTCGCTTGCATCAATCACGCCATCATTGTTCAAATCACGCTGCATGGCAGAAGGCGGCGTGCGCATCTGGAATGGATTGGTGGGTAACATGGTATCTTGACGCGTTTGTTCCTGCATACGAGTCACCACAGTGTTGAGACCTTTTTCCACCTTATCAAGCATCACTCCGATCGGTTGTTGGAGGTAGATTGATTGCTTCCATTCTTGCGGCATCATGTGAATTTCTTTGCGTTTGCGCTCAATGTCCGCTTTAATGTGGGTCAGTAGTTTGAGTTTTCCTTGCTGTTGGACGGTGATAAAGAATGCCTGCAAGCGTTGCATTTCTTGTTGTGCCTTGATATAGCTGAATACGCCAAGCACTGCCTGCGCTTCGCTTACTAAACTATGTTCCGCAAGAGATGGATCGGCGCGTAAGGCATAAGAAGCATGGTGACGGAAGGTATCTGCAACCTTCTGCATTCCATCGGTCAGCTCTTTGATCATGGGGAGATCGCCAGCGGAAAGCATCTGATCGAGGGGCATGTCGGCATAATGCAGACGTAATTTATTTAATATATCCCGTGCAATTTCAACGGCTTCTTCTTTTATTTCATCGGCTAAGGTGATGACAGCATCCAAGAGTTCATCGGCGGTAGGCGTGGATCGTTGTGCGTGGGATGCATCCTCCTCCGTTTTTTGGGGGGCTACTGGGGTAGGAGCAGGTTCGTGCTGCATCGCCCGTACAAGATTTTGGGTTGTTTCCTGTAGCTGCTCCCATAGGGGGGAGATGCTCTGTGGGAGTATTGGGGAGATAGTGGCAGCGGGCGGTTCGCTCATCAGCGAGGCAAAGGGGGTGTTGTCCCATGAGGGAAGATCATAAAGGATGGTCGGTTGCGTGGATTTGAATAATCCGCGAATAAACCCTACCTGCTGTTCTTTTGCGCGATGACATGCGTGCATCAGATGATGATAAAGCAACGCGCACCCTTGCGCATCATTATGATAGGCTTCAATCATGGAGGGAGGTGTTGTGCGAAGCATTAAGCCAAGCTGCATCGCGGTATGGGCATAGGTTAGTAAGGCTTGCTCTAATGTTTTTTTATCCGTAAAGGGTGCAGCAAACATATGATGCGCAATGAGATTGCGTATCACCATAATATTGATGCATAAAGTTGAATTTGCATCCTGCAAAGACGGGACGTTTTCTGTGGCAATATCCGCTATCACGGCATCAAACCAGCGATATTTTTGTGGGCTATAGCCTAAATCATAGCGCATCACATCGGCAAGATAGCCCTGCCATGTGCGATCATCACTCACAACAAAATAGCCAAGATAGGCAAAAAGAACGGGAATATCAGCGGGATCGGGCAGCTCATCACGAGGCACAAAATGAGGGGGTAATGATAAGTTTTTTAGTACATAATCACGCAAAGAATGATTGGTGATATAGGATGTATCAGAACTTATTTTGCTGAACAACGTAGTTGCTCCCTTAGAATATGGTGATAGAGGGTGATCGGGAATAGGTGATTATGGTGCGATGATGAACGCGCCCTTATGTCGTTCCGCCTCCACTAGATTCAGTATTTTCAGCACCACCTTCTTGGGCAGCACCTAGGGCATAGACGCATAATTCTTCAAACGATACATTATTTTCCTGTGAGATTTTGAATAATTTTTCAAAACTATTCATCACATCCTGAGGAATAGAACCACCACGTTCACTTGAAAGCCAATTAGACTGATTCAATAACGGATGTTTTTTGGGATGCGGTTCGCCAACATAAACATGAAAGGGATGCTTTTGTCCGCCAAAATCACATGGTATAGTAAAACGCTTCATAACAACACTCATTCATAGCGAATTATAGCAATTCATGTAGTAAACGGATCATTACTATAAATCATTAAAAAACAAAAATTTTTCAACATAAGAACTCCCATAAATGAGGAATTATCACATTGAATGACCCTAGCCTTAATATAGCATAAAGCAAGGGTGTTTGGATAGTGTTTTTATCCCTATGATAGTGCTTCCATTATATAATTAACGATTTATCGGCAAGTATATAATGGTAAAAGCACTATATATCATAGTGGTATAGTCTTTTCTTGACGTAAAAAATGAGTCATTTTTTAGTCAAATGACTATAATGATCTTCCTGCTTCGCGTGCGCCTGCATCGGGTTTAATCACATTCACCCAAAGACCATCTTCTTTGTTGGTACGCGCACTTCGTTGCGCTTGCTCTGGTTGAGGATGGCTATGCTGTTGCTCTTGTGCAAGATCAGGACGTACAGAATGGATAAGACCAGTCGCTTCTTTCACTAAATCAGGACCATCTTTCCCCATAAATCCTTCTGCCGCTAGACGATCAAGGCTCTGCATTTGTGCTTTGTCCATACGGTGCGGATCGATGATCATAGTATGTATAGGTTGGGCATCCTTAGCAAACATCGTATCATCACCCATCGTGACAGTGATTTTCTTGGTTTCAGGATCCATAATGACCTTTGGTGCAGGTGCAGCAACTGTCGTTTTTTGCGTGTGACTTGCCTCAACACCGCCATGTACATGCGCTGTCACGACCTCTAGATCAATATCCAAAGTACCCGCTATTTTATCCTTTGTTTTCTCATTGGCAACGACTGTGGCTTGTTGACTTCCTGCAATAACCGCATTATTGGTAATGACTTCGATAACCGGCGCGTTATCCTCTTTATCATAGCTTACATTAATACCAATCACAGGGTTTCCTACAGCGTCAAGAGCTTTGGATATATCAGTAATGAGGTTTTCTGTGGTAGGAATGGTATGGTGTGGCAACTTTTGAGTAGTCATGGCTATCTTCCTCGTGATCCGTTATTACGCACGTTTTGAAAGTTGGGGTTGCAATTCAAAGGCGAAAAAAATCACCTCAGCAAATTTTGGAGAAAAAAGTTTGTTCAATACCATGCGCTTAATCGATTCCTTAAACGCACGACGATTTTCATCATTCAATCCAATGTTCACAGTGATAGCCGATAAACCGCCATCCGCAACAGGATTGCTGCATAAAACTAAATTGTCACCAATGGTTTGTATATAATGAGTTGGATCAAACATTTTTTTCTCTTTGTTGTATCATATAGTGTGTAGCGAACGAACGCAAGCACGAATGGAAAGAATTTACGAAATTTATCACGCCGTGTTAATAAATTTTTCCATAGTATGCTTTATCATAGATCGTTTGATAATCTATACATACACCAGAATCATGACAGTTTGATGACTATACGTCATTATTCTATGATTTTTATGATGAAAGTTCTGCATAACTCGCTGTGCTTGTCATACCTTTGATAAGCTGGTATCCAGAACAACGCTTCCGACTGGATTCCTGCATACGCAGGAATGACGAATTTGATGGTTTTAGGGGAGTTATGCAGAGGGCTTTCGTGGGTAGTTCATAGTTCTATGCGTTAATCAACATCAATGCGCACACCATTTGTGCCGCTATCGCGTGGTGCATCGGGTGAAATAGTGAAGCGTACTGCTTTATTCACCGTCCCTTTGGCGTTCAGCGCAAGAGCAACGCTGGTGCGTTCATTAGCCAATGTGCAGTGCGCGGTATAATTCCCTTTTGGGATATTTACCAGCAAAATAGGTCCTTCGGTTACGGTGCTTAACACTTCATTATTGTGCTTATCCATGATCGTCACCATCACGCCAGAAACATACGCCCCGCCTTGCCCTGTAAAGACCATTTTTAGTGGGTACTGTGATTGCATTTGTTGAATAATAGCGCGACTTTCTTCACCGACTCCCCCAGAAAGCACAAGTGGCAATGTTGCCATAGGTTCTGTTGCGGTGCTTGGATCGGCTGCGGAAACTGTTGCTTCATGATGATGAGCAGGAGCAGGGGGCATTGCCAGAGGTGCGCCAACTGAAGGCGTATAAGGCGCATTGGGTTGTAATTGTTGATATTGCTCGTCCAATGTGATGGCGTGAGATGGCGCGGTAGAACATATGCACGCGACACAAAGGCTTGCAATAAGGAAGCGTGAAGATAGATAAGGCATCGTAATAGTCTCCTCTAATAATATAATGAATGCAGACTATACGATATGATGAACGCGATAGCGAGAAAAGATTTTATTTCTACCGAGTGATAGCGATGCTTGACCTTTGCGATTGATGATGATACGACACAGTGCATATGAAAAACGACACGCTTTTTGCCTCGATTGAGGAAATTATTGATGATGCCCGTCAGGGGCGTATGTGCATTTTAGTGGATGATGAGGATCGTGAAAATGAAGGCGATCTTGTGATTCCTGCCGAATTTGCAGATGCAGCGGTGATTAACTTCATGGCGAAATATGGGCGTGGCTTGATTTGCTTGCCGCTTGCATCGGAAGATATTCATCGCTTAGGTTTGCCGCCCATGGCGCGGCATAATGCATCACGGCACGAAACGGCATTTACTGTATCCATTGAAGCGCGTGAAGGCATCAGTACGGGTATTTCCGCAGCCGATCGCGCCCGTACTATTGCTGTGGCGATTGATCCGCACGCGCAAGCGAAAGATATTGTGTCACCGGGGCATGTATTCCCGCTTCATGCGCGTGATGGGGGGGTGCTTGTGCGTGCCGGGCATACGGAAGCAGCGGTGGATATTGCCCGCCTTGCAGGACTCCGCCCCGCAGGGGTGATTTGTGAAATCATGAAGGATGATGGCGAGATGGCGCGCTTGCCTGATTTGATTCCTTTTGCGCAGGAGCATGGCGTGAAAATTGCCAGCATTGCCGATTTAATTGCCTATCGTCGTCGCGCTGAAAAATTAGTGGAACGTCGTCATACCATGCCATTTTCGAGCGAGTTTGGTGGGGATATGACCTTGCATCTTTACACGACCACCATTGAATATGCTGAACATATTGCCTTGGTGAAAGGCGATGTGGCATCGCATCCCGAGCCGTGGGTGCGGATGCATACACTCGATATATTAAGTGATGTGTTGGGGGATAAGGATTCTTTGCGTGCCAAGGATGTTGCCCATGCGTTGCAGCGTATCTCAACTGTTGAAGCGGGTGTACTGGTGCTGCTGCGCCCGGCGCGTGCCACCGCTCTTTCGGAGCGATTACGGGTACAGGATCGCCGAGAAAAAGATTTACGCGAATATGGCATTGGCGCGCAAATATTGAAAGATTTAGGCATCACCCATATGCGCCTCATCACCAATCATCCCAAGCAAGTTGTGGGGCTGGATGGCTACGGGCTTACGATTATGGGATATGAGTCGCTCTGAAAAATTTTTATAAAATTGATGCATCGTCATCATAATGTAACAATCCTATGTGATAGTGGGAATACAAAAGAACATTCTAGGTGTCGAGGTAGTGCATGAGTAAAAAAACAGATGGACTGTACCAATTTAGTGGTGACTCCCCGATTGCGGAAATTTATTTCCGTCAGCGTGAAGGGGGCGTGGTGCAGGCGTTCATGAAGCCGAAAGCAGATGCGACATCACTAGAAATTGGTGACTTGCCCGTACAGTTGGCAAAAAAAGGCATTGGCGGAGCATATGCCGATGTGCGCGAAGGCGAAAACGTCCTTTCCCTGCCTCCGATGAAAGATGAAAGCCAGCTTATTGGCGTGTTGCAAGAGATGGGCATGGTGCGTGGTGCTGTGCAGCGTCAGGATGTGGCGCGTGAAGATTTGGCGAAACAAAGTGCGTGGGATGAATTCCGTAGCCGCACTATTGAGCTTTCAGGCTATGCTGCTATTCCCGGTTATGCCGCGATTTTCGCTGATGGTCTGTGGGCAAGCAAAGTTAGAGATCCATACCTTGCCGTCACGGCGGCAGGGGTGGTTAAGCCACTCACTATGTTGCGTTATGGTTCAGGTGATAAAAATGCGGAGATTAATCATGTCATTGAAGGCTTGGATAATCATTTTTATGCATCGGGCAATCCACTGCCTATGCGTGATGATGTGTCCCCTGAACGCAATACATTAGAGAAAGTCGATGATTTTATCCGCAAGAACTCCGTGACGATTGCTTATACCGTAGGTTCGGCAGCGGCAGCAGCAGGTATGTATTCTGCGGTGAATCAGAAGAAAGGTGTCTTTGAATCAGAGAAAGATGCAGAAGGTAAACCAATTAAGGTGTTCAAATATCATGATACGGATAAAGACGGAAAACCTTATCCTAAGCTCGATAAACAGGGAAATAAATTTCCTGATAGTTTGAAAGATCCAATTTATAATAGCAGAGATAAAACACATGAATACACTGAAAAGCCTTTAGAAGTCAATGGTCGTTATGAACTTGCAAAAAATCCTGATGGTAGCGATAAGTTCACACCTGAACCCATCAACTGGGAACGTCTTATCTTAAACACCACCACATTCGTAGGGAACGGACTGGTTGCGATTCTGCCTGCAAAGGAAGAAAATCCTGATGTCGCACGCAAAAAACGCCATGATGAAGCAGAAAAAGAACCTGTGGAAGTGGTGAGTATTGAGAATGTTGGCAACATGATCAAAGGCTTCGGTGAATTTGTTGGCACGAAGACCATGCAATTTAATGGTTTGTTCAATTTCTCGGACATTCTGTGCTGGGCGCGTGAAACAATGAAGGAAGCGCATAAGCTGAGCAAAGGTGACTTAGAAGGAAATGAACAAGCACGCCCTTGGTTGATCGGGATCACCACTGCATCGCTTGGTGCATCCATCATTCTTGAGATGCTTTCTTCTAAAAACTTGTCGCAAGAAGAAAAACTTGCGCAATTTGATAAAATCTATGCAACCTGTGCGAAATCGCTTCTGCAAATGCCAGAAGAAAAACGTGCGGGGACAATGCAGGAAATGGCAACGTATCTTGCCGCGCAAGATTCCCTCTATGTTGCAGGTGTCACATCGGATATGGTCAAAGGTCATATTGAAGAACGCCTCAGCATTATGGAAAAAAGCCCATGGGTGCGCACATTCTCGCGTGCATCTGATAAGGCAGACGATTTAACCCTAACTTCATCTAACACAACATCCAAGGAGAATATCATGACTGAAGCTGCAACCGTAGCTACCCACGAAACACATGCACATGTTGCCCCTGTTGAGCATCACGAAGCACCAGCGCATACTACGCCCGTTGTTGCAGAGCATAAGCCTGCTGAGCATGTTGCACCTGTAGTAGAGCATAAGCCTGCTGAGCATGTTGCGCCTGTTGCAGAGCATAAGCCTGCTGAGCATGTTGCACCTGTAGCAGAGCATAAGCCTGCTGAACTCACCCATCAGGAAAAAGTAACGCATTTAGAGAATTCTTTGGCACTGCCTTCAGCACCGGGAACATCTCTTGATTCAGTACATCCCGTTGGTAAAGTTGCGGAAGCAACCCTGCAAAGAGCCGTATCATAATCGTTTGGCGTGCATATAGAGCGCGTTTCAGTAGGGTTGCTCTTAAAAAAGAACAAACCTACTGACACGTGCTATATGAAACTTCTACATAACCTATAAACTAGCAATTTCGTCATGCCTGCGTAGGCAGGCATCCAGTAACGATAATATGGCATGGATGCCCGCCTTCGCGGCTATGACAAGAATTGAGAGTTCTGCAGAACTCTCTTTTAATTATAAAACAGCAATTTATTGGTTTTTTAGTTTCACTTCTTTTTCGTGCATATAATAGAAAAAGCACGATACATCATATGGTTATAGTCACACGACTATAAGTGTTGCTAAGCGCGTGCGAATAGCATCCATAAATTGACGTGTAGTTTGGTATGGATGATCAGCATCTAGTAATAGAGCCAAGTCTTTGGTCATAAGCCCTGATTGCACCGTATCAATGCACGCTTGCTCCAAGAGATCGGTGAAGTGCATTAAAGGTTTGTTGCCGTCAAATTCGGCACGATAATGCAAGCCACGCGTCCACGCAAAAATGCTCGCAATGGGGTTGGTTGATGTTTCTTTGCCTTGTTGATGCTGACGGTAATGACGTGTGACTGTTCCGTGTGCTGCTTCGGTTTCTACTGTTGCGCCATCGGGGGTGATGAGTACGGAAGTCATGAGTCCTAGAGAACCAAAGCCTTGCGCGACGACATCGGACTGCACATCACCATCATAATTTTTACACGCCCAAACAAAACCGCCATTAGATTTGATGACCATCGCCACCATATCATCAATTAAGCGATGTTCGTAAAATAGATTTTTGCTCTCAAAAGCAGCGCGATAGTGGGTTTCAAAGACATCATGAAACAGGCGCAAAAACGCACCGTCATAATGTTTGAGAATGGTATTTTTCGTTGAAAGATAGAGTGGCATAGAGCGCGCTAGGGCATAACGGCAGCACGCATGGGCAAATCCTTCAATCGAGGCATCGACATTATACATGGACATAGCAACGCCCGCGCCCTCAAAATCATAGACATGATGATGCATCGGTTCACCCGCTTCAGGGGTGAAGGTGAGTGTGAGCGTACCTTTGCTTGGTATAGAGAAATCCGTAGCGCGATATTGATCACCAAAAGCATGACGACCAACAATAATCGGCTTTGTCCAGCCTTGTACATAACGCGGAATGGCAGGAATAACAATCGGTTCACGGAAGATAGTGCCACCAAGTATATTACGAATCGTGCCGTTGGGAGATTTCCACATTTGTTTTAAGTTGAACTCCGCAACACGCGCTTCATCAGGTGTGATCGTCGCGCATTTAATGCCAACACCGTAGCGTTTTGTGGCTTCGGCAGCTTCAATGGTGATGCGATCATCTGTGGCATCGCGGTTTTGGATGGATAAATCAAACGAAACAAGTTGGATGTTCAGATAAGGAAGAATCAGCTCTTCTTTAATCCAATCCCAAATGATGCGCGTCATTTCATCGCCATTCATCTCCACGACAGGGGTAGTGACATTAATTTTCTGCATCGATTCAACTCCTCGGGAATAACCACTCACACATAATGTGCATCTAAATTGAGGTTACGGTACATGATTGATCCCGCATTGTAAAGTTAAACTGCTATTTTGTTTTTTGTGGAGTAGGTGTCGGAGCGGAAGGTGTGGATAAGGGTGGCTGATTTGCCGTGACACTCACGCCTTGCGTTGGTTGTACCGTCTCTTGCGGATCAAGGATGTAATAGGGGCTTCCTGATTTGAGTCCAAGACGGGCAGCTTGTTGTTTGAATTTTTCCACATCTTCATCACGCACCACAGGGCAACCTTGTGATCCTTTAGGGCGTGAAGCATCTTCGCCCGCAAAAAGGAAATCATTATGCGCACCAATATGATCCCGTCCCTCTTTCCCATCATCATATTTAAGAAAGAATTTGAAATTCATGGGTTGCCCGTCAATAATTTCTGTTGAGGCGGTATCGTAATATTGGCTGATGGTGCGTTTTGCGTGTATGCCATCGCCTGTTTTGCCGCTTGCATCTGTTACTAATCCCGGTAGAGGCGCGTTACGTGCAGATTCTACCGCATCGCTATTGGCAAAATTGGGGGCATCAACCTTTTTGCTTCCACCAGAAATGAAGGGAATAAGTTCTTGTTTGCCATCTTTTTCAAAGACATGGAATCCCATCGCATAGGGATGCCCATCGGCATGTTGCCCCGCTTTGATCGTCACCATGGCATAAACGCCATTCGCACCTGCTTCTTGTTTGATGGCATCAGGGATTTTAATGCGCCCTTGGTACTCCGCAGGGTTTAGCCATTGTGTATCATTATCTTTGGTTTGATAGGATAAGGGTTGCACGGGAGCGGGTGCGGGTGCAGCTTGTGGGGCAGGGGCAGGCGGAACATAATTGACAGGTACGGTTCGTGGTTGCACAACAGGAGGAGGGGGCGTTGTGGTTGGTGTCACGGCAGGGGGAGGAGTAGGAGTAGGAGTAGGAGTAGGAGTAGGAGTAGTTTGTTGCCCTCCGAATAATCCACCAAATATCGAGGCGAAGAATTGTTGTATCTGGGGCATAAAGCCGCCAAGCATAGACATGATTTTGCTGAAGATCCCCATAATAGGGTTTTGTGGTGTATTATTATCCATCGGGAAATAGTCCTTGAGTAAAAAGCATATTTATTGAGTATAGTTGATTTGTGTTACCGTATTATTACGGTGCAACACATTATTCTTCTAATAATGTGCGTAATGATTGTGTGCCTGATCCGCGCCTAGAAGGTTGTTGTTGCGTGTGATGCGGATTCCATCCATTCATGAATAATAGTTCTATGGTGGCATGAAGGCGATGTTCAGCGTCACTGAAATGTTCGTGATAATATTGTGAAGCATCCATAAATAATTGTGGGGCGGTGAAAGATTTGCTGCGTTCTATGAGGGCATTTTGTTCACCGCTTTGACGTAGTTCGTGTAGTAAGGCGTGCAGCGAAGGATAGGTGATGTTGAGAAGATCGCTATCAATGACGGGCAGCGCATAGCCTGTGCGTTGTAAGAGTGCGCCTGCATCACGTACTTCCATAAAGGGTGAGATACGCGGCGTGATGCCGCCTGTGCGCTGCATTTCTGCATGGGTAAGTGCGCTGCGCACTTCATGCAAGCTACGCGCTCCGTAGGTAACGCAAGACATAAGCCCATCAGGGATAAGGGCGTGACGCATTTGAATCAGCGCCCCAACACAATCATTGAGGTGATGCAGGGTGAGGATGCTGATAATCGCATCAAGGCTATGGGGGGCAAAAGGCAACCATTCTTCATCACATAGGAGGCGTAGCGAGCTATCTTGTGGGAGTCGTTCCGCCACAAGATCGGCAAAGATGCATGTGCCAATATTTGGAAGATTGCGCCACTCAGTCGAGGTCGCTCCGATCACCACCACGCGCTCAAAATGTTTATTGATGCACATGATGCGATCCATAAGGCGTGCCTCCGCTTCATGATGCACAAAGGGATCATGGAGGTAATAGGCAGCACAGCGTTTACGGCGGGAGCGAATAAGAGAACGATCAAACAACATCATACGCCTCTTTTAGCAAAGAATGGGGAGATTGTCACGAAGAGACCGCTGCATAACTCTCAGAGTGTTTTAATGATTGCATAAATATCAGATTTTTGTACAATCACTGTAGAAGTCTTCTGCATATATCGTGGCGTGCGTCATTCTTGGCGTAAGGCAGGAATCCAGTAACCATAACATATTATGGATAGCCGCTTATTGCGGGCATGACAAAAATCAAGCGTTATGCAGTAGTCTCAACATGAATAAGGATCGAACTATGTCATTTTTCTGCTCATTTTTCCACTCATTGCGTACACAGTTGCTTGTTCCGTTATATCCTGCGATGCGAAACTATGTGTATGCTTTTCTTGCTTTTTCTGCAATTATGGCGTTGGTAGTGCCATCTGTGGGTTGTTGGTTTGTTCCTTTGGCGGTGGCGATCTATTATTTTTACCGTGATCCGCAACGATCCGTGCCGCAAGGAGCAGGTTTTGTGGTAGCACATGCTGATGGTATTATTGATCGGATAGAACATGGCGTGTTATTACCTGAAGAAATCCGCACTACCCTACCAGAAGATGTGCAGCAACAATCCTTTGTGCGTATCTCTATCTATATGAGTTTGTTGGATAATCATATACAACGTGCGCCTGTTGCGGGTGTGGTGGAGCGTGAGATATTCGTGAAAGGGGTGTATAGCAATGCACAACAGATTGAGGCAGCGCAAAGAAATGAACGCAGCCTTATGGCACTTAAGACGCAGGAAGGGGAATATATCATCTGCTCGCAAATTGCTGGTGCGATAAGCCGTGTGGTTGTGTGCCAAGCCTTTGAGGGGGATGCATTAGAACGTGGTGCGCGCTATGGTATCATCCGTTTTGGTTGCCGTGCGGAGCTGTTTATTCCGATGGATTATGCCCTATTAGTCTCTGAGGGAACAAATGTGCGTGCAGGAGAAACCATGATGGCGATTCATGCGGATAGTTGCAATATGGGCGCGCTTACGTGGAAGATCGTGTAAGATGAAAAAATACGGGGGCAATGCCCTGTGCTTCGGCTTTCATCTGATAGCGTGTTGGATGCCAATCATTGGGAGGTGTCGCACCATCTTCTTGATTCACCCATGTGAAGGCTGTTTGCTCTGTGCAGTGCCGTGCAATCCATGCCGCATAGTCACGATGATCGGTGGCAATCCATAGGCTGGCATGAGGGCGCATGATGCGGGATAAGCGTGCCAATAGTGCAGGGTTGATGATGCGACGTTTATAATGCGCACGCTTGCGCCATGGATCAGGGAACAGAATATCTACGCGGTTGAGATAGGCATCAGGCATTGCATCGAGCAGTGGATGCACATCATGCGGATGCAGTGCGATATTGGTGATTTTCGCCTCATCGATCCCCCGCAAACATTGAGCAACGCCATTCAAAAAAGGTTCTGCCCCAAGGCATAATATCTCAGGGTAACGCTGTGCAATGCTCACAAGATGTTCACCACCACCAAAGCCAATTTCTAGCCACACGGCATGGTATGGGGCTGCCCATGCCTCCCATTGCCCATCATGTAGCGGGGTGACGCATAATTGTGGCAAAAGATGATCAATAAGATGCTGTTGTTGATCGGTGAGGGGGCGCGCTTTTACACGCCCGAAGGAACGTAATGTGCGAGGATGTTTTAGTATTTGCATTTTTGTCTCCATGCTAGTACATAGATTATCTATGAAAAATTTAGAAGGAAAAAAAGCACTCATTACGGGTGCATCGGGCGGAATCGGTCTTGCACTCGTTAAGGCGTTGCAAGAACAGGGTGCGTTGGTGGCAATTTCAGGCACATCTCAGAGCAAACTTGAGGCGGTGGCGCAGGAGCTTGGGGGCGTGGGTGCGGTGCTTCCCTGCCGTCTTGATGTGGATGCTGAAGTGGCGGCGTTGGTTGGGCAAGCAGAGGAGGCACTCGGAGGGCTGGATATTTTAGTGAATAATGCAGGCATTACCCGTGATGGCTTGGCAATGCGGATGAAGGATGAAGATTGGGATGCTGTGCTGCATGTGAATCTGGGATCAGCGTTTCGCTTGAGCCGTGCTGCACTCAAGGGCATGATGAAACAACGCTTTGGGCGCATCATTAATATCACCTCCGTGGTGGGCGTGATGGGGAATCCGGGGCAAGCAAATTATTGCGCCTCAAAAGCTGGTTTAATTGGCATGAGCAAATCGATTGCTGCAGAAGTGGCATCGCGTGGCATCACGGTGAATTGCGTTGCTCCGGGGTTTATCAAAACGCCGATGACGGATGCATTAAATGCACAGCAATCAGAGCGCATCACCGCGAATATTCCCGCAGCGACGTTCGGGCTTCCTGAAGATATTGCCCATGCGGTTGCATTTTTGGCAAGTGAGGGCGCACGCTATATTACAGGGCAGACATTGCATGTGAATGGCGGGCTTTTCATGGTGTGATGAGTGTGATCTATGCAGGTGAAGCAGTTTCAATCATTAACATCTGCCTCGCCTTTGCGTATTGGTGTGCTGGGTGGGTCGTTCAACCCGCCACATAGTGGGCATGTGCATCTTGCATTGCACGCACTGAAAGCCTTGAATCTTGATTATGTGGTGTGGCTGGTGGCATTGGGCAACCCCTTCAAAGAGAGCAGCGATATGGCATCCTATGCGGTACGTTATGCATTGACGCAGCGTATGGTGGGGCATCATCCACGTATGATGGTGACGAACATCGAGCAGCGCATCAAAAAAAATTATACGCGTGATGTGTTGGTGCATCTGCAGCGATTCATGCCGCAACATCATTTTATTTGGCTGATGGGAGCGGATGGTGCAGCGGGGCTTATGCGTTGGCAAAAAGCCCAGCAGATGATGCATCATGTGCCGATTGCGATCTTTGATCGTGCGCCTGCAACGCATGGGGCATTGCGCAGTTGTTTTGCCTTGCGTTATCCGTCACAACGTGTAGCGCAACCGAGGCATTTAGGGCGTGGCGGGACACCCGCATGGAGTTATGTATTTATGCCACGTCACCCTATGAGTGCGACGTATTTGCGCAAAACACTTGGCACAGACGCGTTTGTGTAGTATAATGATAATTGATAACATAAGGAGCATTATTATCACAATATCATCTCTTATCTCCGATGTGAGCGCGGTAGAGCGTATCATCCTCACATCATTGGATAATGATAAAGCGGAGCAGATTTCGCTTATCAATTTACAAGGCAAAACAGATTTCGCGGATGCTATGATCATTGCCGATGGCAGATCATCGCGTCATGTTGCATCGATGGCAGATAAGATCGCAGATCAACTCAAGCAAGAGGGCATTCCTATTCTTGGTGTTGAAGGCACGGAAACATGCGATTGGGTGCTGATTGATGTGGGAGATGTTGTCGTGCATCTGTTCAAACCGGGTATTCGTGATATTTATCAGCTTGATAAAATGTGGTCACGTATGGTACCTGATGTGGAAGTCATGCACGTATAATGTGTGGGGTGCAAGGATGAATATACCGATAAATGCAGTCACATGGGTAGAGATTCCCGTGCTTGATCTTGGTCGTGCGGAAGCGTTTTATGGCGCAGTGTTTGGGTGGACATTTGAACATACCACGATGCATGGCTTGAAAATGGCAATGATTTCTATGTATCCAGAACAATATGGTGCGAGCGGTGCGCTTGTATGCGGGACGGGATATGTACCCGCACAATATGGAGTACGTATTTATCTATATTGTGATGATGTTGCGAATGCACTTGAGCGTGTTGTTTATTATGGTGGCGGGGTTGTGCTATCCACGACACCCATTGAGCCGTGGGGATTTGTTGGAGAGTTTCTTGATTGTGAGGGTAATCTTATCGCGCTACATTGTCCGCCCCAAACAGAGCGCGCATGATTAATGAAGATATTTTTTCGTTAATTCACCAAGTGATGCTATCAACGCCGTGCCAATATCGCCACCATCCCCCGCAATATCTTGTTGTAAGATAACATACATCGCATCCATATGTTTGCGGATGACTTGGGCGATTTTATCATGTTCGCCATGCAACTGCACAAGCACATCATGCAGCGCATCTGCCACGTGTGAGGCAAGGTTATAGCCAAAAGTCCCCGCCCGTCCTTTGATGCGCAAAGCTGCTTGCGCCATCTGCAGTTTGGCGTTTTGCGTCTCATGATGTTCTGTGAAATGATGATGCGATTCTTCAAGTTGCTTGAGGTCATTCGCAAACCAATGCAGAAAATCACCTTTGGCTTCATA
Organism: Alphaproteobacteria bacterium; assembly: GCA_004293935.1. Lineage (GTDB taxonomy): Bacteria > Pseudomonadota > Alphaproteobacteria > Rickettsiales > UBA998 > RDZH01. The sequence goes on along the minus strand of RDZH01000011.1, from coordinate 133,204 downwards.
AATGATTTTTTGCGCAAGACGCACATTCGCTTCTGAAAATATATCATCAAGATTGACTGATTTGCCAATTTTTTCTTTCAGAGAAAAATCGCGATCCACTAAAAAGACCTCATGTTCTTTTTGCCCAAGATGGAGTTTATCTTTTGAGTATTTCGCAATCGCTGCCTCATCATGTGCGCAACGGCGTTCACCAGAATCAGCATCATAGGGTTCTGTTTTCCGTCGACGATCAGGGCCAATATATTGAGGGCTAACAATAAATGTGCGCGGACTTTCGATAACGCGGGTGATTTTCGCGCATAATTGCTTGGCGGTAAATGGTTTAACCATGAACTCAGTCATGCCAGTATCGCGGGCGCATTCAACATTCCAGCGTTTTGCTTGCGCCGTTAGCATGATGACAGGCACCATCGGATTAGGTGAATCTTTATCACGACGCACTTTTTGGACAAAATTAATGCCATCCATGGGGGACATCATCCAATCCGTAATAATTAAATCGACATTATGGGCATGAAGGATATTCAATGCCGCCGTGCCATCGCGTGCGACATGGATGGTGGAAAAACCAAGGCTTTTCAGTACGCTGCGGATAAGCGTACTCAATTCTTTGTCTGGATCAATCAACATCACGCTGATGTTGGATAGTTGAACATTTTTACTGCCCACCTTTATCATGCGAATACAACTCCTTTATGTATCAAACTGTGCATTGCATAAGACAGATGATGATTATCATTGAAATATTATACTATGATTATGTTAAGAAAATATGAAGCGGTGATAGGGTACTTTAAGGGGGGGTTAACGTACTATGGGTCGCCATAGGATAATATCATGATAATAATTCGCATGGGTTTCTGCGATATTTGTCACTAAGGGGGATAGGCGCAAGAGCTTATCATTATTGCAATTTTCACTATCATAAGATGCACCACAGGCTCGAAAGAGTGTTCCTGCTTGGGTGAACGCGCCTTTGCCGTCAATGCCGTGGCTTATTAAGATAAAAGCGGGCAAGTTTGAGGGAGATGTGCCGACGACATCAGTATTTTGCGCATTGCGTAGGATGGGATAGTCATTCATCTGCCACGGGCTATAGCTACGATAGCCGTTGGGATAGATGCCCGTTGGGCGAATCATGATATAGGTAATACGACGCTTCCACGTATCAAAGGCATCATCATCCTTTAGCCCCAATTCGCGCACTGGCACCATGCCAACGATCAGTTGATATTGATCGTTGTTGCCATTGGCATTGGAAATAAACTGTGTGCCATCGGGGGTTGCGCTAGGCGTTTGGCATTTGGTGGAACTTCGACCAAAATTGGCTGAACTGAGCGGTAATTCGCGTGATGCAGGGCAGGGGAGATAATCATGAAATTGTGCATAAAACTGCAAAGATTCCGCAATTTTTTCCATGCGCGCTTGGGTGCTAACATAGGTTTTTTCTTGACGTTTTTGTGACGCATCACCGAGCAATGATGCCATCAGCAAGGCAAACATGGTCAAGATGATGGACATTTCGATGAGTGAAAAACCTTCGTGATGGTGTCCGCCGTGATGGTATGATCTGCGCATTCCGTGCCTTCCTAATCATTCATCATACCACCACGATATAAAAAATTCTTTAATGTTGGCGTGGTGGGGTGTGGGCGCGGTGATGCGCTTCTTCTTCAGGAGTCATAACGCGAATGCGTTTGGGGCGCAGGTGAGGGCGTGACTTTTGTACATACACTGCATGAGATAGCGCGATGCTCACTGCCATCACAAATGAATAGATAATCATAGACATAGCGAATCTCCCTTTTAGCTTTAGTGGTTATGGTGCTGTAGTCACTAAGATGGGGGATCGGCTCTATCTCCACCAAGGGCGACCAAGATTGATTTTGCTCTCATCGGAAAGCCCACCAAGAGCTGCCCCAACGCCTGCACCGACCAACATACCCGTTCCCGCTGCGCCCCCAACGGCAGCACCCGCCACGAGTCCCGTTGCAGCCCCAAGCCCCGCACCACTAATAGCGCGATCCGCTTGCGTGTGACCGCATGAGGTAATCATGAGGCTCATGATCCCTAGGCATAAAATAGGCTTAATAGATGATTTCATAGGGCAAACCTTAAAAGATTGTGAGGGGATTAGCCAAGTGCGATAGTAGCTGGTTGTTCTTGTGCAACGCTCTCAGCCCAGCCACCTTGTCCTGCCCCGCGTGGTGTCACGCCGCGAGCTTCCATTTTTTGTTGCCAACTCATCGTCGCACGTGTCTGTAGATTTTGCGCTACCATATCCGCTTGACGGGCTTGTTCGTTTGTGTCAAAGGTAGCATTTTGAAGTTGATCAATTTGATTATCTAAGGCATTGAGGCGAGCAGTACGCTCTGCATTCTTTTTCGCTACTTCATTGAGGGCAATACCCGCACCCGCTAGAGCTACGGCGGTGATCGCAACGTTGCCTGCAAATTCAACTCGTGCGCCTACGTCTTTTTGGAATTGCGCTAGTTGATCTGTATTTAAGTCTCCAATTTTTAGTTTTTCAAATTGTTTTGCAGCTTCTCCAGCAGCTTCTTCTACCCCTGCTACATTCGCTTCATCAAACGCTTTTTTTGCTTCTTTATTGATTTTGTCTAAAACAGGATTTTCAAACAACGCTTCACGTGCTGCATTGAAAGTTTTACCAATAATACCAGTGGTTGCCTTTGCGTCCGTTTTAGCAGCTTCAGCTAATTTGCTGGAGAAATCACCCATATTAGTATTAGCAGCGTTTAGAACAGCCTCTATTCTAGCTCCCGGCTCAAGGGCTGCAACATTTGGGTCTGCTAATAGTTTTTCAAGTGCTTTTTTCGTTTCAGGATTCTTATCAAGTTTTGCGACGGATTTCTTAAGTTGCTCAAGCGTCTGACCTTCGCCAAAATGCGCACCAAAAGAGTTCAAGAATTTTTCTAAAAAATTTAACTCATCAGGAGTGCGCGTTTGTATCAATTTTTTTGCTTGTGCTTCAAGGGCATCAGCACTAGCGACATCGGAAATAGATTTAACAGCACGCTTCCCTATTTCATTCCCCGCATACATACCAACGCCTGCAACTGCAGCAGTCTTTACTAAACCCATTGGCTTGTCTGCGCGAACACGCTCCGCTTCAATGTTGTTTTGCTGTGTCGTCAAGCCCCGCGATTGCTCACGCAACCCTTCAGCAGCATAAGCAAGTTGTTGTGCTTGCATGAGTTGTTGCATCGTTTCTTGATCCATGCCAGCTTGTTGTAGTTGTTCTACCATCTGTGCTTGTTGCGCTTGTTGTTGGGTGTTTTCCATAGAGGAATAGCTCCTAGCTTTTTGTTCTATCCCTTTCACTATAATCTAAAGCTGTTACAGATTCGTTACAATGCACAGGATTTTTTAAGAAAAAGATTCTTTCTACTTCAAGCGTTCATAGGCGGGTAGCGTCAGGAACTCCACATATTCCGCATTGAGCGTTTGTTGTTCAAGCATTTGTGCAGCGGGGATATAAAGCCCCGTAGCATAGACATCCGATCCCACCTGTGCTTCAATCGCTTTGAGTTCTTCGGCAATAACGCGTTTGAGTAATAACACATCAATGACGCGCCCATCTTCGAGCGCACCTTCATGATGCACCCATTGCCATAATTGTGTGCGCGATATTTCTGCCGTGGCAGCATCTTCCATCAGGTTGAAGATCGGCACGCAGCCATTGCCCGCCATCCATGATGCCATATATTGAATGCACACATTCACATTGTTGCGTAGTCCTGCCTCGGTGATAGTTCCTTGCGGTACGCGTAGCAAATCTTCTGCCGTCACATGCACCGCAGGGCGCGCTTTATCTACTTGATTCGGGGTAGGCATATGTTCATTAAACACTGCCATCGCGGTGGGGATGAGACCCGGATGCGCTACCCATGTACCATCATGCCCAAACGTCACTTCACGGAGTTTATCCGCACGTACCTTATCAAGTGCGGCTTGGTTAGCGGCATCATCACCTTTAATCGGGATTTGTGGTGCCATCCCACCCATCGCAAATGCACCGCGTTCATGGCAGGTTTGAATCAATAATTGCGCATAGGATTGTAAGAAGTGTGTTGTCATCGTCACTTGGGCGCGATCAGGTAACATAAACTCAGAATGTTTATTGAATTTTTTGACAAAGCTGAAAATATAATCCCAACGTCCGCAATTTAAGCCGACGGCATAATCTTTCAAATGCCACAATATTTCATGCATTTGGAACACCGCAGAGATCGTTTCAATGAGGATGGTCGCTTTAATCGTGCCTTTTGGTAATCCGACATATTCTTCAGAAAATGCGAAGATTTTTGCCCAGAATGCCGCTTCTTCGTAATATTCCAATTTGGGCAGATAAAAGAATGGCCCTGTACCACGTTCTGCTTGATAATGGGCATTATGAAAGAAGAATAAGCCAAAATCGAGCAATGCACCCGCTAAAGGTTTGCCGTCATAGATGACATGCTTTTCAGGCAAATGCCATCCGCGTGGGCGTACAATCAAGGTTGCGATGTCGTTATTTAATGTGTAGCTTTTGCCTTCAGGGGAGTTATAGCGTAATTGGTGACGCACAGCATCATAGAGCGCGCCTTGCCCTTCGACCACTTTTTCCCATGTAGGGCTTAAGGAATCCTCAAAATCCACCATAAAGACTTTTGCTCCCGAATTAAGGGCATTAATGATCATTTTTGGTTCGGCTGGACCTGTGATTTCAACGCGGCGATCCTGCAATGCGGCGGGAATCGGTGCAACGCTCCATGCTGATTCACGGATATGCGCTGTTTCGGGGCGAAAATCAAGACTTCCTCCTGCATCTACTGCCTTTTGACGCTCTTTGCGTGTTGCCAACAACTGATCACGTTCAGGCATAAAACGATCCGCGAGTGCTTCTATAAATGCAAGTGCCTCCTTGCTGTATATCGTAGCATACTGTTCCGCCACAGGTAAGGTTAGCGTGAGTTTTGATGAAACGTGAGCAGCATGGAAAGAGGCAAGAGTCATAAAGCGTTCCTTAAATTCTAAAATGAATAATGCGTCATCTTAACAAGAAGTCATGAGAGGAGCAAGCAGGAATTGCGCGATGAGGGTGTTATTTCGATCTTTGCGCGCTCTTTGCGCGGCACATGAGCCATGCAAAAAATGCATTGCACTATTTTTGTCAATGCGATTGTCATTCAATCTTCACATTCATGCTGCGGTTACGCCTATCATTTTGCGCCACACAATGGTATAATGCTAATTACTTAAGGCAATGTATGACACAAAATATACTGAACCAACAACGTAATTCTCCTGTGTGTGACGAAACGCCAGTAGGTAAATTGATCGCACAAGGACTAGAGTTCGCACTCGGTAAACATAGCGATAAGCCCGATATTGTCTATAAGCATAGTCTCTCCTCTGCTGATGTGCAGAAAAATAACCGCCTTGTCTATGGTGATGGGCGTGAACTAGAGATCGCACCTTTGCGCGCCCCTGATAATGAAAATCCCATTCATATGGGGGTGAGTGCTATTATTCCCTCTACCCCAGGATATTTTCGCTTGCTTACTCCGATGTTGGGGATACGCTATCTTGTGGATGGGCTGACCTCCATAGGCTTTGATTTGTTCACTCGTGAAAATGGGTGTTTGGAATCTTTGGTTGCAAAGCCCATCAAAGAAAGCGTTGATCTCATAGAGACTGTTGCCAAAAATATGGCGACGAACGCGGGAAAAATAGGCGGTGATTTTGCAACCGTTCACGCCAATATCGCTCAGGGTGCTAGCTATGAGTCTCTCACCCACAATATTGATCCGAAGACGCTTCAAAAAGTGCAGGATGTTCTTGCATCCTCTGGAAAATTAGGTCATTGGGAAAAGGATTTGCGATCATTGACGGCGCAATATTATGCAGAATCAATGCTTCCCGATCCCTCTGCATCATCCCCGCTTCCAGATAATATAAGTGCTGGAAATTTTTTGGCTAAGTCGAAAGGAAATTTTGCACAATCGCTAAAGGATCGTAGCGACAAACTCGAATCGATGTATAATCGCACCTTTTTTGATAGCGCGCTTGGAGCATTAAGTTTTGGTGCGACATGGTATTATGCCCGTCGTGTGTATGAAGATATTCACAATACCTATGCTGAAACGGTTGCGTATGAACTCTATGATGAAAATAAGAAGGATGTCACCATAACGGCAGTGGATTTAGCGTGTTCGCAAAATAAAATTGTTAAGGAAACATGGGACAATTTTGTTGCAAAAAATGTGGCGCGTGTGGCAACGGATATTGGGTTTTTTGGGCGTGCTATTGCGCATGGTATTTCTGCAGTATGTGAAAAAACGAATATTCCTGTGCATCCTGTGATTCATTATGCGAAGAATAATGTGCGTTTTGGGGATATTATGCTTGGGGTGAAATCCTTGATGTTGGTATCAGAAACCCAACGTACTCAGACCTCGATGTTGGATGATCTGCAAAATTTGATTGATCACAAATTCAATCCACAGCATGGCATGGGAAGCCCTGTCACTGCGGGTGATTTGTTTGATCTTTATCAGAAATATCAATCGGTTCATCATCCAAAGCACGTCTTAAAAGATGTCACGCATCATGATCGTGAAGATACTGCGGAGTCGCGGCAAGCATACAGAATATTCTCGCGTATGGCTGATATGATGAATCAGAATTATAAATATAAGCATTTTTCTGATCCAGCGCAAGACCCCATTGAACACATTAATATGCAGATATTGGCAAAGCATGAATATTTCAGCCTGCCAAAATTCCTCTTTTTATTGGGGCATGATTTGATTGATTTAACAAAGCCCGAACGCACGATTGCGTTAGCGGAAGTCGCTAACCTTTATAGTATTCAGCGCGTTAAAGAAATAGTTCGGTTGGAGCGTGAGCATCCTAATATGCCGTTTGTGGATTCATTAGAGCATTGCCCTGTGAATGTGGTGCGTACTTTGGGAAGCGATACGTCTCCCGAATTTGTCCGCATGAGTGAAGTGAATGAGCGTGTTGAACGTGGTATTATTCATACGTTTTTAGATCAGCCATATAATCAGGAAATCAAGGAATTATATAATAAAATCGCGCTTCATAATCAGCATAATGGCGCAGGAGCGCATGAAAATATAGCAGAACATATGCACCGCATACAGCATTTGATGGAAAATGCCGCTATTTGTACCTCGGGGCAGATATTGCCTGCTGAAGCGCAACCATCCCTTGCGCGTGAAACGCCAGATCATCATGTGGTGGAAGCATCACGTGAGCCAATGCACACCGCCATTGCGCCATCAGCGCGTTTTATACGTTGACTTGAGGCGTGCGGTTGATTAAGATAATGCGCGTTTGATCTCTCGTGCTATGCGGGAGCAATGTGCGACATTAAATTAGGAATCATGCTTCTATGGATTATGCATTAATCGGCAGTTTTGCATCACTTACCGCCCTTGAAATTGTGTTGGGGATTGATAATGTCGTCTTTATTGCCTTGCTGGTGGGGCATTTGCCTGAAGCTCAGAAAAACAAAGCGCGCATTATTGGTTTGGTGCTTGCGCTGTTGATGCGTATTGGTATGTTGTTTGGGGTTGCATGGATTATTGGCTTAAAAGATCCATGGCTGAACGTGATGGGGCATGGTTTTTCAGGAAAAGATTTGTTGATGCTTGCGGGGGGCTTGTTCTTGCTGCATAAAGCCACAGATAGCATCCATAATGAACTCACGCAAGAACATGTTGAACATTATCAATCCTATAAGGGTGGTTTTGTTGCGACTATTGTGCAAATTGTGATGATTGATATTGTGTTTTCCTTTGATTCTGTGATTACAGCGGTCGGTATAACGGAGCATTTGCCTGTGATTATTGCCGCCATGACGATTGCCATGATGGTGATGCTTGCATCTTCGGGCATGATAGCGGGCTTTATTGCGAAACATCCAACCCTCAAAATGCTTGCGTTAAGTTTTGTGATGATGATTGGTATGTTGCTGGTAGCGGATGGTCTCGGCGTTCATGTTCCTAAGGGCTATATCTATTTCGCAATGTCATTTTCGTTGGGTGTGGAAATCCTCAATCTTGTGGTACGCAAGAAGCGCGGGAAATAAATCTAATGGAAGCACTATATAGACGACTTTACGCAGTTTGGAATAAATGTAAATGCGCTATCGTGCGATCGTTGTTTTATCATTGAAACTATAAAGGTTCATCTTATATACTACCATTATGAGTGATCCTGTATGTACCTTTTCTGCCCTTGAACAAATTATCCGTGAGCGTATTAAGGCGCGTGGTGCGATTACCGTTGCTGAATATATGGATATGGCACTGGGGCATGAACAATATGGCTATTATATGAACCGTGATCCGTTTGGGGAACATGGGGATTTTACCACAGCACCTGAGATATGTCAGATCTTTGGGGAATTGATTGGGGCATGGTGTGCGGCGGTGTGGCAATCACTTGGCAGCAGACCCATGATGTTGATGGAATTGGGAGGGGGGCGCGGCACGTTGATGACGGATTTGTTGCGTGCTACCCGTCATGTGCATGGCTTTCATGAAGCACTCACGATTGTGATGGTGGATGCAAGCCCTTTTTTGCGTCGGTTTCAGCGTGCTGTATTGCATGGGATGCATCCGCGTATTCATTGGCAGGCGAATCTTGAAGCACTTCCCGATCTCCCGCTTTTATGTATTGCCAATGAGTTTTTTGATGCCTTGCCTATTCGGCAATATGCCAAAACACTGACGGGCTTGCGCGAGCGTTTAGTTGCCATTGATCCGCACACGAATGAACTTACCTTTGTGATGCATGATATGGGCATTAAATTGGTCAAAGGCGGTGGGCATAGCACGGAAACCGTGCATGATAGCCAGATTATAGAATCATGTCCCGCAATGCGTCATATTGCGACACATTTAGCGCATCATATGCAACGTCATGGTGGGGCAGGGTTATTCATTGATTATGGCTATCGCGGTGAGAGTAGGGGCAATACGCTGCAAGCGATTAAAACGCACGGTTTTTGGCCCGTGTTAAAATCCCCAGGAGAGGCAGATATTACGGCGCATGTGGCATTTGATGATCTAGCCCATACCTTTGAGGAGGCGGGGCTTGCTTCCACCTCTATCACGACTCAAGGAGCGTTTTTGCAAAGCATTGGTGGCGTGATGCGTTTGGGGCATTTGGTAGCTGAAACGCATAAGGAAGAACAAAAAAAGCAGTTGCGTACAGGTTTTGAACGGTTGGTTAGCCCGCAATATATGGGAGAATTATTTAAGGTTTTGGGCGTGTGTTCCAATGGGCAGTTCCATCTTCCCGGATTTGCCGATACGTAAATCTTGGGTTTTTACGGAATTTCGCTTGTCCTATAGGTTAGGAATGTCACAGATGCGATGAAAAAGTGGCGTATTACTATGTTTTTCAGAGAAAACGCATGGTTTTGTTAGGAAAGAAGTTGTGAAGGCTTAAAAATAAGCGTATAGTCCCATATGAGTGTATGCACTATTATGTACGTGTGGTGGGTGCGCTTCCGTCAAGGGTTTTTATAAAAAATCTTTGCGGTTTTATTATTTTTTATCAAGAGAGTTTATTTATGGCAGTGGGTACTGTGAAGTGGTTTAACACAGAAAAAGGTTATGGTTTTATCATGCCTGAAGATGGTTCAAAAGATGTATTTGTGCATATTACATCCGTTGAGCGTGCAGGGATTAATCGTTTGAATGAAGGTCAGCGCGTTTCTTATGAGTTGGCTCAAAATAAAGGAAAAGAGTCAGCGGTAAATCTTCAGCTGGTTGCATAAACCAACCACATAACCCTTCAGCTAGGCTCTATTAGAGGTATGCTTTTATGAAAAATTGCACATTAATATGTCTAGCTGTTGTGGTGTTGTGTTGTTCGCTCTCAGGGTGTGGGCAACGCAAGCGTTCCGCCGATATTCGGTCGAACTGGAATAATATCAATATAGAATCTCGCCATCGTAAGCATGACGGTGTGCAGCAAGATTTCGGTGAGCCACATTGCCCATCGGGCTTCTCTAATAAGGGCTGGTGTTAATGAATGGGGTGTGCATAGAGCAATTCATCTCAAAATTTCCTCGGTTTTTGGGGAAAACTTAAGTTAAGAAATTGCTATAAGGCATTATAATATATAGCAATCCCTATAAGGAACTATGCGTAAAATTGCCATTAAAATGTTATTGGGCGACTCCGCTAAATATATCGGTCTTGTGTTTGGTGTTACTTTTGCAACGCTTCTTATGGCGCAGCAGGTCTCGATCTTCATTGGTCTGATGGCGCGCACAGCAGGTGCGATTTATGCGATTACGGAAAATGATATTTGGGTAATGGATAAGCGCGTGCGCTATATCGAAGAAGTCGAGCCAATGCGTGACGTGGAACTTACCAACATACGATCCGTGGCAGGGGTGCAGTGGGCTGTACCGTTTTATAAGGGGCTTTCGACGATTCGTATGCCTGATGGTCTTACGCAGCAAGTGCAGCTTATTGGGGTGGATGATGTGACTTTGGTGGGGAATTGTCCGCAAAAAATCTTAGGTGATCCAACGTCCATACGCAACCCACAAACAGCCATGATGGATATGAACGGTTATGCGTTTACATGGCCGGGCAAGAAGGTTCAGCTTGGGAATTACATTGAGCTGAACGATAACCGATTGATTGTCAATGCCATTTGTGATGTGCATCCAACTTTTTTCACCTTCCCTATTTTATATGTCTCCTATGACACGGTACGCGATATTATGCCGCCACAGCGTAACCGTTTGCCCTTTGTCTTGGTGAAAGCGAAAGCAGGGCAGGATGTGCAGCAATTAACCAAAGCGATTGAAGCGCAAACAGGGCTACAAGCACTCACGCGTGATGATTTTGCATGGCGCAGCATTAATTATATTTTGGAGCGCACGGGCATTCCTATCAATTTTGGCATTACCATTGTGTTGGGGGCGATTATCGGAGCAGCCATCACGGCGCAGACTTTTTATATATTCGTGGTCGAAAATCTCAAACAATTTGCCGCCATGAAAGTGGTAGGCGTGACTAACATGCAATTATTCAAATTGGTGATGACGCAAGCAGCCATCGTTGGCTTGATTGGCTATGGCATGGGCATTGGTTTTACGGCATTATTCTTTGAAGCAACCAAAAATACGCCCGCCCTCAAAGGGTTTGTCTTGCATTGGCAGGTGATGGCGGGAACATTTGTAGTGATTTCCATGATTATTGTGTTGTCGATTCTGTTTTCCTTGCGTAAAGTATTCAGGCTTGATCCAGCCATTGTCTTTCGGGGGTAACCATGCAGCACGCCGCCATCATACACCAGCTTGTCAAAGATTTTCCTGTGGGTGATGAAAGCATCCGCGTGCTACATGCCATTGATGCGGAGATTCGCATGGGGGAACTTACCATGTTGGTAGGTCCTTCGGGCTGTGGAAAAACCACGCTTATTTCAGCAATTTCAGGGATTTTATCCGTAACAAGCGGGGAAATTGATATTCTTGGTCGTCGTTTAAGCAGCATGAGCGATAAACAAAAGGTGTTGTTTCGTCGTGAATTGATTGGGTTTATTTTTCAGCAATATAATTTGCTTCCTGCACTCACGGCAGCAGAAAATGCGGCGATGCCTCTCATTGCAGCGGGGCTATCACATAGCGAGGCGGTACGCCGTGCAGCAGAGATTTTGGAACATATCGGGATGAACGGGCAGACGGAAAAATTGCCACGTCAGCTTTCAGGGGGGCAACAACAGCGTGTGGCGATTGCACGCGCATTGGTGCATAATCCGAAGCTGATTGTGTGTGATGAACCAACGGCGGCACTTGATGCTAAAACGGGTCACGCTGTGATGGAAATTTTACGTACCATTGCCAATGATACGCATCGCGCTGTGCTGATTGTCACCCACGATAATCGTATTTATCCCTTTGCCGATCGCATTCTTGAGATGAGTGATGGGCGCATTATCGGTGATTATACGGCTGAGGCTTTTATGGTGAAGGAGAAATTATGAACAAACGTACTATTCTACCGCGTTGGAAACTACCTTATATTGCCTTCCTCGGTAGTGTATTTGCCCTTGCCTCCGTGCTGGGGCGCAGTGAACCGGAAGCGAAAACTCCGCAGGTTGCACCGCCTCAGGCAGAATATACGCAAAGCATTGCAGGTATTGGCGTGATTGAACCAAAAAGCGAATTGGTAAGCATTGGCGTGGAACTTTCTGGTGTGGTGCGTAGCGTGATGGTACAGGTGGGGGACGTTGTGAAGAAGGGGGATGTACTTTTTCGTCTTGATGAGCGTGACATTGATGCACAGATTGAGACGCTTGAAAAAAGCCTAATGTCTGCAAAAATCCAAGCAGCGGATGCAGCGGCACAATATGCCACAGTAACGGGGCTTGATGATATGCGTGCTATCGCAAAAGATGAGGTCAATCGCCGTCGTTATGCCAAGGAATTGGCTACTTCTCGCATTGAGGAAATCAAGGCGCAACTTAATCATGCCCGCACCACCAAAGCGCGCTTGAGCATCCGTGCGCCGATGGATGGTGAGGTGCTGGAAGTCAATGTCCGCCCAGGGGAATTTGCGAGTGCAGGCGCATTGCCACAACCACTGATTCGTATGGGGGATGTTAGCACCATGCATGTGCGCGTTGAGATTGATGAAGAATATGCTTCGCATGTGCATGAGCATAGTAAAGCGCAAGCGATGCGGCGGGGCAATTCAGATGAACGCCTGCCACTTACTTTTGTACGGTTTGAGCCTTATATTAAGCCGAAGCAAAATCTGGCGGTGGCGAATCAAAGCGTGGATACGCGTGTGATGCAAGTGATTTATGCGTTGCCACAACAAAACGTGAAGATGTATATTGGGCAGCAGATGGATGTGTTTATTGATCATAATGAAGCGGGGATGCCATGAGGTTTCTGCATCTAATGATGTTATGCTCTAGTCTCACGCTGCTTGCTTCCTGTGCGCCGTTTGAATCATTGATGATGCAGGATGAACCTGTTGCGGAATCTACACCTATCGTTCACAAAAATCGCTGGTGGCAAGCATTTCATGATCCGTTGATGGATGCGCTTGCTGAAGATGTGTTGGCGCAAAATCTTGATGTTAAAATCGCAAGCGCACGGGTGCGTGAGGCGCGTGCAGGGCTTGCTTTAGCTCAAGCATCGTTTCTTCCCGACATAAGCGCGAAAGGCACGGCATCCCGTACTAATACGCCCATAGGTCTGGTGAAGCCTGCTTCCATTGCGCAAGGTGGCTTTGATACAGTATGGGAATGGGATATGTTTGGTCAGCTTGAGGCACAAGAAGATGCAGCGCAGCAACGCCTCAGTGCGAGTGAAGCGCGACGAGAAGATGTCGTCAATAGCGTGATTGCAGAATTGATGCGTAGCATCGTCAACCTCAGGCAGGCGCAACAAACACTTGAAGAAAGTCGCGCTTTGCTCGATAATCACGATACGCAGATTGCCTTAATTGCTGCACGGGCTAAGGCGGGATTAATCGATCATACGCTACTCGCCCGTGCGCAGGCGGAACGCGCACAAACGGCAACGCAGCTTCCTATTGCTCAGGCAATGCATGATGGTGCGATCTATCACATAGAGCAGCTTATGGGCGTGCCATCAGGGGCATTGCGCGAACGCATTCTTAGCACACAAGGCAAACTTGCCGTTCCTCCTGCTTCGGAAACAATCAATATAACCCTTGAATCTATGCGTGATCGCCCCGATATTCGGTCTGCTCGTAGCGATATGTTAGCCGTGAAATCCGATCTTGCCAAAGCAGAAGCTGATCTATGGCCGCGTATTAGCATTAAAAGTTTCTTTGGAGTACAAGAAGGTTCGGAAGGTTTACCTGTTGCTGCCAATCCCTTATGGTCGCTTTCAGGCGGTATCACCATGCCCATCTTGAATTTCGGTAGGTTGCACCGTGCCATTGATGCCGCCGATGCCCGCGTACAGAGTGCTATTGCGGGGTATGAACGCGCAAGCCTTATCGCCCTCGCGGAGACGAATACCGCACTAAGTGATTATGTAACGGGTATCAATGCAGTGGAACATCAAGAAGATGCGTTCGCGCTCCGCACGCACACTGTGCAGCTTGCAACCACGCGTTATGAACGTGGGTTTACGGATATGACGGATCTGACAACGGCACAAAGCGAATTGAATCAGGCAACCTTATTGCTGATTGCACGCAAAGCAACCGTGGCTCAGGCGTATATTCGGTTGCACAAGGCACTTGGTTTTAGATAGTGTCTGTCATCTGCACAAGTACATGCTTCTTTTTGCCTACGGAAATCTTTAATGGTGTATCGTGCTTGATCTGCGCAATGAGGTCAATCGTTGCGGTTTCATCCGTGATTAATGTATCATTGATACGCACGCCACCCCCTTTGATTAATCGCCGTGCTTCGCTGCTGCTCGTTGCAAGCCCCGCACGGTGCAGAAGCGTGAAATAGGGGAGCATGTGCGCCTGTTCCAATGATGCTAATGATAATGCGACTGTAGGCGTGTGCGCATCGGTTGTGCCTTGTTCAAAGAGTGCGCGTGCGGTGGCTTCAGCGGTTTGTGCCGCGTCGCGTCCGTGTAATAAGGCGGTGACTTCCGTTGCTAAGCGTTTTTTTGCTTCATTGATAGCAGCACCCTCAGATTGTTCTAAGGCATGTATGTCTGCAAGAGGCAGGGTAGTAAAGAGTCGCAAGAAACGTCCCACATCCGCATCATCAACATTGCGCCAGAATTGCCAATAATCATAGGGGCTGAGCAGTTCGGCATTGAGCCAAATTGCCCCATCGGCAGTTTTACCCATCTTTGCCCCTGATGCGGTGGTGAGTAGGGGCGTGGTGAGTCCAAACAGGTTGGTTGCTTCACTCATTGGTGCGCCCTCTGCTGCGATCAAGCGACGATGCAAATCCACACCTTGAGTGATATTACCCCATTGATCCGATCCGCCCATTTGCAAGCGGCATCCGTGGCGTTGGTAAAGTTCAGCAAAATCATAGGCTTGCAGAATCATGTAATTAAATTCTAAGAAGCTCAATTCTTGTTCGCGTTCAACACGCAGGCGCACACTATCCATGGTCAACATGCGATTGATTGAAAAATGCCGCCCAACATCACGTAAAAATGCGATATAGTTTAAGGGTAAAAGCCAGTCGGCATTATCCACCATCACGGCATCATGCGCCTTATCCCCGAAGGTGAGATAATGGGTAAAGACGTGATGAATCCCCTTCTTATTCGCCTCAATGGTGGCATCATCCAAAATCGCCCGTGTTTTATCCTTGCCTGAAGGATCACCAACGCGTGTTGTGCCACTGCCCATGAGTACGACAGGTTTATGCCCTGCTTGCTGAAAATGATGCAGGATCATAATCTGAATGAGGCTGCCTACATGCAAACTTGCAGCCGTACAATCAAAACCGATATATGCCGTGCGGGGCGTATGGGTGCGCTCTCCCTCAGTAAGCCATGCATCCAAATTCTGCCAATCGGTGCATTGATGCACAAAGCCACGTTCAAGCAGAGTGCGAAGAAAAAGTGAGTTTGGCGTGGGGTAGTGCATAAAAATCCTTGGAAATAAACAGTGCATTCTTTATAGAGAGAAGATGGAAAAAAGCAAGCATCCTCATCACATTCGCGCTTTGGGTATTATGAGTGGTACGTCACTCGATGCCATTGATTGCGCACTTATCACCACGGATGGCATCAGCGTCAGTGATTTTGGTGCGTGGGATATGTTCGTGATTGCGGAAGAATTGCGGGAGCGTCTGTTCGGACTCATGCAGGGCAGGGGAGATGCATTGCTGATTGAACAAGATTATACGCGAGCGGTTGGGCAGGCTGTGCAGCAATTTCTTGCACGTCATCAGATTGATGTACGTACCCTTGATGTGATTGGCTTTCACGGTCAAACGATTATGCATCGTCCGCATGAGGGGATTACGTGGCAGTTAGGCAACCCTTCCTTGCTTGCTGAGATGGTGGGATGTGCGGTGGTAGCAGATTTTCGTCGTCGTGATATGGCAGCAGGGGGGCAGGGTGCGCCACTTGTACCACTTTATCATGCCGCGTTAGCGCATCATCATCCTAAGCCATGTGCCTTTATTAATATCGGCGGGATCGCTAATATCACCTACATGCATGAGGATGTGATTTATGCGTGGGATGTTGGGATGGGCAATGCCCTCATCAATGATTGGATGATGCAACATACCGACTATGCCTATGATCATGAGGGGGCATGTGCAGCACAAGGCACGGTTGATGAGCAGCGTATTGCTGCGATCTTAGCGCATCCATTTTTTGCAGCACCGCCACCGAAATCATTGGATCGGTATAGTTTTACAGCGGATTTTGTGCAGGATATGTCCCTACATGATGGCGCAGCAACGCTGAGTGCCTTCACTGCCGAAGGCGTAGCGCGTACCTTGCAATGGATGCCACAGCGACCAAAAGCATGGTGGATCGGTGGAGGCGGACGCTTGAATCATTGCGTGATGCAGATGATTGCTGAACGTACCCAGATTCCTGCGTATCCCGTGGAACATTATGGTTGGCGTGGCGATGCCCTAGAGGCAGAGGCGTTTGCGTTTCTTGCTGCACGTAGTTTTTTTGGGCTTCCGATTAGTTTACCCACGACAACAGGGGTTGCCCATCCATGTGTGGGTGGCGGGCTGTATCGCTGATCGTGTTATAGGGAGTTTACGCTCATTGCTGTTTGTGCGGATTGTTGCTTCACAAAATCTTGCCATTTTGTATTCGTAGGTTGTGCCATGGGTTCAGAAGGTATGATGTTGTTTTGATTGGATATTAATTGATGAACGGCATCATATCGTTCTTCACCTCCCATCAATGCAGTAACCCGATCCAAGGCATCCAAAAATTCTTGTTGCAAATTCTGCTCACCGTGACGCATTCGTTCAGATACGTCATAGATCCCAGAATCTACATAAGCAACGGAGTTTTGTAGAACAAGTAGGGATGCTAGTGCTTGTTTGCCGTTGAAATGCGGGTTATTCTCTGATGGTTCGATCTTTGGTGCGATGGTTTGGATGAATTTCTGCACACCCGCATAGGCTTGCGGGTCTTGATTTTTTAGTTCATACAAAGCGTAGGCTATTGATGTTGTTTTGGGTTTTTCGTCCATATGCATTAGCCTTAAGAATTATGGTTGTGTATATAATGGTAAAAGCACTATAAATCATAGTGTTATAGTCGCACTTGACATAAAAAATGAGTAATTTTTTTGTCAAACGACTATAATCATCACTCTTAAAAAAAACATGTGATTTCTTTAAGAGTGATGATTATAATAATATGTGAGTGGAAGAACAAGCACAATATGTATTGGGCTTGTTCTTCGAGTGTCAACGCTTAGGGAGCGCGATTGGAGCAATGCAACGTAACAATGTCTTGTTAGCGTTTTTTGCTTTCTTCGCTTTCAGCCCATTGTTGCAGAGCTTCGGCAGCCGTTTCATCGATTAGACCATTTTCCAGTGCTTTTGCAATAGCATTGCCTGGATCGGCACTTTCAAGGAGATCAGAAAGAGAGCTAATATCAAAGATAAGCCCCCCAGCGAACAGAACGACTTGGGTGATTGCTTTGAGTGCGTTGGTATTGATACGGATGGTCATGATTTTAAGGTGCATTAGCACGAATAAACAACAATGTACCCACGTTCTTGACAAACCGCCATCATGTACAGCCTTAAAGAGAAAGGCTGGATAAACAAAAGGGCAGATAAATCTAAAAACAATGGAACAATTTCTTTATAGCACGGTGTGTGTGTGTGTGTGTGTGTGTCAACGTAAAAAATGCGTAATAGATACGCAAAATTGCTACATGATTGCGCAACGCGCTGTAAAATGTACGTGTTCTCTGCTATCTATCGCTGGGATTTAACAAAAAGCTGACGATGCTCAGGGTGACTGACAAGCATAGTAAGCGCAGGGGGAACGGTTTCAGCACTCCCCAAGAATAAATACCCCCCCGGATTAAGCACTTCATTCAGATACATCAGAGCTTGTTGTTTCGTCGGAGGATCAAAATAAATGAGGACATTACGGCAAAAGATAATATCAAACATGCCATGCGGACGCGCACTATTGAGTAAATTATGCTGTTTGAACGTCACCATTTTTTTAATATTATCTTTAATTTTCCAGCGTTGTTCGGGCATTTGTGAGAAATGTTTAATCAGCATGGGCATGGGCAAGCCACGCTGTACTTCAAACTGATTATAGATACCATCCTCCGCTTTTTTCAGGATTTGATGATCAATATCACTGGCAAGAATGGATGCGCCCATTGATCCAACCCCCATACGTTGTTCTTCCATCGTCATCGCCACAGAATAAGGTTCTTGCCCGCTTGAACATGCCGCGCACCAAATAGAGAGCGGGCGCGCGATGCCCCGTTGTTTGAAATCCTGCAACACAACATCTTTGAGATACTGAAAGGGCTTGGTATCACGAAAAAATAAGGATTCATTGGTGGTCATTGCCTCAACAATTTCCTGCACCAAGAGGTTCGATGGTTTGCTTCGCATGATCGAGCCGACAAAGGCAGATAAATCCTTATGTCCTCCTTTGGAGGCAATAGGCATCAAGCGCGATTCTAGGAGATAGACCTTATCTTCTGTCAAGTCGATCCCCGAATTCGTTTTGACGAGATTACGAATAAAAGCAAATTCTTGAGCTTGCATTATTTGCCTCCCTCGCATAAACGTTTTATCTTTGAGCTTATATCTTTTAATGGTAAGATGTGATGTGCGATGCCTGCTTGAACTACAGCTTTGGGCATACCCCATACCACAGAGCTATCTTGATCTTGCGCAATGATGGTGCATCCTACTTGATGGGCGAGTTGCGCGCCTTTTAATCCATCATGCCCCATGCCTGTGAGTACGACCAATAGCAAGTGATGCCCATAACTTTCCACAAGAGATTCAATCATAGGATCAGCGGCAGGACGACAAAAATTGACCATCTCCCCTTGATCAAGATGAATGCGTATACCCTCGCGTTGTTTGCTGACACGCATATGGTAATCTCCCGGTGCAATATAGGTGAGACCTTCGCGCACTAATTCCCCATCGGCACCTTCTTTGCAGGGTTTGCCACTGAGAGAACCTAGATTATTTGCTAAAATCACCGTGAATGCTCGCGGCATATGTTGGGTGATAAAAATAGGAATATGTGTTAGTGAGTTTTTTAGATCCTCAAATACGGTGGCTAAGGCCTGAGGCCCGCCCGTGGACGATGCGATAGCAACCGCATGAATGGGCGTTCCTGCGGGCTTGGTGCGTGCAGTTGCCGTGTGCGTAGTCGGAGTGGTAGTAGTGGTTCGTGGTGCTACGCGCAATGGCGTGAGATCGGTAGGAGAGCCATATTCAGGATAAAGATCATGAATTATTTGAATTAGCTCCCTAGAAAAACGATCCATTTCACCTGCTTCCCCCGATGCAGGTTTCTGCACATAGGTTGTTGCACCAAGAGCAAGCACTTTTTTGCCAATGTCTGAATTTTTTTTGGTGAGCGTCGATGCCATAATCACTTTGGTGTTGGGGCAACAACGAACAATTTCAGGAAGCGCGCTTAAGCCATCCTTATTGGGCATTTCAATATCAAGGATCATAATATCAGGCTTATGTTGCTTGGCATGTTCAATGGCCACAACACCATCGGTTGCAGCACTCACGACCTGCAGATGGTCATGAGACTGCAACAAACGTGTGACGATGCCACGTATGATGCTGGAATCATCAGCAATGCAAATGCGAAGTGTTTTGGTCATGCTAAACCCAGAATTTCGAGTTTTCCGATGAGAATCTCTTTATCGAATGGTTTCATCACATATTCATTTGCACCCGCCATGAGGGCGTTCTGAATATAATCAAATGAGTTTTCTGTGGTGCAGAAGATGACGTTGGGCGTATCTCCTCCTTCAGGGACGCTACGTAACCAACGTAAAAAATCGATACCATTCATGTTGGGCATATTCCAATCAAGCATGATTAAATCAGGCATCCCATGTTCATTAATCCATGTTTGGGCGCATGTACCATCTTCTGCTTCATCGACGGTAAATCCGAGCGGCTCTAAAAAACCCCGAGTGATTTTTCGTACTACTTTTGAATCATCGACAATTAAGCAACGCATCTTATGTTCTCCTGCGTTATCAACTATAACGCGATTTATTCAAGAATAAGTTAGTTTTTTATTGAAAATTTAGCAACGCGGTAATATCAAACAGCACTAATAATTCTGATTCTAGTTTGGTGACACCTGCGGCAAGTTCTCGCCATGATGCTTGAATGTTCACAGGCACTTTGTCAATTTCATGACTACTCAATGAGAGTACATCACCCACGGAATCAACCAATAAGCTATAGAGTTCATCATTATAATCAATGACCACATGCATCGGGCGCGCACCTGTATCGCTACGTTCGGATATGCCCAAGCGACGACGCATATTGATCACCGTCACAATACGCCCACGAAGATTTAATGCACCTTCAATGACGCTTGGTGCTAGGGGAATGCGTGCGATCTGTTGCCCGCGCACAACATCTTGTACCACCATCACTGAAGCACCAAATAATTGCCCCCCCACACGCATGGTGACAAAACTTTGTGGCGGGGATTGCTTCACAGTGGCATCATTGCCTTTTTTTAGTAACTGAACGGCATTGCTCATAGTTCGGTTCTCCTTCTCAATGATAATTATCGGCAGTTTCTTGATTCACTGCACCCATGATTTTGTGAATCAGTTTTTCGCGTTCTGTTTTCATCACATAGCCATTCATACCACATTGACGGACTTTATCCTCGATTGTTTGATTGGTAGTGGAGGTATAAGCAAAAATGGGAATGTCGTTAAACTCAGGTTTAGCACGAATCGCTTGCGACAGTTCAAATCCATCCATCAGTGGCATTTCAATATCAGTGACAATCACATCAAATTCTTGTTTGCCAAGAACAAGCAACGCATCTTTGCCGCTTGGTACGGCGGTTACTTCCAAGCCAACTTCGGCTAAGAAGGGTACGGTGAGATTGCGGAAGAACATGCTATCTTCGACGAGTAGCACGCGAGGCATACGCGTCGCACCGTTGGTGAGGTCTTTGAAATTAATATCGCACCCAAGGGCATTGCTGAGTAGATAGCCTACGTCAAGAATATCCGTTGATGCCCCTTTAATCACGATCGTACCAAGGTAGTTCGGATCACGGGAGGTGCGTTTTACCTCTGCTTCGGCTAAGACAATATCTAAGATTTCACTCACGACTAACCCAACAATTTTGCCATCATAGTTGAAGACGATGACCTCACATAAACCTTCTTCCGCGATGGTTTGATCGGGCAGGGTGGAGAGTGACATCAATTCCCCACGATACTGCACCACAGGTTCACCATTAGAATATTCGATATTCTCAACTTTAATATCTTCAAGGCGTGATACTAATTCCAATGCCACGGCTTTAGGGGCTTTTCCTTCGGTTTTGAACAGTAGGAAGTTAATCAGCTTATCCGTATTGAGTGGTATTGATGAATCAGATCGTTGCGATGTTTGTGATTCCAGTTCCGTTTCCGTGGTTTTTGATAGACCATTGGGATCAAGAATCATGATCACACCACCATCGCCCAGTACCGTATTTCCTGAATAGATGGGGATATTTTGCAGGCAGCTTGATACGGGTTTTACAACGATTTCTTCGGTGTCATGAATGCCATCAACAATCAAGCCAAACTCACTTCCCCCAACGCGACAGACCACCACAAAAGATTCATCTTCACAATTAATGGGCTTGCCTTCATCGATGCGCAATGTGTAGGCTAGGGAAATGAGCGGTAATAATTTTCCACGTAAGCGCAATACGGGAGAGCGATTGATCATCTCCATCTTATTGCCACTTTCATCACCTGTTTTCACCATCTCCAGCACGTTAATTTGCGGGAGGGCGAAGCGTTGACCGCCACTATCAACAATCAAAACAGAGACAATGGCAAGGGTGAGAGGAATCTTGATGTGGAATGTCGAACCTTTGCCCGCAACAGAATGAAGTTCCACCGTACCCCCAATTTTCTCGATATTGGTACGTACCACATCCATGCCCACGCCACGACCAGAGACGCTGGTGACTTTTTCAGCAGTGGAAAATCCTGCTTTGAAGATATATTGTGTGATTTGGGATTCTGCCATTGCGGCAAGTTCTTCGGGTGTTGCTAAATTATTCTCTAAGATTTTTTGCTTGACGCGGGCAATGTTGACACCACGTCCATCATCGGCTATTTCAATGATGATATGCCCACCTTCATGATAGGCACTGAGTTTGACTTCACCCATAGGGTTTTTACCCGCTTTTAGGCGTTCTTCAGGGCCTTCTAAGCCATGATCGCAGGAATTGCGCACCATGTGGGTGAGTGGGTCTTTAATCATTTCAAGTAATTGACGATCAAGTTCCGTCTCAGAACCGATCATTTTCAGATCGATTTTTTTGCCCAACTCCATCGATAAATCACGAATGAGGCGGGGGAATTTTGCCCATGCATTGCTGATAGGCTGCATTCGCGTTTTCATCACCCCTTCTTGCAATTCCGTTGTGATGTGGCTGAGGTGCTGCAATGGCGTGTTGAAGGCATCATTATCATGAATGCGCGCAAGCTGTAATAGCTGGTTACGTGTCAATACGAGTTCCCCAACCATCTGCATCAGATTTTCTAAGACGCTGAGATTCACCCTAATGCTTTGATTCGCTTCGGACGCTGTGTTGTTTGTGGTAGGGGCTGCACCTTGCTTTAATGCCTCTTGCTTTACCGCTTCAGGCAATTCTTGCGCGATGGGGGCAGGTTTAGGAGCGGGAGCAGGAGCAGGAGCAGGAGCAGGAGGTGCAGGTTCTGCTTCGGTGTGTGCTGCTTGTGGTGTAGGGGCAGCAAATGCAGCTTCCATTTCTTCCGCACTTGCCGATGTGGCAACCATAATCGCAGGGGCTTCCATGCCCGTATCCATCATTTGACCGCCTTCTTTTTCAGCGATTGCACCGTTTGAATCTGCAAAGACATTCAAACGACGGCATAAATCTTCATCGCTTCCCTCAGGTTCGTTTCCGTTCGCTGCCAAATAATCCATGATGCTTTTGATACGATCAAGTGATTCAAGAATCATCGAAATGGAAATGGAAGAGACGGTGATCTGCCGTTCACGTACTTTTCCTAGGACGTTTTCTCCCGCATGGGCAACGGTAGCGAGCCGTGGTAATCCTAAAAAGCCGCACGTGCCTTTGATGGTATGGACTAAGCGAAAAATATTACCCAATGTTTCCATATCATCGGGGTTTTGCTCTAGTTTTACCAGCTCTGAATCCAGCATGGAAAGGCTTTCACCAGTTTCTGTAATAAATTCTGCAATTAAATCATCCATATCATACCATCATTGGGATTTAAGGTTTGTCCGACCATACAAGACGAAGATGCGCAAAAGTTTCTTGCACATCAAGCGTCAGTGTTGCGCCGAGATGTTGGGCTAATAATGCCGCGTAATACACATGTATTGTTTGAGTGTCTGGAATATGAACATCAGGATGCAGCAAGGCTTGTTGCACTTTATCTTCCATCCGTACATTGCTTCCATGTGCGATAATGAGGATGCTGTGCGGGTTTTGATGCTGTTCGATGGTGCATGAACCACCACGAATCAAACACGCACCCATGATGATCACCAGATTCAATAAAAGACGACATGCTTCATGGCTTAAGCGCAGTGCGCCTATTTCAAAGGCTAAGGTTGTTTTGCTGCCGTCAAAATAATTGTGCAGGAGTTTATAATGTTCGACAATATCCGCATCACCTTGTTCTTTTAAGATGCCATAGAGATAACGAAATAATTGCACTCGTACTAAGGCATGATGCGCGCTTTGTTCTATCAATTCAATGGCTTGATGCTGCATAGTGCCGCTATCATGTAAGAATTCAACGCCATTATGGATCGCTCCGACAGGACCTGTAATGTCATGGCAAAAACGCGTGAGCAATAATTGCGCGAAGTTGATAGAGCGATGTGAGAAATCAGAACGGTTCATAGGTTTACTTATGACGTGGAATGTTAAACAATACGTAAAGACGCGCTAGAATTCGTATAAGCATACTCATCTGTACGATAGTGCATTTTTTCGATTGCGTCATGATCCCTGATATGTGTACTATACGCGCATGGTAAAAATAATTCTATGGATGGTGTGTATCCTTGTGCAAGGCGCGTTTGTTGTGGATGCGCGTGCGATTACGATTGCGCAACCTGTCACAACCGAACGTGCATCCTACCGTATCTATTATACGGGAATCCCTATTGGGACGGTGGTTTTGTGGCGGGAAGTGAATGATGGTTACGAAAAAATTACCGCTTCGGTGAAAACTACAGGCTTGTTGCGCGTGTTCAATAAACAAAAACGCACGCTTGAGGTGATGGGGAAGCATCATAATGGGGTTTTTACGCCGATTATGTATGAGGCGCGGGTGGAATATCCTCATAAGAAGCGTCTGACAACCATTTCCTATGATGCAGGAGCTATGCGGGAAGTGCTGCATACTCCTGAATTATTGCCACGTGATGAAATTTCATTAGATAAAGTAGGGACTGCCTATGATCCGCTGACAAGTGCTGTCTATTTATTGCATTTTATGGCAGACGCATCACTGCATCACCAACCCTTTGCTACAAAAATCTTTGATGGCAAACGTCTCTTGATGGGCTATGCCTTCCCTCATCTATCGAAGGATGCTGCGTGTGTTGCGCCGTGCCGTGCCTATCAACTTTCCTACAAGCCGTTGCTTGGTTATGATGCAGAAGAACAAGAAGATGCGCGCAAACAACGCCCCCTTGTGATACATTATCACCGTGAACAATCCTATTTTCCTCTCTCATTGATTGCAAAAGGTGTGTTTGGCAAAATTGAAGTACGGCGTGTCAAAGAGGATTAGGGCAACATGCGTTTCAAAATACCATCTTTAGTGATGAAATGATGCTTTAAGGCAGCACCCACATGCAGCGCAAGAAGCACAAAGAAGGCAATCATGCCAGTTTCATGAATTTCCCCAAGAAGTTCACCACGCGCAGGATTTTTATCCACAAGGTGAGGTAATTCAATTACGCCAAAAACGGATGTGGGATAGCCAAAAGAAGAAGACATAAGCCATCCTGAAAGAGGCATACCGATCATCGCAGCATAGAGCGCGATATGCACCGCATGGGAGGCGATGCGTTGCCAGCGAGGCATTGTGGTAGGTAAGGTCGGGGTGGGATTGGTGCTACGCCACACAATGCGGATGATCACCAAACTAAGGACAATAATGCCAAAGGCTTTATGCAATCCATAAAGTTCATATTTTTGCGGAGCAGCAGGCATATCTGTCATGATGATGCCAACCGCTAATAAGCCGATGATGAGACATGCCATCAGCCAATGCAGCCCTTTGCTGAGCCATCCGTAGGTTGCAGTGCTATTGCGCATCATGGTAGACTCTCCTATATATATGTGAAACTTTCATATCACAAATAAGGATGAAAAAAAACAAAAATTTGACTTAAACTTATCTTGTTGTTTATTTTTATTTATTATACTTATGAAGTACTATCAAAGAATAGAACCAAGGAGAACATGATTCTATGAATCTATCACTGAATAACATCGCACTTTATAATATCTATGAATGGCATCGTGCGACCATAGCACCTGTGCAGGCTTTTGCAAGCCTCAGCAAGAATATGTTGACGTTTAACCCGATGGCAAAGACGCGGGCAGGTAGGCATACTACCGCAGGGTTTGAATTATTGGAGCGTATGACGCGTAATTAC
This sequence comes from Alphaproteobacteria bacterium, assembly GCA_004293935.1. Lineage (GTDB taxonomy): Bacteria > Pseudomonadota > Alphaproteobacteria > Rickettsiales > UBA998 > RDZH01. Next base: position 107,305 of record RDZH01000011.1, on the reverse strand, counting down.
ACCAAACCATCCTTTGGTATTACCCATACTGTGGTGGATGGTGAGCAAGTCGCGGTTGAAGATATTGTCGTGATGCGTGAGCCTTTTTGTAATTTACGCTATTTTAAGCGTGCTGGAGTGCGTGAGCGAACTCCTAAGATATTAGTGGTTGCGCCGATGTCGGGGCATCATGCTACCTTATTACGTGGTACGGTTGAGGCATTATTACCGCATGCTGAGGTGTACATCACTGATTGGATCGATGCACGGGAGATTCCTGTATTGCACGGCACGTTTGATCTTGATGATTATATTGATATGGTGCGGGATTGCATCCGCTTTATTGGACGGCATGTGCATGTGGTGGCGGTGTGTCAACCTTCCGTTCCTGTGATGGCAGCGGTGTCACTCATGAGCGAAGATGATGATCCGTTTGTTCCAGCAAGCATGACGTTGATGGGCGGACCGATTGATACGCGTGTAGGCGTGACGAAAGTCAATGAACTCGCTACCCAAAAACCACTTGAATGGTTTGAGCATAATGTCATCACCTATGTACCGTGCAATTATACGGGCTTTATGCGCCCTGTCTATCCGGGATTTTTGCAATTAAGCGGCTTTATGACGATGAATTTGGATCGCCATATTGGTGAGCATGTCAAATTATTCAACCATCTTGTTGAAGGGGATGGTGAAAATGCTGAGATGCATCGTAAGTTCTATGATGAATATTTGTCAGTTGCGGATATTACTGCTGAATTTTATCTGATGACTATCGATAAAGTCTTTCAACGTCATTGCTTGCCCAAAGGTGAGTTTGAATATCGCGGTCGCTTAGTGCAACCAGAATATATCACAGAAACATCCTTATTGTGTGTGGAAGGTGAGTTGGATGATATTTCAGGGGTAGGGCAAACCAAGGCGGCAATGGATTTATGCAGCAATCTTGCGCCCGAGAAGAAGCATTATCATTTGCAACCAAGCACGGGGCATTATGGAATCTTTAACGGTAGAAAATACCGTGAACAAATCGTTCCTGTGATCTTAGAGCATATTCACGCGGCGAATCCGTCCGTGAAGCTGAAACCACGTATTGTGCAGACGAATAACGCCACGCCAAAGCCCCCAACGACGCGTAAAACACGGTAGTGTAGAGAGAGTGTTCTGCGTACTTTCCATCTGTCATGCCTGCGTAGGCAGGCATCCAGAACAACTCTTTTGACTAGATTCCTGCCTACGCAGGAATGACGAATTTGTTGTTTTTATGGATTATACAGAAATCTATATTATTCATTAGAACCGCTATACACCTCACAGCACCCTTTCGCTAAGGCGCGTACTCGCGCAATATAACCAGCGCGTTCTGTTACGCCGATCGCGCCACGTGCATCGAGCAAATTGAACAGATGCGATGCTTTGAGGCAATAATCATACGCAGGCAGAGCAAGGCGTACTTCAAGCAATTTGGCACATTCAGCTTCCGCATCGTTGAAATGGTGCATGAGCATGGTGCAATCTGCATATTCCAAATTATAGGTAGATTGCTCCACTTCATTACGATGGAATACGTCACGATAGGTGACGGCGGGTCGTCCATCGATAGGGGTGTTCCAGAGTAGATCATAGACATTTTCAACGCCTTGAATATACATGGCAAGTCGCTCTAAACCATAGGTAATTTCTCCTGTGACGGGCTTGCATTCAAAGCCCCCGACTTGTTGGAAATAGGTGAATTGTGTCACTTCCATGCCATCGCACCAGACTTCCCATCCAAGCCCCCATGCACCAAGGGTGGGGCTTTCCCAATCATCTTCCACAAAGCGAATATCATGCAGGCGGGTATCAATCCCGAGTGCTTCCAAACTGCCAAGATAAAGTTCTTGGATGTTATCAGGAGAAGGTTTCAACACGACTTGAAATTGATAATAATGCTGCAAGCGATTGGGATTTTCACCATAACGCCCATCTTTAGGACGGCGTGAGGGTTGCACATAGGCAGCATTCCACGGCTGCGATCCCAAAGCACGCAAAGTGGTTGCAGGGTGAAACGTACCCGCGCCTACTTCACTATCATAAGGTTGCACAAGCACGCACCCTTGCTTTGCCCAATAATGCTGCAAGGTTAGAATAATATCTTGAAACGCAAACACCTTAGTGTGCGCCTGTGATTGAGTTGGAAGAATCGTCACTGTCATAAGCCCATAGTGTATAGCGAATATGGTGCGGTGAAGCAAAAAAAAAATGCACCAAAATGGGTAAAATCATGAAAAATAGACAAATAAATAGTTTACAATGTGATAAAAATAGTTTAATAAAGATCTAACAGAATGTGTGTTCTGAGGAAAAATAACATCTAACGAGGTAGTAACCCATGAAATTAAATAAATTTGTATCTATGTTGGCAATTATGGCTGTGGCTTCTGCAGCACAAGCGAATGATAATGACGCAAACATTTCTCAACAAGGAAATGGCAATGCAGCAAGTGCAGTGCAAGTTGGGAATCATAATTATGCGGGCGTAAAGCAAGTCGGCACGGCAAATGGTGTTGATGCGGATCAAAATGGCACATCAAATTCTTTGTGGGTGACGCAAACTGGTGTTGATAACCAAGCGGTTGTTGGTCAAATCGGTGCGGGCAATCAAGCGAATGCTGTGCAAACAGGCAATGCAAATGATTTGTGCATCCAGCAAGTTGGACATGGCAACGTGTCTGCCGTGGCGCAAACAGGCAACAATAATGCTAACTTTACTGAGCAAAATGGTCAATATAATAATGGTTATGTAAGCCAAAATGGCGTTGGCAACAATGCTGATGTTGTTCAACGTGGCGATCGCAACCAAGCGAGCATCACGCAATCAGGTAATGCGAACCAAGCTGCTGCAAAACAATATGGTTCAGATAACCGTACTACAGCAACGCAACATGGTACAAATAACTATGCATACCTCACGCAACAAGGTCATAATAATGGCATCCACAGTGCGCAAACAGGTCATCAAAACTATGCAGTTGTGACGCAAATTGGTTCTGGCAATAATGCAGAATTGGCACAAAATGGTAATGCGAACAACGCGAACATTCAGCAAAATGGTCATTCTGAGAATGCAGTTGTTTCACAAACAGGCAACAACAATGTTGCTAGCGTGTTCCAAAGCAACTAAGCATTGTGCAACGTGATTAGGCGTTAGTAATATAGGAGGGAAAGTGTGCTTATCCCTCCTATATTACATGTACGTCGCGTTATGCGTAACGGCAACATCATAAAACACGCAACACATAAAAACGTAACAATGAGTGTATGGTATGAATAACAAACAATTTTCACGCTTTATCATGCTGTTATGTGCGTTGATAGGGGAGGCGTCTATGGCGCAAGCAGAAGACAATAATGTGTTCATTGAGCAAGTTTCAGCCGCAAATCGTGCTGAAGTGCGTCAATCAGGGCAAGCAAACCGCGTCACTATCGTGCAACGTGGGCATGATGGTCAGGTATCATTGCAGCAACGTGGATCGGCAAGCAGTGCAGATGTACGGCAGGATGGTGCAGCGAATATCTCGCGTGTGGTGCAACACGGACATGGTAATCGTGTGACGCAAACACAGATGGGCAGCTCCAATCAAGCAATCGCGGAGCAATATGGCAATGGTAATGTGATTAATCAGCGTTTAGAAGGGCAAGATAACCGCGTGGAAAATACTCAACGGGGCAATCATAATCACGCTGATGTAAATTTTGATGGCAATTATAACACGTTGGTCAACCGCCAAAATGGTGATGGCAATTCCTATTCTGTTCAGCATACGGGCAATGGCTTGAACATGACGGTGATACAAACGCAATAAGGATAATTTCGATGATGCATAAAATTGGTAGTGTAGCATTCATGCTGATGATGGGGACATCTTTTGCTCAGGCAAGTGAGATCGTGTATCGCCCCATTAATCCAAGTTTCGGAGGGAATCCCTTTAATAGTTCGCATCTTATTGGTCTTGCCGATGCGCAAAATGATCATGAACGCCCCGAAGATCCGCGTATGAGCAATCTTGAAAGTTTTGAGCGTACCATTACCAGCAGCTTGCTGAATCGTATTTCATCGGAAATATCTGATCGGATTTTAGGGGAAAATGCACAGGAATCAGGCACGTTTTTGGTGGGGAATACCCGTCTTGATTTTCAACAGCAAGGTCCTAACGTGCTGATTAACATCAATGATCTTGCGACAGGCGGGCAAACGTCGATTACCATCCCTAATCCTCGTTTTTAATCCTATTTACTTTTATCGATGGTATTCATTATGCGTTGTACATCACGCCTTACTCTTTTATGTGCCTGCACATGCCTTGCTCTTTCTGGATGCAGCCGAAGTTCGGTAAGCGACATGGTGCTTGCGAAAGATGCACGATTTTTAGAGCAAACCCAATCTGGGCAAGTGCTGAAAAGACTCCCTGCGCCAAAAAATAAAATTGTTGTGGCGGTGTATGAATTCCAAGATCAAACAGGGCAGCATAAATCGAATGATAGCGTAGCCGATTTTTCACGTGCAGTGACGCAAGGTGGGGTCTCCATTCTCAAAAAAGCGTTATTAGATGCGGGAGATCATCAATGGTTTACCGTACTTGAGCGCGGCGGCTTGAATAATTTATTGCAAGAACGTAAAATCATTCGTGATACGCGTCAGCAATATGTCGGTCCTGATGGGCAACCTTTGCCCGATATTCCACCATTGCTTTATGCTGGTATGTTGATTGAGGGGGGCATTATCTCCTATGAGACGAACACGATCACAGGAGGGGCAGGGGCGCGCTATCTTGGTATTGGCGGGAATACGGAATATCGTCAAGATATTGTGACGATTTATTTGCGTGCGACCAATGTACAAACAGGTGAGGTTTTGACTTCAGTGGATGCATCTAAAACCATCTATTCAACGATGGTGCGTGGTGGTGTCTTTAAGTTTGTATCCTTTGACGAATTATTAGAAATTGAGACGGGATTCTCTGTCAATGAACCGCCACAATTTGCAGCGCGTCAGGCGGTTGAAGCGGCAGTCTATGCCATGATTATGGAAGGCGCACAGCAAGGTATTTGGCAATTTGCTGATGAAAAGGCGGGTAAATTAGCCTTAGCTGCATACCAACAGCGAAAAAATAAAGAGCGTTTGGATGAAGATATTCAAGATACTCCCGTCACTGCGCCATCTGCCGATAACAAGACGGATGCAGATGCGTTAGAGCAAGACCAAGAGAAGCCTTCATCATTTTGGGCGTGGTTACCTCCTTCTCTTGTGGGGTCTGTCGGTGATGCTGAATCCACCGAGCAACTTGCCCCTTATAGGATGCAAAAGCAACCAGACGTGCCGAATGCCCAAGCATCACGCGCCGAAGATTTTGCCAAGACGCGGGTGCGCTCAGATGTGCAACCTGCGGGAACGCGCTATTCTGAAGAAGTGTTGCGCTCCTACATTAATAATCTTTCCAGTTGGGTATGGCGCAAAAATCGTCAGACTTCGGAAAGTGAACGCTTGATGGGAACAACCAAAGTGCAGATACGCTTGGATCGACAAGGACGATTGCAGGATCATTGGATTATTAGTTCTTCAGGAAGCACCGTATCGGATGTGATCGCGATGGAAATGGTGCGCAAAGCACATCCGTTTCCTGTGATTCCAGCGGATTATTATCCTGAACGGCAATTCCATGAATTTGTGATTCAAATTACAGGCGGTAATTAGGCACTGCTTCAGTGCTATACTCATCGCACATGAAGATGCGTATTTTTGAGTAAGATACACCCTTCATTTTACTTGGCGGACTCAAGTCCTTCAAGTGAAATGGGTATAAAGTGAACGGGCTAGAGAAGGTTCAACTTTCTTTTGCATACGCATTATGCTATAAGCGATTCTTATGTCGTCACGCTTGATTTCTCGCTATATTGCAGGGCTGCTTTTATGGCCCTCTTTGTTGATTGCTTTTTCGCTCACGGGCATTGTGTGGCTGATGCAGGCGTTGCGTTTTGTCGATTTTATCATTAATCGCGGACTATCGGTTGGAGATTTTCTCTATCTGACGATGCTGATTCTACCTTCATTGTTGAATATGATCTTGCCGATCGCCTTATTGATTGCTGTGATTTTTGTCTATCATAAACTTTATGCGGAAAGTGAACTGGCGGCAATGCAGGCATCGGGCTTATCACGATGGCAATTAGCACGCGGTGCGCTGTGGGGATGTGCCGTTGTTTTGCTGATTACCTATGCGCACACGCTATATTTATTGCCTACAGCGAATCGCAAATTCAAAGACATGAAAGAGTTTTTGAAGGATAATTATGCATCTATTCTTCTTCAAGAACAAGTATTTAATCATCCTGCAGATGGGGTGACTGTCTTTATTCGACAACGTTTGGAGGATGGTAAATTGCAGGGGATTTTGGTGCATGATAATCGCAATCCTGAAGTAACGGTGACGATGATGGCGGATGAAGCAACATTGACACAAACCGCAGCAGGATCGCGCTTTTTATTGACGCACGGCATACGGCAAGAAATGCGCAATAGGCAGATTACGTGGCTGAATTTTGATCGTTATACATTGGATATACGGTTTTTCACGCAGAAATCCATGCAGCGTGAACGTGGTGAGAGTGAGCAATATATCTCTGAATTATTTCATGATGGCGGGAATGATGATGTGTTGCAACGCAATAAACGCTATGCGGAAGGGCATCAAAGAATCTTATGGCCGTGGTTTTCTTTTGCTCTGCCCTTGGTGGCTATGGCATTATTGATAAGCGGGGAGTTTAATCGCCGTGGGATGTGGAAGCGGCTTGCGGTGATTGCGGGCGCATCCTTAGCGCAATTATTGGCATTTTTTGGCTTGATTAATCTTATGGTCAAAACGCCATTTCTCGTTGTGGTGAGTTATGGATTTGTGCTGGTATTGATTGTCGGCTCGATTATTATACTCACGCGGGCGCATCTTTGGGTGAAGCAACCGCCAGAACATATGGCATGTGAAGGGTAAGATTTTATGACATTCATCCTTGCACGTTATCTTGCGCGCCATATGTTTGTTAATGTGCTGATTGCTTTTGGGGTGGTACTTGCGATTGCGGGATTGATTGATTTGGTGGAGATTTTTCGCCGCACTGCCAATAAAGAAGCGATTACCTTGATGTTAACGTTGAAAATGGCACTGTTACGTTTGCCGCATTTAGGGGAGAAATTACTACCCTATTCCGTGCTGATTGGTACGATGATGGCACTGATGAAATTGACGCGTAGTTCAGAATTGGTGATTGTGCGTAGTGCGGGGGTCTCGGTATGGAAGTTTTTGACTCCTGCTTTAGTGCTTTCGATGGGGCTTGGATGTTTTAGCTTGATGGTATTGAACCCATTAGCCGCCGCATCACTTGCTTATTATGAACGGTTGGAAACACGCTATATTCTTGGGAGCAGTGAATTATTCTCTCTATCTTCTTCAGGTTTGTGGCTTCGCCATGTTGATGAAAATGATGGAGCAACTTTTTACGGCACGCCCATTCATTCTTATATTTTGCAAGCAGCGCATATTGCGCAATCGGATATGTCTCTCAATCGTGTGATTATTTTCTTGCAAGATAAGAACACACGTTTTATTGGGCGCATTGATGCGGATCGCGCTTTGTTGCAGGATCGGAAGTGGCATATTCAGGATGCGATGCTTTCTGCGCCGGGGCGCGTGCCGTTACAAAATGAGCAGATTAATTTGCCCACGGAATTGAGCATACAGCAGATTCAAGATAGTTTTGCCGAGCCACGTACTTTATCTTTTTGGCAGCTTTCGAGCTTTATTGAGACGTTGGAAAAAGCAGGATTTTCTGCATTACGTCACAAAATTCATTGGTACAGCATCTTGCTGAGTCCGTTTGTTTTTGTGGCGATGGTGATGCTTGCCGCGCTTTTCTCATTGCGTCAACCGCGTCGGGGCAAGCTGATGTTGATGGTCTTTGGAGCTGTGGTGACAGGATTTTTCTTGAACTTTATGAGTGGATTATTCCATGCATTTGGTTATTCAGGGGAATTATCGATTGAAGTTGCGGTGCTTGCCCCACAGCTTCTTTCGGTTCTGATCAGTACGCTTATATTACTGCATGTCGAAGATGGTTAGGTTCTTAGCGGGTTAGCTCTTGCGCGTTATTGGCGCGTTGCTGCAGGACGCTATCTTCAAAGGATTTGCCCGTGGCATCTTGGGCAGCACGCATGACAATTTCTTTCGGAGAAAAATTGCGCTCAACGCTTTTGCGACCATTCTGCACAATGGATTGAATAAGGGCATTATTTTTTGCTGGGTTGACGGGTTCAACCGTAGGTGGAGATTGTTGTGGTATTTCCACACCTGCTTCGTGCGCTTGATGCTGGATGTGTGCAATCTGCGATTCCAAAACGTTATTATGCTCCTGCGCATTGCGACGCGCTCCCACAGCTCCCGCAACACCCACAGCACTCGCTGCGATGCCACCGCCTAGCACTCCCGTGCCGATAAGAGCAGGTACTGTGCCACCAAATGCACCTGTGAGTCCTGCGCTGAGTGCCGTTGCACCACCCACACCCATAGCACCAAGGAAACCTAAAGAAAATAATCCCACACCCGTGATTGCCATTGCCCCAAGTCCAAAGGTCAGCATTGCAGGGGCGGCCCTGCGCACAAAGCCTTTCACGCCTTCAAATCTGAGGTCATATTTGCTTTGTTGCAAATGATCTATCTGTGATGAAAAAGGTACTTCAGAAGCCATAGAAATGCTTGCGTATGAGGAGATTAAAAACGATATTGAGTAGAGTATATCAGAAAAATCATACGCAAAAATGAATTTTTTATGACATTATAACTATTTAATGCGCACCTAGTGAGGTCAGTGCAGCATATAAGGCATCAAGCGGCAATCCTTTGATGGCATCTGCACTGCCTTGGACGGAGCGAAATAAGAGATGCCCTGTTTTTTCGTAACAATAAGAACCGCACGCATGAAAAGGCTCATCCGTTTGAATATAATCAATGATTTCTTTGTCACAAAGAGGGCGCATATCTAAAAGGACGGTTTCAATAGCACTCCAGAGGTGAACACCCCCCTTAAAAATGCACGCCGCACTATGTTGATAATGTCTGTTGCCTTGAAGGGTAGCTAAATGCTGCACAGCGCGTTCAACAACCAAGGGCTTTCCGAATATCGTGCCATGATAGTCACATATTTGATCCGCCCCGATAACATACGCATCAGGGTAGAGAATGCTCACGGCATGTGCTTTGCCGTGGGCAAGAAGGATGGATTGCTGCACGGGGGGGAGGTGGGAAATCACCTCCTTCTGTGCATCTTCATCATAAGGCGACGTGATCGCGTGGAATGGAACAGCGCGTTCTTCAAGCATCGCACGCCGCACAGAAGATTGGGATGCCAAGATAATCGACATAGATTTACGTGCGAGAAAACTCAAACACGCCATCGACTTCCACAGAGACACCGAACGGCAAGCTGCTTACGCCGACAGCAAAACGCGCATGAGAACCGATTTCTTTTCCAAAAACTTCTACCATAAGGTCAGATACGCCATTAGCAACTTTTGGATGATCCGTATAGTCAGGCGTAGCACTCACAAAGATACCCAAACGCACGCAACGTGTGATAGTATCCAGTGAACCCGCAGCGGCTTTAAGTACTGCAAGGATATTAATACCACAGGTGCGCGCCACATCTTGTGCTTCTTCAAGTGATATATTTGCACCTAAAGTGCCTTTGCCCGTCATCACGCCATCTTTCGATGGTAGCGTGCCTGAAACAAAAATATGCGAACCAGAAATGGTGAAAGGAACATAATTTGCTGCTGGCATCGTCACGGTCGGAAGAATAATTCCCATATCAGCTAGTTTTTTTTCTATAGACATAATACACCTTGTGATAGTTGATTGATTGTTTTTATGTATATACAACGCCCCATCATGGTTTGGCAAGAATAACTCACCATAACCGAATATAAAAAAAACAACTGTGATATTTTAGTTTAAGATGTTTGAAAATACACAAGGAATCAGCAAATCTAGACTATAGTAAAGATATTTTTTTACGCAAATATCCATTATTACTGCAAAGAATGCTTGACCTTTATAGGCAAGTCACGCTAATAAAAGATGTTCGCGTTGTGTGTCAGAGGTATTACACCGAGGATATGAAGCGCGGGGGTAAATGTTTTAGAGAGAACCTAGGTTCTGGGTGATGGTAGAAGAAGATGAGAATTGTAGGAATGCTTATCGCAGCGGTCGTGGCACTTGCAGCCGCGTTTTTCGCTTATAATATAATGGACAAAGGCGAACAAGTCGTCACAGTACAAGCTGCGCAACAAGAGTCGAATACTGTGAAAATATTGGTTGCTGCGCGTGATATTGAGTTGGGGGACAAATTGTCTGCCGAAGATGTGACAACAGCAGATTGGCCAGAGCATTTAGCAACGGAAGCAACGGGCTTTGTATCGGAAAGAGATGATATTGCTATCGTGGTTGGTCGTGTTGCGCGTTCACCTTTTGTGAAAGATGAACCATTAAACATTAAGCGTTTGTCTAATCCTGAAGATCCTAATTTTATCGCGGCGCAACTGCCTGAAGGCATGAGGATGGCAACGGTATCGAGTGATGTTGTGGCAGGTCTTGCTGGTTTTGTTTATCCGGGGGATCGTGTGGATGTGTTGTTAACGCGTAAATTTCCTCTGAAGCGTGAAGTTGTAGACGCAACGGGATTGAATGAAACGAGCATGTCAGAAACGCTTATATCCAATATTCGTGTTCTTGCTGTGAACCAAAGTGCCACCATCGATCCTGAGGATGCGAACGCTGACAATGGAATGGCGAAAAATGATCGCATTCCTTCATCGGTAAGTTTAGAAGTTACTGCTTCTGATGCGGCGAAGTTGCGTTTGGGTCAAGAAACAGGATATGTGACTTTGGCATTGCGTTCCCTCAAGGACAAAGATGCAGAGCCTGAGCATGTATTGGTAACAGAACCTGATGTGACGGTTGCTGATGATGAGGGGTATGTTGTCAATCCGTTTAAGCTCGAACAAAAAGAAGTTGTTTCATTGGTTTTGGGTACAAAACAGACGGTTGTTCAGATGAAGGCAAAAGAAGAAGATGAAGCTGAATCTTCTATGGAGAATGATTCACAGGATGAATCTGCTCATTACGAACAAGTAGAGCAAGAATTAGAAGAAATCATTGAGTAAAAAATTATAAGTGAGATAAGTACATGGTAATGTTGGGTAAAATCAAGAAATCCTTCTTTCTAGCAACAAGTGTTGTGGCGTTAGCTTCTGCATCTGGAGCGTGGTCTGAAACAATCGTTGTTCCTAAGGGGCGTTCGCAACTCATAGATGTTTCTGAGGATATGACAGAAGTTATTGTCGCAGATCCGCAGATTGCTGATGCATATGTACATGATAAGCGCAAAGTATCGGTCATGGGGCGCGCTCTTGGTATCACGGATGTGCGTATTTTGGGTTCAGATGGTGTGTTGCGTGATATAACAGTGAATGTCGGCTATGATCTTCCCGCTATTCGTAAGGCGTTGAAAGATTATTTGCCACACGAAGATGTGGCTGTTGAGATGCTTAATGCCAATTTGGTGCTGAGTGGCAGAGTCACCGATGCGGCGGCGGCTGAGAAAGCTGTACGTATTGTTGAGGAATATCTTTCCCAAACACCAAAGGAACAGACCCCTAAAATTGGTTCTGGGATTCTCAACTTACTTGAAATAGCAAGCGGTCAACAGGTGATGTTACGTGTGCGCGTTGGTGAGATGCGACGTTCTGCCTTGAAGCGTTTGGGGCTGAATGTGCAATCAGTCAAGGCGAATGCTAATAGTGCATTTACATTTGCCACAGGTGGCGGTATTGATGCATTTCGTGTAGGGTCTGAGTTGGGCTTTGGGCAGTTTGAGTTGCCTAATTCAACCTCAGATGTGCGGGGCTTTTTATCTGCAAGAACCAATGGCAGCAGTGGTGGTCTTTCTGCAATGTTGGATGCTTTGGAGCGTGATAATTTGTTTAAGATATTGGCAGAGCCGAATCTTGTATCATTGTCAGGTGAGGAGTCACAGTTTCTTGCAGGGGGTGAATTCCCTGTTCCTGTGCCTCAGTTCCAACAAGTAGCGATTGAATATAAACCATTTGGTGTTGCTGTTAAGTTTACTCCTTTTGTGTTATCCGAAAATCGTGTGCGGATTGCTGTTGAGCCAGAAGTTTCTGAAATCAACCGTGATAATGTGTTGCAGCTTGATGGATTTGTTGTACCAAGTTTGAGTACACGTCGTGCGCAAACGGTTGTGGAGCTTTCTCCCGGAGAAAGTTTCATGATTGCAGGTTTGATTCAAGATACCCTTGCATCAAGCGTTGATTCCTTGCCCGGCTTGAAGGAAGTTCCTATTCTTGGTGCTTTATTCAGCAGTGTGAGCTTTAAGCGCGAAGAAACGGAGCTTGTCTTGGCAGTGACTCCGTACATTGTTGATCCGCTTGTTTCATCAGATGTAAAAATGCCTACGGATGATTTCCGACCTGCAAGTATGATGGAAATGTTCTTTTATGGTGCGATTACTAGCTTGTCAGGCGATCAAGATCGTGTGACGCAAATTCCAACAACAGAAGGGCCTGTTGGCTTTATGGTAGATTAAATGATAAAAAAAGTATCTTCTTATATTGTTCCGCTTAGTATTTTATTTTTTGCTGGGTGTTCAGAAATCCCTATTTCTGCTTATGCAAACAGAGGGACGCCTGAATCATTGCTGGATGTATCTTCAGAGGTGGTGACGGTGCAACTTTCTTCTCCTGATTCCGCCATGGAGATACAAGAATGGATTGAAAGCGATCAGCCGACACGCGCAGAAGTGCATTGCACCGAAGCGAATGCTGCTGCATGTGATACAGCAGAGCAATCATTGCAGCTCTATGGTGTTGATTATGAGCGTATTCCGTCTGATGTCGATGAGCTGAATCTTATTTATGAGCGTGTCGTGGCAAATGATTGTGAGAATCGTTATATAGCGAACCGTATCAACCCGTATAATTTGCATCATCCACATTATGGATGTTCGATTGCATCAAATATGGTGCAAATGGTGAGCGATAGAAGGCAATTTGTTAACCCATCTTTGCTAGGATTTGTTGATGGAATGCAAGCGGTTCAAGATGTCGGTAAATACCGTACCTTTAAGTCGCGTGAATTCTTTAAGCGAGAAGCCACCGTTGCAAGCGTTCGCTCGGGTGGTGGACGTTAAACCTAGTTGTCTTTAAGCGAGTATCGTATGGAACTTAGCCCTGTATTAGCGATTGTTACACATCCTTCGGAAACAGAATCTATTACATGGGTAACCCGTGCGCTTGGTTATCAGAGAGCCGAGATCGTGCAAGGTACGCCCTTAGATGCTGCTCGTCACATTAATGAGATGCGTTATAACCCTAAATATATTATTGTATTTATCGGTGATCGCAAACATGATGTATTAGCTGAGCTTGATGCTTTGGCTGAGCAGTGCGATTCACATACCCGTGTTGTAGTGATTGGCAATGCGAATGATATTAGCTTTTACCGATCGCTTCGTGATAGGGGGATTGTTGAGTATTTCAACTATCCTTTGCCCGTTGATGAGGTGAGAAATGCATTATTTCAGAATAATATTTCTGGAGAGTGTGTTGGAAAAGTTATTTCTTTTATTGGCGGTGGGGCAGGTGATGGCTCGAGTATGGTCGCGTTAAACACGGCATATTTATTGGCAAGGAATCATAAGAAACGTGTTGTTCTGGTCGATTTAGATTATCAATTTGGAATGGTTGCTCGGCAGTTGGAGCTTCAGACAAGCTACAGTATTAAAGAGATTTTTGATCATCCAGAACGTGGCGTGGATGGAACATTAGTCGAACGTATGGTGGTGCATTATCGTGACGGTATGGATGTCATCGTATCTCCTACCCAGCTTAATTTTATGCCGAGTCTTGAGCCTGAAATTATACGAGATTTTGTAGGGCATCTTTCTGCAAAATATGATTATGTTGTTTTGGATATTCCTCATAGCTGGAATCCATGGGTTTCATCTGTGATTAGTTTTAGTGATCATATTGTGCTTGTGGCGCAGTTATTGCTTAAATCTATTACCCATAGTTCACGATTATTGGCGTTATGGGGCGATTTGGGGCTTTCGGAAAAGACGATTTCTGTAGTAGTCAATCGTAGTGGGTCTCGCTATAAAGAGGCGGTGCATCCTAAAGATTTTGAACGGATTTTAGGTCGCCCTATTGGTTTTTATCTTCCTAATGATATTAAAACTATTTGTCATTCGGAAAATAAAGGTGTGCCGATTGCCGATGTGGGTAAGACTTTTTTGGGGAGTGAATTGGAAAAAATTGCACGCTCCATTGCTGAAGATGCCCATCTGAATGGAGGTGTATAATGTTTGGGAAAAAACCTGGTTCTGATGGTACGAACGGCGTTCCACGATCGTCGTCAACCACTCCCCCTACGTCTGTCCCTGCGGGTGATGCTCAGGATGGATATGCCGAAGATCAAGCGAGCAATGATAGTGCGCATCGTCAGATGGTACCCGTTGGTGCGGTTGAATCTGTTTCGTCGCGTGTGGCTGTGCGCGATGAACAGCAATTACGGACACAATTTGGACAAGAGCGTCAAGCGACTCGTTCTTCTTCTATTCATGCGGAATTGGGCGTAGAGACATTACGGTTTCTTGATAAGAATCTTGAAACCCCGAAAATGGTAGAGGTTCGCAATCAATTAATTGCAGAACTGGTGGATAAAATTGATATTAATACGATTTATCAATTATCGGAAGATCGTAGAAAAAAACGAATGGCTGTAGAAATTGCGAAATTACTACAGAATATTGAAGCGCCCCTAACGTCCGCACAATTATCATTGATTCAAGATCAAGTGATTGATGAAGTTTTGGGCTTTGGACCATTAGAACCTTTATTGCGCGATCCTGATGTGTCTGACATCATGATTAATACCGCAAAGCAGGTCTTTATTGAACGTCAGGGGAAGATTTATCTTAGCGATGTCACATTTGTGAGTGAATCGCATTTAATGGCGATTATCCAACGTATTGTGACCCGTGTGGGCAGAAGAATTGATGAAGCAAGCCCTATGGTTGATGCGCGCTTGCCCGATGGATCGCGTTTTAATGCGATTATTCCGCCCTTAGCTCTTGATGGCGCATTGGTTTCTATCAGAAAATTTAAGAAAAATAAAATTACGCTCTCAGATTATGTGAATTATGACTCGCTCACGCCAGAAATGGCGCGGTTTTTATCCATTTGTGGTGAGATACGCTTGAATATCATTATTTCTGGCGGAACGGGGAGTGGTAAAACCACCTTATTAAATGCGATCTCGAACCATATTGGTAAGGGAGAGCGGGTGATTACCATTGAAGATGCCGCAGAATTGCAGCTTGCTCAGCCGCATGTTTTGCGTCTTGAGACACGCCCATCATCTGCAGAAGGTGTCGGTGAAATCACGCAACGCCAGCTTGTGAAAAATGCCTTGCGTATGCGCCCCGATCGCATTATTTTGGGGGAGATTCGTGGCGATGAAGTGATTGATGTGCTTTCTGCCATGAATACTGGTCATGATGGATCATTAGCAACCATTCACTCAAACTCTCCGCGTGATTGTTTGTCGCGTATTGAAAATTTGGTGAATATGTCGGGCGTGAAGGTCAGTGATACGTCATTGCGCTATCAAATATCAAGTGCTGTGCAACTTATTGTGCAACTTCAACGTATGCGTGACGGTCGTCGTCGTATTACGCATATTGAAGAAGTCGTGGGAGTAGAGGGTGATGTGATGATATCACAAACATTATTTAGTTATAAATCAAAAGGTATGGATGCAAAAGGGAATCTTCTTGGCGAGTTCAAATCGCATGGGATACGTCCTAGATTTTTGCCGCGAGCGGAATATTTTAATCGTGAGCAAGATTTATTAGAGTGCTTAGGTTTAGCACGCGTTGGGTGAGAAGAAATGGTAGTAGTTGTTATTGGAATTATAGTATTTATATCAGTATATGTATTGTTTAACCGTTTATTTGCGGGGCGTTATGCGGCGGAGACGGAGCATATGCGCCACGTTTTAGAGCAAGTGCGCCAAGAAACGCACCGCTCGCAAGCGCAACGTGATCAATTTGACGAAACACTTGCCATATTGAAAGCCGATATTAATGATTCTGCGTCTTTGAAGACTCTATCGTTGATTCCATTTGTCGGAAAGGATTTTGTGCTAAAAGCCATTCGTGCTGGTCGTCAGCATAAAGCGGGTTCGTATCTTGTGATGATATTGGGGCTGTTCATTGTGGGCAATATGGCGGTATTGATTGCAAACCTAGACTCTTTGTGGCATATAGCTGCGTGCCTATTTCCTTTTTGGTGGTGCAATAAGCGTCTTAAAGTTGCCATAAGGAAGCGTAATGATAAATTTATTGATATGTTCCCAGATGTCTTGGATATGATTGTACGGAGCGTGAAATCAGGGTTTCCTATCAATAGTGCGATTACGATGGTTGCTGAAAATATGGAAGAACCTGTTCGTGGGGAATTTCGTCAGCTTGCGGATGAATTGGCTTTAGGGCGTACCTTAAATGAAGCGTTGCAGCGTCTCGCAACGCGTGTGGATGAACAAGATATTCGCTTTTTTGTGGTGGTATTACGCGTGCAACAAGAAACTGGAGGCGGGTTAGCTGAAATTATTTCAAATCTTTCGCACATTATTCGCAAACGCAAACAGTTGCGGCATAAAATTCGTGCCATGACATCAGAAGGGCGCGCAACGGGGTTAATTTTAGGGGCAGTTCCCGTGGTGCTTTTTGGAGTATTGATGCTTGTTGCACCCGATCACCTTGACCCGCTTTTTTCAACAACCATGGGTAATATTATGGCAGGAATTATTATTGCATTGATTGTCGGTTCAAATATGATCGTTCGGCGCATGGTACAGATAGATATCTAATAGAGAGAAATTGGGTTACATAATATGAATTACATAAGCGCAGCCGTTGTTGGTATAATATTTTTTGTTCTTTACTTGATGGTAAATGCATTCGCAGCACGTAAAGATAGACTGAAAAAGTTTGAACGTGATGCGCGTTTAACACGTTCCTATAGTGAATTAGGATTATCGGAAGGTATAGAATCTGTTGAATTAGAACAAGATTATTCTCCTTTGGCACAATCACTGCATCGTATGATGGATGTGTTCGGCTTTGATGTTGATAAAAACCTCAAAGAATGGCGTACTTCTGCTATGCGTGCAGGTATGACTTCACCTAATGCTCCGATTTTTTTGATGTTTTATCAGCGTGTTGCAGGTTATCTGATTGCTCTATTTGGAGGTATGATTCTCTTGATGACACAAGATAATATGGGCATGATGCTGTTTGGTGGCTTGCTGATGATTATAGGATTATTCGGGAGCAAATTAATGGTTTCAAATAATACCGCAAAACGTAAGAAAAGTTTACTACGTTCTTTTCCTGATGGCTTGGATCTTATGGTTGTGTGCGTGGAATCTGGTTTAGCACTTGATGCTGCGGTTAATCGTGTGTGCGATGAGCTATCTTTTGCACATCCTGCCCTTGCCGTCGAATTGAATCAGACGCGGTTAGAATTGGCATTGTTGAATAATCGCTCGCAGGCTCTTATGAATCTTGCGGAGCGCACAGATTTGGTCGCCTATCGTTCTCTTGTCGCGGCCCTTATTCAAACAGAGCGTTTTGGTACGAGTCTGACCGATACGTTGCGTGTGCTTTCGGATGATTATCGTCAAACGCGTCTGATGATCGCGGAAGAAAAAGCGGGAAGATTACCTGCTCTTATCTCTATTCCCTTAATTACATGCTTGCTCCCTGCGTTGATGCTTCTTGTGCTTGGTCCAGCGATTATTAAAGTTATGGCAATGAGTACGGATTAAATGATTGTGGCTTCGAGTTCACTTGATTGGAATAAACCTCTCGATAATCTATAGCATCTTTCGATAGGTTGGTTCTTTTTCAAAAATACGCCTATCGAACATTTGTGCTATCATGCATATGGTTAGTGCGCGAACTCACGATAGGTTCGCTTCTATAAACATCACTAACCTATCATGAAGCGCTATAGAGTGAATAGGAATAATTATGTCATGGTCACTTGTCGGATTGCCTGAGTTATTTTCAGGTTTGTCCTTTTCTACCCTAGTACCTATTTTTATTGGAGGTGGGATAGTTTCAGCCGTTGCCTTGGCATTGATTCGGCGGATTCTGGGGATGCGTGCTGCGCTAAAGCGTGGTTATGCGGGAGCGCAGTTACATACGCAAGTGGTGAAAACTTTTTCGTTGGTGACGATCATCCCTACTGTGGTGATTTCCATTTTTTCCATTGCGTTTTTTTATTATGGCATTAAAGATTGGTTTAATGAAAGAATTACCATAGTATTGCAAGAATCCGTTGCCGTGGCAGAGGCGTATCTTGCGGAACATGAGCGCACTTTGCGTGCTGATGCGGGGGCTATGGCCAATGATATTGCACGTGAGCTGCCTTTAGCCCATGCCAACCCCGCGATGTTTTCGGAGATTTTGAATAGTCAGGTAGCATTACGCTCTCTTTCTGAAGCCGTGGTGTTGGCGGAACATCGTGAATTAGCGCGATCATTATTGAGTTTTTCCTTAAGTTTTGAAACATTACCCGACAATGTGATTGATGCAGCGCGTGCAGGCGAAGTGGTGATCTTTAAGCGGGATGATCGCATTTTTGCTGTGGTGGCACTGGATGCGTTTCAGGAGACCTATTTGGTGGTGAGCCGTATGGTTGATGGTAAAATACTGAATCATATTGCAGAATCAGAAGGGGCGGCACGCACATTTGAGGAACAAAAAAATACGATCAATCAGTTGCAAATGATCTTTGTGGTGGTTTTTATCTTGGTGACGTTAATGTTGCTTTTGGGGGTGATCTGGTATGGGATTAGCTTTGCTTCACGCTTGGCGATTCCACTCATCACGCTTGCACAGGCAACGGAGCGTGTGCGGGCAGGGGATTATTCCATTCAAATTGAAGATGATACCGATCATGAAGAAATGCAGATGTTGATTCGTCATTTTAATCGGATGACGGAACAGCTTTATCAGCAGCGGATGGAATTGACGCAAGCAACGCGTATGTTGGATCAGCGTCGTCGGTTTATGGAAACCGTTTTAGGGGGTGTTTCTGCGGGGATTATCGCGCTTGATACTAATTTTGTGGTAAGTCTTTCTAATATTTCGGCAATGCATCTGCTCGGATTCCATCATGAACGTAATATGATTGGGCAATCGCTGCGGACATTAGTCCCTGAATTGAGCGCGGTTTTAGAACATGCGCAAAAATATCAAAGTACGATCCATCAGGAGCAAGTTGAGATAAGGCGTGGAAATAAGATCATGATTTTTCAGGTGAAAATATCTGCTGAGATGAGCCAATCCTATATTGAAGGTTTTATTGTGACGTTGGATGATATTACGCCACTGATTGCAGCGCAGCGAAGTGCGGCGTGGTCGGATGTGGCGCGTCGTGTTGCGCATGAGATTAAAAATCCGTTGACACCCATCAAATTATCGGTGGATCGGTTGCGTAAAAAATTTATTCCCGAAGATGCGGTGGAGCGCGAGGCATTTTTGCGTTATTTGGAAACAATCAGTCGACATTTGCGTGATATTGGGCGCATTGTGGAAGAATTTTCTTCTTTTGCACGTATGCCCGCCCCGCGTTTTGCCGTGGTAGATATTAAACCATTGCTTGAGAGCGCATGTTTTTCGTGTGAGACAAGTTTTCCTGAGGTGCGCTGCTTCTTTGAATCGCTGGAATCGGAGATATTCTTGCTTTGTGATGAAGCGCAACTATCGCAAGTGATGACGAATCTTCTTAAAAATGCTGCTGAAAGTATTGAACGCCGCGAAGATCAGAGCGAGCAAGGCTGGATTCATATGCAGTGTGTGGCAACGCCCCAAACATGGGTGCTGACGGTCAATGATAATGGCGTGGGTTTTCCTGAGGAGCTGATTCCGCGTATCATGGAACCCTATGTGACGACGCGATCTAAGGGGACGGGGCTTGGTTTGGCGATTGTCAAAAAAATCATTGAAGACCACAAAGGCAGCATCACGGTAGAGAATCGAGAAGGGGGGGGAGCAATAGTATGCATTATTTTTCCAAGAAATCTTGCAATTCTTGAAAAAGATGGCTAATGTATCGCTTGTGTTACATGTAACTGACATGTCACGATGTTGTTTTTTTGTTGAGACGTAACGCATTATTAATAAAACTACTATATGGATGATTGAATCAAGCGTAATAATTTTATGAACAGAAGCATGATGATACGGAACTACATAATAAAAATAAAAGGGGAGAACACCTATGTTTAATGACATCCTAGTTGTGGATGATGAAGCAGATATCCGTAATTTGATTTCAGAAATACTTGTCGATGAAGGATTATCTGTACGAACCGCCAAGAATAGTGATTTGGCATTACGGTCACTTGCAGAGCGTGTGCCTAGTTTAATGATACTGGATATTTGGTTGCAGGGCAGCGAATTGGATGGTTTGGGCATATTAGAATTATGCCAAGAGCGTTATCCAAGCCTACCCGTGATTATGATTAGTGGTCATGGTAATATTGAAACGGCGGTGAACTCCATCAAAATGGGTGCTTTTGATTTTATCGAAAAACCCTTTGAAGCTGATCATTTGCTTCATGCGGTGAATAAGGCAAGTGAGCTTTCGCGCCTTCGACGTGAAAATGAAGAGCTGAAATTGCGTGGCAAGATTGAAAATACGCTGCTTGGTAAATCTCCTGCCATTTGTCAGGTGCGTTCGATCATAGAAAAAGTTGCGCCAACCAACAGCCGTGTGTTGATTACGGGTGAAGAAGGCACAGGAAAAGAAGTGGTGGCACGTCTGTTGCATGAAAATTCAGCACGTAACCAAGCACCGTTCATCATGCTGAATTCCGCAAGTTTGCATCCTTCACAGGTAGATGCTGAGTTGTTTGGTATGGAATCTACCAGCCCCGGTGGTGGAGCAGAATCGCTTGGATTATTTGAACGCGCGCATGGTGGCACGCTCTTTATTGATGAAATTGCGGATATGTCGCGTGAAACGCAAGGAAAAGTCCTCAAAGCGTTGCATGAACAATCGTTTGAACGTGTGGGCGGGACAAAACGTGTATCGGTGGATGTGCGTGTGATTGCGGCAACCAATCGTGATTTGAAGCGTGAAATGGAGCGTGGCAATTTCCGCGAAGATCTCTATTACCGCCTCAGTGTCGTGCCGATTCATATGCCTGCATTGCGTGAACGACGCGAAGATATACCTGAATTATGTGAGTTTTTCATGCGTGCATCCGCAAAATCAGCAGGTATTTCGATGCGTGATATTGCTGCAGAAGCTATGGCAGTGTTGCAAGCCTATCATTGGCCCGGAAACATCCGTCATTTGCGTAATGTGATTGAGTGGATGCTGATTATGTCCACAGGGCGTTCAACGCAGGTGTTGGATGAGATGATGTTGCCCCCTGAATTGCGTGCGCAAAATGGCGCAGTCAGTGCGCAAGATGACGGCAATGCCATTATGGCGATGCCCCTTCGAGAAGCACGCGAGGTTTTTGAAAAACAATATCTCATGACGCAAATTGCACGTTTTGGTGGGAATATCTCTAAGACAGCTTCTTTTATTGGCATGGAACGCTCAGCATTGCATCGCAAATTAAAGTTGCTTGGCATCCATAATGACGAGAAGATTCTAGCTTAGAACATATAGTGCTTCCATCATATAATTACCGATCAATCGGCAATTATATGATGGTAAAAGCACTATAGATAATGCGTGGTGGGTATAATGGATATTATCATATGTGGAGCAGGGCAAGTCGGGCGGAATATAGCACAGCAACTTGCGAATGAAGGCAATGTTGTCACGGTTATTGATAAAGATGCGGATTTGATCGCGGATATTAATAATACCCTTGATGTGCGCGCCCTGCATGGTATGGCATCTCATCCCACAATGTTGGAGCAAGCAGGGGCAGAAAATTGCGATATGCTCATTGCGGTGACAAGCACCGATGAAGTGAATATGATTGCCTGCCAGATTGCGCGTTCGATCTTTGAGATACCATCGCGTATTGCACGTATTCGTCAACCTGATTATTTGCAGCCCGTATGGAAAGATTTATACCGCAATGAGCATCTTTCGATTGATACGATTATTTCCCCTGAACTTGAGGTGGCAGAAGCGATTATACGTCGTTTGCATGTTCCGGGTGCGCTGGATGCCGTGCCTTTTGGGGATGGTGAAGCGCAGATGCTGACCATTAAATGCGAAGAAGGTTGCCCTTTAAGTAATTTGCCGATCAAATTAGTGCAAGAACGGTTGGTGAAAAATCAAGTGGCGTTATTGGGGTTGGTGCAGCAAGGAAAATTCCGTATTCCAACAAAATTACAGATGCTTAGCGAGCATGATGTCGTTTATGTGGTCACGGAGCAACGCACCTTGGATCGCACCCTCGCATTGTTTGGGCATCATGAAAAAGAAGCGCGCCGTTTGGTTATTTTAGGCGGGGGCAATATCGGCTTGCATGTTGCACAGAAGATTGAAGAACAAGATGCGCAGGTGCGCGCTACCTTGATTGAGTTGAATCGTGATCGCGCTGAATATATTGCCCATAAATTGAAGCGTACTGATGTGATTCATGGCAGTGGCTTTGATAAAGAGATTCTTTCGGAGTGCGATATTGAGGTGGCGGATACGTTGGTTGCGGTGACCAATGATGATAAGGTGAATATCCTTGCATCCTTATTGGCAAAGAAGCTGGGATGTCGTCGTGCTATTACGTTGGTGAATAATAGCGATTATATTCCGATGGTGCAAGATTTGGATATTGATGTGGTTGTTAATCCAAGGGAAACGACTGTGTCTAGTATTCTTCGTCATATTCGTCGTGGGAAAATTAATGGGGTTTATTCCGTGATGGGGGGTGTGGCGGAGATTATCGAAGCAGAGTTGCAGCAACATTCGCAGTTGGCGGGCAAGGTGATGGGAAGTCTGAATCTTCCTAAAACCATGCATTTGGGCGCGATTTTGCGTAATAATCGCCTCATTTTACCAACAGAACAGGATATTCTGCACGTGCATGATGATGTGATTATTGTCTCTATGGCGGATTCCATTAAACATTTGGAACGCTATTTTTCCCCTGCGGATCATTATTTTTAAGAGATGCCCCATGAAATATACCATGATCGTTGCAGTGTTGTTGCTGCTACTGATGGGAATCAGCTCAGCCCCCCGCGCCCAAGAGCAGCAAATTTTTCCGCGTGCCATGTCGCTGCGAGCGAATAAAGTGCAAATGCGCGTTGGGCCGGGCAAAATGTTCCCGATTCTTTGGACATACACAGTGCGAGGCATTCCGATGATGGCACTGCGTGAGCATATGGGCTGGATGCTGGTGCGCGATCCCGAGGGAGCAGAAGGCTGGGTTTATGCGCGTTTATTGAGTTCGGTACGCACGGCGATGATTACGCATCATCATGTGTTGATGCATCATCATCCCGACCATGATGCGTCTGTGGTGGCAAAACTCATGCAAATGGTGGTGGTGATACCTATCTCATGCCAACGGGAATGGTGTTTAGTGCGTGCGCCCCATAAAGGAGAATCCTTCGAAGGCTGGGTGCATAAGCCGTATATATGGGGTATTGGAGCAGATGAAGTTTTTGAATTGAAGGAATAGGGGGGGGAGCGTTCTCACCTTCATAGGATGGTTCGTGCTTTTATTTTAACAAAAGATGCGGTTTTTGGTTGAAATATGTTTATCTATGGTGTATATGATAGGGATACCTTCATCTTTTTATTGCACGGATTGTAGCTTTTTTGCTGCCGTATGACGATATAAAGATTAAAGCAACATGCTCACTTTTGTATTTTTCTGAGGTTTTTATGACTAAAGATGAAGCGCAAGCCGAACGTAACCGAATCATTTGGGCGGGAGGAAAAGCAGACATGGTGTACGATAGACAGGCACAAACTTGGACCGTGAGCGTTTCTAAAACGCCACCCTCTAAGTAACTTTTGCGTATGATCCCCTGATCATACCACGCTAATCGATCAAGCAACGGATATCCTAGGATATTCGTTGTTTGGTGGTTGTAGCGTACTCACCTTCACATGATGCTCATTATTTTTATTCTTTTTAACAAAAGATGCAGTTTTTGGTTGCAATATATTTATTTGCGGTGTATATTATAAGAGTACTTCATCTTTTAATCGCACGGATTGTAACTTTTTGTTGCCGTATGACGATAAAAGATTAAAGCAACATGCTCACTTTTTATTTTTCTGAGGTTTTTTCTCATGACACAGGGCGACGCAATTAAAGAACGCAATCGAATCAACAATGCTGGCGGTATTGCACGCGTTGTCAACGAAGGTGGTGGTAATTGGAGTGTTCGCGTTATACAAGAGCCTCCCTCTAATTAACCTTACGTATGATCCCCTGATCATACTGCACTAATCGATCAAGCAACGGATATCCTAGGATATTCGTTGTTTGGTGGGTTTGCAAGGCAAAGCCTGTAATTGAATATTGAATAGGCAAACATAAAACACCGCATAGTTGGATATGCCCGATAAATCATAGCGGTAGAGTCGTTTTTTGCCATAAAAATGGGGCATTTTTATCAAACGACTATAGATCATCATCATGATCCACATGCTACGCATCACGATAAAAATCATAGATTAAAAAATATACCAATCATGCACATGAAGGACTAGATTTTTTGAAAAGATTCTGATATAGATGATTCTTCTAATGCTTAGTTGCGCTCAGTGAATTCGATTGTCGATTTTTTTATCGAGTGTTCGTGCGCTGAAAATAGCACATAAGTACTGCATGAAGATAGGGGTGTAGCTCAGTTGGTAGAGCGACGGTCTCCAAAACCGTAGGTCGCAGGTTCAAATCCTGTCGCCCCTGCCATTAAATCCCAATGTTTCTGCGGGATGCAGAGAAAAATCGCATCATAGCACTAGGGCAAAATCACGGCATTTTGTGCCTTTTGTGGCACATACACGGCACGATCATGACAAGGCAATAAATGCCCCGCTGCCTTGGTTGGTTGGAATCGCCACATTAGTGTTATTCGTGAGTTATCACTGTGCCGTCCGAAGGGGTCTGAAGCAAGACATAAAAAACCCCCACACCGAAGTGCGGAGGAAAAAACGGTTACGTTTTATTTTTTAACCAAGATTGGCGATGTACCACGCGATCGCTTTTATATTGCCAGTCTTGAGACCGATAATGAAAAGCTGGACATCGTCCACGGTTTCGCACACGAAATAGTTACGTCCAGACGACCGCTGAGAGTAACAAACCAAACTTGTTCCTTCGGGAATCGCAGGCATTTCTGCTGGAATACCAACAAGAGTAAAGGACTCTTTTTCAAAGGATTGGTCTTGGGGAAGTTTTTGCATGGTTTTGATCCAGATAAAAGTACTGTCCCAAAGCAAACGCTTCTTTTAGAAAATGCTTTCTATAAATAAATAAGGTGCTTTCTAAAAAAGAAGCGTAAACAAAGGAACAATTGATATATAAATGTTTATTAGAGGGCTGTCAATCTTTTTTTGTCTTTTTTATCCTATGCCCCGAAAGATGATTGCTTAAGAAGTTATAATCCGTCATAATAGCATCCCATGAATGAAGACTATCACCAATGGAATGATGATGAGGCGAATAATGCCTATGCGCATATACAGTTTCTGATGCGTGTGCGTGGCAGATTTGCGAAACGTCCCGAGCTGCTTTATGCGTTGGAAACCATTCCTCGTGCCTTATTTGTGCCACGTATGTTTCGGCGTGATGCCTATGCGGAACAGTCGATTACGATTGCAGGAGGGCAAACGCTAGAGCCACCTTCGGTGATTCTGCACATGATTGAGGCATTGCAGGTGGAAGAACGCCATACGGTGTTAGAAATTGGCACGGGTTCAGGCTATATGGCAGCGTTGCTTTCGTGTCTGGTGCGTCGCGTTTATACGATTGAGCGCATACGGGATGTGCGCGATGAAGCATTGCAGCAATGTGTCGCGCTGCAACGCAACAATATTGTGTTTTTGGTAGGCGATGGGTATCACGGCTGGAAGGATGGCGCGCCCTATGATCGACTTGTGGCAACGGCGGCATCCCCGCATGTGCCGTCATGTTGGCTTGAACAACTAAATGAGGGCGGTGTGCTGGTGATGATGCTTGGTGGAATGCATGATGAGAAGAAAAAGATGCTACGTATCACGCGCCAAGGGGAACAGTTTATCACGGAATCTTTGGGGGATGGTGCGTGCGATATGCTGCACGGTGCAAAGTGACCGATGGCGACCCGAACGGATGCCATTGTGGCTGCTTCCTCTCAGACCTGACCAAGTAAACGACGCGTTCGCCCGCCATCGATCATGCGTACTATGTACTATAGTGCATGAGAGAATCAAGCGAAATCACACGTGAAGTCATTTTTTATGTGAATTTGGTATCATCTTTTGATGATTAAAGCAATGTTCTGTGCAAAAAAGTGATGATGGTTGCTTATCGTGCTAGAACATCCTACACTCATAGTTCTCTATTATCTCATTTAAGAAGCTGTGTTGTTTTTATGCAGGCACTCAAAACATTACTTCAAAAAGAATTGGCTCTTATTTGGGCGGGGCATCGTGCGGTTGGTATTGAGGGGGGATTTATGTCCTTTTATACGATTGCTAGCCAAGATCCGTGGCGTAATAAGGAGGAGGGCTGGTGCTTTTGGTTTGATGAGGCACACACAGATGCTGCGATTGACCAAGTGATCGTGCTGTATCGTAACGGAGCATTGCCGAATACCACACCGTTACTGAATCCTATTATCCATGCGTTGCAACCTGATGGTAGCTATCACGCTGTGGGCAGTGGTGTGTTTTGGGCAACATCTTTTGCGCTTGGTATTGCCACTCTGACGCGAGATCAAATCATCCGTCCGCATGATAAAGGCGTGTGTGCTAGCCATGTGCATCGTGGCGATAATCATGGGGCAGGCATTAAAATGCTTGGTTTTTCAAAAGAAATGCTCATCCCTAAAGAGCGTGAAGGCATGATAGTGGTGGATGGTTGTCGGGAATTATATAATCTCGTCAATAGCTCGTCACCTGCGTATTGGGGCTATTATATACTCTCGGGCATGAGTTATTTATGCTTGCATGGCATGTTTCTGCACCCATCCATCGATCAGCTTTTTCCAGAAGACATCAGTGAATGTACGCCAGACGAGGTGGTGCGCAACCATCAAGTAGATATTCAACTGGTGTTGGATGCAGAACAATGTTGGGAAGCCTATGATCGATTGCATACATTATATATGCATTTTGGGCAAGATACGCGGAATATCGAACATAATAACCGATTTTTCAATCTATGTGCGCGGGATTTAGATTTATTTGATCGTACAGGACCGATGCGCATTGGTTCGGATGAAACCTTTGAATTTATCGTCCCGGGGCTTATTCCGCGAGGTGCAGTGACCTTGCTTGCAGCACCGGGGGGAACGGGAAAAAGTAGTGTGGCGCATCAATTATGTGTGCAAGCCGCGATTGATTGGCGTGATGGCGAAGAACGCCCGCTATGGCTTGGGCAACCGCTTAATGATGATGTATGTAAAGGCATATGCGTCTATTTCTCAGGTGAGGATGGCCCTGCGATTATTAATGCGCGTGGGGCGTTATTTGATCCAGAGGGGAGGGCATTGCGCTTGCAGTTTCATCGCAATGAATTCCATGAGAAGGAAATTACCTTCGGGGAATATCTGCTAGCCTTGCGCCGTATGCCTAATGTATCGCTGGTGGTGGTTGATCCTGCACGTAAATATCTCTCAGGCGATGAAAATGATGCGGATGTCGTATCCGAGTTTTTTGAGGCGATTGAAGAATTCGCTATCAGCAAAAAATGTGGCATGATCGTGGTGCATCACTTGCAAAAAGGCGCACGTCCGAAAAATACGCGTGAAGTGTTGGATGAATTGCGTGGTTCGCAGGTATTCATCGACCGTCCGCGTGTGGTGATTGGTATGTGCCGTGATGAAAAACATACGATTGTTGGGCTTGCAAAGTGTAATATTCCACCAACCTTGGGTATGATCACCGAAGAGCGTATCTTTACCCGTAATCCAAAGAATCTTGAATTAATTTGGTTGCCCGGTGAATCAGGTGTGCGGCGCGATTATTTAACGAAAGAAGAATTGGATGCCCTCGAATTGGCAGAATTTCAGGCGCAACTTGAGCCTCAGAATCAAGGGCATACGGAGGGATAAATGGCGGATCATGATGAAGCATTGCGACGCTTTGTGGAAGATACATCCTATCATGCGGCAACATGTGACGAACTTATGGGGGGATTGGTACAGCAATCAATCGCCCGTGAGGAATTTTCCGCCTATTGTGCTGCCTATGCTGATGGGGTGCGCTATATTTATGATCGCGTTAAGATAGCACCAGATGCCATGCTGTTTGCGGATACGCCGTGTACCCCTCCCGATGGCTGCTTGACCATAGCACGCTCCGATATTGCATGGGCGATTACCGAAGGGTTGGTGAAAACCCCAATGAGTGAGCCGTTTATTTTGAATCAGGATCAGGCGGCGTTTGTGAAAGGTGTAGCTGATGCGCATCGTCTTTATTGCTCCATACGTGGTGTGCGCGACAACTATGTGCCAGATCGTTATGTTGTATCGGATGTATCCAAAGTCGCGCCTGTGGAACGTCATGATGCAGTGCAACCTATGCTTGCAGAAGATACTGCCTCGATTGTTCGTCTTGCGATGTTGGAACGTAATATGAACAAAGCAACAACGATGGCGCAAGTGCGGCGCAAGCCACGTGCAGCGCAAGCCGCGAAATCATGGGCAACGAAAGCGCAAGCCTTGCAACAAGAAACAGGCAATAGCCCCGTAAAAAAATAGTACATTTTGTCATGCTTGGCGTAAGGCAGGCATCCATAAACTACTTTTGTTACTGGATTCCTGCCTACGCAGGAATGACGAATTTCTTGGTTTCATGGGTTATGCAGAAGTCTCTACATCAATATGCAGAAAAAGAAGGCGTTTTTGTGTGATTTATGTTGCGTTGTGCGTGAAATCTGTCTAACTATAGCCCAACGATTAGGGTAACATTATGACTAAACCTCATTTTATTGTGGCGCGAGCAAGTCTTGCTGCTGTTTTGGCGCGTATGCAGTCCGTTGTAGAAAAGCGTGGAATGATTCCCATTCTTGCCAATGTGCGTATTCATGTTGGCGATGGGGTGATGGAATGTACGGCAACCGATATGGAAATGGCGGTTTCAGATAGCGCGAAAGTCGATGTGCGTAACGGCGGTAGCATGACACTCCCTGCGCATACCCTCTATGATATTGTGCGTCGCTTGCCCGATGATTCTCAGGTTGAAATCATGCAAGAAACATCATCACGGGCGAAAATCAAAGCGGATAATTCTGTATTCTCGCTTGCTACATTGCCTGCGGATGAGTTCCCTGCCTTAGCAGAAGGAGAATTGCCGTATAACTTCACGCTTACCCGCGAAGAATTGCGTGCGCTTGTTGAGAAAACACGCTTTGCAATGTCAACGGAAGAAACGCGCTATTATCTTAATGGGGTGTATCTGCATCCGATTGAAACTGAAGAATTGCGCGTATTGCGTGCCGTATCCACAGATGGGCATCGTCTGTGCCGTATGGATGTAGCACTTCCCGCAGGTGCAGCGGGCATGGGTGGGGCAATTATCCCGCGCAAAACTATTGCGGAGCTTTCACGATTGCTTGATCAAGATGCCCCTGAGGTGCGCGTTGCGCTTGGTGATAATAAAGCACGTTTTGTGTGCGGAACGGCGGTATTGGTATCGAAGCTGATTGACGGGACATACCCTGATTACACGCGTGTTATCCCGCAATATAATGATAAAAATATCGATATTCCTGCGGTTGCACTCGCAAAAGCGGTGGATCGTGTGTCTATTGTTGCATCGGATAAAACCCGCGCTACGAAGTTTTATGTTGAGAATAATAAGCTCATGCTTTCGGTTGCTGCCTCCGATAATAATACGGCAGAAGAAACATTAGATGTACAATTTAATCATCCTGAAGCGATTACAACAGGTTTCAATGCGCGTTATATGTTGGAAGTGCTTGGGCAGATTGAAGGCAATGTGGTGCGCTTTATCCTTGATGATGGTACTGGACCTGCCATTTTGTGCGATCCCGAAGATCTAGGGCCGTTGTTCATTATTATGCCGATGCGCGTATAATTCCTTGGTGCTTTGATTTATTGTGGTGCGTATTACTCAGATTCGGTTGCAGCAATTTCGCAATCATGAAGCCTTGATGCTTGATACGGATGCGCCTGCGGTGATCATTACGGGGGTGAATGGTATTGGCAAAACCAACATACTTGAAGCATTATCGCTATGTACGGTAGGGCGTGGCTTGCGTCATGCTGCACTCAATGAGATTCATCGCCATCCGCAAGACGGAACTTCCCATAAGCAATGGGGGGTGCATGTCACGATGCGCAACCATGATGAAACCCATGCCTTGTTGATGACGCATCAACAAGGTGCAGCGCGACGTACGATCAGCTTTGACGATGTGGCACTTTCTTCGATGGCGCATCCCTCGCTTCATCATGCGATCATGTGGTTGACTCCGACGATGAGCCATATGTTTCAAGAGGGCATGACGGTACGGCGCAAATTTTTTGATCGCTTAGCCTATGGTTTTGATGCGAAGCACGCAACGCATGTTCATGCCTATGATCATTATATGCGCGAACGTACCAAACTCTTGATGATGGATCGCTCCGATGCAGCGTGGCTGGATGTATTAGAGCAGAAAATGGCGGAATATGCCGTGTTGATTGCACGCACCCGTATGCATATGGCGCGCTCTATGGAAGAAGGTATGCGTGAGGTGAGGCAGCCATTCCCCCATGCAACTTTGCAGATTATAGGCGTGGCAGAACAGGCACTTAGCCTTTATGCATCCGATGATGAAGTGATTGCGCATGTGCGCCAACAATGGCAGCAGACGCGCACACAGGATCGACATGCAGGGCGATGCTCAATAGGGGCGCATAAAACCCGTTTTGAGGTGATGTTTGTTCCCACAGGCAGAGCAGCCGAGCAATGTTCTACGGGGGAGCAGAAGGCCTTGCTGTTGGCGTTTATGTGCGCGCATCTCTATGCCCATCGCGCCCATGGTGCGCGGCATCCGATTTTATTATTGGATGAAATGGTCGCACATCTTGATCAAGGACGGCGTGATGCGCTTGCGCAAGTGTTGGAGCATACACAGGTACAGCTTTTTGCGACAGGTACGGATGCATCCGATTTTTCCGCATTGTTGCCCAGTGGGGCGCGGATGATTGCTTTATGAACATTTTGTGATTGTTTTATGACAGTTTTATGAAAAAAAACTTCGCTAAAACCGAGAAACACCCGCAAACATATTTGACATAAGAAATAAAATAGCATACTCTTGTCAGCATGAAAAAAATGAAGATGTTTTTTATTGCCGTCACTCTTTTGTCATGTTCCACTGGAGCTTCTACTGGAGCGCAGGCGCAGACCTTGCAGCTTACCTCAAAACATTGGCGCGTATTTACCGCGACTGAGGGCAAAAACACTTTGTGCTATATTGCCAGCGTACCCACCGCGAATGAGGGGACGTTCAAACAACGTGGTGAACCATTTTTGATGGTAACGCATAAATCAAAATCATTAGATGAAGTGAGTGTTTCGTCAGGCTATGACTACCATGCGAAAAAAGATGTTGTGGTGACGTTGGGAAGCAAAAAATATCCGTTTTTTGCCCAAAAAGATCGTGCATGGGCGAAGGATAGTGCCACGGATACGGCGTTGGTGAAAGAAATGCGCCGTGGTTCGCGTCTTGATGTGCAGGGCGTGTCGGTGAAAGATACCACGTCAAAAGATACCTATTCGCTAAGCGGGTTCACCTTAGCGTATAATAAAATGAAACAATTATGTGAATAGAGAGGAAGTTTTTATGATGCACCATGTCGCTATTGTTGCTTTTGTGAATAGTCTTCCTGATAGAAATGTTGTGGAATTGATGCGCCATAATCATCGGCACAAAAAAATGCATTTTTTAATTCTTAAAGAACGGATATTGCATCAGGCGCGTACCTAAATGATGCATTGTGCAGCAAAGCTGTTTAGTGATGTTCGGGAATTAGGGGGCGATTCGTCCATTGATACGCTCTGCCGTAGCGCGATTATCCTCACTAGTTTGCAGCCTTTCTTCATCTTTATAGGTGCTGCCGTTTCGGATGTGGCATTGTGCCTTACGGTATTGTGTTTTATCGTGCATTGTGTGCGTACCCGATCATGGGCATGGGTGACATTACCATGGATGAAGGCGGCAGCTTCCTTATGGGGCTATTATATTCTACGGAGCTTTTGGGCAGAAGTGCCTATGGAGGCGTTGGGAAAATCTGTTGCTTCACTTAGATTCCTTCTTTATGCAACGGCATTAAGTGTGTGGGTCTTGCGTGTTCCCATCGCGCAGCGTCTGTTATTGCGGATGCTGATAGGTGCGGTGATTATTGCAGGGAGCGATGCCCTCATACAATATGCCACAGGCACGAACATGACGGGTCATGAGGTGATCATAGGCTATGCTGGATCGATCCGCCTCACGGGTTTTTTCCGTGATCCTAAAATAGGTATTGTGATGGTATGGCTTGCTTTTCCCGTGGTAACGGTGCTGTATCATGCTGCCATGCAACGGGACGGGATAAGGCAATGGCTGTGGCGCGCTCTGATCCTAGGGGGATTTATGGCGTGTATCTTTCTCACAGGAGAGCGCATGGCGTTTTTGTTGGCATTGTTTGGTGTGCTGTTATGGTTTCTTTTCAGCCCATCCATGCGATCTTCGATGAAATTCATCGTGCCTTTAGTGGCAATCGGTGGCGTTGCGATGGCAATGTTAGCTCCTGAGAGTGTGGAGCGTCAGTTTCATTCTACACATGAAAAGATTGCGCAGTTGCCGCAATCTGATTATGGGGTTATTTGGCGTAGTAGCTTGATGATGATTGAGCAGCATCCGCTTTTTGGTGTAGGGGCAAAGCATTTTCGCAGTGCCTGCCTAAAAGAGCGTTATAATTTTCAAGAGACACCAACTGAGTTCCCGCGGTGTAACTTACATCCGCATCATCTTTATTTAGAATGGCTTACCGAAGCAGGGGCGGTAGGGTTGTTGTTATTTTTATGGATGGTGTGGGAGATTGGGCGGAGGGTGTGCCATAATGTGGCGGTGCGTCTGCATAATCCGCTTTATCTTGGATTGGTGATTGCGCTTGCCGTGCGTCTGTGGCCACTTTCGACGGCTACCAGTTTTTTTGTCACATGGTCGGCTATACCGTTTTGGTTGCTGCTTGGTTGGTTGCTCGCCTATGAAGATGATCATGCGTCCTAGCACATCAGATAGTTGTTGCGAATCATTCTGAACTTTGCTAAAGTCGCGCCTATGAAATTATACACCATGATCGCGCTTAGCGCATTATGCCTCAGTTCGACGTTTGCTGTTCGCGCTGATGCTCAAGAAGTGAACCTCTATTCGGCGCAAAAAGAGCATCTTATCAAGCCCTTATTGCAACGATTTACCGACAAGACGGGCATTAAAGTCCGCCTCATTACAGGGGATGCCTCAGGGCTTGTCACGCGCTTGGAACATGAGGGGGAACATAGCCCCGCCGATCTGTTATTCACCACAGATATTGGCAATATCTATGAAGCGAAAAGCAAAAAACTTCTTCAACCTATTGATTCTAAAGTGTTAAACGAGAACATCCCTCCTGCAGTGCGTGATCCGCAAGGGACATGGTATGGGTTCACAAAACGCGCACGTATTATGTTTATGCGCAAGCAAGATAAAGCGAATGCACCAAAAACCTATGATGACATTGCAAAGCCACAATGGAAGGGCGCAGTGCTTGCTCGTTCCTCAGAAGATGTGTATAATCAATCCTTGATGGCGTTCATGATCTACCACCATGGCGAGGCAAAAGCCCTAGCATGGGCAAAAGGGATCGTGGCGAATCTTGCGCATACACCTGTGGGCGGAGATCGGGATCAATTACGTCATTTAGCAGCAGGTGAGGGGCGTATTGCCATTGCCAATAGCTATTATTATGCCATGCTGTTTGGTGCTGATCCTGCCCTTCATGATGAGCAAGTCGCAAGCAAAGTGATTCCCGTCTTTTTGGATCAAGAAACAACGGGCGTGCATATTAATATACGTGGTGGTGGCGTGACGCGCCATGCCAAGCATAAAAAAGAAGCCATTGCATTGTTGGAATATCTCTCTAGTGAAGAAGCGCAACGTATTTTTGCAGATGCCAATAATGAATATCCTGTGCATCCGAAGGTTGCGCCATCTGATGTTATTCGTGGCTGGGGCGACAATATCAAACTTGATGCCGCGCCATTGGAAGAAATTGGCAAATTGCGTCGGCGTGCGATTATATTGCTTGATGAAGCTGGTTGGCGGTAATGTGGCAACGCATGAGTGCCTTCGGGCGTGATGGCGCGGTGCTGATTCCCGCATGGTGTATGGCGTTGCCGTGCGTTATCATTCCCTTATATGCGTTCGGTCGTCATTCAGAAGCGTTGGAGCATTTCTACCGCACAGGGTTGATAGGTGAATATGCCACCAATAGCCTTATGATGATGTTCGGTGCGATGCTCGGGGCGTTGCTGTGCGCCGTGCCAACGGCATGGTACACCACGCATTATAGGTTTCGTGGCAAAATATGGCTAGAATGGATGGTGATTCTCCCCCTAGCGATGCCTGCTTATGTTGCCGCGATGATTTATGGGCATCTTTTGGACAGTGCAGGGTGGCTGCAAACCACCTTGCGTGCGTGGACGGGGTGGCATGTTCAGGATTATCTATTTCCCAATATTCGTTCCAAAGCGGGCATGATCTTTATTTTGAGTGTGACGCTTTACCCCTATATTTATCTGCTCGCACGTAGCGCGTTTCGGATGCACTCCGCGTTAGTCTATGATGCAGCCCGCATATTAGGATGCGCGCAATCCGCACTTTTTTGGCGTGTTGGTATGCCAATGGCGCGCCCTGTGCTTGTGGTGGGGATGGCATTTGTGGGGATGGAAGCTATGGCGGATGTGGGGGTTGCATCCCTTTATGGCGTGCCTACCTTATCCATAGGTGTGGTACGGGCATGGAATGGCATGTATGATGCGGTTGCAGCGGCGCATATTGCCACCTATATTTTAATGATTGTGATATTTTTATATCTGCTGGAACGCTACCACAGAAAGCAGGCGCATCATAGTTCTTCTGCCCCCTTCACACCGATGGTGCAGCAGCATCTCACAGGGTGGCGTTGGGTGGGCGTTTTGACTCTTTGCGCACTGCCCTTGTGCCTCGGGTTCATCATTCCCTGCGTGATGTTGATGGTGTGGGCATTGCCAAACCTCGCACTCTTTCGTGATCCTAGTACGCTTGAAGCATTGGGTTATTCGGTGCTTATTGCAGGAAGCACGGCGATGCTTGCCTGTCTGTTAGGCTTCCTCTGCGCCTACGCCCTGCATCGTCCAACGCATAGGTTGATGCGGTTGAGCATTCATTGTGCAACGATGGGTTATGCCTTGCCCGGAAGCGTGATTGCCGTGGGGATTTTGGTGTGCATTACCATGCTGCAATCTGCATGGTTCTCTGAGGCACATGTGATGATGCAGACATTGATTGCGGTGATATGGGGATGTTGTATACGTTTTCTCACCATCAGTACCCATTCGATGCGATCCGCGATGGAGTACATCACCCCAAGCATGGATGAAACGGCGATGATGTTGGGATATAATACCATGCAGCGTTTGCGCTATGTGCATGTGCCGTTGATTCGCTCTGCCATGGTTGCCGCCTGCATTATGATTTTCATTGATACGATGAAAGAATTACCCGTCAGTTTATTATTGCGCCCCTTTGACGTGACCACATTGGCAATCCGTACCTATGAATTAGCAAAAGAAGAAATGATGATCTATGCCGCCCCTAGTGCGCTGATGTTGGTGGGGGTGAGTATACCTGCGGCGTTATTGAGTATGCGTGTGGCGCGTTAAAACAAAGAATGGGTGCGCCCTCATGAAAAGACGCACCCATCATAAAATTATGTTCGCTTATGCCGCCAAAAGTTGTTTCATAGTTTTGCCCAAATGCGCGGGAGAATCAGAAACGCGAATGCCTGCAGAACGCATCGCTTCAAGTTTATCTTCTGCGCCACCTTTACCACCTGCAACGATTGCACCCGCATGTCCCATACGACGACCGGGAGGAGCTGTACGACCCGCGATAAAGCCGACCATTGGCTTTTTGATTTTGCTTCTTTTCACAAAATCTGCCGCTTCTTCTTCGGCTGATCCACCAATTTCACCGATCATCACAATCGCATCCGTTTCATCATCCGCTAAGAACAGCTCAATCACATCAAGGAAGTTCGTGCCATTGACAGGATCACCACCAATACCAACACAAGTAGATTGCCCAAAGCCTTCTGCTGAAGTTTGCGCCACTGCTTCATAGGTGAGTGTTCCTGAGCGTGAGACAATGCCAATTTTACCTTTGCGGTGAATATGACCCGGCATAATGCCAATTTTACACTCACCCGGCGTGATAACGCCCGGGCAGTTCGGACCAATCAAGCGAGTTTTGGAATTAGAAAGGGCGCGTTTCACTTTCACCATATCCAACACGGGAATCCCTTCCGTGATACAAATCACCAATTCTATCTCCGCATCGATCGCTTCTAAAATAGCATCCGCTGCGAATGGAGGTGGCACATAAATCACGCTGGCATTCGCGCCTGTGCGATCTTTTGCTTCTGCTACAGAATCGAACACGGGCATCGCAAGATGCTCTGTTCCGCCTTTCCCTGGAGTCACGCCACCGACCATTTTTGTGCCGTAAGCTACCGCTTGCTCTGAATGGTACGTACCTTCACGCCCTGTGAAGCCTTGGCAAATTACTTTTGTGTCTTTATTGATTAAAATACTCATATAATATCATCCTTAATTAATAAATTATAGTGAAAGTTCTGTAGGAATTTGACGTTGAAGAGTACGGAATGTCTCCTTGCCAGCATGTCCTAATATACTTGTTGTGTGCGCCTCTACTTTCTTACCATCGTCTGTTTTTAGTGTTAGTGCAAAACGATCAGGGTGATCCGAAGTGCCAGTTTCTGTGATATGAGAGATTGTCATTACAGTACCCTGTGGCAATAAATCACTAGTTTCTATCATATATTCTCCTGCATGTTGTACTTTAATTTTTGCACCATAAGGTTTACTATCAGAAAATTCTTGAAAATATTTCTCATCAACATTGTGCAACCAAGATTCAACGACCATTATTTTATTCGCTGGTTCTTTAGGAGCATTCCTTCCGTACATTTTATCTTGCCGTGCGATGCGTGCTTTTGGATCATTTTGTTCCGCAGTCCGCATCTCAGGAGTGTTATACGTAGTCGTCAATGTTTCCACATCTACACCAGCGTATTTTATCAAGCCCTCAACCCGATCTGTAAAATCATGCAGATCGGATTGAGTGACAACAGATATAGTTAAATTAGAAGATAACACACCTGTTTGTACATGCGCATTGGGACTCCCTAAACCCTGATCTGGTAGTGCTTCATGTG
Source organism: Alphaproteobacteria bacterium (assembly GCA_004293935.1). Lineage (GTDB taxonomy): Bacteria > Pseudomonadota > Alphaproteobacteria > Rickettsiales > UBA998 > RDZH01. The sequence continues at coordinate 69,484 of RDZH01000011.1, read as the reverse complement.
ATAGGAACGGGCTTGTTTTTACAATGCTTCGTATCGCATGTAATGCCTGAACATCATCAGAGACGATTTCAACATGATATGTTTTCTTCTTACTCATCAGACCTCCCTATCCCCAGACATACATATTACGCAGCTTTTTTCTGACTCACAGCAGAAACAATTTTCTGTGCGGCATCTTCCAGATTATCCGCAGGAATAATGTCTAAGCCTGAAGAAGCGAGCATTTTCTTGCCCAATTCCACGTTCGTTCCTTCTAAACGCACCACCAGTGGGATGGATAGTGACACTTCTTTTGCTGCAGCAATCACGCCTTCTGCAATAGTATCGCAGCGCATAATGCCCCCGAAAATATTCACCAAAATACCTTCAACGCTTGGATCAGAAAGAATGAGTTTGAATGCATGAGTCACTTTCTCTTTGTTTGCGCCACCGCCCACATCAAGGAAGTTTGCGGGTTCTGAGCCATGCAGTTTGATGATGTCCATCGTTGCCATTGCCAAACCTGCACCATTCACCATACAGCCAATATTGCCGTCCATCTTCACATAGGCTAAGCCATATTGGGCTGCTTTTTGCTCCAGTGGGTCTTCTTCATCAGGATCACGCATTTCTGCAATATCTTCATGACGATAGAGTGCGTTTTCATCGAAATTGAACTTGGCATCCAGCGCAATCAATTTATCATCTGCGGTAATCACCAGCGGGTTAATTTCCACTTGCGATGCATCCGTATCGACAAATGCTTGATAGAGTGCAACCACAAAGGGATGGAAATGCTTTTGTTGCTCTTTGTTTAAGCCAAGCGCAAACGCCATCTTGCGTGCATGGAACGGTTGGAAACCTGCAGCAGGATCAACAGTCACCATGATGATTTTCTCAGGATGATGCGCTGCCACTTCTTCAATATCCACACCGCCCTCACGAGAAATCATGAACGTGATGCAGCTTGAAGCGCGATCCACCACAATACCAAGATATAATTCAGTTGCGATATTGCTTGCTTCTTCAATATAGACGCGCTTCACGACTTTCCCCTCAGGACCTGTTTGATGCGTCACCAGCGTCATGCCGAGCATGTCTTTGGCATATTGTTTCACTTCGGTGATGTTTTTAGCAATTTTCACGCCACCCGCTTTGCCACGTCCGCCTGCATGAATCTGTGCTTTCACCACTTTGATGTCACCACTCAATTCTTGTGCTGCTTTTTCTGCTTCTTCAGGGGTATAGGCTACTTTGCCGTTTGGTACAGGTACGCCATATTTGCGTAATACTGCTTTTGCTTGATATTCATGGATATTCACAATGAGTACTCCTTGGTTGGGTTATGTATAAAATTATGCAGCTATTTTTGTTAAATCAATCGCTTGGATCAATTCACGCACCGCTTGTACGGATACATTAAAGGCTTCTTTAGTATCTTTATCAAGGGCAATTTCAACGATTTTCTCAACGCCACCTTTACCAATCACCGCAGGTACACCGACATAGAGATCGTCCACGCCATATTGACCATCAAGGTACGCTGCACATGGCAAGATGCGACGTTGATCTTTCAAATAGGCTTCTGCCATAGCAACCGCAGATGCCGCAGGGGCATAATAAGCTGAACCTGTTTTGAGCAATTTCACGATTTCACCGCCACCATTACGGGTGCGATCCACGATGCTATCGAGTTGTGCTTGGCTTAACCAGCCCATTTTAACAATTTCAGGAAGCGGAATCCCTGCAACGGTAGAATAATTGACGACGGGTACCATCGTATCACCATGACCACCCAATACGAAGGTAGATACATCTTTGATGGATACGTTTAACGCCTCTGCCAAGAAGAAGGTGAAGCGCGAAGAATCCAGTACACCCGCCATACCGCACACTTTTTCAGGTGCAAAGCCTGTTTGCTGTTGCATCACCCACACCATCGCATCAAGCGGGTTAGTGATAACGATCACAAAGGCATTAGGGGCATATTGTTTGATGCCATGCGCTACATCCGTGATGACTTTGGTGTTGATGCCGATCAAATCATCGCGACTCATGCCCGGTTTACGTGGCACGCCTGCTGTCACGATGCAGACATCAGCACCCGCAATATCGGCATAGGAGTTCGTGCCGCGCACTTGTGCATCACAGCCATCAACTGCATTGGCTTGGCTTATATCAAGAGCCTTTCCTTGTGGCATATCTTCACTAATATCAAACATCACGACATCGCCAAGTTCTTTTTGTGCGATGATGTGTGCTAATGTTCCGCCAATCATTCCTGAACCAATCAAGGCAATTTTTGCACGCTGTGTCATAAGTCTTTTCTCCTGAAAATATTAGATATGCTTACTATATGGTGGACAAAATACATAATGCAAGCATAAATGAACATGTGCGTGCGTAGACTATTCACCAAGTAAAAAGTGCATCATTTTTAACAAAGGATAGTAAATTTTCCGTTAAAAAAATATGTGGATTGTCTTAATTTTTCCGTGGAACGGTTATGTGTCATAATAAAGTCACGCCTATGTGCGATCTGTATACATAAAGAAATACTAATTTTGCAAAGCATCAAAAAAGGGTGCGATGCGCAATATTTGTCATCATAATGTCATGATTTATCAAGCAATTATGTGGTATGTTAGTGGCGTTTTAGAAGTGGACTTTTCTTTGTAGTCTCTAAGACTGTCAAGGATAGGCAATAGCATCAGTACTTTGTAATATATTGTATGCTAGTTTTAATATTGAAATGGTATGATCGATAATATTTTATGCGGTGACATTGGTTTTTTACCTGTCATTATTTTTTATCATACCCACATTAATAACGCGCACGAGGAACGCACCATATGGAATCATTAACACATAGCACATCTCCCGTTTCAGTTTATAATATCTGGCCGCCTAATTATATCGATCCACAGGAACAAAAAAGTGCGATCGAGCGTATGACGGAAGATCTCCCACGTATTAAAGAGATGGGCTTTAACGTGATTTATGTGAATCCATTGTTTAAGGTGGGGGATTATCCGAAAGCTGCTGGCGATTTTGGCTGTCCTTATGCCGTTGAAAATATGCTTGAGGCGAATCCACGGTTTTTTAATGGTGCATCAGGAAGTTTCTTGGATGAACAGGGCAATCCTACCGAAGGCATCGGTGAACAGTTGCAAGAATTTTGCCGTGTTGCAAAATCATTGGATATGACTCCCATGTTTGATTTAGTGCAAGGGCAATTAGCACCGGGATCTGTCTATATTGAACGCGCTCATGAGCAAGGAGTGAATTTGCTCAAAACCTACGAAAATGGGCATTATGATATTCATAATCTTGACAAACATTATCGTCCGAAATTGAATAATGGTGTGCCGTATGATCCTATTGATATTTGGGATGATACCATCAAGTTCAACTATTCTTTTACAGACGCACAACACCCTGTGAATGAATTTGCGCGTAATGAAATATTTGGACCCTATATTGAAATGATGGCGCAATTAGGCTTTACGGGGATGCGTATCGATTCATCGCCCGATACCCCTGCGAATTTGCATCAAAGTTCGGCAGCGCAATTCAAAAATAAGTTAGATGAGTTGCGGGAGCAAAACCCTGATGATCTGATTCCTGAGCAACCCATCATCATTGCTGAGACGTTGAATAATGAGCGATCTCCTAATGCCTTAGAAGTGGTTGGGGTGGCAACACATTGCTTAAATAGCGGCTTCTTTTTTCCGAATAATAAGTACCATGAAGATCGGGGGCATGTGAAGGATGAATTGATCCCCCATAATCTTGTCAATGATCCAAGCCACTGGCTGATCGATGAAGTGATGCGTAAACAGGAGGCTATTCACGGCGGTACGATTACCCCGCTGAGTACGCATGATACGAATCGCGTCTATAATCAAGTGAACGCGCAAATAGAGCATATTATCGAAAATATGCAACGTCAAGGCGTGTCAGAAGATGATATTGAAGAACATGTGCAACGTGCTGCACGTGTGAAAGCCGCCTTTTCAGCCTTTCTTGGGGCAGGGGGCATGATGATGACCTCTGGTGATGAGTTTTTGACAAATAATCGCGTCAATGTTTTTGAAGGAACGGTGATTCACCCAGATGAATCGCACGCGGTGAAAATGTTGGATGGTGAATCCAAAATCATTCGCTTTTCACGAGAAGAATATGACGAACTGATGCATGATATTGTGGTGCAGGGAGGGGCGATTACTCTGGATGATTCCACCTATATTGTGAAAGATGCATACCCTAAGCCCGTCTGGCAATATAAGGATCATGAAGTACACGAAAAACGCCCTATGCTCTTGCGTTTGAATCCACAGATCAATATTCCTGAGTTAGTGCAGCAGCGAGAACAAGAGCAAGAACATGATTATTCTGCGTTTCTTAAAGAACTAAATCACGCCATAGCAAGCAATTCACGCGTTATTTATCCTGATCAGCGGGTGAAAATGGGCTTTTCACAGGAGGATGATAAATTGATCTATTGTGCGACGGTGCGTTCTGGGGAAGGTGCAGAGCAGCTTGTCGCCTTGCATGTCATCAATGTTGATCCCAAGGCGCGCTGTGTGGAATTGACAGAAGAAGAGATAAGGAATGAAGCATCGCATTTGCTGCACCTTGATATGAGCAACGTGCCGAATATTTCCTATGTTGGTAATATTAGTGCAAAAGAACAAGCATATGCTGTTGAACGAGAAGAACCTAGTACCCATATTAGTGATGCGGAAATAGGGCAGAGAGTGGAACGCGCCCAATCGATATCACGATCACAACGGTTGATATAACAACCTATAACTCTCAATTCTTGTCATACCAGCGAAGGCTGGTATGACAACGATAAGAAAAGTTTTAGTGTTGAAACTAAGGTTGCAATTAACGGGCATGACCACCAGTCGATAGAGCTTGTGGTGTGGTACTTGCTGCAACAGATCCAGCGGAAGCCCATGTGAAACCTGAGAACCCTGCCCCCAAACCTTTCAGTGCTTCTTTGGCTTGATCTAATGCATTGCTCATGCCAGAAGCTACTTCCTTCTGTTGTAGCTGTGGCTCATTAATATCATGAACAACAGTGGGTTTCTCTGCCATAATCTTTGCATGATCCACCCGCGAAGTCACTTGCTCTGCCACACTATCGCAAAGATCTTGCAAGTTCTTTGGCATCATTGCGGCAGATTGCTTCATCGCTGCAAGCATCTTGGCGACGCATAAGTCAGCACTGTGTTGTATTTCTGGAGGGTTCATAGTTCCAAACATATCTGTTATTGATCTTCTATAATGCTTGATGATGGTGTGTAAAGTTTAGGGTTCGCTGCAAAGTAATGATAAAACAAAGAAGCAATGAAGTGCATTTTTTATTTATAAAAACCACATCATCACTATATATTATTCTAGCTTATATTTATAAATATAGCAAAAGGAAATTGAAAAATCATTAATTTTTTTGTGTATATAGAAACAAATTTGGGTGCTGTGTTCCGCTTTACGAAGGGAGGCGTGATAGGTTTACCACGCTTGCAACATTATTCGCGTCAATCCATGCGCAAAAATGCACAAGCTATGCTTCATCATCCGATTAGGATGGTATAGTCACTACTAATTACAACAAGGATGTTTCATGACCCACGCTGTACTTTGCGCCTTTGCGCGCACTCCGTTCACGCCAGCCTATAAAGGCGCGCTTGCATCTGTTCGCCCTGATGATCTGATGGCGCAACTCGTGCAAGGATTGCTCAAAAAACTTCCGCTTCGCACCGAGGATATTGAAGATATGGTGCTGGGCTGTGCTTTTCCTGAGGCGGAGCAAGGCTTTAATATGGCGCGGCAAGTGGTGATGTTGGCAGGGTTGCCCGATAGCATAGCAGGCGTAACGCTCAACCGTTTTTGCGGATCATCGATGGAAGCGATTCACCTTGCTGCAGGGAAAATAGCGATGGGCGCAGGGGAATTATTTTTAGTGGGTGGGGTGGAATCGATGAGCCGTGTTCCCATGACGGGCTTTAATCCACTGCCTAATCCTACACTTTATAAAACACGAAAAGAAGCCTATATGAGTATGGGGCTGACGGCGGAGCATGTCGCATCGAGCTGTGGCATCACACGCGCAGCGCAAGAAGCATTTGCAGTCGAGAGCCATCACAAAGCAGCAGCAGCGAATATGCAGGATGAGATTATTCCGATTACTACCAAAGCGGGCATTGTGGATCGTGATGGGTGCATCCGTGCGGAGTCTAGTGTGGATGCACTCGCAACGCTTAACCCTGCCTTTACGCAAGGCGGAACGGTGACGGCGGGTACGTCCTCCCCGCTTACCGATGGGGCGGCGTTGGTGGTGGTGGCATCCTTGGATTATGCGAAACGTCATGCGCTTCCCATTCTTGCGCGCATTCATAGCCATGCCGTGGCGGGTGTCGCACCCGAGTCTATGGGGCTAGGTCCTATCGCTGCCACGCAAAAACTTCTGCAACGCGCAAAACTCACGACTCAAGATATTGATATTGCTGAACTTAATGAGGCATTTGCGGCGCAAGCATTGCCGTGCATCGCACAACTTGCTCTTGATGCAACGAAAGTGAATATCGAAGGCGGGGCGATTGCGCTCGGGCATCCGCTCGGAGCTTCTGGCGCACGGATTACGGGTAAAGCCGCTTCCTTGCTGCATCGCAGTGGCAAGCGTTACGCTCTAGCAACACAATGCATTGGTGGTGGACAAGGTATCGCAACATTATTAGAAAAAATGGAGGCATAATGCGTCGTCGGTTTATTTGGGGTATCATGGCATTGATGGCAGTTGGAGGCATGGGCATGATGAGTAGCTGCATTGGTTCGGGGGAGAATACGCCGATCACCATGCAGGGTGCGAATATCTTCCCAACACTCAAAGGGATTGATTTGCATGGTAAAGATCGCGTTGTTCCTCGTGATTTAGAGGGTGAGTGGCGATTGGTGACGATAGCCTTTGAACGCGAACAGCAAAAAGACGTTGATACGTGGATTAAAGCCTTGCCTGAGTTTGAAAAAGTGCGCTCTGATCTACGTTATTATGAACTGCCTGTGATTTACGAAATGACCTCCGCAGGGCGGTTTTGGGTGAATAATGGGATGCGTTCGGGCGTGACGGAAGATGCAGCACGCGAGCGCACCATCACCATCTATACGGATCGTGAAGCATTTTTTGCGCATATGAAGATGAAGCAAGATAGGATTAGTACCCTAATGCTTAATCCACAAGGTGAAATTATTTGGCGACATGACGGTATTGCTGATGAAATAGCGCGTACACGCCTCATGAAACTATTAAAAGAATTGCCCCACGCATAAGGAACATCATTATGACTGAATCTCTCCCCATATCTACCGCAGCAGTGCTTGGTTCAGGCGTGATGGGTGCTGCCATTGCTGCCTTGCTTGCCAATGCGGGTTGCACGGTTTATTTGCTGGATATTGTTCCCGCTGGTGCAACTGATCGTAATGTACTCGCACAAAGCGGGATACAAAAACAGATCGATGCCAAGCCTGCAAGTGGCTTCACCCATAAACGCAATGTCAAGCGCGTCATAGCTGGGAATCTGGAGGATGATTTAGGGGTGTTGGCACAGTGCGATTGGATCATTGAAGCGGTGCTTGAAGATATTGCGGTCAAGCAAAAGGTCTATGCCCAAGTGGATGCACATCGTAAAAAGGGAAGCGTTGTTTCATCAAACACTTCAACCATCCCGTTGCATGTGTTGATTAATGGAATGCCCGATCAGTTTCAACGTGATTTCATGATTACGCATTTTTTCAATCCACCGCGTTTTCTGCCCTTGTTAGAAGTCACGGGCGGAACGCACTGTGATCCGACGCATCTGCAACGCATTGAACAATTTTCTGATGTACATTTGGGCAAGGGTGTGGTGCATTGCAAAGATACGCCCGGCTTTTTGGCGAACCGTATCGGTATATTCTGGATGTTGGTTGGCTTATATGAAGCCTTGGCATTGGGGATTCGCGTTGAAGATGCGGATGCTGTCATGGGTAAACCGATTGGCATTCCCAGCACGGCATTATTCGGCTTATTTGATCTGATAGGCATTGATCTGATGCCGCGTATTGCCACCGCCATGTTGCAGACACTCCCTGCGGAGGATCGCTTTAGAACGCTATATCATGAGCCAGACCTGATCCGTTCGATGATTAGTGATGGTTATACGGGACGCAAAGGCAAGGGTGGCTTTTACTGCATAAGCAATGAAGGCGGCAAGAAGGTGAAGATGGTGAAAAACCTCATCACAGGGGCGTATGCGGTGGAGGGCAAAAGCACGCTTGAGAGTGTAAGCAATGCCAAAGCAGGTCTGCACGCTCTTGTAAGTCATCCCGATATTGGCGGGCAATTTGCCAAGCGTGTGCTGGTGCAGACCTTGCATTATGCTGCATCCTTAGTGCCTGAAATATCTGATGATATTCGTTCCATTGATGAAGCAATGCACCTTGGGTTTGCATGGAAATATGGACCGTTTGAGTTGATTGATACATTATCCACACCCCAACAATCGGGGCGGGCATGGCTACGCGATGCGTGCCGTGAGATGGGACTCTCTGTACCTGCATTGCTGGAGGGAACGGAGGGAGCATTTTATCAAATAACGCCGTTGGGGCGTACTATGCGCACATCGTTGGGGAGCTATGATCCTATCCCAACGCACCCGCATAAATGGACATTGGCGGATAAAACTCGTGGCACAAAACCTATCCTTAGCAATGCGGGGGGGAATGTTTGGGATTTGGGGGACGGCGTTGCGTGCCTTGAGCTTACCACCAAGATGAACACCATTGATGATACGGCGCAAGAGATTATGGAGCGTGCGCTTGAGCGTAGCGTCAAAGATTTTCGCGCCCTCGTGATCGGATCGGATGCTGAAAAATTCTCGTTAGGAGCAAATCTTGGTTTTGTGATGTTCTTAGCCAATATGGCATCGTGGGATTTGATCGCAGGGGTCATCCGCCGTGGGCATAAGATCAATATGGCGTTAAAATACGCGCCGATTCCTGTGGTAGCAGCCGTAGGCGGTATGGCACTCGGTGGAGGGTGTGAGTTGATGCTGCACTGTGATGCCGTACAAGCACATATGGAAACCTATCCGGGGTTAGTGGAAATTGGCGTAGGTTTAGTTCCGGGATGGGGTGGATGTAAAGAGCTATTATGGCGACACATGCACGCGGCAGAAGATGCAGCAGCAGCCATTGCGCAAGGCAAAAGTCCCGAAATGATCATGCCCGCAGGTGTGATGCCTGCACTCAGCAAAACCTATGAATATATTGTGACCGCGAAAGTGGCTGCATCTGCAGAAGAAGCGCGTGATATGTTGTTGCTGAACAAAGCGAGCCGTATCAGCATGAACCGCACACGCTTGCTTCCTGATGCAAAAGCATTGGCACTCAGCCTTGCAGAGGATTATGCGCCACCACAGCCACGCACCTTCCATGTAGCAGGAGAAAGCGGCAAACTTGCCTTGTTGATGGGGCTGGAATCATTCGCACTTACGGGCAAAGCGTCACCGCATGATGTGGTGGTGGGAACGCACCTTGCGGAAGTCCTCAGCGGTGGAGCGGTTGATCTTCGTGATGAAGTGAGTGAGCAGGATCTATTGGATTTAGAGCTTGAACATTTTATGCGTTTGATGCGCACCGAAGCTACCCGTGCGCGTATTCAATATATGCTGGATTATAATAAACCTTTGAAGAATTAGGTTGCTAAGTAGCGCGTCATACCAGCGAAGGCTGGTATCCAGAATAACGCTTTTGACTGGATGCCTGCCTACGCAGGCATGACAAGAAGATAGGTTAGAGCGCAGCAATATTGCTCACTAATTGGCGAATATCTGCTAATTTAGCAGCATCATGATCCCATGATGCAGCGTAAAAGATGCTCTGATCAGCGCGCAATTTCATTTTATCCCCATGCTTGGCGATATAGCCGATCAAGGCTTGCGGATTGCGCACGGAGCTATGATGCATATGCACGACTGCACCCTTAGGACCAGTATCAATACGCGAAATACCCGCATTTTTGCATTGATGTTTGAGTTTCAAAGTCGTGAATAAATGCTGCGTTGCTTCAGGGATTGCTCCAAAGCGATCAATGAGTTCTGCTGCAAAGGCTTCCACTTCATCACTGGTGGTGAGCGTTGCTGCACGACGATATAAACTCAAACGTAGCGATAAATCATCGACATAGGATTCAGGGATCATGATGGATAAACCAAGATTCAACTGCGGTGACCAATCATCTTCCGCAACAATCACTTCATGCGCGTTGGTGGCACGTGCAAGGCGCACAGCATCGCTAAGCATCTGTTGATAAAGTTCAATGCCAATATCCTTGACATGCCCCGATTGTTCTTCCCCCACTAAATTGCCAAATCCACGAATATCCATATCATGGCTCGCAAGGGTGAATCCCGCACCAAGCGTATCAAGTGATTGCATCACCTCAAGACGTTTCACCGCCTGCTTGCTCATCGCACCATGATAGGGCAGGGTAAAATAGGCATAGGCACGCACTTTGCCACGTCCTACACGCCCGCGTAATTGATAAAGTTGCGCTAGTCCAAAACGATCAGAGCGGTGGATGATCATTGTATTGGCATTGGGAACATCAATCCCCGATTCAATGATGGTGGTAGCAAGCAAAATATCATAACTGCCATCGTAAAACGCATTCATGATGCGTTCAAGCTCAGCGGTGGGCATTTGACCATGGGCAACGGCAAGCCGTGCCTCAGGAACAAGTTCACGGATTTTATGGGTAAGTTCGGGCAAATCAGCAATACGCGGTGCGACATAAAACACCTGCCCGCCTCGGTGCAATTCCCGCATGATGGCTTCACGCATGACCACGGCATCAAAGGGCATCACGAAGGAGCGTATGCTCAAGCGATCCATCGGTGGCGTAGTGATCAGGCTTAAATCGCGCACCCCTGTAAGCGACATTTGCAATGTACGTGGAATAGGGGTAGCCGACATGGTGAGGATATGCATATTCGCACGCATATTTTTGAGTTGCTCTTTTTGTTTCACACCAAACCGTTGTTCTTCATCGACGATCATTAAGCCAAGTCGCTTGAATTTCACTTGTTCTGAAAGCAAGGCGTGCGTGCCGATAACAATATCCAGCGTGCCATCAGCGATTTTTTCGCGCACTCGTTTGGCTTCTGCAGCACTGCACATACGTGATAATTGTGCGACTTCCAACCCTGTATCAGCAAAGCGTTCTTTGAAGGTATGATAATGTTGGCGTGCAAGTAGGGTAGTGGGGGCAATAAACGCCACTTGTTGCGGGCGCACGGCATCGGTTGCCGCAACAAAAGCTGCACGCAATGCTACTTCAGTTTTACCAAAGCCGACATCCCCACAAATCAAGCGATCCATGGGTTTTGTTCCCCCCAAATCTTGCAATACATCATCAATGGCGTTTAATTGATCTTCTGTTTCTTCATAGGGAAAGCGGTTTACGAAGTTTTGATAAATTTCTTCAGGGCAGTGCAGTGCGTCAGCGTGCAGCAATTCGCGTAGAGCTGCGGTTTTCAGCAACGCTTCTGCCGTGAGGCGTAATTTTTCCTTATAGTTGGCTTTGCGCATCTGCCAACTGCCTGCACCGAGCTTATCCAGCTCCACATCGCCCATATCTGAGCCATGACGGGTGAGTAGTTCAAGATTCTCCACGGGAACAAATAAGCGATCATTATCACGATAGACGAGCTTAATGCAATCATGCTGATGATCATTAATGCTGAGCGTTTCAAGCCCATCAAATTTTCCTATCCCATGATCACGATGCACCAATAATTCACCAACATCAAAGGCGGAAAGCTCCGCTAAAAATGCTTCGGAAGGCTTGGTTTTGCGCCGCGCTGGGATGATGCGTTGCCCTAACATATCGCTTTCTGAATAGATGAGGCATTCCGATGTTGCATAGCCCCCCGCAAGAGGTAGGACACTCAAGAATAATCCCCCCTTGGTACGCTTCATCTCATCATAATGAGAGATACGCTGCGGTGCTGCGACATGCTGTTCCCTCAGCACTGTGGCGAGTCGCTCCGCACTTCCCGTTGATTGTGCTGCTAAAAGAATGGGGCGGGCTTGCTGCATCAATTCTTGGTTAAGCATGTCAAAGGGCGTGATTTTTTGGCTAAGTGCGAGGGTAAAGAGATTTTTTGCGGGGCGAGTCTTTAAGGAATCTTGCTGATCTGCTGCATCGAATGGTGTGCATAATACCGCGTTATGACGCTCTAGGCGTAGCTCCCAACGTTCATGCAAAAAGAAACTTTCAGGCGTAATGGGATGATAGATCGAGCTTTGTTTTTTTCCAGCATCATTGCGGCGTGCGTGATAATATTCGACAATATTCTCGGCGCGTTGTGCGCACGTCTCTAATAAGCCATGATCAAGGCATAAATGTGCATCCCCAACATAATCATGCAAGGTATCCATGGAGTCATAAAACATCGGCAACCAATGTTCCATACCAGCATAATCATTGCCTTCGGATACGCTATGATAGAGCGCGTCATCGCGGTGTGGCGCACCAAATGCTTCGCGGTAACGTGTGCGGAATAGGGCGATTTTTTCAGGAGTTAGCACTAATTCACTGGTGGGGCATAGGGTGCAATGCTCCATGCTCTCACCGCTACGTTGTGTGAGCGGATCAAAAAGGCGCATCGATTCCACATCATCATCAAACCAATCGAGGCGGTAGGGCAGGTTGCTACTGGCAGGAAATATATCCATGACGCTTCCACGCAGGGCATATTCTCCTGCCTCCATGACTTTGGCAACGCGACGATAGCCATAGCCTTCTAGGGTGCGCATTAAGGCATCGCGATCATAACGCCCTTTGACGTGCATATGTGTGGATGTGCCACGAAAATTCGCTACAGGTGGCACGCGTTGCATCCACGCATTGACAGTTGTTGCGACCACAAACGGGATGGATTGCTGGGATAATTCAAGGATGCGTGTCAAAGCACTCACCCGCGCTGCCGTAATGGTACGGCGCACCGAGGCGCGATCATAGGGCAGGCAATCCCATGCAGGAAAAGCAATCACCTCTATATGAGGCAAGAAAAACGGCGCACACGCGATAAACCGACTTAAATGCTTATCATGATGCGTGATATAGAGGCAGGGTTTAACGGCGCGTGCCAATAAATGACGCACTGCAAGCGGTTGCGCGCCTTCGGTCACGCCATGCAGTATCTCTCCTTCCCACTTCATATGTTCCATGATCATCATATAGAATGGATGACATCATTATGCAATAGCGGATTTTTTCTATTGACTTGTGAAAGGTAATCGGCTATTAACGAATCTTCCCTACTTTATACTTCTTCTCATGATGAAGTACCCTGTTTTTTATAGATACTCTGTGTTTTTTATAAACACTTTGGTCTAAAAAAGCCCTAAAGGTTGGGATTGTTCAAAAAACAAAAAGTCCTAAATTGGCACAAAACGATCATGTCTTCGATTAAAGCGGGCAAAACTGGTTTGGTTTTTTCGTTGGTTGGTTTGGTATTGTTGGCATCCTTAAGTGGATGTGGCAGTTCCGTCAATGAACGAGGAGAGAAAGTTGCAGGTCTTGGAACATTTTCTGAGGGCTATCGCATGGGTCAGCTCAGCAAGTTTTCCGTCAAAGGGCTTTTCAAAAAGTCCGGCGAGGGAACGATGATGTTGGGTGCCGATTCCACGCCGTTCAGCATACGTGTCTCTAAGGATGAGGTTAAAACCCTCAATCCGTGGCATTTTAGCTCGGATGTGGCGGATTCAGCAAAGTTCACCCCGTATATTGGGGAGTATGTCTGGATTCGCTATAATCAGGCTTCGGTCGGATCGGTGCTGTATGACACAACGTACATGGCGCAAGAAATTGCGCCTGTGACGCGTACTCCTGCGAAAGCATGTGCGATACTTCCTGTGAAGGGCGGTGTTCAATACTCGGGAGGCTCTCGCGTTGGTCGTATCGTCAAAACGTCTTATAAAGGGACGTTTAGCGGTGTCAAAACGTGGGAAGTCATCCTCCAAGAGGGCAGCTCAGGCAACAAGTTTGTCGAGATGTCCATCACGGATGAAGGGCTTTATAACTGCTCGGTCGAGTGGTTGAAGTCTGGAATGCAAGTGAAAGTGGATTACGTTCAAATCGCGTTTGCGCTTTCGTGGAACAAAACGGACTATCGCATTCACGCGATTAAGCCAGTTCCTTCGCTCTAAGCGTCTCTATAGTGCGTAAGCACTCTTAGTGTGTTCCCGTAGGTTGTTCTTTTTTTGAAGAACACCTATGGGATACGCTATGGATAAGAACCCGTCCCGAATCTTTTTATTATGAGGCGAAAATGGTGGTTTTTGAGAACCGCAACGGAGTGTACATAGAAGTACATGAGTAGCGGAAGCACAAAAAACCGCCATTTGCAGACCATAAGAGAGAGATTCGTGGCAGGTTCTAAGCTCATTTGGCACGATGGTTGCATAGTAATGGCATGAGGAACATAACCATGCCTGTTTTTTATTCGTATCTATCCCGTATTATTATGATGTTTGTCGTGAGTGTGATGATGTTATCATCCCACGCGAATGCTGCGCGCATCAAGGATGTGGTATCCGTAGAAGGTGTGCGCGATAATATTTTAATGGGTTATGGCTTGGTTGTCGGATTGAATGGCACGGGCGATCGATTGCGGAATAATGCGTTCACTGAACAAAGTTTGATTGCCTTCTTGGAGCGTCAGGGGGTGAATACACGCGGAACGAATCTGCGGACGCGTAACGTCGCTGCGGTGACGGTGACGGCGACGTTGCCGGGTTTTGCACGTACAGGCAGTCGCCTCGATGTTTCTGTGGGTGCGATGGGTGATGCACGTAGTTTGCTTGGGGGAACATTGCTTGCGACTCCGCTTTATGGTGCTGATGGTAATGTGTATGCCGTCGCACAAGGACCGATTGCGGTGGGTGGTTTTGAAGCAGGCGGGCAGTCTGGCACAACTGTGACGAAAGGCGTTCCCACGAATGGGCATATTGCTAATGGCGGTATTATCGAGCGTGAAATTGATTTTGAATTGAATAATAAATCCGCCGTGCGTCTTGCTTTGATGAATCCGGATATTTCCACCGCATCCAACATTGCGCAAGCGATTAATGCACGAGTGGGGCCAAACACTGCAAGCGTATCTGATCCGGGAACTGTGGCGGTGCGTATTCCCGGTTCTTATGAGGGCGATGTGGCGATGTTGCTTGCCGATATTGAACAGATGGAAATTGATACGGATCAACCGGCACGTATTGTTATTGATGAAGCAACGGGTACAATCGTCATGGGTGAAAATGTACGCATTGATACGGTGGCAGTGGCACAAGGCAATCTTATCGTGCGTGTGATTGAACGTCCTGATGTGATTCAACCGGGAGCATTTGCGCCTCCGGGAGCAGAGACAACCGTTGTCCCACGTACTGATATTGTTGTGGATGAAGGGGCGGAGCAGCGTGTGGCGATGCTGCAAGGCAATGCAACATTGCGTGATTTAGTGGCGGGACTCAACGCACTCGGAGTTGGGCCGCGTGATCTGATTACGATTTTGCAAAACATCAAAGCATCGGGCGCGATGCAAGCTGAGATACAAACGAGATAATCATGACGGAATCTTCCCTCACCACACCTTCGATTCACGCGACAATGCCGATGATGAGCAAGCGCACCCATGCGGCTCTTGAGCTAGGGAAAGAGGCAGCGCACTCCCATCCCACCATAGCCAAAAAACCGCGTGCGATGCAGTTCACCATGCCCGAAGAACATCGCAAAGCCCTATCCCCTAAGCAGCGTGCAAAAGCAGAAGCCTATCAGCGTAAACTGAATGCCGCCGCTGAGGATTTTGAAGCGGTGTTTCTCTCACAAATGCTGCAACATATGTTTGATGGGATTGAACCAGATGAAACATTTGGGGGTGGACATGCAGAAGAAGTCTATCAATCCTTCATGATCGAGGAATATGGCAAGATAATTGCAAGATCAGGAGGTATAGGGATGAAAGATCATATTCTGCGTCAAATGGAGCAGGCAACACCGCAACAGTTCCGTATGGAACAGACACAAGCACAGAAACAAGCACAGACACAAGGAGAATAATCATGGATTATGATGTGATGGAAGCAGAAGTACAAACCAAAGATAGTGCTGCGGAGGCATATCTTCTTGCGACGCAACGTGATTATGAACCCGATCATATTAATCTTGATGTGCTGAAATTACTCATTTCACGGTTGGCACAAATTTTGGCAGAAGAAGTGGATGTGCTTGAATCCATGGAATATGAACGTTTGGGGGCATTGCAGCCAGAGAAACGCTCGTTAGTGGATGCATTGGAAAAACAACAACGTGTGTTGCAACGTCGCCCACAAGCGCGGTTGAATCTTGATGATGATGAACGCGATGATCTGGAAGAGCTGATTATGATCTTTAATGAAATCATGCAAGAAAATCATAAACGATTATTGGTGGCGCGTGAGGTGAATCAACGTGTTGTACAAGCCATCACGGAATTGGTGCAGGAACAATCACGGCAGGGCTTGTATACGAATAAGGGGCATCATGTCGATGACCCATCCGTTTCTCTTTCTATGAGCCAATCTATTTAACTATGATCATCTAATGAATAAAGTGAGTCTATCATGAGTCTTCAACTTGCAATTAACTCCGCACTCTCAGGGCTTAATGTCAATCAGGCAGCATTGTCGGTTGTGTCTCAGAACATTGCGAATGTCAATACGGAAGGGTACACACGCAAAACTTTGGAGCAATCTGCCGTCTATATGGGCAGAGACCAAACAGGGGCAGGGGTGCGTATTGATGATGTGGTGCGCAAGGTGGATAAATATCTGAATAATAGCACGCGCTTGCAGCTTTCTGAAACAAGGCAAACGGATGTTGTCAATGAATATATGCTGCGCTTGCAGAATTTGCTTGGGCGACCGGGAGATGTCAACACGCTGGATGAATATCTGAAAACCTTCATGAATGATTTGCAGCGTTTGGGGGATACGCCAGAGCGTGTTGCCTCACGAGAATCAGCGGTGCGTTCAGGGCAGATATTGGCGCGTGAAATCTCGGGCTTAGCGGGTGCGTTTGAGGATTTGCGTTTGCAAGCGGATCGCGATATTGACGAAGGCGTGGAGCGTGTGAATAATTTGCTTGCCAAATTGGATAATATCAATGTAGCGATTGTCAATGCAGGCGTTTTAGGCAATCCTGTGAGCGGTTTGCAAGATGAACAGGATATAATCATCAATGAAATAGCGGAGTTCATGGATGTACAAGTGCTGGTTCAAGATACGCATGAGGTGTTTCTTTATGCCGCAAGCGGTGTGACGCTCTTAGATGAATCCGCCTATGAATTGGAATATCATGGCATTCCGGGACGCAATGATCTGGTGGATGGTGTGAATATTTTTCCGATCAATGTCTATCGTTTGCACCGTAACGGGATGCGTATCGCACCACCAGAGCAGCTTTCTTCAGGCAATGATGCGGTCGGTGGTGCGGTGAACACCCATATGAAAGGTGGATCGATGGTCGGCTTGATGCATGTGCGCGATACCATGTTGCCTGCGATGGTGGAGCAGCTTGATCAGATTGCTGCACAAATACGTGATACATTTAATGCGATCCATAATAATGGTTCAAGTTTCCCCGGAGTGAATCAGCTTACGGGTACACGTGCGGTGCGCGCCCAAGAAGCCTATGATTGGAGCGGTGAGATGCGCATTTCGATCTTGGATAAAAATGGTGAACCCGTCACTTCGCGCTTTGACAATGAAACGCATACGGGGATGCGCCCACTCACGCTTGATCTCTCAAAACTTAATGGCGGTACAGGCAAGGGGCAACCAGATGTGCAAACGCTCATTGATGAGATCAACAATCATTTCAACCCTCCTATCACCAAGGTGAGTTTGGGAAATATCAATAATATACAGCTTGCAACGGTGACGGATGTCCTACCCAATGGCGCGCCTTCAACCCTTGAATTTGATTTTGACATGGATAATATATCAGGAGAAAATGCGCGTATTGTGGTACGTGATTTTGAAATTCTGAATGATATGGGTGTTGCCGCAGGAACATTCACGCAGGGCGCGCCAACCTTTAACATCACGCAAACGGAAACATTTGTAGGTACGAATACAGTACGTGTTACCGCAGCGGATCATGGCGTGCGGCTGGGTGATCGGGTGTTTATTCCTACTGGTGGTGCTGGCGCACAGGCGGGGATGTTTGGACGATTTTTTGTGGTATCTTCTGTGACGGGTGCGAATACATTTGAAGTGGCATTGAATACTACCCAAACGGTTGCTACGACAGATAATCATGTTCCGAGGGTGGGAACGCGTCAGTATGATTCGATTGAAGCGGGAGAAAAACGCCGTACCAATGAGAACGGAACATTTATTGCTTCCATACCCGCAGCAGTGCCACTTTCAGAATATTATGATGTGCGTGTGCGTGTGAATGTGTTTCATGAGACCGCCCCTGCAGATTCAGCGGGTAGCGAATCCTTTATCACCTACCGTGTGTATAATGAAACCCAAAATATGCGCAATGATCGTCATGATCATATTGCAGCAACGGGCGATGCACGACGACTTGTTCCGAATGATAATCGTCCGTGGATTCGTGCCATGTTGGTGGATAAAAATGGCGTGGAGTTGCCGAAAGTTGATGGTGACTATCATTATGATGAAGGCTATTTAACCTTGGTTGCTAGCGATCCTACTCATACGGTGGCGATTGATGAACTCACCAGCAAGCAGCTTGGAGTGACCTCAACCGTACCGTTCGCGCAAGGTACAAATCGAGGATTTTCACACTTTTTTGAACTTAATAACTTTTTCAAGAGCAATAATCCCACTCCCACAGGGGATACATTGAAAAATAGTGCCATTACGTTGGATGTGGAAGATCGTATCAAGAAAAATCCGAATCTTATCTCGCTCGGTACAACGGAGCGCACCTTGCAACAAACAGGACTCGGGGCGATGCCAACCTATACCTACCAACGCAACAAAGGTGCAAACCGCGTGGTGCAGGATTTAGCGAAAGTATCTTCCACCATCATGCAATTTGAACCTGCAGGTGGGTTGCCTACATCACGGCAGTCACTGAGTGGCTATATTGGTGAAGTGCTTGCCCATCATGCATCCAAAGCCACAGCGGCGGAGTTAGAGGCAAAAGATAACCAAATTTTGCTTGATGGATTCTTAACGCGACAAGATAGCATTAATGGTGTGAATGTGGATGAAGAACTAGCCAATATGATTTTGTTCCAAAATGCCTATAGTGCTTCTGCGCGGATTATTTCCGTTGCAGATCAAATGTTTGAAGATTTATTGCAAGCTGTGTAATGTATAGATAAGGAGTTGTTATGCCAGAGATTTCACGTATTTCCACCATGTCCATCCATAGTCGGGCAGTTGAAAATTTTAACCGCACGCAAACACGATTGGCAGGTTTTCAAGATCAGCTTTCTAGCGGATTTAAGGGTAGAACCTTCAAAGCCTATGATGGCGATGTGCAGGAAATTGTCTCCTTAAATCGTGAAGTTAATAAGCTGCAAACCTTTCTTGAGAATAATACAGAGACTGTTTCGCGTCTTAAAACGCAAGAAAAAGCATTGGAAAAAATGCAAACCATTGGGGATGAGGTGAAAAAATTGCTGGTATTGCGCAATAACCCAACGGTAGCAAATAATATGGAGTTTGTCACGCAAATGAAAAATCTGCGTGAGGCTTTTGGGCGTGAGCTGAATACCGACCTTGAGGGGCGTTTTTTATTTGCAGGCACACGCACGGATATGCCGCCGATCGTCGATCCGATTCCTGAATCATTAAAAGCAGGTGACGTTGATATAGCCTATTATCAAGGATCAAAAGAGAATGTTATTGCACGTATTCAAGATAAT
Organism: Alphaproteobacteria bacterium; assembly: GCA_004293935.1. GTDB lineage: Bacteria > Pseudomonadota > Alphaproteobacteria > Rickettsiales > UBA998 > RDZH01. The sequence goes on along the minus strand of RDZH01000011.1, from coordinate 49,508 downwards.
ATTGAGATAGAATATAGTACACGTGCTGATGATCCTGCCTTTCAGAAATTTTTTGCTGCGGTATCCTATGCGATTACAGCACATCCTGTGCCGGGTGCGAATGATTCATTGAAAAAATCACAAAGTATGTTGGATGAAGCCATTGCGGGGATTAACTCCCTTACCGCGAGCGTGCGTTCAAAATATACGGATATAGAAAATATCAATAAGCGCAATGAAGATTTACGTGATTATTATCAAGGGGTAGGGGAATCGTTAGTGCGCGCTGATCCGATTGAAGTGACTACGCGTGTTGCTATGGAAGAGACAACATTGCAGGCAACATTTCAGATATTTGCGCGTATTTCAGCATTAAAACTTAGCGATTTCTTGGGATAAATCGTTATTATTCATCGATGATATAGTTAATTTATAAGGGAAAAGTAAATTTATGACCATGTTCAGCTCGCCAGATGTACTAACCGATACCCCAGTAGTGAATGTGCCTAACGAAGCCGTTGCTTTGCCTTATGCAGAGCGAACGGGTATTGTAGAGATTGAATCGCGTTTTGGTGCGGTGGCTCTTGATTATACCAAGCCATTGCTTTTTGCAAAGGGCATATTGGGGATGCCTGAAAATCAACGTTATTGCTTGATTCCTTATCCTTCCAAACGTTTTGCACATTTTCGTTTGTTGCATTGTTTGGATGATGATACGCTAGGGTTCATCACCTTGCCGTTTGCCCAGCATAATCTTATCATCGCCCATGCGGATTTGATGGAGGCTATGAACGCGGTAAATATGATCCCTGAATATACGAGCCTATTATTAGTGGTGAATGTGTATCGTGAGATGAATAGTGTGCGTATGTCTGTCAATGCGCGTGCGCCGATTTTGATTGATCAGCGGACACGTCATGCAGAGCAATATGTGTTGCGCAATAATGCCTATTTGGTGCGTCACATGCTGCGTGATGATTTCACGACCATTAATATTGATGGTACGCAAACAACGTAAGGGCTGGTTCTATGTTAGCGATGCGCACATTGCGATCGATTGCAGCACTTGAGCAATTTGAGTGTTTGGGTTCTGCCTGTGAAGATACGTGCTGTAAAGGGTGGGGTATGCAGCTTACGGCGGAAACCGTGGAGCGTTATCGCACCCATGCCCCCGAATTGCTTGATGCGATTACATCAGGAGAAGCGCAGCATATTATGCGCAGAGATGCACAGACGGATCATTGCGTAAAATTAGAAGCGGGATGGTGTGGTATTCATCGCGCCTATGGGACGGATTTCCTTGGGGATGCGTGCAATTTTTTTCCCCGTTCTACGCGTTCCTTAGGGGACGATGTGGTGATGAGTGCCTCGCTTTCATGCCCAGAAGTAGTACGTTTGGCGTTATGGCATGAGAATCCCGTCGCGCTTGGGGATGCACGCGAACAACGCGTTCCCTATGGTTTGAAAGACTACTTGCCTGAGTCACTCGATACTCAGCAAGCCTATGCCGTGCATCGCATCTTTATCGATTATATGCTACGCGAGGATCTGACGGCAGAAGATGCATTGATGCATAGTGCTATCAGCGCGGATGCGTTGGCATCGATTGCTATGACGGATTGGATTGAGGCACTGCCTTTCTATTTGAGAACTGCATCGGGGCGCGTGCCGCAGCCGGAGGTACAACCAAGTGATGCCTTTAATTTGCTGAATATGTTGTGCGTGTTGATCGCATTATCCAAGCCAACCTCGCGTCCTCGATTAGATCATACGCTAATGGATATGTATTCTGCCCTTGCCGTACATTTTGATGCACAGCAGCTAAGCATCATGATTAGTGAACAAAGTAGTGCATCCTATGCGAACTTATATGATAGGTGGGAGCGTTATGGCAATCAGGCGTTGCAACCGATGCTCAAACGCTGGTGTGCGATGCAATATTCGGTGCAGCTTTTTCCTTATGCAGGGCATGGAAGCAATGCGCGTGAACGTCTGAACTTGATTGCCGTGCGTTATGCGATTACGCGCCTTGGTTTGATGTGTTTGATGATGCATTATCCCGATGGCACACTACCACCCCAAGAAGCGCAAATACGTGTGGTGCAATCCATTGCCCGCTTTATGGATCATTTATCCGACCCTACCACCTTACTTTCGATGGTGCATCATCTTGGTTGGATGCACAATGCGCGTTTGCGGGGAATGTTACAAGGGGGATTACGGATTCAACTGCCAGATGCATTATGCGCGATATGATGTATTATATACCCATTTCACTTGAAGGATTTGAGTCTGCCAAGTGAAATTAAGGGTATATCTTATTAAAAATACTCATCACACTTGTTGATACTACGCATCTTCATGTGTGATGAGTATAGTGTTTTCGTTTTTCATTTATCCAATCTTTGGATGATTGATAAGAGTGAAAATGCTATATGATTAAGCACCACGCGCCACATCAGGGGATGCTTCGGCGCGTTGTTCGGTGATGCGCTGTGCAAAACTGCTTGCAGATGCTAAGCCTTGACGTGCGGAATCCGTGGCAGTGCGAGCAAGCTGCATGGCTTGTTGCGCTCCCGATGTAATCGTCACATTCAGTTCTTTGCTTGCAGGAGGAGACATTGCTATACCTATGCCTCCTACTCCAATACCAGTGAGCAGGACGGCTCTATTTTCTTCAGCTAATGCTGTTTGGGCAATTCCCGGTGCAGCCGTTGCTATTCCCTGCAATGTTTTAGGGATGATCCCGAAATTTTCGGTAAAATGTGCAGCGGTGAGGGGTTTATCGGCATTTGTCAATGCATCTAGGTTGATTGCGTTGCCTGTTGCAGCGGCGAGTTCTGCAAATTTTTCATTCAGTTGTTCAATACCAAAGGCAATAGAAGCGGTAGCCTTGCCCGATCCTTCAGGCATTGCCTCAATCGTTTTAGAGACGACTTCCGTCGTGCCAACGGCATCAAATCCTTCAAGGATGGATTCTGTAATCCAGTCAACGCCCGGAAAAGCAATCGCTGCGATGGTTACTGCTTGAAAGATTGGTTGAATCAGATGGCCAATCATGAGAGTGCCTCATAGGATATGATGAACTTATGTAACTCACACTCTAGCAAATATTTATGACGTTTTTATGACATTGCGCCACAATATCATGGTTTTTTTGAAAAAACCTTCGATGCAATAGATGGTGTTGAAAGTGTTGTGCGCACCCACGTGCTATGCTATAAGTATGTATGATGATCTTAGTTACCGCTGCCGCTTTATATAATAGAGTGACCAAACAATTTCTTGTACAGCAACGACCCGAAGGTTCTTCGATGGCGGGGTTGTGGGAATTTCCGGGAGGGAAGATTGAGGCAGGGGAAGCACCCGATGTGGCATTGTGCCGTGAATTAGCTGAGGAGTTGAATCTGATCGTGCATCCCGATGATTGCACGCCACTCACTTTTAATACAGACCAGCTTCTGCGCCCCGATGGCACAACGCAACCTTTGCTCCTTCTTCTTTATCTATGCACCCATTGGCAGGGTGATCCACATCCCAATGAGGGGCAGAAGATGGCGTGGCACACCCTTGAAGAATTGGCTTTTTTGGATATGCCACCCGCTGATCGTCCTTTTTTGCATTTTTTATGTAATTCTGTCATAAAGATGTAACAAAACTAGCGTAAGTTACAATTCAAGAACATAAATGAGGAGTTATGTATTATGGTGACTACCGTATCTAAGCCAAAAGAAAAAACAACGTTCGTTAGAGAAGCGGCATCCGCTACCACTGGTATTGCAGCAGCGGCTGGTACGGGGGTTGGTTTGATCAATATGTTGAAAAAAGCTGCTGAAACCGCTACAGAAGTTGTTCATAATTTTGGAGATCTTGTTAACGGCGCAGTTGAAGAATTTGGAAAAGCTGCTGCAGGTTTGCCAGAAAGTGCTGCAGAAGGGGTCAAAGCTGCCAAAGCTGCACTTGAAGAACTTAAAAAAAATACTAAGGCTTCTCCTGAAGAATTTAAAAAAGCGGCTGAAGAAATAGTTAAAAATTTTGGAAAAGCTACTGAAAGTTTGTCTGATGATGCTAAAAATAATGCAAAGAATGCCCAAGATGCACTTGGAAAACTTGTAGAAAATGCTAAGCAATTCGTTGAAAAAGCTGCAGAAGTTGTGCCAGAAGGGACTGCAAAAGTAACTGAAGCTGGAACAGAAACTACCAAGGGTGGATTTAATTTTGGTGAAGCCTTCACGAACGCAAAAAACTCTATAGGTAAATTTTCATCTAACGCTTTGAATGAATTCAAAGGGTTGGGTGGCGGAAAACAAGCAATGGTTGTTGCGGGATCGCTTGCTGCTGGGGCTGCTGTTTATTTGACTGCTAAAGCACTCATCCCTAAAGAAAAAACAGAACAAGGTACGAATCAGTATCATGGTCCAGTGCAAGCGCGCACTCAAGAAGTGGCTGCTGTACGTTAGAACATCCAATCCTGATGTGCTGATGATACAGTGGTTATCATACTAAGCATGAAAACCTAAGCATAACATGCTTAGGTTTTGTGCGATCAGATAGGTGTCATGATAAAGCGTGGGTGCGCCTCACATCCTCATAATGTGAAATCATCAACCAAACATCAAAATTATACTTTACATTTCATGAAAAATGGGTATAACACTAATACCGTTTGACGCTGAACGCACGGATATTCGTAGCGTGTTTTATTTGGAAGAGTGGCAGAGCGGTTTAATGCAACGGTCTTGAAAACCGTCGAGGGGGCGACTCCTCCGTGAGTTCGAATCTCACCTCTTCCGCCAATTAGCGCAATTAACTATGTGATTTTGTATATATCTTAATTCCACCCACAATCAACCTACAAAAAATGTGATGGTTGGTGCGTGCGGGTGATGGATATAGGAGTCAACGACTCATTTATTATGTCACATGCGCGAGATTATTATGTCACGCGTGCGAGAACTTGCGTATATTGGGCGTGATGTAGCATCATGGTGCGCTTGATCCGCATGATACGCCCATCATCGCGGTTGCGTGCAATTTATCTGCTTATCACGCTATGATGCCTGCCAAGGCGCAAAGCTATTTGCCCGAAGCAATAATCCAATTATCGCTGTATGCATAAATCTGGTAAATTTCCACGTGGTTGAGATGAAGCATGGTTATTACCTTGCCGTTGTTCTAAACTATAAGGTGGCATATGCTTCGCTCAACTGCCTATGATTTTCAATTTAGGCAGTGGTACGTTTCATTATTGAATGGGCGTTCTATGAACGCACTTCCACGCAATGACAAGATGACTCCTATCTTATCATTGCGTGGATAGTTAGAGTGCGTGAACTTATACGCTCATGCCTTGATCCTTGCCTTTGCCCGCACTTGGAACAGATGGTGCAGTCGGTGAATCATGCGGAGAAACAGGTGCAACTCCTTGCACTGCAGCGGCGAACGCCACGCCCGGTGCTTCTTTTCCATCTTTTTCTGAAAATAAATCATCGTAACATTTTTTGTCACCTTGTTTGCAAGTTTGACCGCCTTGTCCATCACTTGTTCTTCCAGCCATAATTACTCTCCATTATTTGTTGTTGTTTGTTGTTGTTTGAAACGGATGTTTTTTCTTCCCCGTTAAAATAAATATACCAAACAATTATGACTAATTTATTACAGTTTTGGGAAAAAGTGCATTATTTTGCCGTTTTACTAATAAAAAAATAATAATTACTTAAGTAAATACTAAGTATAGAGTCATTCTCTGTATATTTCATGATGTTAAGTTTTGATAGTTTGTGGATACCAGCCTTCGCTGGTATGACAAAAAGATAGACCTATGCAGATGTCTCAATATATCCCATTTACCCATTATTAAAATCTGTCTTATATAAAGAATCATGGAACACATCATACCTTATTCTCGTTTATCGGCAGATGATGCAGACATGCTTCCCATCGTGAAGCATCACGCCCAAACCTATGGCGCGCTCATGGTGGAAGCAGATGACGCGCCTCTTGCTCGGGCATTGCACCTTTTGCAGTCAATGGCAGTGCCTATTGTGCGTCATAACCCTAAAGAACTCTATGATCATCATAAGCATGTTCTGGATGATTTTTCACTCCATAAGGGGGGGTATGTATTCGTCCATAATAATTCCTATTCCCATATTTTGCGCTTTATGTTTTTGGGGGGGGGGACAAAGATTGTGGGGCATGAACAGGATTCAGGCTCTCTATGTATGCAACTAGCAGAGGCAGTACGCATCTTCACCGATTGCACGCGCACCGTGGTTGCGATGTTAGAGAATATCTATCAACTTCCTCCGCAAAGACTATTATCCAACTTTGATGTATCGCATTATTTTTTGGAATATAATTATTATTATCCTGTGCATGAGGGAACGCAAATTGCAGGCGCACAGCCAGTAGAGAACCATTTTATGCGTATGAAACCTCATATTGATTTGTGGGGCATTACCTTAACGATCCCTGTGATTTCTGGTAAAAATGCTTTGCAGTTTATGAATGCACAAGGCGAATATTACCATCTGCATTTTCCGCAACAGTGCTTTTTCCTACATTTTGGTGCTGCCTTGAGAGAATGGGCTGAGCCTCATGAGATGCCGATTCATGTTCCCATACATCGCGTAGTGACCGATGCAGCACAGCAGGAACGCTTTAGTTGTTTAATAAAATTCACCAATGAGGAACGCCCCACATGACTGAAATACATCCCCAAGAAAATATGCGCGTTGTGCGCGGCTATTGTGATGATGAACATGCGGATACCATGCATGTGGAACAATATGATAAAACTTTGCTGTGTTTTCCTAAGACGGAGCTTCATGTCATACTGCCCCTTGAACCAAAGCGTCGAGAGGGGCGCACCTATAACGCCTATTATGTGCGCGCCACGGCGGATATTACTACCATCACACCTGAGCAAAAGTAGAGCCTTATGAGAATCCATCCGACATGCTTGATTTTATCCACGGTTCGTAAGGGAGAAGAAAAAATTGATGGGCATATAGAGCCTGTGGTGGCAAATATGTCGTCCTCATCGATGCCCTTTATCTGTGACTATACGCGCTATGGCGTTGATTATACCGCAAGTTTAACAAATGATGGCATAATTACCTTGCAACTTTATGATGGTGATGAAGTCTATCTTGATCGGCTTAGCACCGTATGGATACGTCGTCCGCAAGGCTTTCCTCATCATATGCTCTCTCGTTTGGAGATCGCAAAATATGTCTATAAGGAGCATGTATGTTTTTGGGTGGACGCGCTTGAATTCTTGATGTATCAACGCGATATTTACCAGTATAATCATATACATCACGAACGATCGATTGATAATAAATATGTGCAGCAGCATATTGCCCGTGATGTTGGATTAAAGACTGTGCCGATGATCATCACCTCCTCAAAGGTGGATGTTGAAGCATTCATTGCGCATTATCCTGATGCCATCGTCAAGCTACAGCATACTTTTTCCAGTGATGATGTTTTTTGGCAACCGACCAAAAAATTCACGCATGAGATGCTTGATGAGCTTTCTAAGCTCTATGTTGCCCCCATTATTGTGCAGGAATATATTGATGGAGTCTATGATTATCGCATTACGATGATTGATGATCACGTCATTGCTGCACGGTACCATACGGGATCATCCCGCTATCCGTATGATGTGCGTATTGATCGTTTCATGAAGGCGGAGCAATGCACGATTGATGATGCAACCATTCGCGCCCTACAGGCTTTTATGCGTGCCACCCACTTACGCTATGCCGCCTTTGATTTTCGTGAAAATCGCCATGGGGAGATGATCTTTCTTGAAGTGAATCCGTCAGGTGGTTTTCTGTATGTCGATCAAGATATAGGCTCTGATATAGCCCAGATTATGGCGGATGTACTTTCTGCCACTCATCGGGGCAAGGCGCATTATGATGCATCCATCCGCAATGACGCGCATAGATTCGATTATGACCCGAACTGCCTGCCTTTTGCTGCATCTGTTGGTGGCAATGTTGAGGTTATTAGGAGATAAATGATGCCACGAATTTTTTACCCCACATGCTTGATTTTTTCCACATGGGAAGATGTGTATGTCCAACCCATTATGGAACGTATGTCAGCAGCAAGTATTCCGTTTTTGTGTGATTATACGCGCTTTGGCATTGATTATACGGCAACGATCACTGAAGATTTACGCGTCATCCTCACCATGTTTGACGGCACACAGGTTTGTTTTGATCAGGTGCAGACGATTTGGTGGCGCAGGCCGGGTAGTTTCCCGTTTCAACGCATCAATGATATTACGGTTACCCGCTATATTCATCGTGATACTACGCAATTTTGGGAGTCTGTGCTTGCCATATTAGAGTGCAACCAAGCCATTGAGTGGTATAACCCCATCGATCCGCAGCATGCTGCAGGCCGCAGGGCATTTCAAAAAATCAAGGCAAAGGAAGTGGGCTTAGTCGTCACGGAAGGTATCGTCACCTCAACAGAGCATGATGCGCGTACTTTTGTTTCAGAAGACCCAGCCACCATATTCAAAATGGCGACCACATGGATGGGGGATACGATGTATTGGCAACCGACGCGTTTGTGGAAGGATGAGATGGCATCAGCATTAGATACGCTCTATTTGTGTCCCACCATCTTTCAACGCTATCTAGCGGGGCATTATGATTATCGTGTGACGGTGATTAATGATCAGATACAGGCAGCACGCTATGATTTGCGAACCTCCGAATATCCTTTTGATGTGCGTATGGATGTGCGCACGAAAGTTGAAGCATGTACTCTTGATGCATCCATGGAGCGCAAGATTCTCGCCCTCATGCAATCGCTTGGTTTGCGCTATGGGGCATTGGATTTTCGTGAAGATCAGGATGGTACATTGGTGTTTTTAGAGATCAATCCCTCTGGTGGATTTATGCATATTGACGATATGGCGGGAACGGATATTGCAGGGATGATGGCACGGGCATTATCAGGATTAGGGCAGGGGGGATCAGATGCATTGGTGGTAATGCCGCCAGAATATCACGGTCATGCAGAAACGTTGCCAACGTTGTTTGAGTATTCATCCGAGCAACAAAGTTTTGCGGAACGCTTAGGCAAGCAAATGGACGTGATGTTCTAAAGAAACTATCGCTACGCCCTATAGTCGTGTCTTGACATAAAAAATGAGTCTTTTTTGCCAACCGATGATATGCATAAAAAGCTACAAGCGGTTCACGTTAATCCTTGACAGAGCAAATAATGTCAGTTTATGTGTAACGTACATGACATGTGTAGAGAGTTTTTTATGTATGAAGCTATTGGTTTGCTAAGCTCAGTATTATTCGTGTTGTGTTTGGGAGGATTAACGGACCAAATAAAACGTATTTTCAAAGAAAGACGGGCTGGAAACACACATGCCACAGTTGCATTATCATTGAACCAGTTTTTATCGAGCTTTTTTTCATTTTATGGGTTTTTTCTCTATTCATTTTTATTAGAAGAGATTGATTTGTTTTTGTTTTTCACACGATTCGGTGCATGTGTACTAACAGCATTTATTATTTATATGATTGCATTAGAGCGTAGCAAACAAACATTCTACAATAGTATTTTGGGTTTGTTATTTTCTGTTGTAGTTGCTAGTGCAGCCTATTATTATCGCTTGGATTTTGCTCCTGTCATGAAGGGGGTTACGCAACTAATGCTCGTGGGCTTAACCTGTTTGTTGTTGCAAGGAGGTGTGCATCAAATCACATTAATCAGACAAAAAGCAAGCGTTGGCGTGCTGTCTTTTCCTATGACGCTACTCTTTTGCTTAAAGGACATTGCGAATATTTTATTTGGCATCGTTATCGGTATAGAAAATGGCTGGCCATTAATTCTGATGGGGAGTGTTAGTGGTGCAGTGAAAGCAACCATTTTATATCACTTTTATTGGGTAAAACATCGTGCCACGATACACGTCCCAGCATCATAATGTATCGCTGTATCTATAAACATATGGTGCCGCTGAAGAGAATCGAACTCTCGACCCCGTCATTACCAATGACGTGCTCTACCACTGAGCCACAACGGCATATCCCATATGAGCGAGTTTATACGCATAATTCTGTGAGAATGCAACTATATTCGATCACGCAACCATGTATATTGCCGTTTCGCATAGCGACGACTGTTGCGTTTTATCCGCTCAATGGCATCGTTATAGGGGAGCAAACCATCGAAATAATCGCATAATTCACGCACGCCGACGGCGCGCATCACGGGCAGAGCGCGATCAAGGGCGAGGGCGTGCAGGGATTCCACCTCACGCAATGCCCCTTGCATCATCATCTGATCTACCCGTTGATTAATGCGGGTATAAACCTCCGCACGGGGTAGGGTGGTGATGCGATAATCAATAGTCGCGTCAGGGATGGGGGAATGGGTGGGTTGCGCGTGCCAATAGCTCAAAGAATGCCCTGTTGCGCGGATGACTTCCAGCGCACGCCCTAAACGTTGACGATCTGATGGGCGCAAACGTGTAGCCATGATCGGGTCTTCGCGGCAGAGTGCATCCCATAAGGCATCGCTGGGTGTGTGGCGTACTTCATCGCGCACCGCAGTGGGAATATCGGGGATGGTGGCTAACCCATGCATCAGCGCATCAAGATACATGCCCGTGCCACCCACCACAATCGGTAGCCGTCCTTCCTGCCATAATTCATGCAATAGGGGGAGGATAAGGGATAGCCACCGCGCAACATTGCAGGGATCATCGGGATTGAGGATGCCATAGAGCCTATGCGGGATTTCTTCTTGCTCGCTGCGTGAGGGCTGTGCGGTAATGATTTCAACGCCATGGTATAGTTGCATGGCATCCGCATTGATGATGATTCCGTGATGTTCCTGTGCTAACGCATAAGCGAGAGCAGATTTTCCTGATGCGGTTGCTCCTGCAATGATAATGAGTGGCTGCGGTGTAGTGTCATTGATCATTCTGTCACTCATATAGCACTTTGACTGGTAATGAGACATTTTTTATCGTGCTTCTTATGTATTGTACATATAAAACATCAATGCGCTATATAAAAAGAACCTTAGCATACGGTACAAAGGCAACATATGGTTGCATTTTACTGCAAGAAACGTATGATGCACGAGAATAAACTATGTCAAAAAAATATTAGGTACAGACTCTATGAAACCTTTTCTTGCTCCGTTTTCTGGTATTGTTGCGGATTATCCACCGTGCTGGTTCATGCGACAAGCGGGACGCTATCTTCCCGAATATCGCAAAATCCGAGAATCTGCGGGAGATTTTTTGGTGATGTGCTATACGCCCGATCTCGCAACCGAAATAACTTTGCAACCTATTCGTCGTTTTGGTATGGATGCGGCGATCATCTTTTCGGATATTTTGGTCGTGCCGCATGGGCTTGGGCAACCTTTGGAGTTTATCAAAGGCTATGGTCCAAAACTTGAGCCGCTTGTCGATGAAGATGAGTTGAATTTATTGAATGTTGAGCGCATGGTTGCATTTTTGCACCCCGTTTATCAAGCTATACGTCAAACACGTGCTGCACTTGCATCACATATCGCGCTGATTGGTTTTGCGGGCGCGCCGTGGACATTGCTGTGCTATATGCTGGATGGTAACGGCAAGCAAGATTTTGTACGTAGCCGTACCGCGATCTATGAGCATCCAAAACTTGTGGAGCGCACCATTGCCTTATTGACCCATGCAATCATTGAGCATTTATGTCAGCAGATTGAGGCAGGGGCGGATGCGGTGCAGATATTTGATAGTTGGGCATCCCATGTGCCAGCAACGCATCGTGAAATGTTGGTATATCAACCAACGCGCACGATTGTTCAGGCACTCAAAGCACGCTATCCGCATGTGCCAGTGATTTGCTTTCCGCGTGCAATCGGAGCGCATGATGTGCAGCATTTTGATAATTATGTGCAGCCCGATGGGTTATCGGTAGATTATACTACGGATATGGCGGCATTATATAGTAGCATTTCCCCATCTGTTGTCTTGCAAGGCAATCTTGATCCATTGGCATTGATGGCATCGAAAGAGGTGATTTGTGCGCAAGCGCGTGCCTTGGTGCAGTTGATGAAGGGTCGTCCTTTTGTGATGAATTTAGGGCATGGTGTGTTGCCTCAAACACCGCCAGAACATATGCAGGCCTTGATTGAAACAATTCGTAGCGGGAGTGCTTGATGCGTATTATATCAGAGAAAACGCGTACCGCGATTATTTTGTTCAATTTGGGTGGGCCAGATTCTTTGCAGGCGGTGAAGCCATTTTTATATAATTTGTTCAATGATCCTGCGATCATTCAAGCACCAAAATTAATCCGCATCCTCTTAGCCCATCTGATTTCTCGTAAGCGTGCGCCTATTGCGCAAGAGATTTATAAAGAACTTGGTGGTAAATCGCCCATTTTAGAGCAAACAGAAAAGCAACGTGCGGCCTTAGAAAAACACTTAAGCAAAGAAGGCAATGTGCGCTTATTCACCTGTATGCGTTATTGGCATCCAATGAGTGAACAAGTGGTGCAGGAAGTGCAGGCTTATGCCCCTGATCATATTATTCTACTTCCTCTTTATCCGCAATTTTCTACCACCACGACACGTTCTTCCTTTGATGATTGGACGTTGGCTGCAAGCAAAGCAGGGCTGAATGTACCCACCACCAAAATATGCTGCTATGCCGATCAGCAATCCTTCATCAATGCGCATGGTGCGTTGATTCGTGATGTGTATTTTCGCGTGGCATCAAAAAAACGTCCGCGTATTTTATTTTCTGCGCATGGCTTGCCTGAAAAAATCATCAAGCAGGGCGATCCCTATCAATGGCAGGTGGAACAAACGGCGGAGCGTATTGTTAAATTGCTGATGTTTGATCAGTTGGATTATGTCGTATGCTATCAAAGCCGTGTTGGTCCTTTGCAATGGATTGGTCCGTCAACAGAAGATGAAATTGCTCGTGCGGGTGCTGATGGTGTGGCGATCATTTTAGTGCCGATTGCGTTTGTATCTGAACATTCCGAAACGCTTGTGGAATTGGATATTGAATATCGTGAACTTGCTGAAGAAAAGGGGGTGAGTGAATATCATCGCATCCCCGCACTTGGCGTTCACCCCTATTTCATCGAAGGATTAGCCGAATTATGTTTGGATGTGCAATCAGGCGATGAGCTGAATAATGTACTCAAAAAACGTTATTGTGCCGAGCATTGGAGCGAATGTCCGTGCAAGGCGGCAGCTATACTCATCGCACATGAAGATGCGTAGTATCAACATGTGGAAACGATGCGTATGTTTAATAAGATATACCCTTAATTCCATTTCAAGGACTCAACTCCTTGAAATGGAATGGGTATATGGAAGAGCAACAAAAAAGCACCGAAGAATGAAGGAATTGCTTGTCAGTTCGTTTATGTTCTGTTAGGCTCAGAAAAAAATACCTTAGGGATTCTATTATATGCGTCATACAACGAAAAAGTGTATCAAAAATATTGTGGTTTTGGGAGCTGTGGCTATGGTTTCGCTCACCAGTGTTCATGTGCGTGCGGAAGAAAAGCTGATTAAATTCGGCACGGGCGGTGTCACAGGGGTCTATTATCCTGTTGGCGGTACGGTGTGTCGCTTCATTAATCGTAAGGTGAAAGATCATGGAGTTCGTTGTTCCGTAGAATCTACGGGCGGGTCGATTTACAACCTCAATTCCTTACGTCAGGGGCAGCTTGATTTTGCTTTTGCACAATCTGATTGGCAAGATGCTGATTATAAAGGTGAGGGGGTGTTTGCTGATTTAGGCACGGATAAAGATTTGCGTTCCGTATTTTCGCTGCATAGTGAAGCACTTACTATTGTTGCGCGCCGTGATGCCAACATTAAATCATTGGATGATTTGAAGGGCAAAAGATTTAATATCGGCAATTTGGGTTCAGGTACGCGCTCAACCATTGAGGAGCTGATGCACGTGAAAGGCTGGAGCAAAAATATCTTCAAGCAAGCAACGGAATTTAAAGTCACGGAGCAGGCGCAAAAATTATGCGATAATGAAATTGATGCCTTTGCTTTTAATACAGGGCATCCCAACGGTGCTATTCAAGAAGTAACGTCTGCATGTGATGCGGTGATTGTGCCTGTTGTTGGTGATGCTGTCAATAGTTTGCTCAAGCGTCATTCTTATTATGCCAATGCGATTATTCCGGGGAATATGTATATTGATAATCCTAATGATATTCCAACCTATGGCGTGAAAGCCACGATTGTATCCTCTGCAAAAGTGGATGATGAGTTGGTTTATCTTTTTGTGAAATCAGTATTTGAGAATTTTGAAAATTTCAAAATCACTCACCCCGTGTTGGCGCATCTGAAAAAAGAAGATATGATTTCTAATGGTCTGATTGCTCCGTTGCATGAGGGCGCGAAACGCTATTATATTGAAGCTGGATTGTTGAAAGAATAATGATGATAGAACCCTCTAAAACCTGCATTGTTGGCAATGTATCCTTGTCGAATCATGCGCCTTTTGCGTTAATTTCTGGTCCATGTCAGATGGAGAGCCGTGATCATGCGATGATGATGGCAGAGTCGCTTGCCACCATTGCGCGTGATCTTTCGATAGCATTCATCTTCAAAACGTCGTTTGATAAAGCGAATCGTTCGAGTGTGAGCGCGGCGCGTGGGATGGGGCTTGATGCATCGCTGCGCGTCTTTGAAGAAGTGCGCACCACCTTTGGATGCCCAGTCTTGACAGATGTGCATGATGCTTCGCAATGTGCGCTTTTGGCAGAAGTGGTGGATGTGTTGCAGATTCCCGCCTTTTTATGCCGTCAAACTGATTTATTGCTTGCAGCCGCTGCAACAGGGCGGATGGTCAATGTCAAGAAAGGGCAGTTTTTAGCCCCTTGGGATGTTACGAACATTGTCAAGAAGCTGGAGCATGGCGGATGTGATCGTATATTATTGACAGAGCGTGGGGCATCTTTTGGCTATAATACGCTGGTGAGTGATATGCGCTCCCTTAAAATTATGGCGGATAATACGGGTTATCCTGTGGTGTTTGATGCTACCCATTCGGTGCAACAGCCCGGTGGGCTTGGCTCTGCATCGGGGGGGCAACGTGAGTTTGTGCCAATTTTGGCGCGTGCTGCGGTTGCGGTAGGCGTTGCTGCCGTGTTTATCGAATCTCATCAAGACCCCGATTGCGCTCCGAGCGATGGACCGTGCATGGTACCATTGCATGAGATGCGCGCACTGCTTAGCCAACTGAAAGCATTAGATAATATTATAAAATCATCATCGTAAAAGAGAGAAAAATTATGACTGCTATATTAGGAATACATGCACGGGAGATTTTGGATAGTCGCGGCAATCCTACCGTGGAAGCGGAAGTGTTGCTTGAGGACGGATCGCTTGGACGTGCTGCCGTTCCCTCAGGTGCATCAACGGGAAGCCTAGAAGCGTTGGAGCTGCGCGATGGCGATAAAGGGCGTTATCTTGGCAAGGGTGTATTGCAGGCGGTTGCATGTGTGAATGGCGAAATAGCGGATACACTCACAGGATTAGACGCGGAAGAACAAGGGCGCATTGATCGCTTAATGATTGAGCTGGATGGCACGCCCAACAAAGCACGTCTTGGTGCAAATGCGATGTTGAGCGTCTCTTTGGCGGTGGCGAAAGCATCAGCATTGGCATCAGGTATGGCACTTTATCGTTATGTGGGCGGGGCGTTTGCGCATCGTTTGCCAGTGCCAATGATGAATATCATTAATGGTGGCGCACATGCGGATAATTCCATTGATGTGCAAGAATTTATGGTGATGCCCATTGGTGCAGAAGATATGGCGGATGCCGTGCGGATTGGTGCAGAAATCTTCCATATTTTGCGTGGGCTTCTCAAAGATGCAGGGCATAATACGGCAGTGGGTGATGAGGGTGGTTTTGCTCCTAATTTAGAAAGCTCCGATAAAGCATTGGCATTCATTATGAAAGCTATTGAAAAAGCAGGATATAAAGCGGGTGATGATGTGGTTTTGGCGATGGATGTTGCTGCAAGCGAACTATATCACAATAAAAAATATGATCTCAAAGGCGAGGGGCGTATGCTCACCTCAACGGAGTTGGTGGATTATTATGCGGATCTCGTGGCGCGTTATCCGATTGTTTCTATTGAAGATGGGTGCGGTGAAGATGATCATGAAGGATGGGCGGAATTGACGCAGCGTTTGGGTGGGAAGATTCAGCTTGTGGGTGATGATTTATTTGTGACGAACCCTAAGATTTTGCGTGCGGGGATTGATAAAAACCTTGCAAATTCGGTACTTATCAAGGTGAACCAGATTGGCACGCTTACCGAAACATTGCAAACGGTTGATATGGCGCATCGTGCAGGTTATACAACCGTGATGTCGCATCGTTCAGGTGAAACGGAAGATACGACCATTGCGCATTTGGCGGTGGCAACGAATTGCGGGCAGATCAAAACAGGATCGCTTTGCCGTTCCGATCGTGTTGCAAAATATAATGAACTGATCCGTATTGAAGAAGAACTAGGTTTGGAAGGCGTGTATCATGGAGCGCAGTTGCACAAGCAATGGCGTAGCTAATATGAGTCCGATGCATAATCTTCTTGCGTTTGGTGCAGAGTGGGCGCAGAGTAGAATCATGGTATGTGGTTCTACTCTCAAACGCATTCGACCGATGAAAATCCGCACCATCATAGGCATAGCAGTCTTATGTTATGTCGCGTTTCATACGTTGCATGGTGCGCAAGGCATTAATGGGTTTCTTACTGAGGAACACAAACAGGCAAAATTGCGCCATGATATTCAGGCAACCTATGAGCAGCGTATGCGCTTAGAGCATCGTATTGATCTGTTGACGGGCAAAGAGATTGATGAAGATTTGCTAGAAGAATTAGCAAAGCGTCAACTTATGATGGCAAAATCCCACGAAATCATGATGGTTCATTAACGCTTTTTGGTGCTGATCTGCTCTACTGTTGCAATGACGCAATTTTTAGGCAGAAAATCACATACACCGTATTTTTACGGTTGCAAAAATAAGGACTCCTGCCATAATGCATTCTGATTTTTTGCGTAGGCATGGTAGCGATTCATGCCGCGTATGTGATGCAGAGGAACTAATGGCTGGAAAAAAACAACAATCAGAAAATATTCACCTTGAGTCTGTACCGTCTCCTGAAGTTTTGCATAAGCTTTATCAGGATATGATGCTGATACGTCGCTTTGAAGAAAAAGCAGGTCAGCTTTATGGTATGGGGCTTATCGGGGGATTTTGTCATTTATATATTGGGCAAGAAGCCGTTGTGGTGGGGATGCAATCCGCATTGGTGGATGGCGATGCCGTGGTGACAACCTATCGTGATCATGGGCATATGCTTGCAGCAGGTATGGAAGCGCGTGGCGTGATGGCAGAGCTTACAGGGCGTACTGATGGTTATTCCAAAGGTAAGGGTGGCTCAATGCACATGTTCTCTATGGAGAAAAATTTCTATGGTGGGCATGGTATTGTGGGTGCATCTGTGCCGATTGGTGCGGGTATTGCGTTTGCCAATCAATATCGTGGCAATAATTTCATTTCACTTACCTATTTTGGTGATGGTGCTGCGAACCAAGGGCAAGTCTATGAAGCATTCAACATGGCAGCATTGTGGAAATTGCCCGTCGTGTTCATCATTGAAAATAATGAATATGGCATGGGTACGTCAACGAAGCGTGCAAGTTCAAACACGGAGTTCTTCCGTCGTGGTGAACCGTTTGGCATTCCGGGGCGACAAGTCAATGGTATGGATGTGCTGGAAGTGGCGCGTGTGGCGCGTGAAGTCTGTGATTATGTGCGTGCGGGCAATGGTCCGTATTTGTTGGAGATGAAAACATACCGTTACCGTGGGCATTCTATGTCTGATCCGGCGAAATACCGCTCTAAAGAAGAAGTGCAGACTTATAAAGATCAAAAAGACCCGATCAATTCATTGAAAGAATGGATGATTGCCGAGGGTATCGCAACCGAAGATAGCCTCAAAGAAATTGAACGTGATGTCAAAGAGGTGGTGAATGAAGCAGCCGAGTTTGCGAAAACATCCCCTGAGCCTGATGAATCAGAATTATGGACCCATGTGTTGGTAGGAGAATAAATATATGACAGAACAAACAGTGCGTGTGGCGTTGCGTGATGCTATGGCAGAAGAAATGCGCCGTGATCCTGATGTGTTGGTGATGGGAGAAGAAGTAGCGGAATATCAAGGTGCGTATAAAGTAACAGAAGGCTTGCTTGCCGAGTTTGGGGAGCATCGCGTCATTGATACCCCTATTACCGAACATGGTTTTGCAGGGCTTGCGGTCGGTGCGGCGATGACGGGCTTAAAGCCTGTGGTGGAATTCATGACATGGAACTTTGGGATGCAGGCGATTGATCATATCATCAATTCCGCAGCAAAAACACATTATATGTCGGGCGGACAAATACGTTGCCCGATGGTGTTTCGTGGTCCTAATGGTGCTGCCTCACGTGTGGGCGCGCAACATTCTCAATGTTATGCTAGCTGGTATGCCCATATTCCGGGATTAAAAGTAGTAGCCCCCTATGATAGCGCGGATGCAAAAGGCTTGCTCAAAGCTGCCATTCGTGATCCGAACCCTGTCATTTTCTTGGAAAATGAATTGCTCTATGGTGAAAAATTCGATGTGCCTGATGATGAAGATTATATCGTGCCTTTAGGCAAAGCAGCGGTGAAACGCGCAGGTGCGGATGTTACCATTGTGACCTTTTCGATCATGGTTGGTAAGGCACTTCGGGCAGCGGAAGAACTCGCTAAGGAAGACATTGATGCAGAAGTGATTGATTTGCGTACATTGCGCCCATTGGATATTGAAACGATTGTCGCGTCAGTGAAGAAAACGAACCGTTGCCTCTCGGTCGAGGAAGGTTGGCCAGTAGCGGGTATGGGATCGGAGATTGCAGCCATCATTAATGAACAATGCTTTGATTGGTTGGATGCTCCTGTGATGCGCGTATGTGGGGTGGATGTGCCATTGCCCTATGCTGCGAATCTTGAACGGTTGGCTTTGCCACAAGAAAAAGATATTGTG
The DNA here is from genome assembly GCA_004293935.1 of Alphaproteobacteria bacterium. Classification (GTDB taxonomy): domain Bacteria; phylum Pseudomonadota; class Alphaproteobacteria; order Rickettsiales; family UBA998; genus RDZH01. The sequence goes on along the minus strand of RDZH01000011.1, from coordinate 30,411 downwards.
CAAGCGGTGCGTGATATTACTTATCGCAAGGTGGCGGCGTAATGCGTGGATTATTCTTGGGACTGATCATGGTGGTAGCTGCATCTTCTGTATGGGCAGCAACCAAAGCTAAACCCTCATGTGAGCCGAAAATTTCATATCAACTTCTTCTTTCTAAGCGTGATTATGTTGCTGATCTTGTGGCAGCACGCAAACTGCACGAGGAGATGTTGGCGCAGATGACGGGGCTTGCTGAGGTGTCTCCTAGTGCGAATATGTTGCTACGCACCGAAGGTACGCGTATGGTGCTTCAAGCGAGAGCAAGCTATGCATTGCCCAATAATGATGCTGCTTATGCATTATGGGATAAGGCGCGTAGCCTTGGCTATGATGTGCGGATTAATACAAAAACTCTACCCACAAGAGGCAAGTGCGCATCGTGAGGAATAGATTTTATTGTATTATGGCACTGTGCCTTGTGAATCTATCAAATGCATGGGCAAGTGCATGGGCATCTGAGCCTTTCGGGCGTAATGTGGTGCATGTGACGGGTGAACATACGGTGAAAGCCGTGCCTGATGTTGCTTTTGTAGATTTTACCGTGTTTGGTGATGCTAAAGAGTTACACGAGGCAAAATCACGTGCGGATAGTTTGTTGCGCAAAGTGAAGGCGGTACTTAAGGAATTATCGATTGATGATGCCGATGTGCGCACGACGGGCTTGCGTGTGCAGCCAACTTTTCAGTACCATGAACAGGGGCGCAGAACGCTGCTTTCTTATGAAGCACTCTATGATGTGCATGTGCGTGTTCACAAGCTAGAGCATATGGGCGGTTTGATCCAAAAATTGGTTGGTGCAGGGGTGGATCGCATTCATCATGTTGGCTATGCCCTTGAAGATGATGAAACCATCACCCATCAAGCCTTAATGAAAGCGATGATGGATGCGCGTGCAAAAGCAGCCTTACTTGCACAGGCAGGGGGGCGTATTTTGGGGAATCCTACCAACATTCAAGAACAACAAGTCTATCAGAATGCGCCCATTATGGCAGCTCCGATGCTTATGAAAAGTGCGGGTGCTGAAATGGGTTATGCGGGTGATGCATCAGCGGGGCAACAGCCGCCGATGGGTACGCTCGATGTGAAGGCGCAAGTTTCAGTAATTTATGAATTAAAAGATTAAAAATATACAAGGAGTGACATATCATGCCAATAGAGATTTTAATGCCTGCACTTTCGCCGACCATGACGGAAGGTACGCTTGCAAAATGGATAAAAAACGTAGGTGATCCCATCCGTTCAGGAGAAGTGATTGCTGAGATTGAAACGGATAAAGCGACGATGGAAGTCGAGGCTGTGGATGAAGGCATTTTGGGTGCTATTCTGATTGCCGAAGGTACGGAAGCTGTGCCTGTGAACAAGCTCATCGCCCTTATTCTTGCAGAAGGTGAAGATAAAAGTGCGGTAGAAGGCTATCAAAGCGCGAGCAGTGCCAGCGCGCCTGTGGTTGCCACTGCTGCCCCTGCGGCGAGTGCAGCACCTGCACCAGCAGAGCAACCAGCTCATGCAACAGACGGGCAAAGAGTGGCAGCAAGTCCACTTGCGCGTCGTATCGCACACCAAGAGGGCGTTGATTTAACGCATGTGCAAGGTACAGGACCACACGGACGTATCATTAAAGCAGATGTCGAAGAAGCCAAGCGTGCTACGCCATCTGCTACTGCATCCACCCCGATTGCTATGGCATTTGCGGGGCGTAACCCACAAGAATTTATAGAGATTCCAAACTCAGGTATGCGCAAAACTATTGCGAAACGCTTGACAGAATCAAAGCAACAAGTGCCGCATTTTTATCTATCCTTGGATTGCGAGTTGGATCAGTTGCTTGCTACGCGCACCATGCTCAATGATCAAGCGGTGGCAGTGGCGGGAAAAGATGGCAAGCCTGCCTATAAACTCTCCGTCAATGATATGGTGATCAAAGCGGTGGCGATGGCGTTGCGCGATGTGCCAGCAGCCAATGCATCATGGACAGAAGCGGCGATTCGTCAATTTAACAATGTGGATATTTCCGTTGCTGTGGCATTGGAAGGTGGACTCATTACGCCTATCGTCAAAAATGCTGATCAAAAAGGTTTGGCGCAGATTTCAAATGAAGCGAAAGACCTCATTGCGCGGGCGCGTGCTGGTAAGTTGCAGCCTTCAGAATATCAAGGCGGTGGCTTCTCTATTTCTAATTTAGGCATGTATGGAATTAAGAGTTTTAATGCGATTGTGAATCCTCCGCAGGGCTGTATTTTGGCTATTGGCGCAGGGGAAGAATCTGTGGTCGTGAAACGCGGCGCGTTCGTTGCGGTGACTAAGATGAATGTGACACTCTCATGCGATCACCGTGTGGTTGATGGTGCGGTGGGTGCGGAGTTCCTCGGCGCATTCAAAAAATATATCGAGCAACCTGTGATGATGTTGGTGTAAGGAGAGTATGATGGCAGATCAGTATGACGTAGTAATTATTGGCGGGGGACCTGGGGGCTATGTGGCCGCCATCCGCGCTGCGCAATTAGGGATGAAAACGGCGGTAATTGAACGTGAGCATATGGGCGGTATTTGCTTGAATTGGGGATGTATCCCCACCAAAGCATTGCTGAAATGCTCGGAGATTAATCATCTTCTGCACTCGTTGGATCAGTATGGTTTTAGTGCGAAGGATATTAAGTTTGATTTCGCTAAAGTGATTGAACGTTCACGCGGTGTATCCAAGCAACTCACCAAGGGCATTAGCCATTTGATGAAAAAGAATAAAGTCACGGTGATTGATGGTCATGCATCGTTCACGGGCAAGTTGCAGCTTAAAGTAGAAAAAGACGGCGCGAAAGTGGCGGACGTTTCTGCAAAAAACATTATCATTGCATCGGGCGCACGCGCACGTGTATTGCCGAATCTTGAACCAGATGGTGAATTGATTTGGACGTACAAAGAAGCGATGACACCGAAAGAGCTGCCAAACTCTATTCTTGTAGTGGGATCAGGGGCAATCGGTTCGGAGTTTGCGAGTTTCTACCTCAATATGGGATCAAAAGTCACATTGATAGAAGTGCAAGATCGTGTTCTTCCTGTGGAAGATGATGAAATTTCTAAATTTGTGCAGAAGCAATTTGAAGCACAAGGAATGCAGATTCGTACCAAAACCAATGTCAAATCCTTCAAAAAAGGCAAAAATAATGTCACGGTAACGTTGGAAAAAGACGGGAAAACCGAAGAAATTACCGTTGAGCGCGTGATTATGGCGGTCGGGATTACCGGTAATACGGAAAAACTTGGTCTTGATAAAACCAAAGTGAAAGTCGATCGCGGACATATTGTCATCAATAAATGGTGTGAAACCGATGAACCCAACGTCTATGCGATTGGGGATGTCGTTGGTGCGCCGTGGTTGGCGCATAAAGCAAGCCATGAAGGCGTATTATGCATAGAGAAAATCGCAGGACTCAAGGATATTCATCCTCTTAAGGTTGAAAATATTCCGGGATGTACCTATTGCCGTCCGCAAGTTGCAAGCGTTGGCTTAACCGAGCGTGCTGCGAAAGAAAAAGGCTATAAAGTGAAAATCGGACGTTTCTCGTTTATGGGCAACGGTAAAGCCATTGCTTTGGGTGAACCTGAGGGCTTAGTCAAGACGATTTTTGACGAAAAAACAGGTGAGCTTTTGGGCGCGCATATGGTGGGTGCAGAAGTGACGGAGATGATCCAAGGTTATGGTATTGCGAAAACGTTGGAAAGCACCGAGCTTGATTTGATGCATACCATTTTCCCGCATCCGACATTATCGGAGATGATGCATGAGGCTGTACTTGATGCCTATGGTAAAGTGATTCATATGTAAGAATCGTGGCAGATTCTACAAGAGACCTCTTGTATAAAACCAATAAATTCGTCATGCCTGCCTACGCAGGCATGATGCGTTTTTGGATAGCTTCTTAAAGCCTAGAAAGTGGCAAAGTAACAGACACAATCAAACCATCGACAATCCCCTCGCGTGTCATTTGATTGCGGAGCATAATTTTTCCGCCATGCGCTTGCACAATATCACGGCTAATGGCTAGCCCTAGCCCTACACCACCCGTACTATGATTGCGTGAATCTTCCATGCGGGTGAAGGGGCGAAACATTTCCTCCATGGCTTCTTCGGGGATGCCATCGCCTGCATCGTGAAAGAGGATGGTCAGCCAATGGTCGGATAATTCGATAGAAATATGGCATCTCTGCCCATATTTTAAGGCATTATTGATGATGTTCTCAACGGCGCGTTTCATTTGCAAAGGGCGTAGCCATAGCGTTGCGGTATGACGCAAAGAGCAACTCACGGATGCGCCTGTGCTTATATAGCTCTGCACAATGCCACGCAACCATGGCGCGATGTCGATAGGTTCGCTGGGGACGCTTTCATCATTGCCACGCGCAAACTCAAGATATTCGGTGAGCATGGCATCCATTTCATCAATATCAAGCAGCATCGCACGGCTATCTTCAGTTTCTTTCATCATCGCGCATTGCAATTTTAGGCGCGTTAAGGGCGTGCGTAAATCATGCGATATGCCTGTAAGCATGGCAGTACGCGTCGATATTTGTCGTAATATACGCGCCCGCATCACGACAAAAGCCTTGCCAGCGGTGCGTACTTCTAATGCCCCGGATGGGCGAAAATCTCCGACATTCTGCCCCATACCAAAGCGTTCTGCTGCATCAGCAAGTTGGGTGATGGGGCGAATCTGCCCCCGCAAAAATAAACCTGCAATCAGGGTGAGTAATCCTGCTGAGCAGACAAGCCAATAGACGAAAATCGAAGTAGTAGAGCTTTCTAGGCGTTTCATCCCAACATCAATTTGCAATATTTGTTCAGGAAGTGCGACTTGTGTGCGGATCATCTCATGGGTGGGCAGTGCATAAATACTAAAGGGTAGATGCAAACGTTGTTTGAGTTCATAGGCATAGATTTTATAACGTTGTTTATCGTGACGTTCGCGGTTGAGTGGATGGGGCAAGAGCCGAATGCGCATATTCATCATTTTGCCATAAAGTGCCAAGGCATAATCACGTTGCTCTAGTGGCGTGCGGATGGCGCGTTCCACAACCACGGATACTTCCCCAGCCAAAGATGAGGATAAATGCCGTTGAATACTGCCCCAATGATGATCAAAAAAAACGGTAATGGCAAGGATTTGCAAAAGAATGGTGGGTAGCACTAAAATCAACAGCGCACGCCCAAACAAGGTGGGGGGCATAAATCGCTTTAGCCTTTTGGTCATCCAAGGATAGGGATTCATCGCTTGTTATCCTCGTAGGGCATAGCCTTCACCGCGCACTGTGTGAATGATTGTTGGGCGAGACGGATCGACTTCGATTTTTTTGCGTAGGCGTGTGATCAGCACGTCAATGCTACGTGGATTGGGGTCTTCTCCTTGCGGCGTTAAGGCATCACATAGGCTTTCGCGTGATACTGTCTGGTTGAGTGATTGCGCGAGGATGATCAATAGATGCATTTCACTTTCAGTCAGGTGTACCGCCTGTTCATGTAGCGTCAGGCGTTTATGTGTCATATTCAAGCGAAACGCACCGAACTGAATATGCGGATCACGTGGTTTGGTGCGCGCCACGCGCTGGATAAGATTATGGATACGCAGCACTAATTCTTTAGGTTCAAAGGGTTTGGTAAGGTAATCATCCGCGCCTACTTCTAAGCCTTGCACACGTTCATGCCCTTCACTCATTGCCGTGAGCATGACAATGGGGATGGTGCTTCCTTGGCTTCGTAATGATTTGGTGAACTCCACACCAGTTTCCTTTGGCATCATCACATCCAACACCATTAAATCAAAGGTGAAATACGCCATCTTTGCACGGGCATCTTCAGCATCACGCGCACAGGTGATAAGCCACCCATGTTCACCAAGATAGCGTGCCAAGAGGCTACGCAATCGGGCATCATCATCCACAACCAAAATATGATGAAGGAGCGGGGGGGGAGAGTGCATCGCGCCTCCTAATCTAATACCCCGTGCGGATACGTTCGACTAATTCTGAAACCGTCGGGATAAAGCCGTGATCATAGAATGCATCCTGTGCGAATTTGAACGCATTATGCCCAGAGAACATCAGATTTTGTTCGACATCGCCACCACCTACGATATTCTGCAGTGATTTTTGAATGCAGAAGCTACGCGGATCGGCTTTTTTCCCTGTCGTATAATCATCATGATCCTTCCAGTTGCTAAAGCGACAATGGCTGAGGCATCCCATGCAATCGACTTGATCTTGATGAATCTCTAACGCTTTTTCTTTGGTCACAAAAATGACGGTATCATCAGGCGTTTTCATCAACTCATCATAGCCTTGGGCGATATAATCTTGGGCGCGACTATAATCTGCTGCGCTTATATAAATCGGACGATTGCGAGGACCAAAAGGGATGCTGTGCGTCTTTTCTTCATCGGGTGCGGTGGCATACGCCACTTCACGATCATTGCGGGCGCGTAATTCTTGGATAAACGCATTATTCACGGCGGAGGAATAAAACCCCGTTGGGCTAAAGCGATTAAGGAACACATCACCTTCTTTAAGCGTGAGCAAACGACGTTTCCACGCATCGGAGATTGGACTTTCTTTGGTAAGCAAAGGGCGCGTACCGAATTGAAAGGCAACAGCACCAATTTCAGGATTATCAATCCAATGCTCCCAATCGCTCAAATGCCATGCGCCACCTGCCATGATGATGGGGACGTGGTGCAAGCCGACTTCATTCATGAAGCTACGAATCTCTGCCACGCGAGGATAGGGGTCTTGTGGTAACAGTGGATCTTCGCTATTAGATAGCCCATTATGCCCACCTGCTAACCATGGGTCTTCATAAACCACGCCGCCGAGCCATTGTTTATTTTTAGAATAAGAGCGTTTCCATAAAGCACGGAAGGCACGCACGGAAGAAACAATCGGGTGATAATAGACTTCAAAATGTGCTGCAATATCCCCTAAGCGATAGGGCATACCTGCACCACAGGTGATACCATGAATCATACCGCGTGTTTGTTCGAGGGTGGCAACCAAAATACGTTCTGCTCCCCCCATTTCCCATAAGACATTCATATGGATGCGCCCATTGCCACCTGCAATGTCATAGGCACGTTGGGCTTGCTGCACGGCTCCTTGCGTACTCATGGCAATCAATTCTTCATGACGTTCACGGCGCGTGGTGCTTGTGTAGGCATAAGGAATCACCGTGCCATGTTCATCATAATGTTCAGGGTTCACACCAGAAAAAGTTCCCACTGCACCCGCTGCTGCAAATGCCCCTGCGGTTGCGCCATTGGTTGCGCCAATGCCTTTTCCTCCTTCAACAATTCCCCAGACTTCCTTGCCTGAAATCATGACGGGTTTAAATTTATCTCTAAAACTCAGCGCGTTTGGTGCAGATGCTGTATGAGCCATAAGCGTGTTATCATCCTTAGGTTACTATGCAGACCATATGAAGGTTCAAGGTTATTCTACAGCCTTATAGCAAGATTCATCGCATATGAACAGAACTAAATTGCATTTTTGTGCAATGGTTATATCAATGCTTGCCAAAAGAAAAAAAATTCGTTATGTTTTATGCCATTTTTCAGATAATTTCTAAGGTGAGTAGATAATGATACGTGTTCGCAATGCGGTGAGGGTGGCTGCCCTAATAATGACGATAATGACTCCGTGGATGGGGCAGGCGCAATCGCAGCCACAAGAGATTTACATTGGTGGCGGAGTCTATGAGCCTACACCGATTTCCATTCCGCAATTTCATTCCATGGATGGTGCGTTGGCGGGGATTGGTGAGCAAATGTCGCAGGTGGTTGCAGCGGATTTGGAGCGATCAGGCTTGTTCAAAATTGTCCCACGGGGGGCGCATATTGAACAGATTAGTTATCCAACCGAAATGCCACGTTATGCTGATTGGAAGCTGATTGATAGCTCGCTTTTGCTTATCGCTAAAGTGGATGCGGCAGGGTCTGGAAAAATGCGTGTGCGCTTCCGTTTGTTTGATACATTAGCGGAAACGCAACTGACAGGTCGTCAGTTGGACGGTACAGTGGATAATTGGCGACGCATTGCGCATCTTGTTGCGGATGAGATTTATAAACGCGTCACGGGAGAAGATGGTTATTTTGATACGCGTGTGGTGTATGTCGCGGAAAGTGGAACGCCGTTGCGTAAAATCAAACGCTTGGCAATTATGGATCAAGACGGTGCGAATCATAAATTTTTAACTGATGGTCGTCATTTGGTGTTGACCCCGCGCTTTTCACCCAACAGCCAAGAAATACTCTATATGTCGTATGCGGGTGGCATACCGCGTGTATTCTTACGAGATTTGCAAACGGGACGTGAAGAATCTTTAGGGCGTTTTGATGGCATGTCGTTTGCCCCGCGCTTCAACCATAATGGTACACGGATGGTGATGTCGATTGCGAAAGGTGGTATTACGAATATCTATGATATGGATTTACGGAGTCGTCAATTACGTCGTTTGACAAGCACGCCAGCGATTGATACATCCCCTTCTTATTCCCCGGATGGCTCAAAAATTGTGTTCAACTCGGATCGTGGTGGATCACAACAAATCTATGTGATGAGTGCAGCGGGTGGCGGTGCGCAGCGTATCAGCTTTGGGCGCGGTAATTATTCCACCCCCGTATGGTCTCCTCGTGGCGATCTGATTGCCTTTACCAAGCAAACAGGAGGGCAATTCCATATTGGTGTGATGAAGCCTGATGGTTCAGGAGAGCGCACCCTTACCGCTGGTTGGTTGGTGGAAGGACCAACATGGGCTCCGAATGGGCGTGTGTTGATGTTTGGGCGCAAAGATTCTGGTGGATCGCGTCAACAGATTTATTCTGTCGATATTACAGGGCATAATGTGCGCCGTACCGTGACACCAATGGAAGCATCTGATCCTGCATGGTCGCCCTTATTGCCGATGTAGCGGTGTCTATGCTCCTTGTCATTTCCCCTGCCAAAACGCTGGATGAAACCCCAATGCATGAAGAAGTGGGGGCAACTATCCCGCGTTTTTGGAAGGAATGTGCGCCGTTGGTGCAGCAATTACAGGCAATGTCGGTGGCGGAATTGGCGGATCTTATGGATATTAGCCCTAAATTAGCGCAACTCAATGTGGAACGCTATGCAGCGTTTCCAAGCAATGTTGATGCCAGCAATAGTAAGCCCGCTATTTTTTGTTTTGATGGTGATGTCTATGATGCGATAACGCCCGAACTTTATGATGGGACGCAGCGTGCTTTTATGCAAGAACATGTGCGCATCTTATCGGGGCTGTATGGAATGATACGCCCGCTTGATCGGCTTTATCCCTATCGTTTGGAGATGGGAACAAAACTTCACGGCACATCGCTTTATGATTTTTGGGGCAAGCGCGTCACCAATGCATTAAATGACGATGCGAAGATGATGGGCGCAAAGCATCTCATCAACCTTGCCTCGCAAGAATATAACCGTGTGATCCAACGCCGTGATCTTATCCCAGCCATCGTGGATGTTGATTTTCGTCATGTGAAGGCGGATAAATTAGTCACCATAGGGGTACATGCAAAAAAAGCCCGTGGTGCTATGGTGGATTTTATCGTGCGTCATGGGATAACGCACCCAGAAGAGATGAAAGATTTTGCAGCAATGGGCTATGCCTATGCCGCGCAGCATTCCAATGCACAGACGATGGTGTTTGTGCATACATCATAATATAGGGTGCGCTTATGAAGAAAATCAAATTATTTACCAAAAATGATTGCTACTTTGTTCTGTATTTATTGCTTGTGGCAGCACTAGGTATTCTGTTTGCCCAACATCATGATGTTGCTGAACTTACTGTGCATTTTATGCAGTATTATGTTGTGGCAGCGGTGCTGTTGTGTGGTATGTTTCTATGGATGCGTGCGTCTCGGTGGATTATTATCCTGAACATTCTGTTGGTTGCCTATTTTTTATTGCCTATAGTGAAGTTAGTGCCTGAGCGTGATGTGGCAAGGCATGAGGTCTATGAAGATATTGCTATTGCGCAGTATAATGTACGCTATAATAATCTTCGAGGCGCGAACATTGCACATTGGTTGGTGCAGCAACAAACGGATGTGGTGGTATTGCAAGAAATGACCCCCGCAATTTGGGCAGCAATGCATGAATTGCGTGATGCCTATCCCTATATATTTGAAGCACCACAAGAAAATCCTTTTGGGATGGTGCTGTTGAGTCGCTTGCCTATAGTGCGCGTGGAACGCAAAAAAACGCCTGATGGCTGGAATCATTATGTGCAAGCGGAACTACGCACGCTGCATCATCATCTGCCGATTGAGCTTGTAGAAATTCACACGATTCCGCCCATGCCAGATCCTTATGCCAAGCAACGTAATGAACAAATGCTGCATGTTGCCACGATCATTGCCGATGCGCCATCCTCACATGCGAAAATTGTGATGGGTGATTTGAATTGTACGCCCTATTCACCATGGTTTGATGCCATGCAGCAGCAAAGTCAGTTGAGTAATGTGATGCAAGGGGGCAATATTGCGGGAACATGGCCAAATTTTGTACCTGCATGGCTACGTATTCCTATTGACCATATGCTTGTCTCGCGCAACATCGAATTATTAGAACGTCGGGTGCAGCAAGATATGGGTTCTGACCATCTTCCCATCATCTATAAATTGAGGGTGTATGCGACGGGTGTTTAACCTGATTCTTGGGTAAAAAAACCTGCAACCGTCATGCCTGCGTAGGCAGGCATCCAGAATAATGCTTATAACTAGACTCTCGCTTAAGTAAGAGCTACGCTTTTTTCTTGTTCAGATTCCATCACGCGCCCTATGGGTTGTGTCTCATCCACCTTTGTTTGCGGTTGGCTTTTCGCCTTGATTTCCATCGTGTCAAGCAAGTTTTTATAGCCCTGCACATGCTCGCGCCTCACATTCAAATAATTTTCACCTGTGAGAGCATTCATCAATGCCCCACCAACAACTGCGCCTAGGAGGGCGGAAGAAGCGAGGATGCTGGGACTATCAGAGGATCGCATCAATGCACCAGACATTATCCCGCCGCCTATCGCTCCGAGAGCTATGAGAGGAAGAGATGCGGCTTTAGGCGTGCGCTTGGGGTGTTCTTGCGTATATTCATAATAATTCGGAGCATCGAGGTGATAGCTACGCTCCAGATACTGCCTTTTTTGCTCTAATTGCGACAATTCGTTGTTAATCGCTTGTTCTTGACGCAAGGAATTTAATTCACTATTTTGCCCCAACATGCTGCTCATGAAATAGAGATCGCTATAAGGAAAGGAGGTAGAATAGCCTCTATTGCCCGAAGAAATGGAAGCAGTGCTTTGTTTGGATGATGAACCCAAATTAGATGCGCCATAGCCACGCCCCATACTGCGCGTTCCTTCGCCATCATGAGAACCTGATCCAAAGCCACTGGAGCGGAAACTGGAGTCTGAGTGATCGGCATAACCTTTGCTCGTGCCTCGTAATGTTGAACCAGCAAAACCATTGCCCGTAGCGCGATCGCTATGGGAATGGGATATGCCCGATGAACTGGCTTTTGGTGAACTGCCAAATGAAACTTTTGTCTTTGTGCTACTCATAACGCGATAATAGCATAGATAAAAGAATGTGTGTATGAATTTTTTATGACATTCACGGAATCATAGAACCCACTTTCCTATTCAACAATAATATCCGCCCGTTCAGGATTGTTGCCAGAGCGGTCATTGCCTAAGGCTAAAACAGAAATGCGGTCATTGTTGATGCCCAAATCAATCAGGAAGCCTCGTACAGCAATAGAACGCGCTAGAGCAATGCGGTTCGCAACACTTTTTTGATCTTCATTCGCGGATGCATATGCCACTACTTTGATTTTGAGATTCGGATTAGCAATCAAATCTTGCGATAAATCAATCAGCTTTTGTTGGAATGAAAGAGGAACTTCCGTTTCTGTTTGCGCAAATTGAATGGATAAACGCACCGGTTCGGATGATGCATCTAAACTTAGTTCTTTTTCGGAAGGTAATTCAAGAGCGTCAGTTTTGGATGCAATTTCAATAGCGGGTTCTTTATTGGCTTGCGTGTCGGAAGGTGCATCAAGAGCAGGAAGCTCCTCAGAATCAACAGATTCTGTTGGCACTGCAATCGGCTCATCCGCTTCACCAAAAGGCAGTGGCGGTAAATCGGCATCCGCATTATCCATCGCATCAAGGGATGCAGAATTTTGTTGTTCTTCAAACTCAGGCAGTGGCGGTAAGCCTGTTTCGAGTTCAGACCCTTGCTCAAATGCAGGTAAGTTTGGTAAATCATCCTCTTTAGGTTGTTCTGCAGGTTTTTTAGGATCGGTTTTTTCTGGCTCGGCGGCAAGCATCGCGTCAATGTTTGTTGATTCAAGCTCTTCTTCGACGGGGGCTGCCATCATAGGATCTTCGGGTTCACCTTCCATTGGGGCAGGGACTTCACTCGTAGGGATTTCGCTTGTCGGTGGCTCATTCGCAGGAGGGGGTACTTCAGATGCTGGTGCTGCAACTTCTTTCTCATCATCGGAGAAGAAGGAAGTGAAGGCACGGCGGATATTTGGGAACATCCCTTCTTTTTTGGGTGATTCAGTAGCAGGCTCTAGGGGAGCGAGCGTAGCGTCATTAGATGCAGGTACTTCATCGATGAGTGGTTCGTCATCGAGAGCAGGTTCTATTGCTGTGGACTCAGGGGTTTCATTGGCAGGATCGGTCATATCCTTCATGAGTGCATCAAGTTCATCGACTTCAGCACCTTGAGGAGCTGGGCTTTGTTCTGGTTCTTTTGCGGGCGTAGCTGCTTGTTCTTTGGCTGTCGCCTCTGATTCATCCGTCGTGAGGGGCGGTTTTTCTTTGGGGGTAGGCGCAACAATAGCGGGTTGTTCCTCTATTGGTTCTTCTTCCACTAAAGGGACGACTTCTTCTTGCTCTTGTTCAAATTCTTCAAAATCGACATCATCAAGTTCAGGTTCAGGCAGAGCATCTTCAGGCATAGCAGGCAGCTCATCGCTGATTGGCTCTTGCGGAAGTTCGGTGGGTTCAGGAAGGGTAATTTCCTTATGTTCTGGTTCTTCAGGCGGTGTTGCCAATGACGAATCAACGGACTCAACCACAGGCGGTTGCGGTGTTGGCTCTTGGATTGGCTCTTGGATCGGCTCAGGGATAGGCGTTGGCTCAGGGATAGCTGGCGCAACGACAACAGGAATAATCGGCTTAGGCAGACTTATAGGGGTAGGAAGCGATGGCTCTACAATCTGTTTAACAGGCTGTTTGACGGGTGCAGGTGTGGCGGGTTCTATCGCAACGGGTTTAGGGGGCGTGATCTCTTTTTTCGGTTGTTTTTCTGGTGTAGCCTTTTTAATAAGTGCCTTGGTATTAGGCTTGGCTGTGATTTTTTTAGGTGGAGCAGGGGGCTTCACTTTGTGGCTTGATTGCGGCACAAATGATGGCTTCACGGTTGATGCGGGTGATTCTTGAGTTGGCTCAGGTGCAGCTTCAGCATGAATAATCGGAGGGCGCGCAGGTGCTTGGCGTAAACGCGTGCGGTTGTGCGGAGCTATCATGATGGGGCGCGATGGTCGCGCAGCTTGTGGTTGCGCCGTGGCACGTAAATGTTGCAATGCTTCGAGGCGAATTTCTACGCTGGGACGATCGGGAAGTAACCCGCGAGCATGTGCATCAAACCCTGCTACGAGGGCTAGGGTCATCACACTTGCACGTAATGCTTGTTTTGTTTTGCCGTTTACATTCATTCTTTTTACTCACGCCACTTAACACAGATATGCATCTTAATATCATCCTCATCAACTCAATGCAAAGAAAAAGATTTTATTCTATCCAACAAGTGGAAACTTTATGCATTATCGTTGAATTTTGATGCGCCGTGCAGGGCGATATCCTAGCATTTCATGTAATCGTTGTAAAATCATTTCTGTTTGATGCATGAGTAAGGTAGCATAAACGGGAGTCACTTTAACGACCAACACATCCCCTTGTTCGGTATCCTTCGTGCTACGAATGATCCGCACGGGCATAGTATGCGGTGCGAGCATATCCCCAGTAGCGCGAGGCCATAAGGCGAGAATAGCGCGATCTTCTAAGCCACGCTGTGCGGCGGCGTGTTGAATGGTTTGTTGAGTGATGGCAGTGATGTCGATGGGGAACAAAGAACAGTGGCGACGTTCTTTGGAGGGACGGCGCGATGTGTTCATGAAGCAATCCGTTCATGGTGCGCACGTGCATCGCACGCATCGCGTACTGGACGAAAGGAGCGACGATGCTGACCGCTTGCGCCATAACGATGCAGCGCATCAATATGCATGGGCGTGCCGTAACCTTTATGGCGATCAAAAGCGTAGTGAGGTTGGATAGTGGCAAGCGCATACATTGAGGCATCACGCATTGTTTTTGCTATGATCGAAGCGGCGGCAATTTGGGGGTATAGGCTATCACCGCGCACTTTGCTTTCTGTGGGGCAATCGAGTTTGGGTAGTTGATTGCCATCGACTAATGTACGCGATGCATGGAAATCCATATCCGCATAGGCACGTTGCATGGCGCACATCGTGGCTGCCAAGATATTAAACTCATCAATTTCTTCAACTGTCGCAAAACCCACACCAATCATGGCATAGTTCCATAACCATTTAGCCGCTCGATTGCGCTGTGGAGGCGAGAGTGTTTTAGAATCCCGCAATAAGACATCGTGGGGAATCTCTAAATCGGGGAGTATCACGGCAGTTGCATAAACAGGACCAGCCCATGCTCCGCGTCCTGCTTCGTCAATGCCGCATATTAAATGATATTCATAGCTCATGAGCATGTTTCTCCTTCTACCCAAACGGTATCATGTATATCAGGGATAATACTCTGATAGTAGGCGTAGTCGCGTAGTACGTTCTGGACGTACTCCCGCGTTTCTTTATAAGGAATAGAACGCGCAAATTGTGCTTGCGAAAGTGCGCCTAGCTCTTTTTTCCATTTGAGCAGCGCAACAGGCCCCGCATTATAGGCGGCAAGCATATAGACGATATTATCCCCCACATAAGGCTTGCTTTGTAGGTAGCTAATGTAGCGATAGCCGACAGCAAGGGAGACATAGGGGTCTTGAAAATCAAAGGCACTACGTGGCATAAAGACAGATTGCTTATCCGCCTGCATACTTGCTAAATGTACTTTTGCTCCCAATTTACGCACCATTACATCTGCCGTTTCGGGCATAAGCTGCATCAGCCCCACCGCTCCTTTATGGGAACGCACGGAAGGGCGAAAACGCGACTCATTTTTGATGATGGCGAGTATGAGGGCTTTATCTGCCACTTTTGGCAAGGAATACACCCAGTGCGGTACGGGATAAGAAGCATCTTCAGATAAATCAAT
This sequence comes from Alphaproteobacteria bacterium, assembly GCA_004293935.1. Lineage (GTDB taxonomy): Bacteria > Pseudomonadota > Alphaproteobacteria > Rickettsiales > UBA998 > RDZH01. The sequence goes on along the minus strand of RDZH01000011.1, from coordinate 14,963 downwards.
ATAGCCCGCTCGGCATACAGGGAATGGCACAGCATCCGTTGGAGCAAGCGGGGGCGGTGGAGAAGTGTCCTGAGCATAATGCGCATAAGGTGTGCGCGTGATAGAATGATCAACCCGTGGACTTATCGACTGGATCAGGGCAAAAACGCCAATGATGCCACATAATGTAACGCATCTTAGTCGTGTATAGTGTTTCATATGATTCTCTATGAGGCTGCATCATCCTTAGAAACGCGTACTTAAACCGTAGGGATTCTAGGATTGCAAACTCTGTAGTTTCATTGGTAACATTCTGGAGGCTAGCACATTTTTCAACTTAGTACAAGCGTAATAGATTGGCAAACGAATAATAAAACTGGATAAGGGAGATGATCTTTTTTCCACCAGTGGTGTAAGATGATGCTATATATGTGTTATATCCATCAAGCGATAGAGTCGCTGTTGCTTAAATGCAACGCTGCGTCACCATGTTGTGAGCAAAGAATGATAGACATCCAAGGTTTGTTGTTGCATATGCGTCAGTGAAAAATTACGCTCCATATGGGTACGTGATCTGTGTCCCATAATATGCTTTTGCGCCTGTGTCATGGCAAGTGCGGTGCTGATGGCATCAGTTAAAGCCGCCGTATCATTGGGCGTGACAAGCCATCCCGTATGTTCATGCAGCACGGTTTCACATGCCCCGCCATGATTGGTGGTAATCACGGGGCGACCCATAGCTTGCGCCTCAATCGGGATGCGCCCAAAGGCCTCAGGGGCAAGCGAAGGGCATAAGACAACATCGCTCATTTGATAGGCTTCTGCCATTAATGTGGTGGCAGGAACAAAACGCACATGTGCATCTAATTTTAAGCGACGTATCTGTTCACAAAGTTCTTTATAATAGTTTGGGTGCTTATGGGCATCCCCTGCAAATAAGCATAGAAAATTGCGATGTGGCATCAGTGCCAGTGCGTCCAACACCCAATGATGCCCTTTCCAACGGGTGAGTCGCCCCGGCATGAACAAAATTGGGCAGTCTACACTATCCAAACACCAATCATTGATCAGGGATGCCATTGAATGTGCCGATATGGCGCGTGGATGAAATTGTTCTAAATCGACACCACGGTGAATCACGTGAATACGCTTCGGGTCAACATCATAATGCTTCATGATATGATCTGCGACAAAATGCGATACCGCAATCACAATATCCCCCCGAGTCATAACCGAATTATAGTGCTTTTTGCCCCATCCCTTGACACCATAGACTCCGTGAAAAGTGGTCACAAAAGGGATGCGTGCTAATTTTGCTGCTTCATAGGCACTCCAACCGGGGGCGCGAGAACGGGCATGAACCAAATTAACATCATGCTGTGCGATGAGTGTACGCAATAAGCTAGCATTGCGCTTGATACGCCATACCCATTTGCTTGCAACGGGCATGGTGATGTGGGTTGCGCCGATACGTTCTAGGGAATGCACCAAACGCCCGCCAGCGGAAACGACCATCGCTTTTTCTCCCGCAGCGATGATGGCGCGTGCAATATCAACAGTGCCTCGTTCAACGCCACCGCTATTTAATTCAGGGAGTATTTGTAGGATCGTTGGCATAGGTGCATTAGAGCTTCTCGTAATAGCGGGCAACGTCTAGCTGTTGTTCGCTTTTATCGACAATCAGAGTAATAGCAGCATCGCCCGTGATATTCACCGTGGTGCGGAACATATCCAAAATACGATCCACCCCTAAGATCATGGCGATTCCTTCCATAGGAATACCTACAGAGTTCAATACCATGCCCATAAAGATGATTGATCCACTTGGTACACCTGCCGCGCCAATCGAACCAAGGGTGCAGGTGAGCATAAGCATGAAATAATCCGCCATATCCAGCGGAATACCGTACATTTGCGCAAAGAATGTCGCGCATAATCCTAGGTAAATCGCCGTGCCGTCCATATTGATGCACGCCCCAAGCGTCATCACAAAATTGCTACAACTTTGTGACACTCCCATTTTTTCTTGCAGTTCACGCATTGCAGTCGTGAGCGTTGCTTTGGATGAGGAGGTAGAAAACGCCATGATTTGTGTGGCAACCATTTTCTTGTAAAACGGAATAGGAGAAAGACGCGCAAAAATTGCAATGAACATACCAAAAATAAGATACTGCACAAAACACGCCCCAATGACCAAAATCACTAAGTGCAGTAATTGTGTGATCACGGCTAAACCTGTATTGCCCACCATGGATGCCATAAATCCAAACACCGCGATCGGCGCAAGACGTACAATCCATTCAATCATCTTAAAGACAATATATGCCATTTGTTGGTTGAGTGCTTTGACATGATCCGTTTTGCCACGGATATTATTCATGACAATGCCTGTAAATATAGCAAAAATAACGATTTGCAGATAATTATCACCCGCCATCGCATGGACAATGTTTGTGGGGATGAGTCCCATCAGGAACGTGCCAACACTCGGTGGGGTAGAAGGCATGATCGGTACAGCACCCGGTTCAGGCGGTGGAGGTGTTACGCCTACTCCCGGTTCAAAAATCGTCCCAAGCAATAATCCGAAGCATACAGCAAGCACGGCGGTGCTAAGATAGGCGATCGTGCCTTTGAGTGCCATGCCCTTAAAATGATGCGATTCTGTGAGTGATGTAATCCCCGCAATCAGAGCAAAGAAAATGAGGGGGGATACCACCATTTTGATGAGATTAATGAAAATTTTTCCAAGCATTTGCAGTGGTTGCGCGTCTGCACCAAGTGCAACGCCCGCAACAACGCCAAGTGCCAATGCAAGCAAAACTTGCTGCCACATACGTAGCCCCAAAAATTTCCAATCCGTTGATGCTTGTGCCATAAAATTTAATTCTCCGTAGGTATCGTCATATGTGATGCATATCTTGATTTATTTATGATGGTTCATCAATTTCTTTTTAACAAGCCATGCGACAAGAGAAACACCAATAACAATCATTACAATAGTCTGGATTTGATGCAGAGCAGAATTACCCGTTCCCCCCTCAGTATGGGACATATATCCCGCCTGTAGCAAAATAAGCATCCAAATAAGTGCGCCAAAGGATGTGTAAATGGTGAATAATTGAAAATTCATTTTCGCAACACCCGCGACAAAGGCTATGTAATGCTTCACACCAAGCAATAGCCGTCCTAGAAAGACTGCAGCGCGCCCATAACGCTTAAAGAACATTTCCGTGCTATGCAGATGATGCTCTTTGAGCATGACATATTTTCCATAGCGCACCACAAGCGTTCGCCCGAATTTCAAGCCCACAAAATAATTGATGATAGAACCCACAATCACCCCTGCTGTTGATGCCATAAGGGTAATCCAATAGTTCAATTCACCTTTTGCGACTAAAATCCCCGCAGGAATCATGGTCACTTCCGCAGGGATGGGTACAAAGGTACTTTCAATCACTGTCGCTAAAAAGATACCGACATAGCCAAATTGCAGCACTATTGCCTCAATGTGCAACATAATAGTTTGCATTATTTCTTCCATGATTCCACTCTATAATCTTATTTGCTCGGTAACTCAAGCATTAGTTTTGTTGCACCACAATATGAGGCAGTACATAAACTACAGCAAATTTCCTAAAAAACAATAGTTATAGCACTATCAATGGTGCAATTCCCATCGTGGATGGGCAATATAAAGTGAGTAGTGCTATTGATTTGTTGTGTTATGAAATAATCAATGTTCTTCGCGGTCTTTTTTAACATAGTTTGTGATAAAAATAAACGATGGAATTATTTATCACATTATGGGCAGATACGCTGCATCAACGTCTATTTTTATTGACGTTGGCATCCTACGCATCCTTGATGCTTGGGTCGCGCTTTGCGTATCGTCTGTGCTGTTATGATGTACCAGCTCTGCTGTGGCGACGAATGCTGATGGGGTTGCAGAACCGTTTGAATCGTAGCCATCGTCATCGTAAAGATCGGCGTGTTCGTGGAAGCGTGGTGATGCTGTTATTGGCACTTGCCATCACGCTTCTTGCCGTGCCGCTTGCCTCTGCAACCTATGCCACACGGTGGGGATGGGTGATGGAATTATTGGTGTTGACCTATCTGATTCCCTTGCGCCATGCGGTATTCCCCTATCTGGAGATAGCGCGGGCATTGCGTGCCAAAGATTATCAACGCGCCGTGCGATGGTTGCGCCCCCATACGGATCGGGATTTAGAGAAGATTGATGGGCATACCTTGATCCGTATCGCTATTATGAGCCTTTCATGCAGCTTTTCACGCTATGTGGTAGCACCAACCTGTTGTTATTTATTGTGCGGTGTGATTGGGGTGTTGTTATGTCGATTATTTAGTTGCGTGGTGGATCTGTTCCCTGTGAGCCATGTGCGCTATCGTTCCTATGTGGCGTTTGCCTATTGTGTTGATAGCATTGTGCATATCATCCCTGCACGGTTGAGTGTGCTTATCTTAGGGTTTGCCATGTGGTTCACCCCAAAAACATCGCTACGTAAAGGTTGGAACGCTATCATGCAGCATGATGCAGCGGCTTCTGCATGGGGGATTAATGCCTTGCCAATGCGTATGGTAGCCTATGGCTTTGATTTTGCCCTTGGTGGAGCGGGGCATGTTGGTGGGGTGGCAATCAATTCAGAATGGATCGGTACGGGAAAATCACGGCTAGAGATTAGTGATTTATACCGTGTGATTGTCTGGTATGGTATTAGTGTTTTTCTATGGATCGTGCTGTTGACTTTGGCTTATAGCACGTTGTCTGCAAGCATGTAATGCATGTTGTCGTGGGATGATTTTTTTTGCGTTTTTGGTAAAAAAATGTTGACAATCGGTGTGTGCGTGATAGATTTATTCCTTAGGTGTATTTTTAACTTCGGGTGTGATGCTCATGAATGAATTGATGAATCCTCTGCACGCTACACCTAATAATCCCCCGAATCAGCCAACGATGCACGCAGTGCAGCAATTAACAAAAATAGTTGCCCCCAAACTGGCGCAAGAAGGTGCGGTGATTGCCTTGCCTCAAGAACGCAAAGAGCAATATAGCACAGAAAAGCTCATCTTTGCGTACAAGCAACAAGACCCCCAAGGCTTTGCTTCGTTGAAACAATTTTTAACCAACATGGATGCAGTGCTTGATCCATTGGAAGGCGCGGGATTGTTAAAAGATTCCACACGGCGTGCCTTAGCCTCAGTTCACCTTGCCACGATTGCAGTGGATGTTGGATTGGTGCAAGCGATGAACGATATGTCCTCATGTGCTATGGCTGAACCATCCGCCTTAGCACAGCAACAACAGATGCAGAATCTGGAGCAGTTCCTTGCATCCTTCCATGCGCAGGTGCAGGCACAAGGTGGCATAGAAAAAGCGCAACGATATGCAGCGTTCCTCGCAGAAACAGATGAACAGGCAGCCACGCGCTTGCAAAAAACACTGGATCGTATGAGCGGTTCAAAAATGCTTATGGAGCAAGTGTCGCATTTTCATGATGATGCGCGGGCGGGTTTTGTTGAAATAGAACGTATTGCACAGTACACGTTAGCGCACATCAAGAGCGCGCCTGATAAGCACTTAGAAAAGAAATTTGATGCATTGGGTGAAAAAGTTGCACAATTATCGGAACAAATACGGCAAGCAAAAAATCCTGATACCCATATTGGCGATGCCGTCTATGCGCATAGATTAGCTGCATCAGAAAAAGATTTGAACCCATCGTATAAAGAACGCCTATGAATGAATCAGAAGTTAGTCGCACTAGAGAGAATGCTATTTTTACGCACGCAGGCACGACGCATGATGCGATTGCGGAGTTTCGCGCCCTTACGGATGCGAAGCACCCTGATTTTTTGTCTAACATGATTATGGGTGACTATGCGCAGCGCATTAAACCTGAGCGATGTTCTGAATTTTGTCAACGTTTTGCCGATGGCATCGCATATGTGCGGGATCACTATGGCGTACAACCTGCTGCCATTCGTTTTGATGCGGATAAAACGCATATGACCGCCTATAGCGAGCTGAATGGAAGTGCTACGATCGTTCTACCCCTAGAATATATTGCACGCTACACAGAACATACGCAGTGGAGCAGGTTAGATGAGGATGCGCCATTATTAGCATCCATGCCTGATCGTGCATTTTTGGACGGTGTGTTTCATGCGCATATGGTGGCACAAAGCATACATAATCCTGAAAAAACCAAAGAAATACAGAAAAATTATCCTGCAACGGAATATGGGGATGTTGCCTATGATCGAAATAACCCTATGATGCACGCTGCCCATGATGCGATGATTCGCGCTGCAATCGATACGGGCATTGTTGATCGTGCGCCATCCGCACCGTTTGTATTTCCTCATGAAAAAGAGGTAGCGGCATGGGCAATACCCTATCTGCAAGCACGCACGCACCCGCCTTCATCTACCATTAGTGAGGTACAACCACAGAGTGAGCGCGTGGCAGAAATGGCGGTTGCAGCAGGCAAAGGGGCATGATTTTTTGCCTTTTTGATGCAACGACTATAACGCTATGCTCCCTTAGGATTCATTACATCATGAACAACCTCTATCACGGCATTGGTTAGCTTTTCTAATTGCTCGGGAAGAATCACCAAAGGGGGCATGAGATAGATAAGGTTCTTATAAGGGCGCAACCAGCACCCTAGTTCCACAAAACGCGGTCGTGCGGCAAATGCGTTGAAGCGTGTTGCATCCAGTTCCACCACGGCTAATGCGCCCATGCACCGTACATCCTGCACGCCATGCACATCACGCAAAGGCAGCAAGGAAGCATGGCATTGTTCTTCTATGGCGTGTGCGTGCGCAAGGCGTGGTTCATGTGCAAAAAGCTGCAATGAAGCACGCGCAACCGCACAAGCAAGAGGATTCGCCATAAAAGTTGGTCCATGCATTAGGGCTTTCATCACATCATCATCATAAAATGCTTCATAGATAGCTTCCGTAGTGAGGGTAGCAGCAAGGGTCATAACACCTCCCGTTAAGCCTTTGCCAATGCACATAATATCGGGCGTAATCCCTGCAAGATGGCACGCAAACATTGCCCCAAGCCTGCCAAAACCTGTCATGATTTCATCAGCAATCATGAAGACATGATGGCGTTGGCAGATGTCATGCATAGCGCGAAGCATGGCAGGGGGATAAAAACGCATTCCCCCAGCACCTTGCACTAATGGCTCGAGGATGAAGGCGGCACTATGGGGCGCATGGCGCGCTAAGGCATCTTCCCATGCGTTTAAGTCATCCTCCGTGAGGGGAACGGGCAGGGCGGGATGCGCTTTGAGATTGGGCAAATAGGCATGGTGCATCCCATTGAGGGGATCAGATACCCCCATCGCGCCATAGGTATCGCCATGATAGGCATGTTCCAAGCAGATAAAACCGGATTTTTCAGGATAACCGCGATTCACCCAATATTGCGCAGCAATTTTGAGGGCAACTTCCACCGCAGTCGAACCAGAATCCGAATAAAATACACGCTGCAAGCCTTGCGGTGCAATAGCAATCAGTTCATGCGCTAAGGCATAGGCTGGTTCATGCGCTAGCCCTGCAAACATGATATGGGGCATGACATCCAGTTGTGTATGCGCAGCTTCCAGCAGATGCGGATGATTATGCCCATGCACCGCACTCCACCATGAACTAATGCCATCAATCAGATGACGACCATCATGCAGGATAATCTCACATCCTTGTGTGCGCGCTACTGCCAAAGGGGAAGGGGCAATTTTTGCTTGCGCGTAGGGTTGCCATATATGATCAATGCCCTGTGTATACCAATCAGGCAGCATAAGAGGAGGACTCAAAATGCATCCCTAAGCGTTTTAAGAGCTGTTGGTCATGATGCGTTGCAGGATTAGGGGTGGTCAGCAACGTTTCACCAAAAAAGATGGAATTTGCACCAGCGAGCAAACAAAGCGTTTGCGTGGCATCATCCATTGTTTCACGCCCAGCGGAAAGACGCACATAAGAAGCAGGCATTAAAATACGCGCTACCGCGATCATACGCACAAATTCTAAAGGGTCTAGTGCGTGTGCGCCATGCAAAGGTGTGCCTTCCACTTGGACTAATTGGTTGATGGGTACACTTTGCGGATGGGATGGCAAGGTTGCTAAACGGTGCAAGAATGCAATGCGATCTTCGCGTGTTTCACCCATGCCCACTATGCCGCCACAGCAGGTATTGATGCCTGCATCGCGTACATGCTCTAAGGTAGTGAGGCGATCGTGATAGGTGCGGGTGGTGATGATTTCTTTATAAAATTCTTCAGAACTATCAAGATTATGATTATAATAATCAAGCCCCGCTTCTTTTAGTTGGTGCGCTTGGTGCGCATCCAACATCCCAAGGGTCATGCAGGTTTCTAAACCGAGGGCGCGTACTTCTTGAATCATTTGCGTGACTTTTGGCATATCGCGTTCTTTAGGGGAACGCCATGCTGCCCCCATGCAAAAACGTGTCGCACCAGCTTCTTTTGCATGACGAGCAGCGGTGATAACCGTCTCAATATCAAGCAATTTCGATGCATTCACGGGCGTATCAAAATGCGCGCTTTGCGGGCAATATTTGCAATCTTCGGGGCAGCCACCTGTTTTGATGGAAAGCAAGGTTGATGCCTGCACCTGCGTGGCACTAAAATGAGCGCGGTGTACGGTTTGCGCCTGAAACATGAGATCAGGGAAGGGGAGGTCAAATAAGGCAGCAACCTCATCGAGTTGCCAATCCGTGCGTAGGGGTAAAGAAGGGTTTTGCATTCCTGCAATGTAATGTGCATTGCTGTTTTTGTCTAGTATAAAGATGGAGAATAAAACATCTTGCAGCGCGGGCGCACTAGGGCTATGGTAGCGGTCAATGATTCATTTATGAGGGACTCCTCCCATGACGCAACGTCCAACCATTCTTATTCTTGGCGCAACAGGGCAAGTTGCTCGCGCCCTTACGCAGCTTTTAGGGTATAAAGCCTATGCAGCAAGCCGTGCGGAGTGCGATTTTATGCATCCCGAGACGGTCATTGCTTTGCTGGAGCGGATGCAACCTCATAGCGTGATTAATGCGGTTGCCTATACGCAGGTGGATAAAGCCGAAGAAGAACGCGATTGTGCCTTTGCGGTGAATGCTCATGCACCTGCACTTATTGCGCAGTGGTGTGCTGATCGTGGCGTGGCGTTGGTGCATTATTCGACAGATTATGTTTTTGATGGCAAAGGGAGCGCGCCACATCGCCCAAATGATAAGTGCGCCCCGTTGAATGTCTATGGTGCATCAAAGCGTGCAGGGGAAGAAGCGATGATGGCAGCAGGGGGGCGTTATCTTATTTTTCGCACCTCGTGGGTTTATGATGCGCAGGGTAAGAATTTTTTGACGACGATGCTTCGGCTTGGCAAAGAACGTGAGGAATTGAGTGTGGTATCGGATCAGATAGGCGCGCCGACCTACGCCCCACATATTGCCCAAGCAACACTGGATGCCTTATTATATGCCACGCATGAACCAGTTTTTCCTTCAGGCATCTATCATATGTGCAATCAAGGTGAAACCAGTTGGCATGGGTTTGCTGAAGCGATTTTTGCGCAGGCACGGCAGCATGGCATCGATGTGAAGGTGCGGCATTGTCGCGCTATTCCTTCGCGTGATTATCCCACACCCGCAGCGCGTCCGCTTAATTCACGCCTTGATTGCACCAGCCTTGCGGATGTGCTTGATGTCACCATGCCGCATTGGCGCGATGGATTAGAAGAAGCGTTGCACCTTGCTTTGTGAGGATAAGATAGGGCATCATTTTTATGAAGATTTTTTATAAAAACTATGCTAGGTTCTGTTGAGTTTTCGCTGATGTGCTATAGTCGTTTGACAAAAAAATCACTCATTTTTTATATCACGTGTGACTATAACACTATGAGACCTCTGCATGACTCACAAAACTAGCAAATTCGTCTTCGTCATTCCTGCGTAGGCAGGAATCCAATAACAAAAGTAGTTTATGGATACCAGCCTTCGCTGGTATGACAAGGACTGAGAATTATGCAGAAGTCTCACTATAGCGAACATAATAGATAAACAGAACCTAAATCATAAGCCATGCAACATCTTACTATTCCTTCTAATTTATCATCCGCCCGTATTCTTATCAGTAATGATGATGGTATTTATGCGCAGGGATTACATCTTCTTGCCGAAGTGATGCGTTCATGGTCAGATGATGTATGGGTTGTCGCCCCCGAGACGGAGCAAAGTGGCGCAGGGCATTCCCTAACCTTGCACCGTCCTTTACGCGCCCGTGCCATTGATGAGCGTACCTTTGCAGTGAGTGGAACGCCGACTGATTGCGTGTTGGTTGGCGTGCAAGAATTGCTGGATAAACAACGTCCCGTAGATATTGTGGTGTCAGGGATTAATCATGGTGATAATATGGCGCAGCATGTCACCTATTCGGGAACGATCGCCGCAGCGATGGAAGGTACGTTGTTGGGTATCCCGTCCATCGCTTTTTCACAATCGATTCTGCATAATATGCCGTTGGATTGGGATAATACCCGTGCAGCGGTGCATGAAGTGATGCGCTCCCTACAAGGTTTTTCGTGGGAGCCATTTACCTTATTATCTGTCAATATCCCCGATTGCGCAGCGCATGAGCGTCGACCATTATGCGTGGCAGAACAAGGCATTCGCATGGGCAATGATGAAGGTATTGATGCACGTATTGACCCTCGCGGGCGGAGCTATTATTGGATTGGTGGTGCAGATTATCGTGAGTGTGTGCATGAACCGCAGACGGATTGCGCACGCCTACAGGCGCATCATACGGTTGTTACCCCGATTGCCTTAAACCTCACCAATCATCGCGTGATGAGTCAATTAGCGACACATTTGCATAAAGTGTGACTATAGAAGGGATTATTTGCTCACTGAAGTAAAAATTATTGTGCAGTGCGCAATTTTTTTGGCATCATAGTTCTATGGAAAAGTCGCAATTATATGATCGATTGTACGCTGCATCCCCCTCGCTTGCTGCACAGATATGGCGTGGATTGTCTGCCGTTGAAAAAGCCTATCTTGCCCATACAACCAGCCAATGGGGCGGGAATATCAAAGAGATGATGCGCAATAGTGAGGAACATACCTCTATTGGTTGTTCTCTGCCCGATGCCTCCGCACTTGAACGATTCAAACCATTGCTTTATCCCTTATTGGAACGCTTCCATGGCTGCGCCTTTGATCCCAAAAACCATCCCAATCGCTTGGAGATGAGCGATAGAGTACGTACATTAGATGCACGTTATTGCCGTTCCGTGCGGGCGCGTTTGGCGTATAATTTAGAAGATTATCCGTTTGGCATGAAAGAAGAACATTTTGGATTGCGCGAAGCGATTTTGGCGGAGGTGCAAGAAAAATTACACGCCCTACAAGGAACGCCGTATGCAGGGAGTTATCAACGGGTGGATGCGTGCAGTGATGAAGCCTTACAAGAGATGCGCTTTATGGGGGATATGTTTCAACAACCTAACCACTATGCCTATAATACGGGCAGTGCAGATGGTTGGCCTGCGGGGCAAATGCTTTATCAGACCACAACATCCGTGGGGGCGTGGATAGGGGAAGAAGATCACCTACGCCTCTATGCCAAAGAGGAGGGAGGGGATATTACCCATGTTACGCGTACCTTACTGGATGCGGCAGCTCATCTTGATGCGCAGGATGGTTGGGCGCGTGATGGCAATTTTTTTATTACGTCTTGTCCCACAAATTGCGGTACGGGTATGCGCGTGAGTGCGATGCTGGCATTGCCCGTGTCGGTGGCAAAGGATTATGAGAGCTTAAAAGAGATTGCGCGCTCCCATCATTTGCAGATTCGTGGAATGCATGGTGAACATAGTGATGTTGAAGATGGCTGTTTAGAAGTTTCCTTCCAATACCGCATGGGTTATAAAGTTGATAGGATTCTTGATGCATTATATGAGGGGGCATCACAGATGATTGCGCATGAACAAGCATTAGGTTGGTTTAGTAGTAAAATTAAAAATGAACGGCGACCATCGATGGATGTATGGTTGCAATAGAGCTGAGGTTATAGCACTACTCAATTTCATTACCCATACAACCAACAATTTCGTCACTCCTGCGTAGGCAGGAGTCCAGTCTGAACCGTTGTTTATGGATACCCGCCTTCGCGGGTATGACACGTTAATAACTATCCTTTCGTGCGTGCCAAGGGATGCTTGGTGCGCACTACGTCTTTTAGGTGCTGCCCCGTTAGATGCGTATAGCGTTCGGTGGTGCTGATGCTTGCATGTCCAAGGAGCGATTGGATGCTGCGCAAATCTACCCCGCCTTCCAATAAATGGGTTGCAAAGGAATGGCGAAGTGCATGGGGGTGGACGCGCTGCGGGTCAACATCTGCCTCATAGGCAAGCTGTTTGAGTATTTGCCCAAATCCTTGGCGGGTAATATGCCCTGCTGCTGCCCGTTCTGAAGGAAATAACCATCCTGCATCACGCGCTCCGTGCTTGATGAATTGTGGGCGTAGGGTGAGATAATGCTGCACCGCCTGCCAACTGCGCGGATGGAGTGGGACTAAGCGATCCTTATTGCCCTTACCACGTATATGCAGCAATACTCCTTCAGGGATCATGGGGCTATGCTGTATCTGTGCTTGCTTCAAGCCGACCATTTCACTCACCCGCAATCCCGCCCCATACAGCACATGAAGCATGGCATAGGTGCGGATTATAAGAGGTTCATCGCATTGCGTCAGAAGAACATTGAGTAGCCGTTCAATATCCTGCACGCTCAGTGTATGCGGCAAGATTTTTGCTTGTTTGGGCATAGGCAGATGATCGCATGGATGATCGCTACGCAATTCTGCTTCAATGAGGTAGAGGCAAAATTGCCGTATCGCACTCAATTTGCGTGCCATCGTGCTTGGTGCATAATGATGCACACTGCTTAATGAGGCAAACCACGCATCGGCATGATGGCGTGTGAATGATTCTGCTCCTACTCCGTGTGGTAATGTATCAAAAAATTCTTCCAGATCATGACGGTAGGCTTCTTCGGTGTTCGCGGCAAACCCCCGATCAGCAACCATGGTGGTGAGGAAATCGTCAATGATGTGCATAGAACGCTGCTCTTAATAGTGTTCCTACAGTTTTTTATACATAATCAAGGCATCTGTCAATCCATGTTCGGGATGGTGAAATGCTTCAGGAACAATGCCAATCGTAGAAAATCCCAGCTTCTCCCAAATGCGAATGGAGGCGTGATTCGTCGCGACTACTAAATTAAATTGCATCGCATGATAGCCCAACGCCTTCGCTTCCTGTAGTGCATAAGTGCCAAGCTGCGTGCCGATGCCTTGCCCAGCCACTTCTGAAGATACCATAAACCCAGCATTGCAGATATGCGCGCCTAAATGGGGTTGGTTGGGGCGTATGTAGAACGTACCAACAATCTTATTACCGATGCATCCAACATACACACGATTATTCGGATTCGTCCAAAGTTCCCATGCTTCAACATCACTCATGTTCGGATTGTAGGGATAGGTAGTACCCGTTGCAATCGTTGCACGTACAAGGGAAGTAATCACCTGTTTATCTTGGTCATGTAATGGGCGGATGATAAGCATCAAAAATCTTTATTATCAACGGCGTTTTTTTCCTACTATAGGTTGGCGTTTGGTGATGAATTCCAACATTTGATTATTGAGATAATCAGAAATGGTTTGTTCAAACTGATCAAGTTGATTGCGGAAATAATGATCTGCCCCCGTAAACATTTGATAATCAATGTTTGTGAAATTTTGTTGATGTAGTTTTGTTACCAAGCGCGATACATCTTTTTCTTGTACAATATCATCCTTATCCCCTTGTAAAATTAATCCCGCAGCAGGGCAAGGGCTAATGAACGAGAAATCATATTTATTGACGGGCGGTGATGCCGTGACAAATCCTTCAATTTCAGGACGACGCATCAAAAGTTGCAGGGCAATCCATGCACCAAACGAAAAACCACTGACCCAGCATGTGCAGGCTTCAGGGTTTTGTGCTTGAATCCAATCAAGGGCAGTGGCAGCATCGCTCAATTCACCCACACCTTCATCATACGTACCCATCGATTTTCCCACGCCACGAAAATTAAAGCGTAATACAGAAAATCCATTATTCATAAAGGCTTGAAATATGCGATACACAACCTTATTGTTCATTGTGCCACCATAGAGTGGGTGCGGATGCAGTACAATCGCCACAGGTGCAGTCGGATTATCATTATGATGGTAACGCCCTTCTAAGCGACCTTCTGAACCGTTTAATATCACTTCAGGCATAGTTTATCCTTTATTTTATATGCATAGCACCATCGTACTTCTAAATAAGTACGAGAAGCGACAACATATTGCAAGAATTATGTGCAATCCATAGGGCTTTATGTGTGTTTTTATTAGATCGCGTTGCGATATATAGCGCGTAGCGATAGGTTCGTCAAACGACTATAGAGCGGTTTAGGGGCGGATGTTCCATCCAGAACATACCCATCCTGCATCATAGTGCCATATGCTGTATGCGCCCGTGGCAAGTTTTGGGCTATAGGCTGTGCTATCAGGCAGTAGAGAAAGAGCGAAACGTGCAATGCCATTGCTGGTTACAATCCATATGGTGCGCCCAGCATAGTCTGCAAGGATGTGCTGCGCTAGATTATGCCACATAGCGTGCATCGCATGAGGGTCGATGTCCCACCCATGCGGGGGCGTGCTGTGCTGCTCCCATGCGTCTAACGCTGCAGCACCAAGGCGTGCGCGCACTACGGATTCGGGTTGATTTTCATCGATGCCATAATCTATTTCATTGAGTTGATGCCATGTGTGTATGAGGCAATCATGCTGTGCTGCGTCTAATGCCACGCGTGCGGTGTGCTTCGTGCGTTGTAGCTCAGAGGTGAAACACAC